>QXWR01000029.1 GCA_009911065.1 Clostridiaceae bacterium | reverse complement strand
TAGTCATTAGAGTGTTATCGACTTCTCGTAACACCCGCACTGCCTCCTGTACCAGCATTTTGGTCGATGGGGTATCGGAGGATACTGTGGGGATGCCTTCTTTTGCCAACGCATAAATCTTGACGGCTTTATCCTGGCTCTGGTGGTATCCCTTCTCTTTTGCCCATTTTAGATAGCTCTCTATAAACTGTTCCTCCGATTTCTTCGTGATATTGTCATAATGCCAGTATTCTTCCGCAAAATCCCCCAGCTTATCTTTCCCATTTGTTTCATTCCAGCCTTTCAGCAGCGTTTTGATCCCAGGCATCGTATAGTCCAGAAGATGGGTCAGTTCCAACACGCTTTCCACACGCATCCGCATATAATGGCGGTACTGCCGTCCTAAAAGCTTCAGCTCTGCGTAGATGCTTTCTTCCGCTTCATATTCTCTCAGCCGATACCAATGGTCAATCCCATAGTTAGAGATCGTAACAGCATCCTGCTTATCTGTTTTCACACGCCTCAGTCCCTGGCAACGGTATTCCTTCATTTCAAATGGATTGACCACTGCCACAAACAGCCCTTTTTCTTTCAGATAGCATAATACAGGCAGATGGTAGATCCCGGTGGCTTCCATAACTACACGAACATCATCATTCAAACGTAGCAGCATAGAAGTCAATTCGGATAATTCTTTCTCTGTATGACAGACTTCAAAAGGCCTGCTCACGATTTCACCATACGGCTTCAGGATACATATGGTACTTTTTTCTTTTGACACATCAATTCCTACACTTATCATCTGTAACCTCCAAAATAAATTTGTAATTGTCCCATCCACACTTATTACCACTCATTTTAGTTCGTTACACGAAAGCACCTTACGGGTTTCAACCTGCTTAAACGACTGCTTATAATAAGGGGTGGTTGACGGTTTTCATGACGGATGTGGTTAATCCAAAAAGCGCCTCGCCAGACCAATTACTCCCTTATCATAAAAAAATAAGTGCAGAAGGTAAAGCACTAATGATATGCTTTATCTCTGACACTTATATGGTACTAAAAAGGGCGTCCACCTGTAAAAGTGAAACACCCACAGCAATCAGCAGCCAGGCAATACACCGGACCGCTGGCACTATTAAATTTTGTCGTTAATGAAACAGCCTCCTTTTTTCGATATTTTTCTCGTCAGATTTCAACTTGGAAAAGGAATTGAATAAATGACGGCAAACGCTCAAACCCCTTGAAAATAAAGGCTTTTTCCGTTTGTCGTTATTATACCGTAACGGCACTACGCTGCATCCATTATGCACGCCATAGGGGTACCGGATCAATATATTCTGGAGCGCGGTGGATGGAGCAGCGACAATATTATGAAAACCGTCTACCGCAATACGATTGATAATGAAACAGTCCGACAAACTAAAAAAATCAATGATCATTTTCAGAAAATGGCGCGTGATACTGTGTGATATATCGTGTGATACTTTTTCCTATTCGGCATATATTAACGTGTTTTTGACGCATACATCTATTTATGACAAAACCCCTGAAAACACTGGCTTCTAAAACAATTTCCAGCATTTCAAGGGTCTCCGCAAACTGCGGGAGATGGGACTTGAACCCACACGATCATACAACCACTAGATCCTTAGTCTAGCCTGTCTGCCAATTCCAGCACTCCCGCGAACTCATATAGTATACCACAGTTTTGTCATTATAGCAACTACTTTTGAAAAAATTTCCAAACTTTTTTCTTGAGAGACAATCGTTTGAAACACGCTCCAATGTATACCCAAACGATTGCCTCACACCTGCTCTTTTATGCCACTTTGCTCTTAGCAAGCTCAGCCAGCTTTGCAAATCCTTCTGCATCATGGATAGCCAGATCAGACAGAACCTTCCGGTTCATCTCTACTCCAGCCAGCTTAAGACCATACATAAACTTGCTGTAAGACAGACCATTGATTCTTGCCGCTGCATTAATCCGGGCAATCCACAACTGGCGGAACTGTCTCTTTCTCTGCTTCCGTCCTGCATAGGAACTGGTCAATGCCCTCATTACGGACTGCTTTGCGATTCTATACTGTTTGGAACGGGCGCCTCTATAACCTTTTGCCAGCTTTAAAACTCTGTTATGCTTTTTCTTTGCGTTCATACCGCCTTTAATTCTTGCCATCGGTTTTTCCTCCTTCTCTCACAGTTTTACAGGTACGGCAGAATCTTCTTCATCACTTTTGCATTGGTAGCATCTGTGACAATATCTTTACGAAGATTTCTTTTTCTCTTGGTGGTTTTCTTGGTCAGGATATGAGACTTATATGCTTTGCTCCTTACCAGTTTGCCAGTACCGGTCTTTTTAAAACGCTTTGCAGCCGATTTACTTGTCTTTAATTTAGGCATGATATTTCCTCCTTAATCTTCCCATTTCCGTTTATTTTTTTGCAGATAAAAACATAACCATGCTTCTTCCTTCCACCTTGGATGGCTTATCGACAACTGCAATATCCTTCAGATTTTCCGCAAAATCGTCCAAAATATATCTGGATTTAGACATATGCGCCATCTCACGGCCACGGAAACGAAGGGTAACTTTCACCTTATCGCCCTTTTCCAGGAATTTACGCGCCGCACTCATCTTGGTATTCAAATCGTTGGTGTCAATGTTAGGAGACAGCCTTACTTCCTTGATTTCGATTACCTTCTGTTTTTTCCTGGCTTCTTTTTCTTTTCTTGCCAGTTCGTAACGATATTTTCCGTAATCAATAATCTTACAAACCGGCGGTTTTGCCGTTGGGGCAATCTTCACCAGATCCAGTTCTGCCTCCTGGGCCAGCTTAAAAGCTTCCTTTGCAGACATGATTCCCAGCTGCTGCCCATCCTCGCCAATCAACCGAACTTCCTTATCTCTGATCTGTTCGTTAATCATTAAATCGCTAATTGTCGTACACCTCCATTTTTTAAATTAAACATGGCCTGCTTTTCTGCATTCGGATAAAAAAAGTAGATAGAATGACTCTATCCACCTTTCCAAAAATCACGACGGATGCCCTTGCATCCCCGATCCGTGTCTTCTGATTATAAACCCAGGTCACTCGCTCGTGCCAAGGTGAGGTGGATACCTACTTTCCTGTCTGCTGCTTTCACAACCAAAGCGATTATACTATTTCCACCAGAAAATGTCAAGAACTAATTTCCACAAATCCTTTTCTCCATCCAAAAAACGCCCCAGCTTTTGTCTGACATAGCCGGACAAGATCGAACGTGTCTGAAAATTCATTCCCGCCAAATGCACGCCCCACTTTGTGGTATATTTAACTCCCATTCGGTCAACGTAACCCACCAGCTTCCCTCATTCTGGCCAAATCTCCCACAAATTGTAACGCACATCGGACGAAAAGCAATTTTCAGACACGTTCTAATCCTCTATTGGTAAATCCAAAATGTAATAATCATAGGCATTTACCACCATAGTGCTTCCAACCTGATCTGTCCGCTTAAAACCAGTTCCATAATTGGCATGGACATGTCCATGGACAAACAATTTCGGCTTATAGCGTTCAAGAAGCTCACAAAAACAGGCAAACCCCCGGTGAGGCAGATCTTCCAGATCATTCACCCCTGCCGCTGGCGCATGGGACACTAGAATATCAAATCCTCCGTTTTTCCGCAGCTTCCACCAGAGTCTTCGGATTCTCCGTCTCATCTCATGCTCAGAATACTGGTTTCTGGCTTCCGGCAGATACCGCATGGAACCGCCCAGACCAAGAATCCGGATTCCCTGATAGACAAAAATATCATCTTCTATGCAGATACAGCCACAGGGAGATTCCGGGTCCCAGCCATCGTCATGATTTCCCATCACATACAATACTGGCACGCTGGTCATGCTGGCAAAAAAATCCAGATAGCTCTGCTTTAAATCGCCGCAGGCTAAAATCAGCTCTACTCCTGCCAGTTTTTCCCGTGTAAAATATTCATACAGCGACTTAGACTCACAGTCTGCCAGCACCAGAATTTTCACCCTTTTTCTCCTCCGTACCTGTCTCTTCCATCTTTACCCCATTCATCCGAATCATGGCCTGAGCCTCTGGTTTAAACAGTTCCACAGGCGGAATCTGCCCTACCACATTGTCGCACAGCCATCCCATGCGGATAATCTCCTCCGGCGTCAAACTGCGTCCCTCTTCTCCCACTACCAACCCTTTTTGGGCGTAAATTTTCCCCTCAAACGTGCGGAAAGAGCCGCAGCAAATGGACCATTTCAGAAAATCAATCAGCTTCTGAGTGGAGAACGGCAGGCTCTTGGAACAGATCACATCAATCACATCTGCGGACATTCCCCACCAGTAATTAATGGCTTTCTTTCCTTTAAGGCTTTTATCCTCCTGCTCTCCCCGGCAGATCTGATTGACAATCTGCTCATAAAATTTCCCCCAGTTGGTTAAAGAGGTGGCCAGATTTTCCACTGTGCCGTCTGGCGCCTTACAGTACAGTCCATACTCTCTGGAAGCTTTTATGGGAGTGATCATATCTTCACCGGAAATGTGCGTGATTCCCTCCTGTTCTAACTCCTGACGGCAGTGATGTTCCTTTAGTCCTGACCATTTTAAATAAACCTTAGCCCTGGGATTGATCATTCTGGCTCCCATGGCAAATGCATTGACATTGGACATCATGCCATAAATGGGATAATCTGCAATATAACCAAGCTTCTCCCGCTCGCTCATGGCAGCCGCCAAAGCCCCCATAAGAAATTTAGACTCATACATCCGGGCATAGTAGGTACGAATAGAGGAGTAGGACATGTTCACAGAGCAATTAAAAATCCGCAGTTTTGGATATTTAATGGCTGCTTTAACGCTGGCAGCCGCCATCTGAGGCGCCACCGTAAAAATTACATTGCACCCTTCCTCCACTGCCTGATCTACTGCCTTTAAAACCTCTTCCTCAGTGCCTATATCCTCAAAAGCCCTTGTGTGCATCTTTTCCTGGAAACGCTGTTCTAAATTCATCCGGCCCAGTTCATGGGCATAGACCCAGCTGGAAACTTCCTTTCCTTTGGGGTAGATAAATGCAAGCTTTAGCATTTCCGGTTCAATAGCTGTCCCTGGAATCAGCCAGTTCAGCAGCCTTGGAGAAGAGCTTTCTTTGACCTCCGGCTTTTCTACCAAAGCAATCTCGCTTCCCCTGGAAGCCAAAAGCAATTCATCCCAAATCCGGACCAAATCTTTTTTCATCTGATCGCCGGTCCGCTCTTTTGCCACCTCATAGCTGAAAAATTCCACATATTTTAAAAATGCATCCGACGCAGTCAGCTCCATCTCCTCTGTGCGGGCATGATAAAATACCTTGGAAAACCGGTCATAGGCTGCCTTAAAATACTGGCGTTCATCTTCGGTCCAAACCTCATTGGGACCCTTTCCCATCGCTTCTAAAAGACGTTTATAGCTGCCTTCCCTGCTAAACCATACATCACAGTTAAAAGACACCTGATAGAAATCCAAAAATTCGTAATAAAGCTTAGTATCCCGGTCATCGCTGCGTTTGGGAATCAACCGGATAACCGAAGCACTAATGCTGTAAGCACGAAGATATTTCAGTACGCTGACCCGCTTATTGCCTTCCTGGACATAATACCGGTTCATAAACTCATAGGCAAAAATAGGGTCATGGATTCCCTCTTCAATCTGATGGTCATACAAAAATCCCCATTTGGCTCCAAATTCCGACCGTTCTCCCAAAAGAGGCATAAAATTGCTGGCAAAAGCTTGGGTTCTCCCATGGGTTTTGGTTCCCACCACCCGGTCCAGGGGAATGTCAATGATCCCCAAATTCACCTCTGACACAATGTCTGTATTGGACAAAATATCATCCAACACCGGAAGATACGGATATTGCCCCTTGGAAACCGCCTCCTGATACTGTTTTCGCCCCTGGCGCAAAGCGCCGATGTAATCATACAATGCCATGATGAAAAAACTCCTTTCTCACCCTTTGTCACATCCGGTCCGGTGCGTCAAATCCCAATACATGAATCCCTGAAACCAGTACATCTCTTGTCAGTGTAATCAGCCGGACCCAGCTGGCCTGCCTTTCTTTATCCTCTTCGGTCAGTATCTTGTGATCTCTGTAAAACCCGTTAAATCCGTTGGAAAGCTCATAGAGATATTGACAAATCTTATGAGGCTCAAGCTCTGAAAAAGCATTTTCCATCACTTCATTGTACCGGATTAAACGCAGGAAAAGTTCCCGTTCTGAATCCCCTTTTGGCGGAAGAATCACCGCGTCGCCCACCTGGCCGCCAGCTTCCTGATAATTTTTCAAAATGGACTTTATCCGGACAATCGTATAGAGAAGGTAAGGTCCTGTATTGCCGGTAAAAGAAGTAAAACGGTCCAGATCAAACACATAATCCTTTGCCGCCTGATTGGAAAGATCTCCGTATTTTAAGGCGGCCAGACCAATCATTCGGGCTGTATTTCTTGCCTCTTCTTCTGACATCCCACCACCAGATTTCTCCCCTTCCATAACCTGCGGCTCTGTATTGTCTTCCCCAGTCTCCCCGGTCACTCCCCGGTTTTCCAAAATCCGGTCATAGACAGCCTCTTCAATGTCAGCAATCAGATGCTCCAGACGCATAACACCTCCATCTCTGGTCTTAAACGGCTTTCCGTCCTTGCCATTCATGGTGCCAAAGCCAATATAATCCATAGGCGTGTCTTTCTTCACATAACCAGCCTTTCTGGCAACCCGGAACAGCTGAGTATAATGAAGCTCCTGCCGCTTATCTGCAATATAAATGTACCGGTCCGGATGATAAAGCTTCTCCCTTTCCAGAATCGTTCCCAAATCTGTAGTGGCGTACAAGGCGGCTCCATCGGATTTTTGTACAATACACGGGGGCAATTCCTTGGAGTCTGTGTCCATGGCAATATCCACCACCAGCGCTCCCTGGCTCTCCCGTGCCAATCCCTTTTCCCTTAGATCCTCAATCAGCCAGGAAATATATGGTCCTGCGTCGCTTTCCCCCTTCCACAGATCAAAATGAACATCCAGGTTGCCGTAGTTTTTCTTTAAATCGGCAAGGGATACTGCCATAATATGTTTCCAGATCGCCACATAAGGCTCATAGCCGCTTTGAAGCCGCAAAGTGGACGCCTGAGCCCGTTCCTTAAAGGTCCCGTCCTCTTTCGATTTGGCGCTGGCGCTGGGATAAATTTCCTCCAGCTCACCAATGGTAAAAGGAGCTTCCTTTGGATATTCTCCTCTATATGACTCATCAAAATATACCAAATCCGGCTGCCGTTCTCTTAACTCTTCTATAATCAGTCCCATCTGCAGCCCCCAGTCTCCCAGGTGAACATCGCCTATGGTATGATAACCTAAATATTCCCCCATTCGCCGGATGCTCTCACCGATTACTGCTGAGCGCAGATGACCCACATGAAGGGGTTTAGCCACATTTGCGCCGCCGTAATCCACAATCACCGTCTCCCCGCGGCCGCACTCCTCCACTCCCAGTTTTTCTTCTTTCTCCATTCCCTGTAAATATTCCGCCAGAAAATCTCCGTCCAGACAAAGGTTGATAAATCCAGGCATAACCGCCTGAACCATAGAAAAAATTCTGGTCTTCCCGTCATGGAAATATGCCGCCACTTCACTGGCCAGATCTATCGGCTTTTTTTTATAAGCCTTGGCAGCTGCCATGGCTCCGTTACACTGATATTCACACAAATCCGGCCGGTTGGAAAGCACCACCTTGGCATAGCGCTTTTCATAACCGCATGCTTCAAAGGCTTCCTCCATCCGAGCAGAAATCAAGTCAAGAATTTTTTTCACTTTTTCATTCTCCTTTTGGTCAATCGGTCTCTCTCAATCTTTGAATCAGTTCTTCACACACCTGATTCACGGTCTTTTTATCTGTGGACACAATCAAATCTGCCGCAGCCTCATATTTTTCCCGTCGTTTTTCCATCAGTTCTCCAATGTATTCCACATTCATGTGGCCATTTAATAAAGGACGCTCTTGGGAATGTTTTACCCGCTCTAAAATGGTCTCTGGCTCAGCGGTCAAAAGCACAATCCGGCTGCTTTTTTTCAGATTTTCCACATTTTCTTCTCTCATTACTACGCCGCCTCCACAGGAGATAATCACTCCGCGGCGATTTTCCAGACTTTGAATCACATCTCTTTCCCGACGGCGAAAGTATTCTTCCCCATATTTGGCAAAAATATCTCCAATCTCCATTCCCTCCGCCGCTACCACCATAGCATCCGTCTCCAACTCTTCCATGGAAAGCAAGGCTTTCAAACGGCGGGATACCGCGCTTTTTCCCACTCCCATAAATCCAATCAGAGCAATATTTTTTTCCTTTTCTGTCTCCTTTTCCATCTGGACTTTTTCTCCCTTTTATCTCATTTCTTCTGCCAGCGTCTTTTTCTTCATCTCCATTTTTCCACCTTATCAGAAAAGCCAGACATTTACATGGTCTGGCTTTCACATTCCTTATGCTCTGGACAAATACTCTCCAGTACGGGTATCAATCTTAATCTTGTCCCCATTATCTACAAATAATGGCACATAAACCGTAGCCCCAGTCTCCACCGTGGCTGGCTTTGTAGCGCCCTGAGCCGTATCGCCCTTAAATCCGGGCTCTGTATTGGTAATCTCCAGTTCCACAAACAGCGGCGGCTCCACAGAAAACACCTTGCCATTGTAGGAGCATACCTTCACGGTCTCATTTTCCTTCACAAACTTGAGCGCATCCCCAATGACATCCTGTGTCAGGGCAATCTGCTCATAGTTTTCCATATTCATAAAATTAAACAAATCCCCATCTGCATATAAGTACTGCATGTCCACACGGTCAATTCTTGCTGTCGGGAATTTCTCTGTGGGGCGGAAGGTTCGCTCCACCACAGAACCAGTAATCACGTTCTTAATTTTTGTTCTGACAAAAGCAGCTCCTTTTCCCGGTTTTACATGCTGAAACTCGATAATCTGACATACGGATCCGTCAATCTCCAAGGTAATGCCATTTCTAAAATCACCTGCCGAAATCATGTGAATTTCCTCCTTGTATTTGCATACTCACTCTTAATCTTTTCTATTTTATAATAAATACCTGTTTTTTTCAACCATTTTTTTCTGTGGCGCTCTGGGAGCCGCCTTTTCTCTTATAATAATACAAAACCACTGCCTCCAGATACCGCTTCAGCACAATCTGAATTTCTTCCTTTGGATTCATAGGCTTTACCAAAATTCCATAAATCCCAGCCCGATTGGCTCCATACACATCGGTAAACAGCTGATCCCCCACAAACAGCGTATTCTTTGAGTTGGTTCCCATAAGTTCCATCGCCTTTTTGTAGTTCTTTGTCCCTGGCTTACCAGATTTATAAATGTACAGAGAATCCACTTCTTTGCCAAATGAAGCTACCCTTGGCTCCTTATTGTTGGATAAAAGACAAGTTTTCATTCCCAGTTTGCGAAGCCGCAAAAAAAGCGCCCTCGCCCGGTCATCTGCCGGAGCATCGTGGGGAACCAGGGTATTGTCAATGTCAAAAATTACACCGGCGATTCCCTTCCTGCTCCATGCTTCCCAGTCAATTTTATAGGTGCTTTCCACCCATTCTTTCGGGTAAAACCGCTCTAATATCATTTATTTTTCAACAGCTTTCCCAGCTCCTCCATAAAAGTATTCACATCTTTAAATTCCCGGTATACAGAAGCAAAGCGCACATAAGCCACTTCATCCAGATTCTTGAGCTTTTCCATCACCAGCTCTCCAATGGCAGAAGTCTCCACTTCCTTGGCTTCCATATTAAACACCTGATTTTCAATCTCATCAATCATAAGATTGATCTGTTCAATGGATACCGGACGCTTATGACAGGAACGAATTACTCCGTCTTCAATCTTGGAACGCTCATAAACCTCCCTGGTGCGATCTTTTTTGATCACCATAAGCGGTATCGTCTCCAGTTTTTCATAGGTGGTGAACCTTTTTTTACACTTCTCGCACTGACGGCGGCGACGAATGGAGCAGTGTTCATCCACTGGTCTGGAATCAATTACCTTGGTATCTGACGCATTGCAAAATGGACATCTCACGGTTCTTCCCCCTGTTTGGTATATTTCGACGTTTTTCTTATTCTACCCTACTTAACCTGCAAACGCAACCAGTTTTTTCCAAAAATAATGGTTATCTAAAAGGATCTCTCCTCTTCCCGAATTTCCACTGTATCCCTCTCCCGAAGCTCCTGCTGAAATAATCCGGCAGCTCCATTGATTGTCAACCGAATGGCTCCTTTTGGATTCTTCAAGTCAATGCCGGAATGTTCAATCAAATCCATCAGATAATAAGGCTGACCATCCTCTTTGGCAGGAAGGCGAAGAGGCGAACCGTTTAAGTAGAACAAAACTTCTCTTGCAGCAGGAAGTTTTCCCCATTCTAACCGGGGCGGTTCCTCCATAATGTCTATGGTTTTCTCTTGTTTCATCTCTTCTTGTATTTCTGTCTCTTCGTGTATCTCAATCTCTTCCTGAATCTCCAATTCTTCCTGTATCTCTAATTCTTCTGGTATCTCAAAATCGTCTTGTACTTCTGCCTTTCTCTTTCCCTCTTCTTGTGTTTTTTCGTCTATTTTTGTCTCAGTTTTTGGTTTTGCTAATTCCGAAGATTTGAAATTCGCCCCTAAGGCTGCTGCCGTCTCGCCGCTTTCCGGCAAACCATTCATCGGATTCGTCTCTTTTCTTATGTCTTCTGGTTTCCTCTCCGGGCGGGATGAATCATAGGTTATTCCTTCCCTCTCAGACATTCTGCCGGCAGCCTCGCTTCTTTTTCTCGAAAGATCTGCCATTCTTCCTCTGGTAAGGGCAGCTGCTGCCCTCCTTCTTCCCTTAAACAGAGCCGCCATACTTTCTTTTTCACCAGATGCCGTCAAGTTCTCTTCCGATTTTCCATTTTCCCAAGCCTGTTTTACACCAGATTCTTTCACTGAGCTTTCAGCGTTTTTCTGGTTGTCTTCTGTCAGGTTTTTATCTGTGTTCCAGATTTCTCCCACCAAATTTTCACCTGTATTCTGGCTGGCTCCCGTCAGATTTTCACTTGTATTCCAAATTTCTCCTCCTAAGTTTTCACCTGTATTCTGGCTGGCTCCCGTCAGATTTTCGCCTGCATTCCAGGTTTCTCCCCCCAAATTTTCGTCGGTCTTTCGGCTGTCTTCTGCCAAGTTTCCATCTGTTATCTTGCTGTTTTCCGCCAAATATTCATTGGTCTCCAGCTTTTCTTCCGCCTCAACTCTGTTTTTTCGCTTTCCCCCTCCAGCCGGGGTCTCCAGCACAGGGGTCTCTCTAAATGCCGCTCTCTTTTCCATCTCCTGCTGCTTTTGGGGTTGTGACATCAAATCGGTCAGGCGGTCTTTTCCATTATTATTCTCATTTCCCGGAAACTTCATAACCACCACATCCCCGTTTTTAAGAGGCGTTTCCAAAAAAGCATATGTGCCGTTAAGGGTAATCTCCTCACAAAAAGACGCTCCCTCCAAATCCCCAAGACATGCCTTTGCCGGTATTCCAGACTCTGCAGGCTCAAAATCAATGGAATCCCCTGCATGGATAATTTCAGAAAGCTTCCCCTCTTTTCCGTTAATCAAAAGAGAAGCTGGTTTGGCCGCTGTGCCATAAAACACCTTCCGCTCCCCATTGACAGTCACTGCAAGATTCATACCAGACCGCCCCATAATATCCCGAAAACTGTATCCGTTCATCATCAACAGATTCAGAGCGGTAAAACTTCCGCTGCGGAACAGCTTGGCCGGCTTGTCATTTAAAATCACCCGAAAGCTGTCATTAATCCGGTTTAGTCCGGAAGAAATGGCAATTCCCAAAGGAGTGGCATATTCTGGATTGTTCAGGTCATACTCCTCTGAAAAAGCGCTGGCCTGAAAATAGTTTCCTGCAATGGCCACCCGGTTTAAATCCATCCCAAGAGCCTCTGCCAACCCTTCCCTAAGTCTGGCCAGCTTACTGCCGCCGCCAGCCAAAAACAAAGCAGAGGGCGGACCTCCGTTTACCTCCACAATCTTGTCCCCAATCTCCTTACATAAAAGTTCCGAGGTTCCCTGAATTTTCTCAAAAACCTCCTCCTGGGGAACTTTGTGTTCAAATCCCAAAATATCCGCAAAAACAATCTCTTTATCCTGGTCCATCTGCGACTTGATTTTTTCAGCCGTCTCAAAATCCACCAGATATGCTTTCATCAAAGTCTCTGTTACCTCATCCCCAGCCACTGTAGCCATGGTGTAGCCGGTCACGCTGCCCCCGGTACAGGCGGCAATATCGGAAGTTCCCGCGCCAATATCCACCATAACCAGATTTAAAAGCCGAAGATTTTCCGGAATCGCCGCATTGATGGCGGCAATCGGCTCCAACGTCAGGCTGGCAACTTCCAAACCAATCTTGTTCATAGTCGTATACAGGCTTTCCACCACCTCGCTGGGAAGAAATGTGGCGATTAAATCCACCTTCACCAGTCGGCCCCGGTGATCTTTCAGGCTGGACATGGTGTATTGATCCAAATAATACTGGCACACCGTATATCCTACCAGATAAAAACGGCGGGAATCTCCCACAGCTTCATTTTCTGCATCAAACGCTTCCTCGGCTTTATTGATGGCCCCTGCCTCCAGACGGCTGATAATCTCATCATCAATCAGCTGTGTTCCGGAAAGTTCCATCTCAAAATCCGCACGACGAGTCCGAAGAGCGCGTCCTGCCGCTGCCACACAGACCCGGTCCAAAGTGAGACCTAGCTGGCTCTCCAGCCGCTTTTTCACTCGCTCTGCCAAAGCTGCAACCTTCTCAATATTCTCAATCTGCCCATCAATCATCGCCCGTTCTGTATGTTCTTCCCTCTCAATGGCTACAATTCTTACTTTGCCTTCTTCAACCACCCCTACCATCCCGATTATGCTCCGGGTTCCAATATCCAGGGCAAACACTACCTGGTTTGTCTCAAAGTCCATCAAGGGATTTGTCTGAACGGGAATCCTGCTCACCTGTCCTCTTGCCATACTGCCCTCCTGCTCAACCAATGTATTTTATCATTATAGCCAAATTGTAATCTAATGTAAATCATTTCCTGCAAAAAAACAGCCAAAAGCTCCGGAAACAATTCTGTTCCCGAAGCTTTTCCCATGTTCTCCTTAATCTCCCAGCATATTTACAATCTTTACCGGGGTTCGGTAATACATATTGGATGTGGTGATTCCCACTCGCTCATTGGATGCATGGACCACCCGGCCATCTCCGATATAAATAGCAACATGGTTGACTGTGCTTCCATTGCTGTAAAATACCAGATCTCCCGGCCTTGCATTTTCTGCCGAGACGGCTCGTCCCTGAGTGGATTGTTCTGCTGCTGTCCGGTTTAAATAGACTCCGGCCGTATTTCCCAAAATGTATTTGGTAAATCCAGAACAATCCACCCCAGTATTGGGATTGTTGCCGCCATAAACATAAGGATTTCCCACATATTGAAGAGCATTGGTGACAATGGAAGTTCTCAAAGCTTCTTTTCTCGCCTTCTCTGCCGCCTCTGCGGCTTTCTTCTCCTCAATGGTATTCAGATAGCCGTCATATTGTCCGGTTTTTTCGGTAAGTTTGCTCTGCAAATACCCAAGCTCAGCCTGGATGGCGGTAAAATTGGCATCATTTTGGGCCAGAACAAGGGGAAGGTCCGCTGAAGCAATCCGCACCGTGCCGTTGCCATTATCTGCCCTAAGGGCATCTCTGGCTCCATCTCCGGAATCCGACAAATCTTCCTGTGAATCTGCAGACGTCCCATTTTCACCGTTTTCTGATTCCTCTGATGAATCTTCATCCTCTGTTTTGCCTTCTGTCTCATCTTCCGCAATCTGTCCCAGCCCCAGCTCCTGCCGGATCTGGCTCTCCCGCTCCACCAGATTTTCTAACTCCTTTAATGTGTTTCTGGTTCGCTGCTCCAAAGCCATAAGCTCCTGCTCCTGAAGCTCCTGTTCCTTTTTCAGAGCTTTGTTTTCCTCATCTGCCAGCCGCTTCTGCTCTGCCAGCTGCTCCCATTCCTGCTCCAGCAGCTCCTTTTCTTTTTGAACCTGTTTCAGCTGGTGACGAGATCCTGCAAAAAACAAACAAGCTCCGGTCAGCACCAAAAGTCCTAAAAAGGCAACTCCAAACGTCCAGACAGGCGTCTTAAAATGGATCGCCTTCTTTTGGGAATGAGGCAGCAGCATAACCGTGTAATTCAGAGAAATTCGTTCTTTTTTAAACTTTTTCCACTTCATCGACACTGATTCTTCATTTCCTTCTTTTCATAAATTCATTCTTTACAATTTGCTTATTTTCTTTTTATTTATCCTCTTTATCCGACTCTTTCGTCTCCTTTTTTCCTTTTTCCTCCGAAGACTCCTCACGGGTGCTTTCGGAAGCCTTCTTTTCTTCCATCACTTCCATGGTACAATTACCCTTAAAGGAGGCACCCTCATCAATCACAAGGGTCTTTGTCACCAGATCTCCCAGCACACGGCCTGTCTCTGTCAGCTCAATCCGCTGCTCTGCCTTTAAATTGCCGTAAACTGTGCCTGCTACCAAAATTTCAATGGCAATAATATCTCCTTTTACAACTCCATGCTCCCCAACAATCACCGAACTTTGAGATAAAATCTTTCCCTGCACCAATCCATCTACCCTGGTAGGATCGGAAGCTTCCAGCAATCCCTCTACTTTTGAATTATTGCCGATAATTGTGTTGATCGTACCAGTACTGACAACTTCGTTTTTCTTTTTCGAATTGAACATATTTCCTCCCTGTGTGTATCTGCCTTTTTGATTCAGAATCGCTCCCGCAAATCTGCTCTGCCTATATATTAATACGTTTTGTTAAAAAAAACAATACGATTTAACAATTTTGTAACAAAAAACACAAGTAGTATCCAGCCAAATCCCCTGTTGCAAGCACCAAGCCATCCAATGAACCTTTTGGTAAGCCCATTCCTGCTGTTTTCAGACAATCCTTAATCATGCCAGCAAAACCGTTCTCTCCCATGAACTTCCTTATTCACTCTCACTATAAGTTTTTTCCAATTTTTACCACAATCTATTGTAAAACTATTCCAAGTCCGCTATAATCATATCAAACGAACACCTATACAGAAAGGCAGCCTACCAATGATTACAGTTGAGACTTTATGGGACGTGCTCATCGCCCATCAGGGAGAAACCTTTTACACTACCAAAGGACTTCCCTTTACCTACACCATCAAAGGCGGAGAATTTTTTACAGAGCGTAAGAAAAAATCCATCACCAGAGCCACTTTTGAAAAAGCATTTATCAAAGTTCAGGAAGACACCCTTCACACCATCACTGGGCCAAAAGCACTGAATGTGTTTGGCGCTCCCTATATATTTGCCATGTTTCGCCACCTTGACATTCTTCCTCCGTCAAAGCCGTCTGCATGACCAAATTCCTACACCATCCGGACAGAAATCGAAGTCGTGAACGGTCTGTCACGCACCAGACCGCTCACAACTCCATTTTCTGTCCGGATGGAACACTAGTGTCTTGACCGTATTATATCTGGCGAAACTCCGCAGGATATTTGTTCATCTGCAAGGCGGATTTTCGACGGCGTAGCGGTGGCTACGGCTAGAAAATCCAACGCAGCAGGTGGACAAATAGACAAGGAGGTTTGACGGAATATAATACGGTCAAGACACTAGTATAACCCGATTTAAATAACCTTACGTTTCGCTGGTCTGCTTTTTCGAGAGCACAAAGGAAAAATGCTCAACGTAGCACCACTACGCCTCTGCTTTTTCCTTTGCGCTCTCGAAAAAGCATCCTCATCGAAACAGAAAGGTATTTAAGTTGGGTTATACTAGAGCGTGTCTAAACAATCACTCTTTCCAGCTGCACACCCCCACTTTGCAGCAATTTTTCAAACCAGCGCCATTTTGTCGTCTTAGATTCCTACAAACCAAACCACACTCACAATTCCCACCCCCAAAGCCATCCAGGCACTTCCCATCATCAATCGGTTCACCCGGCGAATATCCTCCGACTCCACTGGCCGGGTCTCATCTCCGATCCATGGTTTTTCATGGAGATTTCCAAAATACCAGGCTGGACCCGCCAGCTGTATCCCCAAAGCTCCGGCACAGGCCGCTTCCCCTTGCGCAGAATTGGGGCTTTTGTGGCAATATCGGTCTCTGCGCCAGATTCGAAAAGCCTCTTTTCCATCAAAACCCGGAAGAAAAAATGCAGTTCCAATAAGTAAAAAACCAGTCAGGCGGGCTGGCAATAGGTTTGCCAGATCATCCAGACGGGCCGGAATCTTTCCAAAATACAAATACTTCTCGTTTCGGTATCCCACCATAGAATCCATGGTATTCACTGCCTTGTAGACAAACCCTCCCACCGGACCAAAAAAGAGCAAATAAAAAAGCGGCGCAATCACCCCATCCGACGTATTTTCCCCAACCGTCTCCACTGCTGCCCGAATGATTCCATCCCTTGACAATGGCTTTGTATCTCTTCCTACAATTCGGGAAACCGCCCATCTGGCGCCTTCTACGTCCTCTCTCATCAAATGGTCATAAACCTTCATGCTTTCGGTTTTCAGGGATTTTGCTGCAAGAGCCTGCCAGCTCATGATGCACATAAAGAAAAAACGCAAGGCCGGATGAATCCATCCGGCCGCTATGAGTATCGCCGTTACAATACCTCCTGTGGCTGCTGTCACTGCCGCTGCCAGCAGTCCGCCAGCCACCAGCTCTCCTGCAGGAGTTTTGGGAAAAATTTTACGAAACATTCCTTCCAGCCGCCCAATGAGCCACCCCATTGCCCGAACCGGGTGCGGCCATCTTTCCGGATCTCCAATCCATAAATCCAGAAAAAAACCAACAATCACTGCCGCTATGTGTATTTTTATTTCCGTTTCCATCTTCATTCCTAATTAAAGCCAAAAAACTTCTGGCTGATCTTATATCCTGCAATGGACACCGTCCGTCCGCTTCGTCCCGGCAGATTCATTCCCTGCCCTAAAAATCCCCACCGAAGCCGCAAAAACAAGGGGAAATTCTTTTTCCTTAAGTACTGCCACAATTCTTTTTTCTTGGCCATATTTTCCTTCATTCCGGACTTAATGGCCAAAATAGAAGAAATCGTCATCATAATTTCCAGATAACGAACCATGTAATGGCGCAGCTTCCGGCTGCCTACCTTTGAAAGATCACAACAATCCAACATCAGTTTTGTCACCAAAATCTGCTGGTCAATCCGCCCGATCATCACCTGCTCATTGACCGACTGATCTTCTCTTCCAATAAAATAACGATAAAAATTCACATCCAGATAATACAATGTCTTCACATAAGGAAGGGGCTGATACACAAAAATATTATCCACATAAAAGGTATGTTTTGGCAGCTCCAGTTTACAGTCTAAAAGCATCTGAGTCCGGTAAACCACCGAATGCATCAAAATATATTGTCCTAAAATAAAAACCTTCACATCTTCCCAGGTGATCAGCTCCCGTTTGGGAAGAGCCGTCCGATACTGCATCACTCTCTTGTGGCGGGCGCCCTGTTTTTCGTAGACAAAATTTGTCACCAACATGTCCAGAGTTCCATCCCCATACACAAACTGACGCAGCACTTCAAGGACCTGCCGGTAAGCATCCTCATTCACCCAGTCGTCACTGTCTACCACCTTAAAATAGACGCCAGAAGCAGCACGCAGCCCTGCGTTTACCGCCTCCCCGTGTCCACCGTTTTCCTGATGGATTGCACGGCAGATTCCCGGATAGTTCGCCTCATATTCATCTGCAATTTCTCCGGTCCGGTCCTTTGCAGATCCGTCATCCACAATCAGGATTTCCACCTCATCCCCCCCAGGAAGCAGGGAGTCAATACATCTTCTCATATAAGCTTCTGAATTATAGCATGGTATTGCTATGGATAACAGCTTCACGTTCTTTTCCATCCCTTCTTATCTTATTGCACGAAGCCACAAGCAGACTTCCTCCAAGGATCATAGCGCCTGCCGTCCAGCCTGCTGACTCATTCATCCGTTTTTCCAGAGAAATCCCAGTCAGCGCCACTGCCGCTCCATTGGCTGCTCCATGGAACAGCACACACCCCCACAGACTTTTGCCTTTTTCATATAGTATTGCCAGAAAAATCCCCAATAGCCCCGCGTAAATTCCCTGTGCCAGATTTCCATGATACACTCCGAAACATACTGCTGACACCATTACTGCCACAGGGTAAGAAAGCTTCGTCCGCATTCTTCCATATCCCAGCCCCCGAAACACAAGCTCCTCCCCTAGGGGAATCACAATTCCCATACAGAGAAGCTGAGTGGCAAAGGCAGGGCGGTACAAAATCTGACTCACCGGTTCATACCCTTTTACCGGAAAAGGAAGAAGCCTCATTAACCCATTAAAGAACAGACATGCCCCTGCTCCCGCCATTACGGCGCAGACAGCAAAGGACCAGCTTACTCGGTTTGGAAAATCCTGCTTTTTCCTCCATCTCTCATACCAGATTCCAAGAATCAGCGATGCGCTCCCGGAAGCTGCTGCTGACAACGGAAGAATCTCCTCCTGCAAAATCCTGCCTCTTACAACGCCCCACGCCGTAAAAACCAAGTCGCCCACCGAAAGATAAATCAGCAAAGGAAGAGACAGCAGCCATAGAATCTGAAAGATTTTCTGTATTCTTCCATCCATAGAATGATCTTCCTTTCTCTTTTGCTTTCTGTCATCTGCACGCTCTAACAGTATAGCACAAACCATCTGGATTTTTCCAGCAAAAAAATACGGAAATATATGAAAAATTGAACATCCCACCATTTATCAGGCAAATGCCCCCAGGTCCACGACAGATGTCTTGCTTTTTCTTTTTAAAAACACTATAATACAACCATAACAAGAAAGAAAAAGAGGTATCCATATGTCTAAAAAGCGTATTGTCATAGCCCTTGGCCACAAGGCCCTTGGCACCAATCTTCCGGAACAGAAAGCCGCGGTCATTGACACATCCCAGATCATTGCCGATCTTATTGAAAAAGGATGGCAGATTGCTCTGGTCCACAGCAATGCTCCCCAGGTAGGCATGATTCACACAGCTATGAATGAATTTTCCAGACAACACGAAGGCTACACCGCTGCCCCTATGTCTGTGTGCTCTGCCATGAGCCAAGGTTACATTGGATATGATCTCCAAAACGGCATCCGCTCGGAAATGATTCGCCGTGGGATTTACAAGCCGGTTTCCACCATCCTCACTCAGGTCATGGTCAGCCCTTATGACGACTCCTTCTACACCCCGATTAAAAAAATCGGCCGCTATATGAACCGGGAAGAAGCCGACCAAGAAGAGGCGAAAGGAAACTATGTAACCGAAATTCCAGGAAAAGGATGGCAGCGAATCGTATCTGCTCCCAAACCGGTTTCCATTGTTGAGATCGACGCCATCCGCACTTTGCTGGATGCCGGACAAATCGTCATTTGCTGCGGAGGAGGGGGCATTCCGGTTCTGGAGCAGGGTTCCCGTTTAAAAGGCGCCAGCGCAGTTATTGAAAAAGATCTGGCTGCTGGTTTGGTTGCCACAGAAACCGACGCAGAAGTTCTCTTAATCCTTACCAGCGTTTCCAATGTAACTTTAAACTATGGAACCAATGAGGAAAAAGCCATTGATTCCATGACAACAGCTCAGGCAGAGGAATACATCCGCCAGGGACATTTTGAATTTGCTTCCATGCTGCCTAAAATTCAGGCTGCCGTCACATTTTTAAAAGCCGGCAAAGGCCGGCGCGCCATCATTACCTCCTTAGACAAGGCCATTGACAGTCTGGACGGCAAAGCAGGGACCATCCTGCAATAGTCCCTGCTTTTCTTCTTAATACCCGTAAAAAATCTGAGCCATGGGAGAGCTTTTATCCAAAATCAACGTGTTATTTCCATTTTTTAAAGATGCCTTTGCCGCATCCAGGGAGCGGACAAAATTGTAAAAGTCCGCCTTGTTCACATCGTTGTAAGCATTGGAGAGGATCTGCATGTACTGAGCCTCTCCTTCTGCCTTGATCTTCTCCGCCTCCGCTCTGGCAGCAGACTTCATCACAGACACCTCTTTTGTGGTATCATTTTTGATCTTTTGAGCAGAGGAATTGCCCTGGGCTGTAAAGGACGCCGCAATATTGTTCCGCTCAGAGATCATCCGGTCATAAACCGCCTGTTTGTTGTCATCTGGCATGTCCAGGGATTTGGTCTCCACTGCCAGAACCTGAATCCCATATCCGTCCAGAGAATTGCCAATGTTTCCGCTAATGTCCAAAGCCAGCTGGCCATTCCGGTTCTCTATGATCTCAGCCTGGTCCATGTTGGAAATCACCGACTTCATAGAGGAAAACACAGAAGCGGAAATTCTGGATTGGGCCTGAGCCACCTGACCGTTTAGATGGCGGGTAAAAAGAATGGGATCAGAAATCCGCCACAATACAAACGCGTCTGCAATCATGCTCTTTTTGTCTTTTGTGATCACATCCGACTTGGGTATATCATAAATCTGCAATTCCTTTGGCAGAGAAGTGCTGGTCTGAATCAATGGAATCTTAAAAGATACCCCTGGGGTCTCCACCACCCGGACAATCTCTCCAAACTGCCGAATAAGCTTATATTCATTGGGATACGTAACCACCATTCCAGCTGCCAAAAGGATGATTAAAACAATAACCATCAGAAATCCGGCTGCTTTTTTTGCTCCTCTTATCATTGATCTGCCTCCTTTTCCAATTGGTCTGCCTGTTGGGATTCTTGTTCGCGGTTTTGTGTTGACGCCCCGGCAGGATTGGGGGTGTCACCTCCGTTCTCTCCGGTCCTGGTGTCAGAGGAAGGGACCCCAGAAATCACATTTCCGGAAACAGGAGCTGAGGAATAAAAGGAATCCAGCGGCAGCATTTTCTGAGTTCCACTTTCATCCACAATATAAACTTTCATTCCTGGAAGCAGATCTTCCATGGTTTCATAAAACATACGCTGTTTTGTAATCAACGGATACTTGCTGTACTCTGCATACATCTGCTCAAACCGGGATACCTGCCCCTGGGCTTCCTTGATGCGGGCTTCTTTCTGAGCCTCTGCATTCTTGATAATCTGATCACACTCTGCCTCTGCCAACGGAATCTTCTCGTTTCGGTCTTTATTGGCATTGTTAATGGCCGTCTCCTTGCCCTGTTTGGCATTTTCCACATTTTTAAAAGCATTCATCACTTCGGTTGTGGGGGGAAAGGCATCCTGAATGGTAATGTTCACTACAGAAAGCCCAATGTCTTCTGCAATCATCCGGTTGGTCAGCTTCTCCTTAATCTCTGACTGAATGGCCGCTTTTCCCGTGGTAATCACATCATCCACATTGTAAATTCCTACTGTGTCACGGATATAGGACTGAGCCAGCATCTTTAAAGTGGACTCTGGCTCCGCCGACGCATACAGATATTTCACTGGATCATTGACCATGTATTCCAAATAAAAATCCGTATTCACAAAATTAAAATCTTTGGTAATCATAATCGATTCTTCATCAATGGTATCTCCTGTCTCCAGGCTGTATCCAATGGGCATACCCTTGATTCCCTTGGATACCTTTTTCACGGTCTGAACAAAAGGAATCTTAAAATGCAGTCCAGCTTTGGAAACTGCCTCTGCGCTCCCTAAAGTTGTCACCACCCCATAATTCTCCTCATCCAGCATATAGTAACTGTTCATCCCTGCAAAAATCAAAAGCATCACCAAAAACACAACTCCCACTCCCCCAAAAGAATGGCGGTTTTTCACTGGATTCCCGTCCGAATCAAACTTTTCCGGTCCGGAGTCTGGCTCTTTTTCTTTGCCTTTTTTGTCTGTGGAAGACATTTTCTTGGATGCAAATGCCTGGAACAACTGCTCAAACTGATTTTGGTTCATATACATTCTCCTGTAAATTCCATTTCCTGATCAATTCAAATCACGCAACAAATCTATTTTACCTTTCATCCAAATTTTATGCAAGGTATCCAAATCACTTTCTTCTTTCTTTATGATAAGATCCCGGCTTGCAGGCACCGCATTTTGATGTCCGTAACTTGGACTGTAAAATAACAACAAAATCAGAGTCAAATTCACACAAAATGGCGGGAACATGCCCGCCATCTGTAAAATCCTCCTCTATTTCCCATCTCCTCCAATTAATGATGGAACAGACGGATTCCGGTAAATGCCATAGCAATCCCATATTTATTGCAAGCCTGAATTACATGGTCATCCCGTACAGAACCTCCAGGTTGGGCAATATATTTCACGCCGCTTTTATAAGCACGCTCAATATTGTCCCCAAAAGGAAAGAATGCATCCGAACCCAAAGCCACATCACACATCCCGTTCAGCCATGCCCGTTTTTCTTTCCGGTCAAACACCGGCGGTTTTACCTTAAAGATCTTCTGCCATGCGCCGTCTGCCAGTACATCCTCATACTCTTCCCCAATGTATACGTCAATGGCATTGTCCCGGTCCGCCCGCCGGATTCCATCCAAAAATGGCAGTTCCAGCACCTGGGGCGCTTGCCGCAAAAACCAGTTATCTGCCTTTTGTCCTGCCAGACGGGTACAATGTACCCTTGACTGCTGTCCTGCCCCAATGCCAATGGCCTGACCGCCCTTCACATAACAAACGGAGTTAGACTGAGTATATTTCAGAGTAATCAGTGAAATGGCTAAGTCCACCTTGGCTGCCTCTGGAATCTCCTTGTTGTCAGTGACAATCTGATCAAACATTTCTGGATGAATCTTTAGATCGTTCCTTCCCTGTTCAAAGGTTACGCCAAACACCTGCTTGCGTTCTATGGGATCTGGTTCATATGCCTCATCCATTTGAATCACGCAATAATTGCCGTTCTTTTTGGATTTCAAAATCTCCAGCGCCTCCGGTTCATACCCTGGAGCAATCACTCCGTCCGAAACTTCCCGCTTAATCAGTTTTGCCGTATCCACATCACACACATCCGACAGAGAAATAAAATCGCCAAAGGAAGACATCCGGTCTGCTCCGCGGGCGCGGGCATAGGCACTGGCCAAAGGGGAAAGCTGTCCCATATCTTCCACCCAGTAAATCTTTGCCAGAGTTTCATCCAAAGGAATCCCCACTGCTGCCCCTGCCGGTGAAACGTGCTTAAAAGAAGCCGCTGCTGGCAGACCTGAAGCTTTTTTAAGTTCCTTTACTAACTGCCATCCATTCAATGCGTCCAGCAGGTTAATATACCCTGGTCTGCCTGCCAGCACCTGAATGGGAAGCTCCTGCTCTCCCTCCATAAAAATTCTCGCTGGCTTCTGATTCGGGTTACAGCCATATTTCAGCTCCCACTCTCTCATCTTTTTCGTTCCTTTCTTTTTCTCCCGGTCCTGTCTATTGATTTTTATTTACAATCCGGCTTTCATACGCTCCGGAAAAAAGATCCACATACCGCACAAATAGAGATACCTTATTTTCTTCGTTCAGGCTTTCCCACATCATTTTCGTAAAATCGTCCATGGAATCCATCATAGCCACCAGCTTCGGCTCACCGGAAAAACTTGGCAGGGGATCTCCATCCTGTTCATAGGTATGAATAAAATGTCCTTCTCCTGGAGCCGGATTTTCATAGGCAAAAGTAAAACGGCAACAGGAGGATGGTTTTCCATGATTGCTCTTTAAGATAGACATGGCATAATTATATTTTCCCTTGTCAATATGGAGAATCCCTGAAATCCGCGGGGTATAATTGGGTCCGTCCGGCTCAAACTCCCGGCTGCGAAGGGACTGTTCAAACGTCAGCTGCCGGTCCATTCCCTCATAGATGGTATCCGTCTGGTCCCCATTGGTAACAATCGTTTTATTTCCCAACACCCGCACCGGTGCATAGATAATCAGACTGGGATCTTTTAGCTTTGCCGGATCAAATGCCTGAGTACGGATTCCCTCTCCCTCTGTAACAAAAATCCGGTTTCTGCTGTTCTCGCTTCTTCCCATGATGAAATAGGCCATCACTGCCTTTGTTTTGTCCGGCGTTTTTCCAATCACAATGCCCCGTCCCGGATAGCGGTTGTTTTTCAGCTCCTGTTCCAAAGACCTCATGCTCCTTGGCCCTCCTTTTATGTACTTTTCTGACTCCTGCTGCTCTCTGAACGTTTTACAGATTTACGGAAGATCTTCCGCCTTTGGAAGTCCGGAGCCTTGTATCTCCAAACGATATCCTCTCCGGAATAAAAATACTCCCAAAATAAGGAATAAAACTCCAATCACAAACATGATTCGCACAGCGCCAAATGACACATACTCGATTACCAGGGGATCTCCCATGGCTTCAATCTCTGACTCAGTATAACCAAACTCTTCCAAATATTCCTTATAATATCTGACCACATTTCCTTTTAACTTTTTCACATGGCCTTCTATAAAAAACTCTGTAACCGGCTCCTCCCCAGTGGTCAGATAGGTATAGGTCTCTTCCGTCAGCTTATTGAGAATACTCACATCCTTCTCACGGCTTTTGAGACCAATATATCCTTCTGCTGTAGGAAGAAGATAATAATTTCCCGACTTTTTGCTGGCACTGCGGGAGCCATCGCTACGCTTGGTATAAGTACTCTCAGACGCAAAATAATCCAGAACATATTTTACGTTTCCCTTCACATGCTGTCCTGCTTTCATTCCTTCGCTGTTTTCATCCAGCATATCCTCAAAACTGACAGCAGGTTTAAAGGACACAATCATATCTCCTGTGGTCAGATACAAGATCATCCCACCAATCATAAACAACATCAGCACTGGTGTGCTTAATCCTCTGAAAATAGCTCCCACTTTCACAATATTTTCCTCTTAACTTATTTTTTAACCACGCGGCCTTTTTTATCTACGCCTCTCTGAGCATTCACACATTCCTGGAACTTCTCTGCAAAACTTGTAAATGCCTTTTCCTCTTCCTGCTGTTGAATGTTCACCTGACACTCTTTTCCCATCTTGGTGTTGCTTCCGTCTACCTTAATAATATACTTGCTGTCCTTGCCCCCTGGGAACATCAGCCACAGCTCATATTTATTGCCGCCAACGTAATTCACATTCTCTGCACTGGCCCGAACTGGCTTGGTGTACACAATCTTCCCGCCTTCCACGCCAATGGGAACCACCCACAGATGGTCCGGCTGGTCATCACGAAAACCGATGGCATAGTAATGGTATACTTCCCGTCTCATTCTGGCTCCGCCATACACTTCTTTGCTGTGAGCGTAGGCAGCCACATATTGGTTTCCATTTGGCACCAGATTGTCGATAATCTTCCGAATCTCCGCCTTTTCCTGGCTGTTTACACCTTTTTTTTCATCCAAAGTAATCTTAATGAAAATGATAATAAACAGAACCACCAAAATTGCAATGGTGATCACAAACACCTGGGGAGTTACCCCTACCAATTCAGCCCCTTTCTCAATTAATGCACTCATGGCACATGATCCTCCTTCATTCTTTGTATGTATTCTTGTCCTTCCTTGATTTAAAAACCAATGATTTTTGCTTTCTTTCTATACCATCCGCACATCCTCCCCAAACTGTCAGTCTTTTGGCAAAATAACAGCCAAACACCTCACAATTATACACCCCTTTAGCAAAATAGACAACCAGTTCTGTGAAAAAATCTGTCATTCTTCGATCTCTTTTTCTTCGATCTCTTTTTCTTCTTCCTTTTGTTTTACTCCTGGTCCGGTCTTTTCATCAGCCAGCCAGAAAGCCTTCTCCGCAGCTGCCTCCCGCTCCTGACGCGCTTTGTCCCGCAATCGCTCTCCCTCTTCTTTTTCCTCTTCCTGGTACAATATTTCCTCCAAAACCTCACACGCCCTGGGAGACGCCTGCATCAACTCCTGTCGGTCTTCTCCCCCCAAATAAGCGGCAAAAAGCTTCCCAAAATAAAAAGCAGCGTCATCTGCATAATAATCCGGCAGTTCCAGCAAAGACCTTACTGCCGGCTGTTCCTGCCACAATATCTCCATTCGGGGATTATTTTTCCGGTAACACCCTGCAGCATAACCCACATATTCCCCAAAAGCCTGCAGCGCTGCATTTACATCGGTAAACTTCACCTTCTTATAATGGGTGTCCACATCATGGTATACATAATAAACTCCTTGATCGGTACTGGGCGCAGCAAAATAATCTTTCTGTTTATAAAACATAAACTCCCAGTCCTCCCGAATAAACCGGGCCAGCCAGCTTCTGGGAACTGGATACATATAGTCTGAAAATAAATCCCGGTCTTCTGTATCCGGCATTATTCTCCCAATTACCCGCACATCTTTTTTCTCCCAGTGCCTTCCGTCTTCTCCGTAAAACATCATTCCCACATACTGATTCCAAGCCATATGTCCGTTTAGAAAAAAATAGTAAGGAACACCGTCGATTGTCACATTTCCTCTGTCTGCCATCCACCCATCCCCGTCAAACCAGTACCATTCTCCGTGGTATTTCATCCATCCTGTCTGAATGGTCTGATCCTCGTGACAGTAATACCAGTGATGAAATTCCTGGTCATAATACCATCCCAGATCTCCATCTCCCGGCGCTTCCATGGCATATGCAGGCTGCACACAGGAAAAAAACAATGCCAGCACAAGGACGATCCCTTTCATCTGATCTTTTTTCACAACTCTGCCAATCCTTTCGGCTCCTAAAATATTTACAAAAAAGAGAGGGGACACCTCTCTTTTTTACGAAAAGCAGGACGATAAGCCGGGTTATGTCTTAGATGGTCATCTATCTAGGCCGAACGTCGCCGCTCGGCTCAAGCAACCTACCCGAAAGCAGACGGGCCGCCTTATGCTTTCTGTTCGGTCTTGCTTCAGATGGGGTTTACATATGCCCCGTCTGTTGCCAGACGGGCGGTAGTCTCTTACACTGCCCTTCCACCCTTACCGGTTCTGCCGGCGGTATATTTCTGTTGCACTGTCCCTGGAGTCGCCTCCGCCAGACGTTATCTGGCATCCTGCCCTGTGAAGCCCGGACTTTCCTCTCCCGCCGCCTTTCGGCCCTGCGGCAGCGACCATCTGTCCTACTTCCCATGCTTATTTTACCATCAAATCAAAAACCTGTCAAACATATTCCAAAGAAGGATCGACAATCTCCATGAACCAGAATCGTTCCTAAAATCCTCTTTTAAGCTGGTATCGTCTCTTTCTTTAAACCGATCACATCTTTCTCCAGCTTCTCAATGCGCATCCGGAGACTGGTAAACTGCACTTCCATCACTAAATTTCGATTCACTGCCGGAATTGCCTGATTTAGCTTATCAATGAGATTTCCATGGTTCTCGGCCAACAGCTGGATGTTGAAATTCGTCTCATTTTCAAGCATCATCTTCAATCCGCTAATGCTACTTTGCATTTTGTCTGTGGTCTCTTGTAATGCAAAAACATTTCTGCACACCTCTGCCTGGTTCTTCTGAAGTTTTGTAATGTCTCTGCGCGTCTCCACCTGGTCTTTTTTGATTTCGGTGATGTCATTTTGCATTTTGGTAATATCCTTGCGCATTTCCACCTGGTCTTTTTTAATCTCGGTGATGTCATTTTGCATCTTGGTAATATCTTTGCGCATCTCCACCTGGCCTTTCTGAAGTTCGGCAATGTCCTTGCGCATCTCCGTCTGGCCTTTCTGAAGTTCGGCAATGTCCTTACCCATCTCCAAAATGTCCCCATGCATCTCTTGTTGATTCATAAGCAATAAATCCAGTTTTTCATCCATCGTCATTTTTCATTCCTCCTCTCTCAAAATGGTAAGCTCCATCTCCCCACCCCTTAAAGAATCATTGCTCGTAAGGACATTTTATTATACCATGGATTCAAATGCAAAATTTTCCATTTATTTTTTATATTTAATTTTTTACTATTCATTTCTAATAATCTGGTCCAGAATAAATGGATCTTTTATCTTCTTATCTTCCGATAACAGCACAATCTTTGACATAATTTCCGCAGTCTTTGGATCTTCATCCACAAAAGGCAAAAACAACTTGCCCCTCTTTTGGCTGTGTACTGGAAGAATGTTTAACATGGCACCGCCCTCCTGATGGACCACCCCGCTGCCTAAGTGTACATTGTAGACTCCCCTGCTGCCTCGAATCAAGGCATGGCTGTCAGACAAAGTAACATTTTTCATTCCAAACAAAGGCAGGTTAAACTCCACAATGGCACGTCGCATCTCAATGGTGGAATGGCTGGTCTCCGGGTCCACGCCCCCTGCATGAGCTACGCTCACAGCCAAATCCACATCCCGCATCACTTCACTGTATATAAGATCTGGCACTTCCTCCATGGTCAGACTGCGAAAGGTCTTCCGGTCGGAAAATTCTACCCACTCCAAAGTGGGAGCTTCTACATCACTGGGAGAAAACCAGTCTGCCAAAGCATAAATCCGGGCAATGATATTTTCCTTATAAAAGATTTTCTGCAGTCCTTCCTCATAGTCAGCAATCCAGCGGCGGCTCCGAAGGCATCCCACTGTTCTGGCTGGCTGAATCTGGTTTCCGGCAAACATCCGGGAATATTTCTGTCCCATTTCCTCAGGAAGCTTTACATACAGCTCCCGGAACACCTGTTTAAAGGGCTGGCGAATGGCTTTGTCAAACAAAAGTTTCTGGTATTCATGCCACTGGCCGGTCTGATACAGATCAAACGGATGGGCAATGGAAATCTCATCTGTGGAAGAAAGCCAAACCTCCTGACCGTCCCATGCAGTAAGACACAAACTTCCTTTTTCTGATCCGGCTTTCTCCTTCTTCCTCCCACTCACAAATCCCAATGCCAGGGCTGGTTTCGTCTGGTCATCTCCATGGTCTTTGGCCACGGCTTCTTTGCTGCCCTCCCCCTTATACAAGAACACAAGGGGTTCTAAAATGGCCCGCACCACCGGATTGTCAAACAGCTGACAAATCTCGGACACCGCAAACAAAGTCCCGTGTTCCATGGCGTCCTCCATGATAAAGCGAGTCCGGGAATACTGGTCCTTCAACTTCTTGTGAGCGGCTTTCACCTCCACCACATAAGGGTTTTTCCCAAGTCTGGACGGAACTGACTTTAGCTCTTTTCCATTTTTTCTGCACAAAATCTGGCTCTTCCCGTCCTCTTCGATCTTCAGACAGATCTCCACATCCTCCACCTGGGTCCATTCCATCTTATCTGAAAATGCGTCTGCCAGCCGGGACTCCATATTCATAGTCAGCCGGGTCACGTCTCCAAATCCTGCCCGGACACTTAAATTCACCAAGGCAATCTCTGCTGCTTTTGCCTCGCTGGCCCGTCTCTGTGCTCCAAACTGACGGCTTTCCTTTAAATACTGCTGAATAAATTCATACCGCTCCAGCAAATCCTTGTCTCTGTCTTTTTCAAAGGGAACCAGACCATAGCTCATCAGCAGATCCTTATTTCGCTTTTCCCCAATCTCCTGACGAAGCGCCTCCAACGTCACCTTTCCAGTAGCTGCATCTGCGTACTTTCTTCCGCGGGAATGAGCTGTGCCGTTGGAAATATATTTGGCCCCGTTGTAAAGGAGTCCAAAATTCTTTTCTCCCAAAAGATGGTAAGCTTCCTCAAACCAGGTCACATCAAAAGCGCCGTTTTGAAGCTCCTCAGGGGAAAGAGGCGTAAACCGGGCAATCATAGCCTTTTTCTGGTCGTCAAAGTACTCATTCATATGAGCCATAAAATAATAACAGCCACTCTTTAGCCCTTTCCATCCAAGATACCGTTCCAAAACATCAATCCACTGGGGCGCATACATGGCCACTTCCACCAGTCTTGGCTCCTTGATGCTTGTCCCCATTAACGCCTTTTTCAAATCAGCTCCCGTCTCATGCTCCCCTGGATAGCATGCCTTCAAAAGGTTGCTTAACACCTCCTTCTTGGAACGTTTATTGCCGCCATACCCCCAGACATAATAGGAATCCCGGTCTAAGGTATCCTTGCCAAGGGCCATGAGAATCCGAACCAGATAATCCACTCCGCAGATATAGCTGACGCCCCGCATATCCCAGGAAAACTCGGTCTCTGCCTCCCCCCGGCGCAGCTCCACGTCCACAAGCACCGGAACAATCTGGTCATACAGCTGCCGAATCAGATCTCCAAGCCAGGTACCCTGACCAAAAAACGTCTCCCCCTCTTTATAAATCTGTCTGGTCATCTCCCACCCGAAAAACTGCTCCAAAACATGGCGGTTTTTCGGTTTGATACCCTCTCCCTTTTTCACCTCGCACAGCACCTTCAAACAATCTTCTCTGGCAAAGTACTCTAAGACAGCCTTATACAAAATATCCAAAGAGATCATCCCCATATGATATGCCTTGAAAAACCAGTAAGGGCGAATCCCGGTCATGGCAGTATCTCCGGTGTTGCCGCCAACCGGAATAAACCGTCTTCTCTTTCTGCTATCCTGACATTTCACCTCCAGCTTCCAGGTTGCAGCAAACCCCCGCTTAAAATCCTCCTCATTCTCCCACTGAGAAATTTTCGTAAAATACCTGGAAAACAAAAACAGATTGGATATGCAGGTTGTGGTTTCTGCTTTTCTTCCAGTCATGGTAGTATATTCATAACGAATGATCTTGTTTTCCGAATTGATCACCGGATAAAGCCCATTTAAAAGCCGGACTCCTGTATCCAAAACCATCTTTTTATCCTCAAACTGTTCCATGTAAAGCTTCAGGACGGTCGCCACATGATTTCGATATTTCAGACTGAGAGATCTTGGTGTTTCCGGCACGCACCCAAACACGGTCTCGTAAAACAATTTGGCAGCGTTTTTTGCCGCTGAATTTCCTCCCCAATGAAGCATTTCCCTCATTTGCACCGCTTGAAAATAATCGTTGATCTCCTCCTGATAAAAACGAAGAAAGATGTGGGAAAGAGGATAATCTTCCATTCTGCCCTGCCCATTGACATTGACTTCTTCCCTTCCCATTAAAACAGAGTAAGCGTTTCCCAAAAGAGTTTTTTCTCCGCTATAATTAGTGTACTCATAATCCTTGTTATCCTGAAACAGCTGATCCAGCTTTTGTATCTTTTCGGCAGCCTTGTCCCAGGACAATGGCATAAACCGGGCCAAAAGTCCCGCAGGATCGGCCAAAGGCTCTTCTGGCCCAGGCCCAAGCAGCTCCTCCGGGGCATCCGGGTCATAGATTCCATAACCTTTTTTCTCTTCCACTGCCTCTTTCTGATCTCCCAAAAGCTCTGCCAGCAAAATCTTCTCCTTATCGGATGGCTTCTCCACCAAAGAAGCCATCCCCCTCACCCGCTCATAAAGAGCAGCCCGCTTTTCCTCTTTGGAAAGTCGCAAAAGCATATCCAGTCCTGCGGTGCGCTTCTCTTCCCTCTTATCCTTTAAAAGCCGCTTTAAACATGCATCTATATTTTTTTCCGGCTGATCCATCAAAAGCTCAATGAGAATATTCCGAAGCTGGCTTCTCTTAAAGCGCAAAAGCTCCTCCACCTGCTGGTACTCCTCTTGTGTCAGGTCAAGCCGCTTTACAATATCCACCCCGTAAGCAGAAGTTTTTGTGTCTGCATTTCCCATATATCCAATCACCAGCTGCCGCTGCCGTTCTCCAGACGGTTCATAGAGCAAAAGATTTAGAAGATTGGCCCGGTCTGTGCTGACACTTTCCCCCAAAAGCTCTGCCATAGAAGTGATTTTCTCCTCATCCCCAAGAACATAAGCCAAAAACACCAGCTGAGTGATTACAGACGAAGGCTCTAATTCCACTTTATACCAGGGAAAAATACAAGGATTGTATACCAACCCTTTTTTTGGAAGCTGCTGGTAAATATTCTGAAAGCGCTGATATAACCGCTCTGCCTTCTGCCGGTCCCCAAAACAGTCCTGAATGTCCATGGTCTTTGGTTTTCTTGGTTTGGAGTCATACAGACGCCCGTCCAAAACATCATGAATCCATTTGTGTGTCCGTGCTAGAAAGACCGGCATATACGCCGCCGCCAGTTCCAAATCCTCTCCATATTCCAACAGGATCTTTTCCGCCACCTGACTACGAAGTTTCTCATCATGAATCATCTGGTTGTAATAAGAGACAGCCAGTCTCTGATGTCTTGTCCCATGATCCACCAATTTCTTCATGGAAGAAATGGCATCCTCCACTTCATAAAATCCCAAAGCCCACAATGCAACACTAATTCCAATCGCATCCTCTGTGGCCAGCTGTTCCTTGCAAAATTCCCCATCCCGCAGACACTTATCCATCAAAGCCAGCAGCTTCCCTGTAATTCGCTCCGTATGCTCCGGGTCCCCAATGCCAATCCACACAGACACAGACCGCTGCACAGAAGAAAAACGAATCAGGTTATTATCCTCAATCACCTGCAAAAGCATAAGAAAAGCCTCTGTCGTTCCCTCATCCATGGACTCGCAGATCGCCTGACGAAGCCCCTCCTGAAGCCGCGCCGCCAGAAGAAGCTTACACAAACTTTCCTGAAGCTCTTTGTGGCTGGAGCGAAGGATTCCCCGAATCATCTCCCGGTCCAGATAGGAAGTATTGTTTTCACTGTAAATTACATCCCGCAGAGCCTGAATCACCGCCTCATTCCCCCGGTCAATCTCAGCTGCATACAGATAACCAAAATCAAAGGTAAAGGTATATTCACTGCGGATGTAACTTAGCCGTTCTTCATCCAACCTTCCGAGTATGTAATCCTCCAGCTTGTACTGTCCAAAATAAAACAGCTTTTCATAGACCTTTAAAAGAGAAAACACCTCGTAAATCTGAGGGCCATAGCCAGCGGTCCGCACACTCCTCCGCCCCCATCCCCTGGCAAAGGGAAACTGATTCAATTTATCAATGATCAAAAGAAAAGAAGGCTGCATCGGTTTGGGAACAAAGGTATTTAAAAACTCCTGCCGAACCACCGAAAGGCCAGATTTCTTTTCTCCTGGGGGAACAAACCACTGGGAAGGCTTTTTCTCCGGATGAGAATAAAATTCCTCCTGAATTTTTCGAAGCTGCTCACTTCCTGCAAAATAGCCTCTGTTCAAAGCCAATGCCAGCTCCCTTTCCTCTCCTTTAAGCTTTTCTCTCCGTTTTTCAAACGCTTCTTCCCTCTTTTGTGCAATCTTTCTCCGGGTCTCCCAATTCATCTCCGCCATTTTACCACATCCTTCCTGCTAACATTGTCAACCGGACAAACGTAAATACATTCTCCTCAGTGATTTCCACCGTATCTTCTAAAGCCTCTAACGGCTGTCCGTCCATAAAAATCCGATAAATCCCATCCTCAAAACACTGTATCCCATTCTCCCTTGCTGCCTTTAAATCCGCCTTCCTGTCACCATAATTTATGCCAAAACTTATTCTTCCTCCTTCTGCCTGCTGGTCTATGAACTCTTTTGTCAGACAAGAAAGCACTTTTGGATATGCTTCCAGTTGTCCCTTGGACGCCTCCACACGCTGGTTATACTCTTCCACCTGGGAATCCACCACTGCCAGAATCAATTCCTTCACTGTCTTTGGACGTCCGGCAATGGTACAGATGGTCTCTGTCACTGCCTTTGGCTTTTTCCCCATACTTTTTACATTTACACGCAGTTTCATGGCTTTCCCCCTTTTTCATCTCCTGTTTATGGCAAGCGCTCGTTATTTGCATCATTGTCCGGCTGCCACTTAAAATCCCTTCTCTCCCATCCGTCTACTCATACCGAAGGGCCTCAATGGGATCTTTCTTGGCTGCCTTGGAGGCAGGATAAATTCCAAAAAACACCCCCACCATGGCAGAAAATCCCACTGCCAAAAGGACCACCCCCGGCCGGATTACCGTGGGGATTCCCATGATCATGCCACCGACTGTCACCAGTCCTCCTCCCAGCATGGTGCCTAAAATCCCGCCGCAGGCAGACAAAATAGCAGATTCGGTTAAAAACTGAATCAAAACATCCCTGGTTCTGGCTCCCAGACTCTTTCGGATTCCGATTTCTCTGGTCCGCTCAGTCACAGACACCAGCATAATGTTCATAATCCCAATGCCTCCCACCAAAAGAGAGATGGCTGCAATTCCTCCCACTGCTAATGCCATCTTACCTAACATTCCGCTGACGCTTCCCATCTCATCCTTCACGGTACTTAACCGGAAATCCTCTGGTTTCCGGTCTTTCATCTTTGCCACATAAGCCTTCAGCCGGTTGTAAAAATCATCCATGTGTTCCTCATTTTCTGCATATATGTGGAGATTATAAAAATAATCATTGGGCCAGGTAAGAATCGTATAAGGCAGATACGCCTCGCCGCCTTCTGTGCTGGCCCCCATCATCATAGCCTGAAGAGGTCCCTGTTCTTTTCTGTAAATCCCGATTACCGTATATTCATCTGTATATCCGTAAAGGGTAGTCCGAAAGGTCTTTCCCACGGCATTTTCCACCCCAAACAGATTGTTGGCGCTGACCGTATCCATAACCACATTTTTCCTGCGGCCCAAAATATCCCCTTCATTTAAAAATCTTCCATAGATCAAATTTACAGGCTGAACATTCGGATAGTTATAGTCAATTCCCGTAAAACTGAATTTTACTGTCGTCTTACCGCTGACTGCATCTGCGGAGGCATAGGAGCTGCAGTCAATATAGGCAATCTCGTCCCCAAAAACCTCCTTGATTCGCTCCATTTCATCCAAAGTAAAATAATCGCTCTGCCTTACATCATCCACCCAATACCCAATATACAAATATGCCTGTGTAACCCCTATATCCTTGTAAAGGCCCTCAAACGCACTTTTCATGGTATCTCCAATGGACACAATGGCAATCACCGACCCAATGCCAATAATGATTCCCAGCATGGTGAGAAACGAGCGCATTTTGTTGGCTCTTATGGCGGAGAATGCCATTTTCATATTTTCCACCAACATACGATTCCTCCTCTACTCATACCGCAGCGCATCAATGGGATCTTTTTTTGCTGCTTTTGACGCCGGATAAAGTCCGAAAAACACCCCGACTATAGCGGAAAATCCTACTGCCAAAAGCACCACTCCAGGCCGGACCACAGTAGAAATTCCCATCAAAATCCCGCCGGCCATAACCAGCCCGCCTCCCAACATGGTTCCTAAGATTCCGCCGCAGGCAGACAATATGGCTGACTCTGTTAAAAACTGCACCATAATATCCTTGGTCCTTGCCCCCAAACTTTTGCGGATTCCGATTTCTCTGGTCCGCTCAGTCACAGACACCAGCATAATATTCATAATCCCAATGCCTCCCACCAAAAGAGAGATGGCTGCAATTCCTCCCACTGCCATGGAAACGCCTCCCAGTATCCCGTTCCACTGTCCCATCTGATCTTTGGCTGTGATCAGCCGGAAATCCTCCGGCCTCCGGTCCTTTGTTCTGGCTACATAACTTTTTATATTGGCACACACTTCATCCATGGTGTTCTCATCCCGGCAGAAAAACCTCAGATCATAGATCAAATCATTGGGCCAGGTAAGAATCGTATAGGGCAGAAAAGCCTCCCCTCCCTCTGTGCTTGCCCCCATCATCATAGCCTGAAACGGGTCCATATCTTTTTGATACACCCCCACCACCGTGTATTCATCGGTAGTACCAAAAAGAGTGGTTCGAAAGGTTTTGCCCACTACATTTTCCTCTCCAAACAGATTGGTTGCGCTGACTGTGTCCATAACCACATTTTTCCTGCGCCCCAAAACATCTCCCTCATTTATAAATCTTCCATAAATCAGATTCACAGGCTGAACCTCCGGATAATTGTAGTCAATTCCCGTAAAATTAAACTTTACGGTGGTTCTGCCCCAGGAAGCATCGGCAGATGTCTGTGTATCGCAATCCATATAGGCGATTTCGTCCCCAAAAATCTCCTTAATCCGCTCCATCTCTTCCAAATTAAAGTAATCGCTTTCCCGCCATTCGTCCACCCAATAGCCAATGGCAATATATGCCTGAGTAATGCCGATCTTTTCATACAAATCTGCAAACAACCGCTGCATGGTATCTCCAATGGATACAATGGAGATCACCGAGCCGATTCCAATGATAATTCCAAGCATAGTAAGGAACGACCGCATTTTACTGGCGCGTATGGCAGAAAAGGCCATCTTCATATTTTCCACTAACATAAAGCCTTGTTTCCGTCCTCTCCCAACCCTTCTGCCTTTATTTCATTCCCGGCAGAATCGATTTTTTCCTGTTCTTTCGGCTGCCTTGGCACATTGGGGCAATCACTGACGATCTCCCCGTCCCGAAACCGGATAATCCGCTCGGTAAACGCTGCAATCTCCTCCTCATGGGTAACGACCACCACAGTTGTTCCCTCTTTGTGAAGCTGGGAAAACAGCTCCATGATCTCTATGGATGCCGCTGTATCCAGATTTCCCGTCGGTTCATCTGCCAGAAGAAGAGGCGGCTCATTGGCAAGGGCGCGGGCAATGGCCACCCGCTGGCGCTGGCCTCCGGAAAGCTCATTGGGCATATGATCCGCCCTTTTTCCAAGTCCCACCCGCTCTAACAAAACCCGCGCCCGCTCCTCTCTGAACCTTTTGCCTTTTCGGGCATAGGTCATAGGCAGTTCTACATTTTTCAAAGCCGAAGTCCGGGAAATCAAATTGAAAGACTGGAACACAAAGCCGATTTTCCGGTTGCGGATAAGGGACAATTCATCTGGATTCATGGCTGCCACATCCACTCCGTCCAGATAATAATGACCAATAGAAGGCCGGTCCAGACATCCTAAAATATTCATAAGAGTAGACTTTCCAGACCCAGACTGTCCCATGATTGCCACAAACTCTCCCCGATGGATGGTCAGGTTAATTCGTTTCAAGCCCAAAACCTTCAATACGCCTGTGTCATAGATTTTCACCATATCTTCCAGACGAATCAAATCCTCCTGGACGTTTTCCGTCATATAATCCGGAAGCTGGTCCTTTTTTCGAAAGGTCCACCAATTCCTCCCGTTTTGCTTATCTTGTCTCATGGCCCATCCTCCATCACTGCATGGGGACAGCTGCCACCGTCATGCCATCCGTTAGGAAAGGACCTGGAGAAGTGATGTAAAAAATCCCCTCGGTCAGTCCTTCTCCCATAATCTCCACCTGTACGTCACTTTCCACGCCAGTCTCAACTGGGATCATCTTTACAATGTTATTTTCCACAGCAGCAATACAAGGACCGCTCTCTTGTTCCACCAATGCCCCTATGGGCACGACCCATACGTCATTGGACTCATTTAACACAATTTTCGCTCTGGCAGTAATTCCGGCAATAAGCTTTGTGTCTCCTTTTTGAATCTGAATGGTGGTGGGAATAACCCGCTCTGTTGAACCGCCGCCTTTTTCTTCACCAGTGGGAGAGATGGCGGTAATCACCCCTTCTACAGTCTGGCCATTTAAAATGTCTGCAGAGATCTCCGCCTTCTGTCCCATCTGCACCTTCCCGATCGAATATTCGCTTACATTGATCTTCATCTCCAGATTTTCCAGATTGTCAATGGCAAACAAAGGACGATCCTCCTCCACAATGTCCGCAAAACGGCCCACCCGTGTATTCACACGAACCACAGTGCCGTCAATGGGACTTGTGACCTCAATCTCCTCCAGCTCTTTTTTCTTTTTCTCCAACTCAAACTCAGCATTGCGAATCCGCAGATCATAGGACTCATTTGCCACTGCTTTTCCATTTTTTACCCGGTATGTAGCCACCTGTCTGGACGCCTCTGCCAGCACATCCCTGGCCTCCTCCAGTTCCATTTGGGACACATCCCCTCCTGCATACAGCATGGCCTTCCGGTCATAATCTCTCTTTGCCGCCAGCTCGTCCTGTCTGGCCTTGGCATACCCAGTCTCCGCCTGAAGCTGGGCCTCGCTTCGCTCAGCCACTGCCAGATTGTAGGCATTTTGGGCAATCTCCACTTCCTTCTGCACATCTTCAGGGTCCAATCTGGCAAGCACTTCTCCTGCCTTCACCTTATCCCCCTCCTTCACCAGAATCTCCAAAATCTCTGCGTGAAGCCGGGACACCACCTCTGCACTGTCCGTTCCAGAAATGGGACCGCTGATGGAAAGCACCTCTTGAATGTTACCCTTTTCCAAGGGAGCCGTAGAAACCATCATAACCCCGTTCTTATTTCCACTCATTTTCATCAGAATCACAATCAGAGCGACAGCTACCGCTGTCACTCCAATCAAAATCAACTTTTTCTTTGTCCAGAACCTTCCGCTCTTTTTCCCTTTTTTCTTTTTCCCTGGCGAATCCACAGCCATCTGATCCGCCAGCTCCCTCTCAAATTCCTGATCTGTCATTTTTTTAAACTCCCTTCCAGTCCATCTGCTGACACCCCATTTTTCTTCTCCTCACAAACCCCCTTTTCCCTCATATATGCAGATTTACTTTCTGCAAAAAGGGTCCCTTCTCCTGAATGTTTTGGTCTGTTTGAAAATGTATCAATCCATTTTACCCCCCTAGTATGACCCACACCAATTAACCATATGTTTCGCTTGTCTAAATTTCCCCCTGCTTCGTTGTCGTCGGTCAACGATGCCACCACATCGCCTCCCTCCTCCGCCTTGCAGGATGAAAATTTATCCTGCGCGAAACATAATGGTAACTGGTGTGGGTCATACTAGTTTGTCAACCACTTTCCCCGGAAAACTCATTTTATAATAACATATTCATTGTAGAATTACAAGAAAAGACAGAGTGGTTTGTCACCTTATTTCAGTTCTCTTTCATCCTCGTTTCCACAAATTCCGGCGTCATGCCTTTGGGGAATTTTACCTGTATCCTGCTCTCCCAATCCTCTTTCCACTCATACCCCTCTTCTTCTATCACAACATCCTCCGGCACATTCTGCACCAGGAAAAACACATGATAGGGTTCTGTCAGAAAGAATGGATTATAATAACAAAGCCGTTCTGACACCAGGATCTTTCGAAGTTCATTGATCTGCTGTGAATCTTCCACAAAGAAATTTTGGCTGGTACAATAGGAGCTTCCATTGTCTCTCTCCTTCCAGTATTCCCAAAGCACCTCCACACCCCTCACGTCCAAACTGTCCAGATACCCTCCCGTCTTTACTCCATAGCTGTTTAAAATTTTAATGGTCTCTGTAAAGGACGGATAAACCGGATAAAAATCTCTGATGGAAAGTCTATCTCCCCGGCTGCGATACCGATAATCCATATCCTTATTCTCATAGTTCTTCATCCAGCGGATTGCCTCCTCATCTAAGGCTTTGCTGAACCGAATCAGACCAATGGGAGCCTCCTTTTCCAACTTGGAAACCGTCATAGACTGAAACTCTTTCTGGAACGCTTCAAGAAGGGCCTTTTGTTCTCCATCCGACAGCTGATTCAGACATACCTCCTGGTCCATCTCTCCCCGGTAACGAACTGCAGCCACCTCTTCTCCAGTAAGAGTCATCACCGGAAAAATTCCCTTCTGATAATTTTCGTCCACATACATCTTTTCCAAAGCCGGACGAATCCTGCCTCCCACAGGCATATGATAAGACCGGTAAACCTTTCTCCCGCTGTTTAAAGTATAGCAAATCAAAACCTGACTCCAAATCATCTCTTCCTCAGACTCTGAAGTCTGGCTGTCCTGATAAGAATATTGGTAATTTCTCTGATTTGCCTTCATCTCCTCCAATTTCACAATCCCCTCAGATGCTATGGAAAGAAGATTGTCAATATCCTCATACTTCATATGCGTCATAACATAATCGTACTCGGAAGTATCCACCCAGCCATAATATCCATTTTGGAACTGTTCCGAATGTCCATAAGACACCCAGTCGGTTATATTCTGAATGTGAACCGCCGCATCCCTCACATCTCCTGCTTTTGGCAGATACCGGTCATAGCCAAACACATCATACCGGAACACCACCATCACTGCAGATGACGCCAAAAGACAGATTCCAAGCTGCAGCTTATGGGAAAACAATTTCCGAAAATCAAAATTGTAAATAATCTCCACCACACAATGGCAGATTCCCCCGCCAAACACAATTCCAAATATAGCCCATCCCATAGAATCGCGCACAAGGTAGAAAAATAATCCAAGGCCCAAAGCACACACCAAAGTCAAAAGAATCCGAATGACCGGACACGTAACCGGAAAAGCCATGGCCTTTCCTGCTGCCTCGGAAGGACGTTTCTGATAGAGAAAACAAGCAAGTCCTGTCAAAATCACAGACGCCGCCCAGGCAATCAAAACCGCACCCACCATGGAAACCGATTCGTCCTCTGCGGTTCTTGCCAACTGGTACAAATACTCAGCTACTGGCGAAAAGCGAATCCCATACTGAAACATCCAGTGAGAAAGGGTTCCTGGAAATATCTGAGAAACAAAAGTTTTGAAAAATCCGGAAAAGTATCCAAGAATCAGGGCAACCACCATAGGCACATAGGAGGCAAACACCATGGCTCCTAAAAAGCTGATAATCAGATGACCCGTCATCATAGCCGCCACCACCACAGTACAATACATTAAAATATAATAGGTAATGTGCAGCCCAAAAGCTGCCAAAGCCACTGGCCACAGTCTCATTCCGCTGGCCCCGTTGGAAATCCCCACAAATACAGCCAAAATCTGGCAGATTCCATAAGGGATAGCCAAAATCAAAATTCCATTAAAAAAATTGGCGGCAAACAGCTTCTCTCTCCTTACAGGGATTCCGTGAAAGAAATCCACTTTGCTTTTGGAATTTAAGTAAGAAAAGCTGCTCAAACCACAAATAAGCGATGCTACCATCATCAAAAACACGGTCATTCCACAATTAAAAGAGAGCCACGCCATAAGCTGCTTTTCATACCGGGCGATTCCCTCTGCGTACACCGTATACTCTTTGATCTCTCCAGCTGTAAACGCCGCCACCACTGGATAAAAAAAGAAAAATCCTAAACTGATCAGCGCCACGGCCCAAATCCGCCTTTTCAAATCCTCTTTCATCAGTTTAAAAAATAAGCTTTTTGATGTCATACCCTACAACCTCCGTTTCACTGATAAAGATTTCTTCCAAAGACAGGGGAATGGTCTCATAAAATACCGGATCTGCTGTTTGCATTGTGTGCTCCACTACACTCAAATCTCCCCGCACCGTCAAAGTCAAAAGCCGCCCCCGCCGCTCTGTCTTAATCACGTCAATACCAGATAATTCCTCTGGCTCCATTCCCTCAGCAAGCACACATTGAACCTTGTGAATGTTCATCTTCATCTCATCCAAATCTCTGCTTAAAAGAATGCCGCCTTTGTGAAGAAGTCCCACATGATCGCAAATATCCTCCAGCTCCCGCAAATTGTGAGATGCAATAATGGGCGTCAAATGGCGCTCCTCCATGTCATTGGCAAAAATGCTTTTCACCGCCTGCCGCATCACTGGGTCCAGACCATCAAAAGTCTCATCACAGAACAGATAGTCTGTGCCTGCACACACGCCGCAGATCACAGAAACCTGTTTTTTCATGCCCTTGGAAAAAGTATTGATCTTTCTCCTTTCATCCAGGTCGAAACTTCGCATCAGCCCATGAAACCGCTCCTTGTCAAAAGAAGGGTAAACCATCTTGTAATAAACCATCATATCCCTTGGAGTGGCATTGCTGAAAAAATGCTGATCATCCGAAATATAAAAAAACCGCTTTTTTGCCTCCTCATTTTCAAACACTTCCATCCCGTCAATGGTAATGGTTCCTTCATCCGGCTTTAAAACTCCTGCCGCCATTCGAAGAAATGTGCTTTTCCCCGCCCCGTTGGTTCCAATCAGGCCAAATACGCTTCCGTCCCGAATCTGGGCGTTAATTTTGTCTACTGCCACAATATCGTCAAATTTCTTTGTCAGGTTTACTGCCTCGATCATACTGCCATCCCTCCCTTATTCATTCCTGACCTCTGGTGTGTCGGTATCCTCTTTTTTCTTCTCTGGCGGTCCTCCCTCATCATAAGCCTTGTGAGCCATATCCGCAAATTCCCTCCGGTCTATACCAACGGTCTTTGCTTCTCTGGCAAGAGTCTGCAGCTTACTCTCCAGCTCTGCCTTCCGGGCTTCCTTCAGCTTTCGAATGCTGCCCACAAAGCTGCCTCTTCCTTTGATGGAATAGGTATATCCTCTCCGTTCCAGCTCTCCATAAGCCCGCTGAATCGTATTTGGGTTAATGGATAGTTCCATCGCAAGACCTCTCACCGACGGCATCTGGCTGTCCTCCTCCAATATTCCCAGCATCATCAATTCCTGAAGCCGCTCCGCCACCTGCTCATAGATTGGCCGGCTGTCCTTTAAATCCAGCAGAATCATAGACATTCTCCTTTCTCTCCAGCCTTCATACATACATCAAATAAGTGTACTAAGATTGTTAATACACTTATACCATAAATCCCCACATAAGGCAAGATGAAAAAAATTACGAATTTATTAAGAACCCATTTCCAATATCATCAACCACAAAAAAGCCGCCAAAAGTCCATTCCCCTAAGGTCCCTTTGACGGCTTTTCTTCACGTTTTATTAAAATCCATTCCCAAAAGTAAGGACAACTCCTGTCCTTTCTGAGCCTAAACCGATTGGCCCATTCCCCTTAAAATCTGTCCCATTTCCTCGATTGACTGAAAAATCTCATCCGGCTTTACATCGGAGGTTTCCACATCCTCCAGTTTTGTCTCTCCGGTCAGAACCAAAAACCCCATCGCTTTGTTCTTTACTCCCGTGGCCACGTCCGTATACAGCCGGTCCCCTACAAAAGCAGTTTTCTCTCTGGCTGCCCCGGTTCGTTCCAGAACCATGTCCACCGTCTCCGCAAAAGGTTTTCCAAGATATTTTGGCTTCACGCCTGTGGAAAGCTGAATGGCTGCACAAAACGCTCCGCAGTCCGGAATAAAACCATTTTCCACCGGACAATTAATATCCAGATGGGTGGCCAGAAAAACAGCTCCGTTGCGGATTAAGGTACAGGCCCGTTCCAGTTTCTCATAGGTGAGGGTTGTGTCAAATCCGATCACCACCACATCTGCCTCTTCCTGCACCAGGCAGATTCCCTCCTGGCAAAAACTCTCTTCCAGAGCAGGCGTTCCCATCAGATACACCCGTTTCCCCGGATAAAATTCCTTTAAATATTGAATGGTCACATCTCCTGAAGTCATAATCTGATCCCGGCTGATCTGGCACTCCATTCCAGCCAGTTTCTCAATGTATTTCTCCGGTGATTTGGAAGAATTGTTGGTGAAAAACAAATACCGCTTCCCGCTTTCCTCCACTGCTTTTAAAAAGTCCAAAGCTCCCGGAAGAATCTGGTCTCCCAAATAAAAAGTCCCATCCATATCCAACACAAAAAGTTCTGTCTTATCTAATATCTGCTGCTTATTCATCTCACTTTTTCCGATCATTTATTTTCCGGATTTCGGCCGGATCAAATTTATACTTATGGTCATAGGTCAAAAGACCATTGGTTTCCTGTTCCACATCCGTCAGCTGAGTATAACAGAAGCCATTGATTATCTCAGAATCGTAGATAGCGCCGATCACCCGGCCATACTCTTCCAGAAAATCCGACTTGGAAGCAGAAGTATATCCCCACTCTTTGTCATGTTCCCGGATTGCTTCCTCCATCACACCCTCTGTCTTATCCTCTGACTTAACCGTAATGCCGCCGCACTCAGTCAGCACTACTGGCTGCCCTTTGTAAGAACTTCCCTTGGCAAACAAAAGCTTCTCCATAATCAGATGAAGACTGTCCACCTTCTTTAAGGACTCTTTGAAAAAGTCATGCTGTTCTTTATGATCCTTTTCCCCATGTTTATAGCTGTGGAAAGCACAGATGTCGGTCTCAGTCATTTCCCAGCCGTCATTGGAGATTACCAGACGGGTGGTATCCAGACCTCTGGCCAGATAATAAAGGGCGCGGGAGAAATCCTGCTGCTGGCGGTTGCTGTAAATTCTCGGCACGCCCCAGCTCTCATTTAACATCCCCCAAACCACGATAGAAGGATGATTATAATCCCGGTGAATCACATCCATCCACTCTCTGGTAAATGCCTCTGCCGCCTGGGGGGTATAAGACCAGAAGCTGGCCATGGCCTCCCAAACCAAAAATCCCATCTTGTCTGCCCAGTAAAGGAACCTGGGGTCCTCCACCTTCTCATGCTTTCTGCACCCGTTAAAACCCATTTCCTTGGACTTGCGAATATCCTCCTGATAATCCTCGTCTGTGGGAGCTGTCACCAGCCCGTCCTTCCAGTACCCCTGATCTAACAAAAGCTTCTGATAGTAAGGCTGATTGTTCAGATACAGCTTGCCGTTCTCCACATGAATCTTGCGCATTCCAAAATAGGTCTCAACATAATCCGCCTGCTTTCCAGTCTCCCCTTCATCCACATCAATCCGCACATCATACAGAATGGGATTTTCCGGACTCCAGTAATTGCCGGTAAAGTGGAAGGACCCTTCCATGGCTTTTTTTCGAAAAACATCCACGGTCAAACTGTTTCTGGCTGTATTGCACAGCATGTTTCCATGAAAAATCTCCTGTTCTCCCAAAAAGATCTTCACATGAACCCGGCTGGGAAGCACGGATGTGTCCGAAAGCTGATAATCGATCTTAACGGTTCCTTCATCAATATCCGGCGTAAAATGCACCCACTTAAGATTGGTGGCAGAAACCGGCTCCAGCCATACACTCTGCCAGATTCCCGTGCTGGGAGTATACCAGATAAACTTGGATTCTTTCTCCCAAAATTGTTTCCCTCTTGGAATGCTCTCATCCTTTAAGGGATCTTCCACCTCCACCCGGATTGTCTCCTCCTGCCAGTTTAAATACCGAGTAATGTCAAAGGAAAAGGACGTCTGGCCTCCTGTGTGGCTTCCCACGCACCGCTCGTTGACAAACACGCTGCACCGATAATCCACAGCGCCGAAATGCAGCAGAATCACCTTTTCTTTCCAGTCGGAAGGAATCACAAATTTCCGCTCGTACACCACATGGTCTTCTTCAATCCGCTCTCCAATTCCGCTTAACTTGCTTTGACACACAAAGGGAACTTCAATCTGTGTCTTCTTGCTGCCATATCCAAAGGACCAGCAGCCATTCAGGCTCATCCATTTCTCCCGGACAAATTCCGGACGTGGATATTCTTCTCTCATCATCCGATCCTCCTATTTAATTCCTGATTGTGTAAATCCTCGTACAATATACTTGTTTGCAAACATAAAGATCAACATGACCGGAAGCACCGATACCACTGTAGACGCCATCATCAGTCCAGGATTGGTATAATTCTCGCCCAGAACCAAAGCCGCAATTCCCAGGGTAATGGTCCGGTTCTCATTCCTGCTGATCACAAGAGACGGCCACAGATAACTGTTGTACAATCCCAAAAACGTAATAAATGCCTGAGTAACAATCACTGGTTTCACCGACGGCACCACAATGTGCCACAGCACCTGAAACACATTGGCGCCTTCCACAAAGCCTGCCTCCTCCAGCTCTTTTGGAAAAGCCAGAAGGAAATTATAAATCAGATAAATACACATGACGCCTGACCCGGAAGGCAGGATTAACGGCCAAAACGTATTTAATCCCCCTACCTGCTTAAACATATAAAACAGCGGGAAAAACGTCACAATCTCCGGAATCGCCATAGCCCAAATAAGAGCCACCAGGATAAACTTTTTCCCAGGAACCGGAAGACGTGCCAGAGCATAGGCTGCCAAAACGCTGGTGACAATCCGAAGAGCTGTGCCTGCACAGGTGACAACAGCCGTGTTCCCCAGCCACCGAAGAACCGGCGATGTGGAGGTGTTCATAAACAACTCCCGGTAATTCTCCATGGTCCAGGTCTTTGGCAGCAGCGTGGTGGACGTAACTGACTCTGCAATCCCTTTAAAGCTGGTAAAAATCATAAACATCAAGGGCAGGAGGAACAGATACGCAACAATACAGGCAATGATAACCAGAAATATTTTATTCATGTTCTTTGTTTTCATCGTTCTCTCCTCCTATCTGAGTTCTTCTTTTTCTTTGGTCAGATAATACTGCCCCACGGAACAGAGCACAATCACAATACCCATAAGAATGGTCATAGCGCTTCCTACCCCCAGGTCATTCCGGTCCATAATGGTGGAAGTGATCATCATAATCATCGGCTTTGTCGTCTCTCCCGGTCCACCCTGGGTCATCAGTCTGGTCTGTCCATACACATTAAAGGATGCGATGATCGTAGTCATCAGCACAAAGAAAAATACATTTTTAATTCCCGGAAATATAATATACCGAAGCTGAGTCCCAAAACCTGCCCCATCAATGGCAGACGCCTCATAAAGCTGAGTGTCAATCTCATTGAGGGCATTGACAAACAACATCATGTTGTATCCAATGGTCCACCAGATGGTAGCCACTGTCAAAGACACCCACACAAAGGGCTGCTGCTCCATCCACGGCACTGCCTTGTCAATAATCCCAAGATTCAGCATCAGGTTATTTAAGTAACCGCCGTTCCCCTTCATCAGCCATACGAACACAGCTGCAACGGCAGTTACAGAAACCGCATAAGATGCGAAATAAATGGTTCGAAACACACCCTTTATCCGGTCCGGAAGCCGGTCTAAAAGAAGCGCCAGAGCAAGACTTCCAAGAACCAAAAACGGCGTGGTTAAAATAACAAAAATCATGGTATTCTTCATGCCAAGCCAAAAAGACTTATTATACATGGAAGAAGAAAACAGGACTTTGATATAGTTGTCCAATCCCACAAACCCCTGATTGCCTTTTACCAGACTGTATTTGCTCACGCTCATTACAATCCCGTAAACAAAGGGAATCAGCCAGAACATCAAAAAAAACAGAATAAAAGGAAGTACAAACAAAACCGCTATGGTTGTCTTCTTTTTCATCTTCTACCTTCCCTTTCCGGCTGCATAGGCAGCCTTATGGTGCGGCCGGAAACCCATTTGCCTGTCTCCGGCCGCCAAAGGGGACTTCGCCCCAGTGCATGTGCTTACTGTTCTGACAGCTCTGTGGCAATCTCAGTGGCGTTCTTTAACTCTTCCATCAGCTGATCTCTGGTCAAATCCGGAGTCTGAAGCACCAATGCCCACACGGTCTTGTTGACATATTTCACCTGCTCACGAATGTTGTAAATAGCAGGAAGAATCATGGCATTATCAAAAATCTCATAATTGACTGCTGCCACCGGATACTTGTCTGGCTCTGCCTTTACCTTCTCCATGGTGGCAAGATGAATGGGAGCCTGTCCGGAATCTGCCCAGTTGAGCATCACATCCGGCTGATAAGCATACTTCATAAAAGCGGCAATTCCGTCCAGTTTGGCCTCATCGGTCACATCAGCAGAAACCGCAAAGGTATGTCCTCCTGCAGGAACACAAGGAGTATCTCCGTAAATCTGCGGCAAAGTGCCAATCCCTAAATTGTCTCCCAAAATCTCCTTGGCAGTCACATACTTCCAAGGACCGGAAAGACACATAGCAACCTTAACATTGGAATTGTCTGTGGATTCATTGACAAAGGTATTGTAATGATCCTGGTCTCCAAGTCCCTCTGCGCTTAAATGATCTTTATAAATCAGATCATGAACCTTCATAAACGCATCACACACCTCTTCTGTGTCCATCTTAATGTGCTCCCCTTCCACCCAGTTGCAGCCGGACTGTCCAAGGGCTGTCATCCAGGCCCACTGTTCGTCGCCAGTCAGAGGAAGGCCGATGGGATAAATCCGGGAATTTTCCGAATCCAGCTTATCTCGAAGAGCGATCATCTCTGCATAATCCTTTGGCGGAGTCTCGGTCAGTTCCTTGTTGTAGTAAAAGGTCTCCGCATATAAATCCAATGGGAAGGCAAACACGCCGTCTTCATACTTGGCATACGTCTGAGTAATGGGATGCCAATCATTCTCAAAAGAAAGCTCTGCTTTCTCATAAAGATCAGATACTTCCCTTAAAAGTCCCATAGCATGGTAGGTGGAAATCCAGTCTGCATGAATGATCAGCATATCAAAATTGTCAGACTTAAACTTGGTATAATGATCCGAGTCCTGAAGCTGTTCAATAAAATACTGATCCTGGGATGCGTTAAAACCATCCACAATCTTGCTCATGTAAGGACCGTCGCCTCCGGTAAAACCGTTGATAAAGGTGATCTTGGTCTTGCCCTCTGCCCCGGCAGATGACCCGCCTCCTGACGCCTGTGACTGATCTCCTCCTGCTGCCGGAGCTGCCGTGGTATTCGTTCCATTCGATCCGCCGCCCCCACAGGCGGTCAATGACAGTGCCATAACTCCTGCCAGTAACAATGCTACGCTTTTTTTCATTTTTCTCTCCTTTTCCTTGTATTTCCCCTACCATTCACTACAATACTCATGTAATAAATACACTCCAAAGGCAAACACAAAATTAAAATTGTTGAAATGTTCCTTTGTTACTGTAACATTACATTAACATATTCTTACCAATATGTCAACATTTTCCGACAAGAAATTATTGATTTTGTGTATTTTTTCTATTATCCGATCCAAAAACAGGATTTCTGTTTATTTTTACTATATTTTTTATGTAATAAAATTCCGGTTTTTATTATAAAAAAACTAAAATAATGTAAAAAAGAATTTTTTCTCTGAAACTCTTGATTTTTTGTTCCGTTAAGTATACACTTTAAACCAATTTACATGTAAACTTCCATGCGCCCAACAGGGAACACGCCACCAATAAAGTAGGGCGATGGACTTTCAAAACAAAAAGAAAAGAAGAAAAAATGATGAGACCCATTAATATTTCTACAGTAATCGGCTGTGCCATTTCTGAAACAGAACAGATACCAATGATTAAAAAAGCCGGCTTTGATGGATTTTTCACCATGTTTACCGGAACCGAGCCGATTGGTCTGTGGGCCGAAGAAGCCAGAAAACACAATCTGGAATTTGAGACCATCCATGGTCCCTTCCAGTACGCCAACCGCTTGTGGGAGTCGGATTCTTCCGCTGAAGAATACCTTGCTTACCTTCAGGGCATTATTGAGTGTTGTCACCAAATTTCTGTGGACAAGTGCATCCTTCACGTAACCGTTGGCAATACGGCTCCCCCCATTTCTCCCGAAGGACTTCTCCGTTTTCAAAAACTGTGTGATTACGCCAAATCTCAAAATGTTCATATCTGCTTTGAAAATTTGGAGCCATTGCCCCATTTGGAAGCAGTCATGGATTTTGTCAAAGACCCTTTCCACGGCTTTTGCTGGGATATTGGCCATAATGCCTGTTACACGCCAAATCTGGACTTAATGAAAAAATATGGTTCCCGCCTGAAATGCCTTCACATCCACGACAACCTGGGCGTAACCAGACCAGGGGACATCGATTACCGGGACGATAGACACTTCCTTCCCTTTGACGGCATTTTAGACTGGGACTGGTTTGTCAGTCAGTTAAACAAGTATCATTATGAAGGACCTATAACCCTGGAAGTATCCAACCAAGGACTCCCTAAGTATCAGACCATGTCCCTGGAAGAATACTTAAAAGAAGCTTACAACCGGGGTGTTAAACTTCGTGATAAACTAAATCAGATTTAACCTCCTTATTGCTTACATCCGTCAAAATCAGAATCAAACAAAAGACCAAAACCGATTGTTTGAAACCGAGCACATAAGAAACTTGCTCTATTTCAAACAACCAGGTTTCGGTCTTTATTTTTTGATCTTTATCTTTTGATGGTTTTCTTTCCGCAGTCTTTCCACACATAAACAAAGGTGTGTCTGAACATCCATTCACCCCATGGAATTTTCACTTGCCTTTATGCTTATTATGCATACTTTCCTTTTTGCCTCTCCACGCCTTCAGGCTCTGTTCTAGCTGCTGCAGCCGCATAAGCTTCCACTCCCATGGAAAACCCGGAAGGCAGATTTCCCTCTTTTCCAGGCTCTGTCTCAACAAACTCTTCCTGAATCATAACCCTTCTGGCCTCTGCTGACTGAACCATCGCCAGATCAATCTCGGAAAGCCTTTCCCGTTCTTTTTGGGCAGTCACTCTTCTTCTGGCCATAGCCGCATCGTCCACCGAGATCTCTCCCCGTGTCACAGCCTCTCCGTCCACAAGGGCTTCCCCCGTGGCAGCTGCAAAACCTTTTAGTTCTTCCTTTGGTAAACTCTCTGTCATCTCGTCAAGCAGCTGTTTCTTTTCCATCTGCTGGTTTTCCACAAACTCCTTGTCTGCCCGCTTCTCCTCCAAAATCCGCTTCCGCACCCGCTCCTGGTTCCATCTTCGAAGCTTCTTCATCCGCCGCTCCCGCTCTTTTTGTTCCTCTGCGGCCCGCTCCAATCGCTTCTTCTTCTCTTGATTCAGCTCCCGCTTCCAGGGTTTAAGCAACACAATCTTTCGGGTATCTGAGTCTGCTGCCTGAAACTGGGCAATACGGACCAGCTGAAATTCCGGATCTTTCTGTTTGGAAGCAGCTGCTGACTGGGCTAGCTTCTCCGTCTTAATCTGCTCTGCCTCATCCCGCGTATCTGCATCTTTCAAACGCTGTTCATAATTTTCCCGCTCCTTCGCCAAAGCCACCACCTTTCGATACAGCTCAGGCGCATACTTGCGCAGAAAAGACAGCTCTTCCCCGGTAAGCTTTTCCCCTGCCTTCAGCTTATTTTTAATCTTCTGAAGCTTTTTCTGTATGTCAGAATTGTCCATCTGAGACTTTCCGGAAGAAATCGCCTTGATGAACATTCCACTGCCCCCACGGTTTAACTGAATCCCCGTTGCCAAAGGCGCTCTGCTTCCTTTTCCCGTCCGTCCGGCCTGTCTTGCCTCCCATTTCCGTTCCAGCTTCACCGATTTGAGATATTGATTCAGGCTGCCAATTGTTCCCAAACCCATAACACCACCCCTTACCGTTTTATTTCCGTGAGCAATGAGCCAAGCGCCGTGCTGGCACGGCATTTGGCTTCCACAATTATCCATACTGATATTTCGGCTTATTTCGGGAATCAGTTAAGGAAAAAAACGGAAAAACGGGCGTTAAACTAGAGCGAGAGGCTTTTTGCTTCTTTCAGCCAGTTTTCCAGCTCGAAAAGCCGGTCAAGGGCATCCTGTCTTCCCAGATCATAGGTCCACTGCAGCTTCTTAGGATCATGCTCCATCCGTCCAATGGTCAACTCCCTGCTTGGACGCAGCACAAACACCTCCCCTGCTTTTTCCAGCCGGTGAATGTAGCGAACGGTTTTGTTATAGTTTAAATGGCGCTGCTCCACTGCTTTCACAAACCGGGGATACCGAAAATAACGCATCCGCACCATGGGATTTTTCTCCGGCTTCTTTACGTATCCTTCCTGTCTTGTCAGCACCACCACATTCTTTCCATATCCCATCCGGCGAAACGCCCGCACCGGCACGCTGTCCGTACAGGCGCCGTCCAAAAGCTTCATTCCATGAATGCGTACAATTCTGGATATACACGGCAAAGATGCAGAAGCTCTCATAATATCCACATGAGCCTTCATATCCGTCAGCTGCAGATATTCCGGCCTTCCCGTTTCCACATTGCTGCATGTGGCATAAAACGCTGTCTTAGACCGTTTGAAAGCTTCGTAATCATAGGGTTCCAGCCGATCCGGAAGATCATGGTAGCAAAATTTCTCTCCCACCATATTGCCCGTCAGCAGAAAATTTAAAAAGCTCATAAACCGCCAGTCCCGGCAGTATCGTTTATAATAGCGAATGCTTCTCCCCTTCTGCCCGGAAAGATAAGAGCATCCATGAACCACCCCGGCAGATACTCCAATAACACCGTCAAAAACAATGCCTTTTTCCAGAAACACATCCAGCACTCCTGCCGTGTAGATGCCCCTCATACCACCGCCCTCTAACACCAGGCCCGTCTTTTCTTTCCTTTCCATTTCTCAAAAACCTCCTGTCACCTGAATTTTAAACCATCTGCCATCAAAACAGCAGTCTGGTTTCCATTCTGCACCATACATGGCAGCCGATTTCCATTCTGTGCTATTTCCCAACAGTCCATTTCCATTCTGCGCCATACACGGCAGAAGCCCCGGTTCAGACTTTGGTATCTGCACCGGGACCTTTCACTTTTCTTATGACTTTCCAGATCTTTTCCAGTATAGCACTTTGCGGACTCTTATTCAACCAGTTTTTTCGGATTGATTCAACAAAAAAATTTGCTTTCTTTGTGAACTTGGAAAACCTCTCTCTCATACAGTAAATTAAAAACCCACAGAGGCATTTTTATGGCTGAAAATGATACCCACTACAATGGAGTTCCTGACATGACCCAAATGCAGACCGAACCTGTGATTCCCCTTCCTAACCCCGGCGAAGGCGGTCCGGTTTATCCCGGCAATGGCAATGATGCGGTTGTCCCCCTTCCCAATCCCGGCGAAGGCGGTCCGGTTTATCCCGGCAATGGAAACGATGCGGTTGTCCCCCTTCCCAACCCCGGCGAAGGCGGCCCGGTCTATCCCGGCAATGGCAATGATGCAGTGATTCCCCTTCCCAACCCTGGCGAGGGCGGTCCGGTTTATCCCGGCAATGGGAACGATGCGGTTGTCCCCCTTCCCAATCCTGGGGAAGGCGGTCCGGTCTATCCCGGCAATGGGAATGACGCGGTGATTCCCCTTCCCAACCCTGGGGAAGGCGGTCCCGTTTATCCCGGCAATGGGGGTGAAGCAGTGATTCCCCTTCCCAATCCTGGAGAAGGCGGTCCGGTCTATCCTGGCAATCCTCCGGGAAATTGCAACATTACCTGGATGCCTTCCTTCCCGGTTGGCCCTGTCTGCCCTCCCGGTTCCTTACAGTACTTTGGCCAGGTCCGCTTTTTAAATGCTTCCACCAATACATTTGCTGTCAGCATTACCATTGACAGCACCATTTACGCCGCTAATTCCAGTTTTGGCTGCATCACTAGCTACGATTGGATTTCCGACGGTTTCCATACAGTTACAGTACGCCGGGCCAATGGAATGCGCAATATTTTGCTGCAGCAGAATTTCCCATTTGTTTCCAATCAAAAAGTTACCATGGTATTGACGGATTCTGCCTCCGGCGGTCTGGAAATGGTTCGTGTGGTAGACACTGGCTGCACCAATCTTCCTTCTGGTTCCGCCTGCTACCGGTTTGCCAACATGTCCTACAGCGGCTCTTCCTATGATCTTCTTCTTACTGGAGGAGAAACCGTATTCCGCAACGTAAGCTTCCAGAGCGTCACCTCTTACAAACAGGCAGTGGCTGGTTCCTACCAGTTCAATCTGGCAAACTCCAACACTTATGCCTTCATCCGAGAGCTGCCCATTATTGTTATTGGCGCTGTTGCCACAGGTTCCGGCATACGCCAGCCTCTGCTGTCCTTCTCGGCCAATCTCATTGCCGGCAGGAACTACACCTCCTATGTGATTGGAAATACCTGGTCTGGCAATGGCATACGTGTACTGACGGTTGAAGATTAACCATTTTCTTCCTTACAGATTTTCCAAGCCGCAAAAACTGTCCCGCAGAAGATCGCAAGAAGACGTCATCTGACTTTGTTCTTCCTGGGACAGTTTTAAGGTCAGCACCCGCTGAACCCCATCCTGATTAATAATGCAGGGCACTCCTGTAAACACACCATTCTGGCCATATTCTCCCCGAAGCATGGCTGACACAGTCAATACACTGCTCTCATCTCCCAAAATTGCCTTTGTGATACGGGTCATTGCCATTCCAATTCCATAATAGGTCGCCTGCTTTGCCTCAATGATTCTGTAAGCAGCGCCCCTCACTTCTTCGGAAATCCGGGTCAGTTCTTCCATCTGAACCGGATTTTCCGTCTCCTCCAGAATCTCCCGAATGGGACGGGTGGCAATCATGGCCTGACTCCATGGTACAAACTCGCTGTCCCCATGTTCTCCCATTACGTAGGCATGAATATTTCTGGGATCTACATGGAGATAATCTCCCAAAAGATACCGCAGCCGCGCCGTATCCAGCGCCGTTCCAGTGCCAAGAACTCTTTTGGGATTAAATCCAGATAGTTCGTAAGTAATCCTTGTCATAATATCCACAGGATTGGTGGCCACCAAAAATATTCCGTTAAATCCGGAATCTGTCACGGGTCCAATGATAGAACGAAATACTTCCTTGTTTCTCTTTAGAAGATTCAGACGGGATTCTCCTTCTTTTTGGGCAACCCCAGCACAGATCACCACAATATCCGCCTCCCGGCAGTCTTGATAATCTCCTGCATAAATTTTCATGTGAGAAGAAGAAAATGCAAGACCATGATTCAAGTCCATGGCTTCTCCCTCTGCCCGCTTCCGGTTAATATCTACCAGCACCAATTCGTCACAAACGTTTTGGTTTAGAAGACAGTAGGCATAACTCATACCCACCATTCCTGTTCCAATCAATACAATTTTTCTGGTATCGGTTCTCATAAAAACCTCCTGTTTTCCACAATTTTTAAACTCCCTTCAAACACCCTCTGGTATTCCATCCCTTTCTACAATCTTTACTATCTCCGAAAACAGTCAAAACATACAGTCTTTTCGGCTTTCCGCCCCCTTTAAAACCTTTCCGAGTCTCATTACCTTCCTGATGCCATCCAATTTTTTCGGTTCCCAATTCTTTTTCAAATCCCAAAGATTATTCCAGACCAAACAGACTTCCGTCCCACACTTCCATCCTCTTTTCTTCTCTTTGTTCCTCCTCGGTCAAAACTTTCCAAGTCTTCACAGAAAAAGTTCTTTCCTCCAAATCCGTGTGCAATTCCACCAAAAGCACTTTTCCCTCTTGGATTGGAATTTTTGCCGACACACCCTCCGGCTCAACCTGACCTTTGGATTTTAACTCCCTTGTCACCTGCCGTTTCCATTCTTCTGGATCATCCATCCAATCTGCTTCCTGAAAAATCCGGTCTACGAAAGCCACAAACTCTTCTCCGGCCCCATCGGCCTTATAATACTGTCTCACAGCCTCCCCGGTACTTTTTGCCATCTCCTCCTCTCCTCTGGACTCATCCCATACGAACATTCCAAAAATCCCCATAATCATCACGGCAAAAATCAGCAGCAGACAGCTGCATCCAGCGCTCATCCTTCTTCTCATTCGTTTCATTCTCCCTTCACAAAATTTTGATTCTCCCTACTCTCTGTGATATTTTTTCACTTCCAATTCAAATATCGTCCGGCCCTTTTCTATCCTTATTTGTGCAATCCACATGCCATCCTTATGGTTTTTGTCAGCTGCACTAGTATTTTTTACCTCTAAAACAGCCTGCCACTCCTCTCTTATAATTCCCCTATACACCCTTCTTTCCTTTTGGCTATTTTCATTTTCCTCTTCTGAAAATCCCAGTTTTTCTATCACTCCCTCTGTTCCCCATGCCTTCCATACCTCTGCCACACTCTCTGCCAAAATCACTGCCTGATGAAAGTCCTGACTGTGACGGCTGATCTGGTCCGAAATTCCAAACACCAACACCCACTGGGAAAGGCATAGTGTAAAAAAACAAATTGCTGCCATCCCTTCTATCCAGCTCCCAGCTGCCCCTTGTCCCCTCATTTTTCCCTGCTCCGTACAGCCAAAAACAATCCCTTCCCTCCCTGACTTCCAATCTCCACAGTTAAAAGAGAATCTTCGAGATGAAACCAAAGCCCATCACACTCCAAAACACAAATTCCATCTTCCAATTCCAAATCCGTGTTCGCTGCCGCAAACAACTCTCGTATCCTGCCTTCATACGCATAAATCCAAAGGATATATCCATCTTCTTTTGATGGTTTTCCCAATTCCAGAACGGAAATCTGATTTATTTCCACCACTCTTATATTGCCTGCCTCATCCCCCTGGCGCACTTTTTCTCCAATGTACTGTAACGCCACGCTCTCTTTGTAATTGTCTGCCGTGCGACTGCAGATAATCTCATAGATCCGGCTGCCGGAATAAGCAGCAAAAAATATACACAGAGCAAACTCAATCCACACAATTCTCAAAGTAGGCATACAACAATCTCCGGCATCACATTGGAAGCAAAACGGTCGTAAAATACCATATACATCTCCTCTGGAAAAGACACCTTATAATGTTCTTTTAAATACAAAACATCGGGAGGATACTGCCCCTCAGCCACATAACATCGAACACATGCCCTTACAAGGTCCTCCTGCAGCCTTTTGGACCCTTCCTCCTGGACACGTGCCACAAGAAAATCCATACCAGCCAAAAACCCTCCGATTCCCGCAGAAAACAAAACCATGGAACAAAAAACTACTGCCACTAATTTGGAATTATATTTTTTTCCCATATTTTTCTCCTTCTTTCTAATCTCATCCCATACCTGCCACCACTCCAGCCAGAGGAAGCATGACACACAAAAGAACAAATCCCGTTCCGCCTGCAAAAATCCCTCCTAAAATCGGTTCTATCCAAACCAATAACTGAGTTCTCAGCCTCTCTGCCTGCTGTTCATAATCTTTTGCAATCTCCTCCATAATCCCATCTAACGGTCCGCTGTGCATACCTCCCTGAATCATCAAAAGGTGATAGCGGCCAAATCTTCCCGCTTCCCCGATTCCATCCAAACTGCCTGCCTCTTTCTGAATCCTTTGAATGCAGGTTTTTAAATCCCCTGGAATCCCCTGAAAACCTCCTTCCTCCCACGCCAGCCAAACAGAAGCTTCCAACTCCAAACAATTTTTTAAAGCCATAGCCAAAACCAATGCAAACCGCCGTCCAGACTCTGCCCTCCAAATCTTGCTTTTCCTTCTCACCCATCTTCTCACTGGTTCTGCTAACGAACCTTGGGAAGCAGAGAGAATCACCACTGCCATCCCCCCACAAATCAAACCTCCCCCGCAAACAATTCCTCCCGCCAAAGAAACCACCTGAAAAATCCGCGGCATTCTCATGCCCATCTGCACATAAACCGGTTCAAAAACCGGAAGAACCTGAGTAAATAAAATAAACAACACAATCAAAAATGACGCAGCCATCCCTCCAGAAGTAATCCACCCATCCACAATCTGTCTTTTCCTTTTAGCTTCTCTTTTGTAAAAAGCAGCCAGCTGTCCGAGTCTCTGTTTTAACTCCCCGTTCTCCTGACCATTTTTCACCATAGCTGTCACCAGAGAAGGAAAAATTCCCTCCTTCTCCAAAACATCCGAAAAGAGCGCTCCCGATTTCACGCCCCGAAAAAGCCGACCTAACATTTCCTGGTCTTCCTCTGCCTCCTGGGCCATGGACTCCAAACCATCTGAGAGGGAAATTCCGGCTTGTAAAAATAAAGATACCTGAAGGCAAAAACCTGCCATCCTTTCCTCATCCCATTCATGGGTCCTGCGCTTTCTCATTTCCTTCTCCTTTTTCCCTTCATCATCTGCCAAAATCCCATATCTCATTTCATCAAAATACCAAAATTCCGGTTTTATGGATTTCCCTTTTGTCAATAACAATATCTTTCGTAATAATTCTCCCGATTCCCCACATACTCCCGAACTTCACGGCTCTTCTTTCCAGAAGACAGAAACGTTGGGTCCATAAAAACCCATTCCTTCCCATTAAAATAAAACAGATTGTCAATCCATCCTTCTTCCTCCAAATACACACTTACCCAGGCATGATACAATTCACCTGTGTATCCCACCACTAACTTAGCCGGAATGTGCAAAGAACGAAGCATTGCCGTCATCAAAGCAGCGTAATCCAGACAAATTCCCTTTTTTGACCTAAGAGTTTCATCTACATTCGGCAAATACCCGCTTTGGACATTTTTCGCTTTTTCATAATCATAACAAATGTTTTCTACCACATAATCATACACAGCCGCTGTTTTTCCTAGAGAATCCTTTCCCTCGGCCAATTCACAGGCTAACTTTACCGCCCTGCTGTCTGAATGAAAATTCACATACTGATTTGGATATAAAAATGGAACAAACTCATTGATTAAAGACACAAAGATTGACTGACTCAATAACTGGGCATATTGATCTCTGCCCACATGTTCAAATACTTTTACCACATAAACCCCATTTCCCTCTGTAAAAGGGTATACCTCAAAGGCATCTCTGGCATTCAAATCATAAGTATAGGCAGTATTTTTAATGACCTGTACTTTGATTTTGGGATTCTTTCCCGTATACTGGACCATCACATAGCCGTGAAAAGACTGTGATCCATCGATGACTGCCTGCTCTTTTTGGGCAGCCAGAACCACCGCCGCTGACAGCATAGACAAAAAAACGGCCGCCAGCAGCGCTGCTGCTTTTTTCTGATATTTTATCCTGTAACGCCCCTTTCCCCTTAAACTCCCATTCGCTGTCTTACCACCTCATAGGCCAGCACTCCAGCGGCCACAGAGGCATTGAGGGAATCAATATCGCCTTTCATAGGAATAGCTGCTGTCAAATCACACCGCTCTCCCACCAGACGGCTGACCCCGCTGCCTTCATTTCCAATCACCAACCCAATGGGTCCAGTCAGATTCAACCGATACATCACTTCCCCATCCATGGCAGCACAGACAAACCACATTCCCCGCTTCTTCAAATCTTCCATGGTCGCCGTCAAATTGGTCACTTTCGCCACCGGCGTATAGTTCAGCGCTCCGGCAGATGTCCGCGCCACCACCGGCGTCAAACCAGCCGCCCGGTGCTTGGGAAGAATTACCCCATGTGCTCCCGCCAAATTAGCGGTACGGATAATGGCTCCTAAATTATGAGGATCTTCAATGCCATCCAAAAGGAAAATAAAAGGATCTTCTCCTTTGTCCTCTGCTGCCTTTAAAATATCCTCCACCTGAGCATAGGCATAGGCAGCTGCCTGGGCAATCACCCCCTGATGCTTTCCAGTGTCAGACATTTGGTCCATCCGTTCTTTGGAGACAAAGCGAAGGATTGTCCCCTGCTTTTTGGCCTCCCTGGTAATGGTTAAAATCGGACCATCCTTTAAGCCGTCCTGCACATACAGCTTATCCACCGTCCGTCCGGAACGAAATGCCTCTAACACTGCATTCCTTCCTTCAATGGTCATCTCCTCATACCTCATGGCAATCCCCCATCTTTTTTAATCCGTTTCCAACCAGCTCCAAAAGACGCCCGCTGCGCCCTGTCAGATACAAATAGCCAAGAAGCGCCTCAAAACCAGTAGCCATCCGGTACTCAGTCATAGTGGCATGTTTGGCCATAGTTCCAGACTTGGCATTGCGCCCCCGCCGGTACACGGTCTCCTCCTCCGGGGAAAGCTCTTCCATAAGTAACCGAATCATAGCGGCCTGAGCCGGGGCTTTCACCAATGCCGCACTTTTTTTGTGCATTTTGTGAACCTGCATATTTCCCTGGCTCATAACCTTGGTCCGAATCACCACCTCGTAGACCGCATCTCCAATATAGGCAAGGGCAAGGGAAGAATACTCCCCTGCCTCTACCTTAGGAAGCTCCAAAATCTGACGGATCATGCTTTCTTCCATTTAACGCCCTCTCTGGTATCTTCCAGAACGATTCCCATGTCCAAAAGCTTCCCACGAATCTCATCTGCCAATGAAAAATTCTTCATTTTCCTGGCCTCCTGCCGCTGGCGAATCAAATCCTCAATCTCTTCTTCCAAAACCTCAGTCTTCCTGACCGTAATGATTCCCAGCACATCGCACAAGGTATGGAGCGTCTTTTCCATAAAAGCAATGTAAGAAGGGCTGCTGTCGCCGGAAACTGTGGTGTTGGAAAGCTTCACCAGCTCAAAAATGACGGAAACCCCATCTGCAGTGTTAAAGTCATCTTCCATGGCAGCCTCATACTTGGCCACAAGCACCTTCGCCTCCTGTGCGTAAGCCTCCTCCTTGGGATTCATCCCATCCCCGGACCCAGTAACACCTGCCTCTGTCCTCTTCCGAGCTGCCGCTTCCTTAGCGTCTCTTAACCGGTCAGCAGCCGTAAGAATCCGTTCCAAACTGTTTTTGGAAGCTTCCATCAAATCTGCGCTGAAATTTAAAGGACTCCGATAGTGAGCGCTCAGCATGAAAAACCGCAGAACCTGAAGATCATACCTTTCACTGATCTCCCTCACCGTAAAGAAATTCCCCAATGACTTTGACATTTTCTGCACATGGCCATTCTTTTCTGTATTTAAAAAGGCATTGTGCATCCAATACCGGGCAAAAGGCTTCCCGCTGGCTGCTTCGGACTGGGCAATCTCATTCTCGTGGTGTGGAAATACCAAATCTTCCCCTCCTGCGTGAATGTCGATGGAATCTCCCAGGTATTTCTTAGCCATAACCGAACACTCAATATGCCATCCTGGACGCCCCTGACACCAGACAGACTCCCAAAAAGGCTCTCCCTCCTTCTTAGGCTTCCACAGGACAAAATCCGACGGGTCTTCTTTTCCCTCTTCCCCCGTCACTTTAATCTCCCTAAATCCAGACTGAAGCTCCTCTAAGTTCTTGTGAGACAATTTCCCATAATCCTTAAAAGAGGAAGTCCGAAAATAAACCGTCCCGTCTGGAGCCGCATAAGCATGGCCTTTGTCAATCAAAACCTGAATCATCTCCAGCATTCCTGCGATTTCTAAGGTAGCTTTTGGGTGGACTGTGGCAGGTTTTACATTCATGCCTTCCATATCCTTTTTGCACTCTTCAATGTAACGGGAAGAAATGACCTCTGAATCCACTCCCTCTTCCAGCGCTTTTTTGATAATCTTGTCATCTACATCCGTGAAATTGGACACATAGTTGACCTCATACCCCTTATACTCAAAATATCTCCGAACTGTGTCAAACACAATCATCGGGCGGGCATTTCCAATGTGAATAAAATTGTACACAGTGGGACCACACACATACATCTTCACCTTTCCTGGCTCAAGAGGCACAAATTCCTCTTTTCTCCTGGTCAAAGTGTTAAAGATTTTCATAATTTACTCTCCTTTTCCCATTTTCCCCCAGCTTCTTCGGACATATGGTCCTATCTCTCAAATCCACAGATCTTCTCGGATTGGGTTAGTTCTCTTCCCTCTTAATCAAAGCTACGGCCCAGGCTGCCATCCCCTCCCCGCTGCCGGTAAATCCAAGACCTTCTTCTGTGGTTGCCTTTACATTTACTGCATTCTTCTCAATCCCTAGAGCCGCGGCAATATTCTCCTCCATCTCCAACCGGTAGGGTGCTAACTTTGGCCTTTGGGCCACAATGGTGGCGTCAATATTCCCCACCTGATAACCATGCTTTTGCAGCAAATCTTTTGTATGCCGCAAAAGCACTATGCTGGAAATCCCTTTATAGGCTTCATCGGTATCTGGAAAATGCTGTCCAATATCCCCCAAAGCAGCCGCACCCAAAAGAGCGTCCATGATCCCATGAACCAGCACATCTGCATCCGAATGTCCAAGCAAACCTTTTTCAAAGGGGATGTGTACACCCCCAAGAATCAAATCCCGCCCTTTTACCAGCCGGTGTACATCATATCCTTGTCCAATTCGCATCTCTGTTCTCCTTCAATTCCACAAAATCCTCTTTTTGTTTTAAATATCTTTCTATTCCGACAAAGATACTTATAAACCGATTATACCAGCATCCGAATGTTCTTCTCAATACACCGCACATGGATGTCGGTCTGAACATAGCAGTTCTCTCCGTCTGCATGAACTGGCACCGGCTTTTCCACATGAATCTGCGCCTCCCGACAGCAATAAAACCGCACTCCCCGGTGAGAGGCCGTCTTGCCTAGGAAAGCATCAACCAGCACTGGAATCAGACCCATTCGGGAAGAATTGTGGACCACACACACTTCCAAAAGTCCATCGCTTCCGTCTGCTTTCGGCGCAAAGCGGAAACCGCCGCTTTCATAAGGGTGAATGTGAGCAGAAATAAAATAAATGTGGTTAAATTCCACTTTTCGTATTCCGTCCAGAATCAGATACCCTTTCACCGGCCTGGTCCGGAAAAACTGCCGGATTCCCAAAACAGCACAGACCAGACGGCCTGGAATCCCAAACCTTCTTCTGCTCTTTTGGTCTTTCTTTGTTCTCTTTTGAAATTCCAGCCGGTCCACACACATGGCGGCATCCAGTCCCATGCCGCTGCTGACCGCAAACCGCCGGTGAACCGGCGATGTATTCGTATACGATAAAACACCGTAATCCAGCCAGATATGACATCTGGAGTCTAAAATCCGTCTAAGGCATTTCCCTGGGTTGCGAGGCAGCTTTAAACTGCGAGCAAAATCATTCCCCCCGCCAACCGGAATATACCCAATCGTAACCTGTCCCTCAAAAGACAATCCGTTTAAAACCTCATTGACCGTCCCGTCTCCGCCAACTGCCACAATGACCAACGGCTTTTGCTCCTGTTCGTTTAAACAGGCAGCATACATTGCCGCATCCCCCGGCGCTCTTGTCACCAGCGCCTTATACTCAATTCCCAAATACAGCAGCCGACGTTCCAGTTTTCTCCATACTTTTTCCCCATGACCCCCATTGGCACTTGGATTCACGATAAAATAGTACATGGAAACCTCCAAATCCATTACTATTAAAAATTATATCATAAAATCTCAAAAATGCCTAAGAAAATTTATATAAAATATCTGTATTATTTCTAATCTCTAACCAGAACTTTCCGGCGCACTGGTTTTCTGCTGCCGGCATAGTCTTCCCCATACACAAACGGATACACCACATAGGCCAAAATCATAGCTCCAGTTACATCAATGGCCGAATGCTGCTTTAAAAACACAGTGGAAAGACTGATTGCTGCTGTCATCACAAAACATCCTCTCAAAAGAGCCTTCCGGTTCTGCAGCAACGCACTTTTCCGGACTGCCACATACACTCCCAGAGAATTATACACATGAATGCTGGGAAACACATTGGTAGACGTATCTGCCGAATGAACCAAGGAAACCAGAAAACTGCAGAGATTTTTCTCCGGGTCTACCGGCACCCGAAGATCTGTGCCGTTTGGAAAAAAGGTGCAGATCAAAAGGCTGATGGTCATGCCAGTAAATAAAAAGGTACACAGCCGGTAATATTCCTGTCTGCTGGTAAAGAAAAAATATAAAACAGCCCCGGAAACATATACAAACCAAAACAAATATGGCACGATAAAATATTCATTAAAAGGGATAAAATCATCCAGTTTCACATGCATCACCGTATAATCCCGCACTACAGTCCGCTCCAGATGAAAAAACCACGGCAAATAAATAAATCCATAACCCAAGGCCCAAATATGGCCATACTTCTTTAACAAGTTCTTCACTTGACTTCGCCTCACTACCATAAATTTACTTTTCCGGGATTATATCACACTCCGGAAAAGAGTACAATAGAGTTTTCAAAATGTTCAGAAAACCGACAGAAATTTTTCCTGTCTTTTGTTTCTTTCCTTTTCTTATATCTTTTTACAAAATATCCTGCCCCATTTCTTTGTTTCTATATGCAGCTTTTTGTACAATCTTCTTCATTCCAGTATCCCTTGTCTGTTTTTATGCCTTTTTAACGGGTTTCCCAACAAACAACCCATTTTTTTCGTCATATTTATCCACTCTTTTGCGTGTGTCTGAAAATTGCTTTCCGTCAGACATACTCTAAAAAAACACCAGACTGGAAAAGTCCCTGTCTGGTGTTCCTTTACTCACTTATTTACTCTCGTCCGAAGCTCTTGATGTGGTCTCACCAGTCAAATCCTCAACACCCTGCTCCACATCATCCACCAGACCGTCAATTACACCTTTGCTGCTCTCCTGAACGGAACCGGAAGTCCCATTGGCTGTGCCGCTGCCAGGTCCCTGGGAAGCATTGGACCCATTGGAGACCCCGGAACTTCCTGTGGTACCGGAACTTCCCGAAGTGCCAACGGTTCCTGAAGTACCGGCGCTGGCAGAACTTTCCATGGAAGTTCCACTATTTGTATTGTCTCCACAGGCGGTCAGGGAAAATACGAGAAGCATAAGCAGAAACAAAGCCGAAATCCGGATCTTTTTCATAATCCTGTTCTCCTTTCATTTGTTGTCCTGTCAAAGGACAGTCTCGAAAGCACTTGTAATCCGCTCACATAGCGGTACAACTGCATTCGTAACTCTTCCTATTATGCTTCGGAAAAACAATTTTATGACTCTCTTTCATCCGGAAAAATTTTCAAAGCGCAAATTTATTTTTAAAATTTTTACGCTCCCGTTTCTTCTGCTTCTCCTTCTTCTCCAATCACATCTCCCATGGTGTAAAGCCCTGGCTTCTTTCCTGCAAGAAAACAAGCAGCCTCCAAAGCTCCTTTGGCAAAAACCACCTTGGAATATGCCGTATGGCCAAAGGTAATCACCTCGTCCGGACCTGCAAAAATCACCTCATGTTCTCCGGCCATGGTACCGCAGCGAACGGCATGAAGCCCGATCTCCTTTTTGTCCCTCTGCTGCCGTCCCACACGGCCATAGGTATAATGATACTGCCCGTCGGCTGCCTCGTTGACTGCATCTGCCAGCGCAAGGGCTGTGCCGCTGGGTGCGTCTGCCTTCCGGTTATGGTGCTTCTCCACAATCTCAACATCAAATCCCGCTTTCAAAAGAGCCTTTGCTGCATCCTCCAAAACCCGCAAAAGCGTATTGATTCCAAGGGACATATTGGCCGAGCGAAGAATCGCCGTCTCCTTTGACGTCTCCTGCACCTTATCGATCTGTTCTTTTGAAAGTCCAGTGGTACACAGCACCAGTGGCATCTTGCAGGCCGCACATGCTTTTAACAAAGGATCTACTGCTTTTGCCGAAGAAAAATCTACCGTCACATCTCCTTTTGGACAATCTTCCAGTTTCTGATAAACTGGATAGTCATAAAGTCCCAAGTCCTCCAAATCAATCCCAGCCACAATTGTCATAGAATCCATCTCTTTGGCAAGTTCCGAAATCACCCTTCCCATGGCTCCGTTACATCCGTGCAAAATCACTCTCACCATTTCTGCCGCCCTTTCCTCTCTACAAAATTCCGTACTCTTTCATTGCTTTCAAAAGGCGCTCCTGATTCTCTGGCTCCATCTGAGTCAGCGGCATCCGCAGCGGTCCTGCCTCCTTGCCCATCAAATTAAGCGCAGCCTTTACCGGAATGGGATTCACCTCGCAGAACAGGGCGTTGACAAGAGGAATGGCAGCAAGCTGCAATTCACAGCTTCTCTTTACATCCCCTGCAAAGTAGCTGGCACAGATCTCATGGGTCTGTCTGGGTGCCACATTGGACAGCACCGAGATCACTCCCTTTCCTCCCAGAGAAAGAAGAGGAACAATCTGGTCGTCATTGCCTGAATACAAATCCACACACCCGTCTGCCAGATTCATAATCTGAGCGATGGCAGAAAAATCTCCGCTGGCCTCCTTAATTCCCACAATGTTCGGAACCTGTCTGCACAAATTTACCATGGTCTCCGGCTTCATGGTCACACCGGTCCGTCCAGGAATATGATACAAAAGAATGGGTAAGTCCACCTCTTTTGCCACCGTGGTATAATGGGCAGTCAAACCTGCCTGAGTTGCCTTGTTATAATAAGGCGTCACCAGTAAAAGGCCGTCTGCTCCTGCGGTCTTTGCTTCCTTTGACAGATGAACTGCTTCCCTGGTAGAATTGGAGCCGGTCCCTGCAATAACCGGAATCCGGTTTTTCACTACTTGACAGGTAAAACGAACCACATCCAGATGCTCCTCGTGGCTCATGGTAGAAGATTCTCCTGTGGTGCCGCAGGAAATAATGGCATCTGTGCCTCCTGCAATCTGCTCCTCCAAAAGCTCCTCCAGCTTATTGTAATTCACTTCCCCATCTGCCCCAAAAGGGGTAACAAGGGCCACGCCTGCGCCTTCAAAAATAGCCATAAAATCATCCTCCTTACAATACAGGTTTCCTCAAATCAGGAGCAAACGCTCCTGAATCGTCACTTAAAAAGAGGAGCTGACCTGACAGCTCCTCCATAAAAAATTATAATACCCTTATAATCTTTTCTACATGAGCAGCTCTCCATCCAGACTGAAAATCCGAATGACAGTCGCAGAGTTCTTCACCCTGCGCCCAGGCAAATACATCCAGCCTGTACCTGCCTTCGGCGTCCGCCCTTTTAACTGCCTTCCCCTGTCTCTGGAACATCCGGCAGCCTACTGATGCTTCACGCAACCTCTACTTCTTCTTTGAACCGCCTTCCTGCATCTGCGGCTGTTTCACTCTATGAACAAAATACTACCATCATCTTCTTATCTTGTCAATCAAAATTTACCCTTCAATCCGGGTAATCCGATCAATCCGGTCTGCCATCGCTGCCAAATCATCTGGAAGGACCCGTCCGGTGAGAATCACATCCACATCGCCCCGGCTGTCCACCAGCTGCAAAAGCTCTGACTCCAACAAAATCTCATGGTCCAAAAGTCCTAAAACCCCGTCTAAAATCAGCACGCTGCACTCTCTGGTGGCCAGCACCTTTCTTGCATAGTTCACCCCATTGCGGATATTGGCGCATTCCTCCTGCCTCTCCGGCTCTGACAGCTGCTCAAACTCACAGCCCGCTCTTTCAAACCGGAAAACATTCATGTCCGGCTCCAGACGCTTCATCACATCCAGCCACTCCTGACTTTGACTTCCCTTTAAAAACTCAATGACAACCACTTTTTTCTGCTGGACCAACGCTTTCAGTCCTCTTCCAAGGGCCATGGCTGTCTTGCCAGAACCCTCTCCGTAAATAATCTCAATCTTTCCTGTATCCATGAAATATACTCCCAAGTATCCGATCTTTTGCCTGTGTCTGCGATTTTACTGTTTATCCTGCTCTTCTCCGCACTCTAACTTGCTGATAGACACTTCATAGGCCACTCTCTTTTCGCACTCAGTCTCGGACAGCTTTTTCGTATATTCCCGGCTCTGAACACGGCCCCACACCCGAACCCTGGTTCCCACTTCAAAACCAGAAGCAAAACGGGCATTGCGTCCCCAGGCAATACAGGGAATATAATCCGATTTTCCATAAGGGCGGTTCACTGCCAGCAAAAGGTCTGCAATCTCCCGTCCCAAAGGAGTTTTCCGGTAAATCGGCTCCTTACAGATATACCCGTCCAGAAAAATCTGGTTGGTCTTGGTATAATCGGTAAACTCCTCCATAAAATTAATCTCCCGAACAAACACCGACAGCACCAGACGGTTCTTTACCCCTTCATGCCGGTTATAGGAACGGAACTGTCCTATGGCCTCCACCGTACAGCCGCGATAATCTTCCTGCACATGAATCAGCCGCTCTGAAATCATCAAAGGGATAATATCTGCCTGTTCGCTCAAACGGTTCACCGCCACATCCACCACGTAAAAGCCCTCTCCAAACACCTCATGACTGAAGGTGAATCCGGAAATGATTTCTCCAATTACGCTTACCTTGTTATTTTCAATCACTTTTTCTGCCATGGTACTTCTCTCCTCTTCCTTTTTCATATTCATATTTATTTTTTCATATTCACAGCATACCGGCAAAACCTGATGTAGCGCTGCATTCATTCTCAAGCACGATTTACTTCAAGATGAATGCAAAGATGTACTGGTGTTTGAACATTGCTTTCTGGTAACGATATACTCCACTTTGTAGGAAATCTGGCACAAGTAAACGGGGCGTAAGCGGGTCACGTGAAATGAATTTGTGCCAAATCTATCGTATAGCGGGGCGTTTAGATGCCAGGAATACATTTTCCAACACCCTCTAACTTGGATTTTGCGCAAAGCAGACGGTCCTGCTGCTCTTAATATGTCTATGAAAAAGAAAACGTAGATATGATGCAATTCGTTCGCCAAATAACGACTTTTCTTAATTTATTTTTTAAAAGCAGCTCTTTTGCGCATCGTTGGGTCCAAAATCTTCTTTCGAATCCGCAAGCTTTCCGGCGTCACTTCCAAAAGCTCATCTGTATCAATAAATTCCAAACACTGTTCCAGACTCATCTCTTTTTTGGGCGTCAGCTTTAGCGCTTCGTCTGCACTGGAGGAACGGGTGTTGGTCAGCTTCTTGGTCTTGCACACATTTACCTCAATATCCTCCGCCTTTGGATTCTGCCCGATTACCATGCCGGCATATACCTTCTCGCCAGGTCCTACAAACAAAATCCCCCGCTCCTGAGCATTAAACAGACCATACGTAATCGTCTCCCCGCTTTCATAGGCAATCAAAGAGCCTGTTTTTCTGTAGTTTAAATCTCCCTTATACGGACCGTAATCGTCAAATATGGTATTTAAAATCCCATTGCCTTTGGTGTCGGTCATAAATTCTCCCCGGTATCCGATCAAGCCTCTTGACGGAATGGCAATCTCCAACCGGGTATAGCCGCCACTCATGGGACTCATTCCCTGTAACTCCCCTTTCCGGGACGTCAGCTTTTGAATCACACTTCCAGTAAATTCCTCCGGAACATCAATATAGGCCAGCTCCATTGGTTCCAGTTTTTGGTTCCTCTCATTGTACTTATACAGCACTTCCGCCTTGCTGACTGCAAATTCATACCCCTCCCGGCGCATATTCTCAATCAGCACCGAAAGATGCAGCTCTCCTCTTCCAGACACTTTAAAGCAGTCGGGAGACTCCGTCTCTTCCACCCGAAGGCTCACATCGGTATTCAGCTCCTTAAAGAGCCGTTCCCGAATATGGCGGGAAGTCACATACTTTCCCTCTTTTCCGGCCAGGGGACTGTCATTAACCATAAAATTCATGGCAATGGTCGGCTCGGAAATCTTCTGAAAGGGAATGGCGTTTGGATTCTCTGGAGAACAGATGGTGTCACCAATGTGCAAATCCGCGATGCCGGATACAGCCACAATATCTCCCACCGTTGCCTCTGTCACGTCCACCCGGTTTAAGCCGTCAAACTGATACAGTTTACCGATCTTTACCTTGCGCCGCTTGTCCGGATCATGGTGATTCACAATCACACATTCCTGATTGACCCGGATAGTTCCATCGTCAATCTTTCCAATCCCAATACGGCCTACATACTCATTGTAATCAATGGTACTGACCAGAAGCCTTGCATCCGTATCCGGATCTCCCTCCGGCGCCGGAATGTAATTTAAAATGGTCTCAAACAAGGGCCGCATATCTTCTTCTGGGTCAGTCAGTTCTTTCTTTGCAAAACCAGACCGGGCAGACGCAAACACAAAAGGACAGTCCAGCTGCTCGTCCGACGCATCCAAATCCATAAACAGCTCTAAAACCTCGTCGATTACCTCCTGGGGACGGGCTTCTGGCCGGTCAATCTTATTGATACACACAATGGCCGGCAAGTCCAGCTCCAGCGCCTTTTTCAACACAAACTTGGTCTGAGGCATAGGACCTTCATAAGCATCTACCACCAGAATAACTCCATTGACCATTTTAAGAACCCGCTCCACCTCGCCGCCAAAATCGGCATGTCCCGGAGTATCAATAATGTTGATCTTTGTATCCTTATAAAAAACAGCCGTATTTTTGGATAGGATCGTGATTCCCCGCTCCCGCTCCAGGTCATTGGAGTCCATAACCCGCTCCACTACCTCCTGGTTGGCCCGAAACACGCCGCTGCTTTTTAACAGCTCGTCTACTAAAGTGGTCTTCCCATGGTCTACATGGGCAATGATTGCAATATTTCTTACATCTTCTCTCTTCATGTCAGCTCTTCTCTTCCCTCTTCTCAAAAAAGCTAAGAACACGGGGAGACGGTCCTTAGCTCCAGATAATCTTCGATACATTAATATATCATCTCTGGAGATAGAATGCAAGCAATATTTTTCTCACCCTTCAAAGAATACCATCTGTTCCCCTGCCATTCCATAAAACAACTGGCCCTCTTCTTCCCATACCGCTTTCCCGGCCGTCTTCTCTGTCACCTGGGTTAAAAAAGCATCTGCCTGATTTTTTGGAACTGCAAAGGTGATCGTCACCTGGTCTGTATATTGGGTATCTATAATCAAAATCCCCATCTGACCTGCCACATACTGAATCTTCCCGATTCCATTGTAATCCGTAACCATTTTGATCTTCCGGCCCAATTGCTTCTTTACTGTGACGCTTTCCTTCAGTCCTTCTTTCACAGCTGCGGAATAAGCCCGCACCAGCCCGCCGGTTCCTAAAAGAGTTCCTCCAAAGTACCGTGTCACCACCACACACACATTTCGGATTTCCTCCCCCAAAAGCACATCCAACATAGGCCGGCCCGCTGTCTGCGCCGGTTCCCCATCATCACTGCACCGGCACAGCTGCCCCCTGTTTCCGATCACATAGGCATAACAGTGATGTCTTGCATCCCAGTACTTTTTCCGTATCTCCTCCACAAATGCCATGGCTTCCTCCTCCGAGGAGACAGGTTTGGTAGAAGCAATAAACCGGGATTTCTTCTCCACCACCTCCCCCTCTCCTCCCTCGTACAAAATCCGATACCCCTCTTCCATACCACACGCTCCATCCTTTCCTTATTTTATTTTTTACATGTCGTTTATCCAATTTTATTTCTAATTCTAATTCGAACGTTCCTTCCAACTTCAACTTACCGAATCACGTTGGTTCACAAAAGCATCGGGCGTTCCCCATATCCCCTTCTTGCATTCCCTTATTGAATTGTACCACAATTTTTGTTATAATGGTATCCGGGTTTTATCATCCAGGCCCTCTAAAAGGAGGAATTTTATGAATTACGGAAAAAATGCAACACTAAAAAAGATAAAGGCGGCCAATTCCAACGCCGAGAAATATACTTCCCGTATATTCCTGACCATTTTCAAAACCTGCTTTGTCCTCTGCCTGTTTATTGCCCTGGTAATCGCCAGTACCGGCGTGGGAATGTTCATGGGCATCATTGACAGCGCCCCGGACATTAATGTGGAAAGCATTGTCCCCATTGGCTATGCCACCACAGTCTATGACAGCGCCGGCAACTTAACGGACACACTGGTTATGGCAGGGGCCAACCGGGAAGAGGCCACCTTTGACGAGCTTCCCGAAGATTTGATCAACGCATTTATTGCCATTGAAGACGCCCGTTTCTGGAGTCACAATGGAATTGATCTCCGCTCCATCTCCCGCGCTGCCTACGGCGTTTTAACCGGAGAAAACCGGGGAGGCGGCAGCACCATCACCCAGCAGCTGATTAAGAACAATGTGTTCAACGGCGGTATGGAATCCAGCTTCGGCGCCAAACTGGAACGGAAACTTCAGGAACAGTATCTGGCCTTACAGCTTAGCAAGTCCATGGACAAGGAGCTGATTTTAACCAACTATTTAAACACCATCAACTTAGGCAACAACGCTCTTGGAGTAAAGGTGGCTGCCCGCCGGTATTTTGATAAGGAAGTGTCGGATTTGACCTTATCTGAGGCTGCCGTTTTAGCAGGCATCACCCAAAGCCCTTCCCGGTTCGACCCAGTTTCCCATCCGGAAAACAATGCAGAAAAGCGGGAAATCATTCTTCAATATATGGTGGACCAGGGCTTAATTACAGAAGAACGGCAAAAAGAGGCTTTGGCTGACGATGTGTATTCCAGGATTCAGGATGTAAATGTGGTAGCCAGAGAAGCCGCCGCCACTCCGTACAGCTACTTTACCGACGAACTAACCCAGCAGGTAAAAGAGTCCCTTATGGAGAAGCTGGGCTACTCGGAGACACAGGCCCACAACCTGCTCTACGGCGGCGGACTTCAGATTCATACCACCCAGGACCCGGTTATGCAGGCCATTGTGGATGAGGAAGTCAACAATCCGGCCAACTATGCAGCTACCCGCTACTCAGTGGAATACCGTCTGTCTGTGACCCATGCCGATGGCACCACAGAGCATTTTTCGGAAAAAAATATTCAAAACTGGCACAAACAGGTACGCCGGGACAGTTTTGACGGCCTTTACAACTCAGAAGAAGCTGCCCAGGCCGATGTGGACGCCTACAAAGAATACCAGCTTGCAGAAGGGGATGTGATCATTGGAGAAAAGCTGACCAAAGTCTTGCAGCCTCAGGTCTCCTTTGTGCTTATGGACCAGCATACCGGACAAGTTAAGGCCATCAGCGGCGGACGGGGACAAAAAACCGACAGCCTGACCTTAAACCGGGCCACCAACACCACCCGTCAGCCTGGATCTACCTTTAAAGTCATCACTGCCTTTGCCCCTGCAGTGGACACCTGCGGCGCCACCTTGGGTACGGTTTATTACGACGAACCCTTCACCGTTGGAACCAAAACCTTTGTCAACTGGTACAGCCAGGGATACTTAGGTTATTCCAGCATTCGGGACGGCATTATTTATTCCATGAATATTGTGGCGGTCCGGTGTCTGATGGAGACGGTAAAACCTCAGCTGGGAATTGAATACGCCAAAAATTTTGGCATCACCACCCTGACCGACACGGACTTTAACGCTGCCACCGCCCTTGGAGGACTGACCCGAGGTGTCACCAACTTAGAACTGACTGCTGCCTATGCTTCCATCGCCAATGGAGGGGTCTATACAAAACCAGTATTTTTTACCCGAATCTTAGACCACAACGGCAAGATTCTCATTGACAATGAGCCGGAAACCCATCGGGTATTAAAAGATTCCACGGCCTTTGTTCTGACTGACGCCCTGTCGGATTCCATGGAAAGCAACCGGAAGTTCTCCCGCTCTGGGGTCAGCGTCAACGCAACCAGTGTGGCCGCCAACATTCCAGGCATGTCAAACGCAGGCAAAAGCGGTACAACCTCCAACAACGTGGATATTTGGTTTGTGGGCTTTACCCCCCACTATACGGCAGGAATCTGGGCTGGCTGCGACAGCAACCAAAGATTGGGGGGCCGCAACGGAAACACCTCCTTCCACAAAGCTATCTGGAGAAAGATTATGACAAGGCTTCACGAGGGCTTGGAAGACCCTGGTTTTGAAGTTCCGGAAAGTGTGGAGACGGCAACCATCTGCCGCAAATCCGGCAAACTTGCCATTCCTGGCGTATGCTCCTCCGACCCAAGAGGCAATGCCTCCTACACGGAATATTTTGCCAAAGGCTCCACCCCCACAGAGGTTTGTGACATTCATGTGAGAGCAACGGTCTGCCAGATTACAGGGCTGCTGCCGGGAACCTGGTGTCCCCGCACTACCCATGTGCGCCTTGCCCTGCCCTCTGACGCCACTTCCTCCACCGACGACTCGCCCTTTGCTCTCCCCTCCCGGGTCTGCGGGGGACACGAGGCAACCATCATCGAGCCGGAACCGGGAGAAAGCTTACCTGCTGAGGGAGGAACTCCCACCGAAGAGACCACTGCGCCAGCACCCATTGGTCCTGGCTATGTAACGCACGAACCAACCACCCAGGCCCCGGAAAATTCCGGCCCTGCCTTCTCCAACACCCCGTAACACAACAAATACACAGTCAAAGGGGCTGTGAAAAAAAGGAGTTGAAAACTCCAAACTTCACAGCCCCTTTATTTTGTAGAATAATTTAA
>QXWR01000286.1 GCA_009911065.1 Clostridiaceae bacterium | reverse complement strand
TTATTGTACCCCGGGGGAGGCTCGTCAGTTTGGTAAAAGTTGTCATGGTGCACCTGATCAGGAATTTGGCATTGAAGTTGGCCCAGTCTGCTTCTTGTAAAAAAGAAATCTGGACTTGAAATTGTTTGTGTGTTGTGTGTGTGTTTTTTCTAGCAGTCATCTCTCTAAAAATCTTTTCTATGCATTAAAAAAACCCTAGACTTCGATTTGGCTGTCCGAATGGTCCACTTGCTTAGAACTACGCTTCAGAAGACAGTGGTTATGTGTTATCAAGCTTTTTTTCGGGACCACTATTTTACCACCACCAACACCAAGGACACTTTAGAAGACCGATTTGTTTCACTGGCCACAAGAAAATAATATATACTTGTAAAGTGTAAAATCCCCCTGGAAAAAGGAAAAAACATACAGGTGACTTTTTTACCACTGCAGAAGGACAATGAAAAAGAGAAAACAAATGCTTTGTACCATGTTCAGGTGTTGAATAAATCTGTAAAATGA
>QXWR01000285.1 GCA_009911065.1 Clostridiaceae bacterium | reverse complement strand
CGTTACGTCAACTGTTTCAAAATTCAGTATGCAACTTTTTGCATCCGAGAAAAGCCAGGCTGCCTTTTCATAGCGACAAATCGTGATGCTGTCACGCATCTTACGGATGCTCAAGAATGGGCAGGTGGTGGTTCGATGGTAGGTGCAGTACGTGGATCGACTCAACGTGAGCCACTTGTTGTGGGGAAGCCCTCAACATTTATGATGGACTATTTAGCGAACAAATTCAATATCTCCAAGTCCCAAATATGCATGGTTGGAGACAGACTAGATACTGATATTCTCTTCGGGCAGAACGGCGGTTGCAAGACCCTTCTTGTTCTTTCAGGCGTGACAAGTTTGCCGATGCTTCAAAACCCCGACAACACGATACAACCAGATTTCTACACCAACAAGATATCAGATTTCCTGTCTCTCAAGACTGCTACTGTATGAGGCTGTGATTAGCTTCATTTCTGTGTCTCCGTGGTATGCAGTTTCGTTACGTGTACCTAGAAATCGGAGAAG
>QXWR01000028.1 GCA_009911065.1 Clostridiaceae bacterium | reverse complement strand
ATGAGTCAGTACCTTCATTTAATTTGACGAATATAAGAAAGACTTGGAGTATCTAGGGTGCAGGATAACACGTTGTGCGGCAACCCACATATGCATAATGTATCATACTATGTCTCCTTCCCTTCATCTGCTTTTAACGAAACAATTTGAATCCGCCTGCCAGTGCAACAATCACAATCACCATGACAGCGCCGAAAGATATCAGGAACAGCCGTCCGAAAATGCTCTGCTGTTCCGAGTCAGACGCATTGGTTTCCTGAGTATAAGACGCCAGAATCAGACTTCCGCCAGTAGAAAGAGGACTGATTCCCGCTACGGTTGCCCCTCCGACAATTGCGATAATCATTTCTACAATGGTCACATTTCCGCCCACGTTTGCCACAATATCCGGAACAGTGGGAATCAAAGTAGGAAGCACAACGCCATTTGCGGAACTGAACCATGACATGATACCAGCTGTAAGACTGATGATAGGAGCAGCCGTATACTGATTCATCATAGAAGCCAGGATATCGGACATTAATTCTATTCCACCCAGTTCTTTCGTAACTGCCATCAGAACATTAACACCGCAAATCAGAATCAGCACACTCCAGGGAACCAGCTTGATTGCCGCTTTTTCATTTACCACACCAAACAAAATCAACACCAGGGCTAAAGCAAAGGATACCAGTCCCACATCATACCGAAATCCTACTACTGCAACAACCAGCACCAGAAGGGATATAATACAGAGAATCTGGCTTCTGTTGAATTTAGGCAATTGCTCCTGTTCCATAGAGATATCTGCATTCAGCTTATTTCCTTTAAATACAATATACAATAATGCCGCACACACAAGATTCGCTCCGGTCACACCAAAAAATACAGGATTTGCTACCCCTGTAAGCCCCATTTCTGCGGTTAAATCTGTCACAATAATACCGGAAAGGGCAATTGGGGAAGTCGTTCCCCCTACCGCTCCAAGAATTGCCATACTGCCAAGCAAGATAGGAGATGCTTTCATCTGTACCGCCAAGGATACGGCAAATATAATCATAACTGACTGGACAGAAATCGCCCCCGGCCCTGCGGCAGATAAAATATAAGAAACCAAATAAATAATGATAGGAATTAAAAATGTTTTTTTACCTACCAAAGAAACCATTTTTTTCGATAATAATTCCAGAGTATGATTATCCTGGAGCAGACAAAAGAAAAACATTGTCCCCAGCAAAGTAATAAACAGCTTACTTGGAAAGCCTCCCAGAATCACATTGGTACTCACTTTGCCAATCAATCCCAGAATAAATGCCAGTCCCATGGAAACAATGCCTACATTAATCTTTTTGGTAAATCCCAATACAATTGCTGTGATCAAAAACAATAACGAAATTACCTGATAAGCCATGTTCTTTTCTCCTTGTATCATTTATGCTGCCTATTCGGCAGTGGAATTTGAGACTTTTACAGTAGCCATATGTATGGAAAAAGCCGCTGCAGATATCTGCCGTTTCCCGTATCTGCAGCAGCTTTTACTTCCATCTATATTCATCATTCAAAACTGAATGGTTTAACCTTTTTTACTACATCCAGAATCGTACCGTCACGGGCCTCCACAATGGCTACCACCTGGTCTTCCCACTGTAGCGGTTCCGGCTCTCCAACCAGGCTGTATGCCTTTTCCTGCAAACTCTCAATGGTCACATGCTTAATTCCTGCCTGATCCAGACATTCTATAATGTCTTGACGTGCCGGGTTCACCGCAATGCCATAATCTGTCACCAGGACATCTACGCAGTCTCCTGGCGTTGTAACCGTAACCACATCCTTACATACCGTAGCCATACGTCCTCTGGTCAGAGGAGTGACAATGATACAGCATTTGCTCCCTGCCGCGGTATCCGGATGGCCGCCGGGTGCCCCACGAAGTACACCGTCAGAACCAGTAATCACATTGACATTAAATTTTGTGTCAATCTCCAGGGCAGAAAGAACAACGTAATCCAGCTTATTGACATACGCTCCCTTATTGGCTGCATTGGCATACTCGCTTAAATCAATCTCCACATGATGGGGATTGGTAAATAAATGGGCTGCCGCTCCTTGGTCAAAATCCTGGGTATCCAGAATATAATCCACAAGTCCCTTGTCCTGAAGAGCGCAGATGGCAGAACTGGTTCCTCCCAGAGCAAAACTCATCTTAATATTTTGTTTTCTCATGTGCTCTTCTAGGAACCGGTTCACCGCCAGAGAGGGGCCACCTACACCGGTCTGGAAAGAAAATCCATCTTTAAAATAAGGAGTCGCAGCTATAACTTTCGCTACGTTTTCAGCCATCATCAGTTCTCTTGGATTGTCAGTCATACGGGCTTCTTTTGTAGCAATTTTTTTCGGATCACCGATGGCCTCCACCACACAGACTGCATCTACATCAATGCATGAGATAGAAGACGGAAGATTGGGGAATGGCACCAGAGTATCCGTAATGATAACCGTATGATCCGCATAGTGGGAATCATGGTTGGCAAATCCCATGGAACCGCAGTTGTTCTTTCCTCCGGTTCCCTTGGCATTGCCGCAGCAATCGGAAGTGGCTGCAGCTAGGAAAGCGATGTCAATATGGACTTCCCCTGCCTCTACTGCTCTGGGTCTTCCGCCGTGGCTGCGGATAATCGCCGGATTCTTTAGCTTTCCTGCGGAAATCACCTCACCGATCCGTCCGCGGACACCGGAAGTCTGAGCTTCCACAATGATTCCCTTCTCCATATAGTCAGCGAAAATATCCTGTGCGCTTCCTAAAGAGGTCGCCGCTACGTGAAGATCCTTTAATCCCATTTCCTCCACCAGCACCTTACATACCATAGAAGCTACATAATCACCGTCACGGAATTCCGTATGGAAGGAGAATGTCATCCCGTCATGGGCTCCGCATTTTTCACAGGCTTCCCGGATGGTCTGGCAAAGTTTGTCTTCCACAGGCTTCTCTCCCCGTCTCACTGTAGGAGAAGCTTTCTTTATGTATTGTCCGTCTTTATAATTTTTTCCCTGATAAACTTCTCTCCCATTGGTCAGCAGATAATCAGGAATCTCTCTTCCAACTGCATTTCTCATAATTTCAGCCCTCCTCTTTCTTATAAGTCACCATGATAAACACCGCAGGCTTTTGCCAGGGCAATAATCCGTTTCGCATCTTCAAAGAATGGAATATCCACCATTTTCCCGTCTACCGTATAGACGCCGATTCCTGCATCTGCCTGTGCCTGACATCCCCGAACCAGCTTCTCCGCATAGGCAATCTCTTTTTCCGTAGGCGCAAAAGTTTCATGGACAAAGGCAATCTGTTTCGGATTGACAATACTCTTTCCGTCAAATCCCATTTTATGGTTCTGGATTACTTCTGCTTTGAAGCCTTCCATATCATCAATGTTGGGGAACATGGTGTCAAAGCACTGAACTCCCGCTGCTCTGGCTGCTAAAAGCATCTGGCCTCTGGCCACCATCATCTCCACTCCGTCTCTCTGAATCTGCACATGCATACTCTTTCTGAAATCCCCGCCGGAAATGGCACAGCCAAGCATACGGTCGGAAGCCGTGACGATCTCGTAGGCATTCATAATGCCCATAGGGCTTTCCAGAGCCGCCATGAGAAGAGTTCTTCCCTCTTCCACTCCAAATTCACGCTCCGCAGCCAGAACTGCTTCCTCCACCTGACGGACCATCTGGGCATTCTCACATTTTGCAATACGGATTCCGTCTGCCCCTCCGGCTACACATACCCGCACGTCTTCCTGCCAGTGGGGAGTGTCCAGACCATTGATTCGGACGATTACCTCTGTATCCCCGTAATCAATATTTTTAAGGGCATGATACAGGCTGAACCTGGCCGCATCTTTCTGATTTTCTGCCACTGCATCCTCTAAGTCCAGGATAATGCAGTCGCTTCCGTAAATATAAGCATCCTTAATTAAACCTGGCTTCTGGGCATTCATAAACATCATGGTACGGCGTAAACGCTTTTTATCTGGCTTTGGACGATTAATCATTGATGACACCTCCCCAAGGAATATTGGATTCAGACTTGCCGCAGCTGCGGAATACGGCACACTCCACACGGGCTTTCAGGGTGCAGTCAAGGGCCCCTTTGTCAATTACAGTTACCTTTCCCGCCGTTACCTCCAGACGGTTCAGTGTTTCCAGTATGGTAGCTTTAATCTGATGTCCGTACTGATTTAATACACTGCTCTGAATATTGAGTTCCAACCCTTCTGCGGGTTCTACTGTGACTTGGGCATCACTGGATTCCAGCGTACCGGCCATTGCGCTTTTTTCAATAAGCATTTAAAGTCCCTCCTCAAGTTTATTTTTATTGGCAGTAACTTGGATTTGCTGTGCTTATTGTATCTCTCCTGCATTTGATTGTAAAATTCACAATTTTCCTTAATTTTCATTCCTATTTGGAATAATCCTCTTTTTTCATTGTCTTTTATCTCTTTTTGGCTTTTTATTGTGCATTACGCATAATTTTATTTGTTTCTATTTATGTAAATTATATATTCATTCCATTTTTGACTTGAACTCAAGGAATTATTCTCATAGAAAACAGGCTTCACATACACGGTGAAATATTATATTATATCCATAGATATATCTTATTCCATTCCAATTTTTCTTAGATAAATAACGATATATGTTTCTTGCTGCTGACTCTCACGAAACGGAAGGATGTATGTGAATATGGATGAAAAAGATTTTGAATTATTAAGCGTCCTCAATGAAACCAGAAATATTACAAAGGCTGCCGAACAGTTGTTCATGACGCAGTCTGCCCTGTCCAAACGAATTAAGGCCATCGAAAAAGACCTGGAAATAGAGATGCTTCTTCGTTCCCGACAGGGAATCCATTTTACTCCTAAGGGGGAAGCCGTCCTGGCCCATTGCGCGAGGGCCGCCAAGGAGATGGAGGACATGCGCAGGGTTCTGGATACCATGCAGGATGAAGTATGCGGAACTCTCAACACAGGGATCTCCATTAATTTTGCACAATACCGATTGCCGGACATTCTGGCAGAGTACCATAAGCAATATCCGAAAGTCAATCTTCAAATCACTACAGGCCAGAGCCGCCACCTTTACCGGCAGATGCTGGATTGTTCTCTGGATATTGCCGTACTTCGCGGAGAATATCCCTGGGATCAGGTACAGTTCCTTTTATCTCAGGAAAATATCTGCCTCATCTATAACCAGGAATATGAAGGGGTACCTCTCTCTGATTATATGTATATCAGCCATCGGACGGACTCCGCACAATCCGCCATGATTACCAGATGGCTCCATGAACACGGATTGAATCCCAAACCAAAAGGTTTCTGTGTGGACAGTATCACCACCTGCACGGAAATGGTGAAGCGAGGTTTGGGCTGGGCCCTTCTTCCCGAAATTGCCCTGGAACATTTTAAAGGCTCCATACAGCCCTGCTTTTTCGAAAACGGCGAACCCTTTATTCGCCGTACATATATCTTCTGTCAGCGTGAATCTATGGAGCTGCCTCAGGTACGGGCTTTCATGGATGCTCTAAAAAACAGCCGACAATAAGTCGCCATATAAGAAAGGACATGATGCTATGGAATATCCAGTAACATTAGAGGAAATGTTAGATGCCAGAGAACGCCGCTTTGCCTGGCAGAAAAGACTTTTGGCACAATATCGGATTCCTATGGTTTGCTTTACCATGAATATCGCTGGTCCTATAAAGAAAAGTCCACTGATTCAAAAAGGCTTCGAACTAGGGAAACGCTATTTGAAAGAGCAGTTGGATTCTTTGCATATCCAATATGTCCATTAGGAAGAAATCTGTGAGTCCACAGGAAGCGAAGCCTGTTATCTTATTAATGCGGACCCAATCTTTTTAAAAGATATTACCTGTTCGATTGAAGACAGTTCTGAAATCGGCAGATTGTTTGATATGGATGTCCTAAAACCGGATGGTAAGAAAGTAGACCGCTTTGAGGTTGGACTTAGTCCCCGCCGCTGCCTGGTCTGTGGCAGGCCTGCCAGGGAATGTGCTCGCAGCCGTGCTCATATGGTAGAGCAGCTTCAGGCAAAAACCAAAGAAATATTAATGCATGCCATGGAAAAAGAAAATAGTGACTTTGCTGCCCGGTTAGCATGCAAAGCTCTTCTCTATGAAGTCTGTACCACCCCTAAGCCGGGTTTAGTAGACCGGGAGGGAAATGGCAGTCATAAGGATATGAATATTTTTACGTTTATGGACAGTGCCAGCACACTATGGCCCTACTTTCAGTCTTGCACACAGATTGGAAGACGGACCGCCGACTTTCCTGCCAAACATACCTTCCTCTTGCTTCGCTCCTATGGCAGAAAAGCGGAAGCAGATATGTTTTCGGCAACAAAAGGCATCAATACCCATAAAGGCGCTATTTTTTCCATTGGAATTCTCTGTGCCGCTTTAGGTCGTTTGCCCAGAGATCAGTGGGGACACCCTGATATAGTTCTAAAAGAATGTTCTGCCATGACAGAAGGGCTAGTTGAGTCAGACTTTTCCGGTCTTACAAAAGAAAATGCGGTAACCATGGGACAAAAATTATATCTAAATCATGGAATCACCGGCATAAGAGGACAAATGGAAGCAGGACTTCCCGCTGTAAAAGATGTGGGGCTGCCTGCCCTAAAGAAAGGGCTTTCCCAAGGTCTGGACATTAACCGTGCCGGTTGTGGTGCTCTCCTTGCTTTAATCACAGCAGCGGCTGACACCAATATGATTGCCAGAACCAGCCTTGCCATCTGGCAGGAAACCGTTTCACAGGTTCGAGATATATTGGCCGAAAATCCTTATCCAGGTACGGAAATCTTACATCAATTGGATTTAGAATTTATAGAAAAAAATCTATCTCCTGGTGGAAGCGCCGACCTGCTGGCAGTTTGTTATTTATTATATTTTTTAGAGACCGAAGTGTAAACAGCGCGAAGAGTGCGCTCAAAAGGAGGAAATTATGTCAGAATATACGATTTCTCAGGTTTATCCCTCAGATCGCCGCAGTCTTTCCCAGATTGATTCCCTGCTTATGCAAGAGGGCATCTCACGGGATGCCAACCTGGATTATATTTGTGCCATGTATGATGAGGATTATCAGATTATTGCTACCGGAAGCTGCTTTGCCAACACGCTCCGCTGCTTTGCGGTCAGTAGTACTCACCAAGGCGAAGGACTTCTTAACCAGATCATTACCCACTTAATGGATATCCAATATCAAAGAGGAAACCTTCACCTTTTCCTGTATACAAAAATTAGTTCTGCAAAATTCTTTCAGGATTTAGGTTTTTATGAAATCGCAAGGGTTGATGATACCCTTGTCTTTATGGAAAACCGAAAAAACGGCTTTACAGACTATCTTACTAATCTGTCCAAAGCCAAAAGCAACGGATTATCTGCCGCACTAGTCATGAACGCCAACCCATTTACCCTTGGCCATCAGTACCTTGTGGAAAAAGCTTCTTCCCAATGCGATACCCTCCACCTTTTTGTCGTTAGTGAAGATGCCAGTCTGATTCCTTTTTCTGTACGAAAAAAACTGGTTCTTGCCGGAACCTCTCATCTTGCCAATGTCATCTGCCATGACTGCGGCCCATACATTATCAGCAATGCTACTTTCCCCAGCTATTTCTTAAAGGATGAAGAATCTGTAATCAAAGGCCATGCCAAGTTGGATCTGATCATCTTCTCCAAGATTGCGGAAGCTTTGTCTATAGCCCGTCGTTATGTTGGGGATGAACCTACCAGCCAGGTAACCGGTATTTATAATCAGATCATGTCCTCCGAACTCCCTTTAGCAGGCATTGACTGTATCATTGTTCCCAGAAAACAGATCATGAAACAGCCTATCAGTGCTTCTACTGTGCGTCAGCTCATTAAAAACGGTGATTTTGAAGCCCTTAAACAATTTGTTCCTATGTCTACTCTTAATTATTTTAAAAGCGAAGAGGCAGCCCCTATAATTGAAAGAATCTGTCAAACAAAAAATGTGATACATTACTAAAAATAGGATGATGCTCAGGAAATAATAATTCCTTCTGCATTATCCTATCCTAATATTTTAACGTATTTTCTGCATACTTAATGAACTTTTCAATCGCTTTTCTTTTGGAATCACATAGCCCGTAATCTCTTTATGTACCTTGGAAAATTCCTCTATAGCCCTGTTGGGATAATTCTTCAAGACATATCTGTTCAAGTTTGCACTGCTTTTAGTGTCATAAATCTCCTGTATCGCCTGATTCCAGGCTTTCCTTTGGCCTTCTGTAAGATTTTCGGGGGTGACTGCTTGGAGTATTTCTCTGCACCTTGCATCCTCCTCTCTCACTCTGCTGTCGTGGTTCTCTTTCATCATTTGTATCTGTTCATTTGGCGTAAATGCCTCTCTTTTGGTTGCCATTCCCCGAAGCAGGGCATTTACTGTTGGCGGAACTCCCTCCATTCCAACATAGCTAGAGACTGGAGCAGCATAGCCATTCTTCCCAATCTGCATGACTGCCCGATATAATAATCAAGGGCATGGACCCATCCATGAGCCAGGCTCCCTGATTCGCCTCCTCTGGTAAAATTGATCACCTGATATTGGGGATCATAGGTCGCTGGTTTGCTGCCGCCGTATCCTCTGCTTCCAAAGGAAAGGGCCAGAGTTCCCCCAAGGGAAATATCTTTCTTGTCCATATTTAGAATCCGTGCCAAATCACAAAGTGCCAGATAGCATTCGTCTAAAGAGGACTGAGCTTCTTCATCCGGCAGGGAGCCTCCAAACTCCACGCCTCTGATTCCCAGTTCTTTAAAATCATGTTCATCTGCATGTCTGCCATCTGGCAGATATTCTGGTCCTGTTCTGCAGACAGAAGTAAGTTTGGGAAGCAGAAATGGATAGGCATCGTCCACTTTTTTGTGGTCTCAAAGGTGGATAGATACAGGGCCTTGAGCAGCGCAATATCACTTGGAAATACGCTCCTCTGGCGCTTTTTTACCACTTGAGGCTCAAAGGTGGATTTGCGGTTCTGAGGCACCTGAATCTCCATGCTGCCATAGCTGCTGTTGACCTTTTTCGGCTTATAGCCATTGCGATAGTTATCGCTGTCAGAGCACTCGGATTTGGAGTAGCCTAAATGATCATCCATTTCAGCCTCTATCATTTCCTTGCTGGTGCCGCCCAGCAGATCTTTAAGGGCGTCCTGGATATCCCGAGCAGACTCGATGTCATACTTCTGCAGAAGCATCTGAATGATGTTTTTTATCCTTCAGTCATTTGTACTTTGTGTACAGGTTTCTTTTCTCTTGCCATCGAAGATGGCAATGACATAAATAAAAGGCCTCCTATGATTTATTATTTTATCATAGAAGACCCTTTAAACCTTTATTTACAGAAAAATTTTCATAAACTCGCTTTTATTTTTAGAAAAATAGTTTTTTATATAATTATGCCAGTTGCAGGCCAGCTAGTTCCTCTACTTCTTCTACAGAAAGGCCAGAACCAATCGCTATTTCCTCAAAGGATAATTTTCCCATGGACAAATATCTTTTTGCTGTTTCAACTTTTGTATCATGCTCTTTGCTTTTGACATAAGAGCGCATCACTTCTTCCTGATCATATAACTCCATCATCATATTGACAACCTCCTTTTCTTTGCTTTCGAGATATTCCTTCAGCACATTTCTGTTTTTGCAGATACAGATTGCTTCCTGTATAGCTTTTCTGGTTCTTCCATAGATTGACACTTGTTCTTGGCATACCCTGGTAAATGTTACGTACTGATGAATGATATCGCCTTCTCCCTTGCGTTTATTCCAATGGCATTTTCGGGGTGTCGAGGACAAATAGAAAATGCTTTCTATCATAAAATCAGATGTAAGGCGGTCTATGGAAACAAGGCTTTTTCCTGTTCCTTGCGTATGGGCGAGATGCTTGGTCTGACTTGGGACTGCATTGATATTTCCGAAAAGAGCATCAAGAACGATTGTGCTTGCATTTTCGTAAATAAGGAGCTGTTCGGGAAGAAATATATGGACTTCAATCTGGTATTTGCTTCTTCCTGTGGCAGACCCATTGAGGGTAGGTCATCAATCGGGCATTGGCAAAACTCATTAAAGATAATGATTTGCCGCCAGTCGTCTTTCACAGTTTTCGTCATTCAAGCATTACTTATAAGCTGAAACTCAATGGAGGTGACATGAAATCCGTGCAGGATGATTCTGGACACGTACAGGTCAAGATGGTAGCTGATGTGTATTCCCATATCATAGATAATGACAGACGGATAAATGCACAGAAATTTGAGGAACAGTTTTATCAAGGAAATGCTATTCCTGCTACAGAGGAAGTGCAGGAAGAAACAAAGGTTGAAACAGCATCACAGACAGACCAAGAAATGCTGCTCAAGCCACTTGCTAATCCAGACATGGCGGCGTTGCTGAAATCGCTTGCAAAAAATTTATAACCATAAGAGGGCAATCCAGATACGATTTGCCCTTTGTTTTTTATCTTAGATGCACTAATTGAATATATTTGTAATATATGTTATATTTATACAAAAATAGTAAAGGGTGTTTTTGATGAGTGAAAAAATAGATTTTTTTATTAGCCATTCTCATGTGGATAAACAATGGGTAGAATGGATTGCTAATTTTTTGGAGCAAGAAGGATAATCCACTTTTTGAGGTGACTGTGATTTAAAAGTAGGGGATAATTTTGTATCAATTATCCTAGAGTATATCGAAAAAGCAGACAAACTTATAGCTGTATTTTCACCATCCTATTTTTCATCAACCTATTGTCAAGCAGAGGTGTCTGCTATGCTTGCGAAAAAGAAGAATGGTATTATACCAGTGAAGGTGTCAGATGCTCAACCAATAGGTGAATTGGCAGATATTTTGTATGTTGATTTATATTATAGAAAAAAAGTTTCCAGGAACTATGCCGATAAGTAATTTTAAATTTAATAATGAAAAACTTATATTAGATGGAAATGAAAAAGTCAAGGTAATTAGACAGGCATTTGAAAAAAATAATACTGTTTCATCAACTCTAACACTTTCAGGGTTGGGAGGTATTGGAAAAATAGTAATGGCTCAATAGTATGTATATCAGTATGGGGATCTATATGATTTGATATGGTGGATTGATGCTGATAGTAAAGAGTCAATTATACATGCTTATGAAGATTTTGCTAAACGAAATATTGTAATCAATATATTGATTACAAACACAGCTTAAATAGCGTAGTTGACATTGTAAAAGAGTGGATGTTAGAAACTGATAATTGGTTATTTGTTTTTGATGGTGTAGTCGATTTTGAAATAATTCAATCTTTTACACCTAAGAAACATAGAGGAAATGTGTTAATAATATCAAGAGACTCTTTGTGGAAGAATAGTGATGTTAATGCAATTACAATGGATGTTTTTTCGACAGAAACAGCAATAAAATTTTTGAAACTTCATGGCGTAAGCGGTAAAGATGAAGAGTTAATGAAATTGTCATCCGCTTTGGGGAATGTTCCATTAAATATGGAAGTGTAGCTAAATATATTGTCAATAATAATTTATCTGTACGTGATTTTCTGGAAAAGTATAATAAGTTAGAAGGAAATGAAATCAATTCGGCAAGCACTTATATAAATATTGCATCGGTGTATAAGGAACAGGGAGATTTTGAAAGTGCGTTAAGCTATTACTATAGAGCATTAGAGATATTTAAAAAGGAAGAAAATAGTAGTTGTATTAGTGTCAATGATAGTATTGCTTCTGTCCACACTTATATACTAACACCAGTTGTTTTTGAGTACAGCAAGGACAAATGCACACTCAAAAAGTTTGGAATGATGTAGGATATTTCGGCAGACTGGGAGCAGGTTCCTATTTTGAAAGGAAATAAAAGTAAGCAGGATAAAAAGAAAAGTTTTTTGTATGGTATAATACATTGGATGTAATCTTACACGGAAAAGATTACAGTACAATCTAACAAAGGGGCAATCAGTATGTCTTCTTATTTTGGGATAGTGAATAATTTGTTAAAGGAATTTCCAGAAATAAGCAAAAAATATGCAGAAGAAATAGTATGGATCAAGAATACGTTCAAAGGCCAGGAGACCGGAGGTCAGACGCTCTATTTTGACCGCTGTTTCTGTGACTATATTGGACACCTACTGGTGGATGAGTACCAAGATAACATTAAGATAGAAAAGGTATTTTCTTTTTTAGAGGATATGGCTGTAAGTGAAGATCCGGAAGTCAAGAATCTGCTGCAGGTAACGGTTTTGGAATACCTCCGTAGCTGGTATTTGTTACAGAGGGAATCCGAGAAGTTCATGCTGCCGGAAACAAAGAAGATATTTGCTCATGTAAAGAGCTACCTGCAGGAACCGGCGCAGGATGCCCTACCCTGTTTCTATACATAGTAGGATGTGTGAAATACATTTTGTAAAGTTGGCAGAACGGAAAACGGGCAGACAATGATAATAGGAGATCCTTATAAATTTGCTATCTTGAGTGAGGTAATCAATGAATGGAATATAGATGGCACGTTTTGTAATGGAGTTTTGCTTTTTTGTGTAAATGGTGACATTTATCTGAAAGAGGTTGTAACAGCCACTCTTGGAAGTGAGATTGAATATTTGAGACAGAAGTTAAGGAACTTACGATATTACTTTTCCAGAAGATATTCATATGGCAAAGAAAGTGTATATCCGTTACAAATGTCTTTAACAGAGATAAACAAAAATCATAGCAATTAAACTTGGACTGATTTCTGTCTATTGAGAAAATTGTGGAAGATTACCCGTTAAAAACGATTATAGTTACTCTAACGAATCGAAAGTTGAAAAGAAAAAAAGAGGTGAAGTGTGTGGAATATGTAAGAGAAATATTTGCACAATATGACAGACAATGTATTCGAGTTTATCAAGCATATAATCCTATAATCGCAAAAGAAGGAACCGTGACGCAGGCGAAATTCTGGCTGGTCAATTATTTGAATTTCGGTGTTTTTGAAGAAATGAGTGGTTGGGCTGATATTACAGACCAGGTAGAAAAAGCAAATAGAAAGGGCAAAAAGAAACATGGGAAAGTATTTTAGCGATGTGGTGGATAAAGCCATTGAGGATCTTTATTATTGCTGTGATAACGACAAGGCAAAAGAGGCAGCGGATGCATTATTGCTTGCGGCAAAGGGAGAAGATGGGGATGCCTGCTATTTCCTTTCCCGCTGTTTTTCCGGCTCCTGTTATAGCTGGGAATACCACCCTTTTGAAGAGAATGAGGCGGCAGCTTATGCTATGCTTCATCAGGCAATCTCATTAGGTAGCGCAGCGGCAGTTTTAGGAGCGCTCCGTATGGATATGCTGACACCAGAGCTACGGGAGATCATGCCCTTTGACAACATAAAAGAGGCATGGGAAGTAATCTATGAAAAGGCCGAAAAGGGCTGTGCATTCTGTCAGTACATGATTGGGAACACCTATTATTTTCTGGACATCATAGAGATTGAAGATCAAAAGGAAAGTAACTTCGCAAATAAGGGAGCCTGGAACGAATGGAAACGCTTGCAAATAAAACAGTGCCTCCCCTGGTTTGAGAAAGCATTTTCCGGCGGCATGATACTGGCGGGGCGGAATTACGGTCATTATTACCAGTATGGACGGGGAGAATACATTCCGCCAGAGCCGGGAAAGGAAGTTCTTATTATGCGCCAGGGCGCAGAACGGGGCTACCCGGAGTGGATGTATGCCTATGCCCATTATCTGGCCTATACAGAGGATAACGATAAAGAAGCTCTTCCTTGGGCGTTAAAAGCGGCAGAGGCAGGACATCTCTGGAGCTGGCATATCATAGGGGATATTTATTGGAATGGCAAGGCGGTGGAGCGCAATCTGCCCTATGCCTTAGAGTGCTACGAAAAAACCGCCAGTTATGGCAATGACAGCTATGCCTGCCGCCAGTTGGGACGCTTGTATTTCCACGGCTGGGGGACGGAAGTGGACTATGCGCGGGCGGTTCAGTGGCTGGAGAGGGATGAGGAATCGGAATATGTCAAGTATGATCTTCTGGGAATCTGCTATCTGTTGGGGCGCGGCTGCCAGCAAAACCTGGCACGGGGAAAGGCATTTCTGGAGAAAAGCCAGGATTCGCCCTATAAAAGCTATGGGCTGGGGATGATGTATGCCGAAGGAATTGGTGTACGAGAGAACATTGAAAAGGGCGTGGAGTATCTGAAAGCGGCGGGGAATTATGAGCCGGCAATGGAGGCGCTGAAGCATTACAAGAAAAGCCTGTTTGGTGTCTGGCGGAGAAAATAAAAATGTTTGGAAAAGGAGGAATTGACACGCTTTTAAAATACTTTTTAGGAACAGATGGAGGTACATTGCGATGATACAGGCGGAATTGTATAGGATAAAGTCTTTTGGCAGCGATATGAAAAGTACGGTCACATTGGAGGATATTGCGAACAAGGAAAAGGAACTGGGATTTACGCTGCCCCAGGCTCTGCAGGAATTATATCTGACCTTTCATTCGGATGATCCTGCTTTTACGGAAAAGGGAAATCTGATTCCACTTGAGGAATTAAAAATTTACAAACGTGTCTATTGGACTGATACCATCATTACTATCCTGCCTTTTTGCCGGCATGAAAGGTACGGCTATGGCTTTGAAGTAAGTCGGTACCACAAAATCAAGGATACCATGAGCAGCAATGATCTGGAAGATCCGCAGATGTGGGGGCTTTATGTGTTGCCGGAAACACGCAGGGAAGAAAAGCATCTGGAAGGCCGTGAAGTGCCGTGCAATCAGTCAAAACTCTCTCAGTGGATCATGGAATGGTTAGGATACCAGCAGACCCTGGCGCAGCCCAGCGTGGTAGCCGTCAACAAAGATAAGGCGGAAAGTTATTGGAAAAAAATGAGGGAGCATCTTCCAGATACGTTTTATCATGTTCCGTTGGAGCAGCTTTCTAGTCATAGAACAAATTTTAGTGTAAACATTGTGGAGGAACCATCCCGGTTTTTATGCGGAAATATTCTTTATTCAAGGATGGCCTATTTTGGCGGCAGATCCGATAAAGAACTGGAACAGCTTATGAAACAGTTGGGATTCAAATATGTCTGGATGAAAAGCCAGGACGGACATCCTGTTTTTAATTCGGCTCCACTCCAGCCGCCGCAGGAACGGGAACTGAAATCCATTGCCCCGGTATTACAGTTTCTCTGCAAATTTGCCGGGATTGAGGGAAAGGGAGCGAAGGAGGAAAGTATCCAGCGGGCAGGAGTCCGTCTGGGGGCTTCACTTCCACTTCCATTGGAAGAGTTTTACCGCTATCTGCCAGGTGGATTTTACCGCAGTTATAATGTGGTTCGTCCTCTTTCCGGATTGAAGCAGACAAAGGATGGTAAACTGAACTTTCTCACAGAAAATCAGGCGGTGTATCACTGGGCGGCGGGATTGAACAGTCCGTTTTTATACCGCCGTGCCAATGACGGCGTAGGCCAATGGAACGCATATGGTATTTTAGACGGTTTTCTTGCGGCGGAATTTTTGTGGGCGCTGGCTTGTGATGAAAAATTGAATCTGATCCTTTGGGAGTTTCCGGATTTTGAGCCATCAATGTTGTCTGAAGGCGGGAAGTTGAGTCCATACCTGTCTTCCATTGCAGATATTACAGATCAGATTGCTGCAGGCAATACCCGAAGGCTTTACCAGGCCATGAATGGGCAGGCGGTTGGGTTATATGACAGCGAAGAAAGTACATTTTGGTTTGTGGCAAATGATGAAGCGGTACAGGAACAATTGGAAACAATTATTGATATTTTCAAGTAGGGAGGTTTTTATAACAACAGCAAAAAAGTATTTGAATTTATTGAAAGAACGTGAAGCCGGATTATGGATGCAATCCAGATAAAACAATGGGAGATTGATTGTAGAGGCTCCGAACAAACGTGGAGATGGTGTAGCTCGTTTTTATGAATATGGTCTGGTAATGGAAAAGAAGCGGCTGCCCTACTCGGAAATTAAAGATGTGGTGTTTGTAGCTGCCACATCAGATAAAAAGTTCGCTTTGAAACAAGCCGCAAGAGATATGGGCGTTTTGTGGATATACCTCAAAAAGGGAGCTGGGATTGGACTAAGGGAAATGAGTTACCAATTTGATAATGAAATCATGGAGAAAATCAAACAAGGGCTTGGTTTTTAAGTAGAGTTTTTCCATAGTATAATAACTGCTAAAAAATACATGTTGATGGTAGAGATAACATTTTTTATTCAACAGAAAGATTTGGACAACCGACCTTCACATGGGGCATGGAAGGCTGCTTATTATATAAAAGAATGTGATATGCAGTCTGACATAAGAAAACCGACATCAACAAAGAAGAAGATCATGGCCTATAAAACAGGCACAAAAGAGGAATTATAAATGAAGGTACACTTAGATAAAACTTATAAAACAACAGGAATAAAAACAAAGTTTTCATAGGACATGACACAGAAAAGACAGCGGCACAGATACCAGTCTGAACTGCTGGCTTTTCTATTTTTTACATACTACGTTTGTGCAAGGACAAAAGCCGTAGTCACCAGGACGGACAGGCCCTTTTGATCACAGAGAGAGCAGCCTTAAAAGCTCTGATATGTGGAGTCAGCCTGGTTATGGCTGTCCTGGAAAATACAGTCATCTGCAGAGATATTTAATATCCTGCAGATATGGTGGAAATTTTCAATACTTGGGGAACAGCGACAATGTTCCAAATCTTTCTGAAAGGATAGAGAATGTTCCAGTAATTCTGCGCATTGCGTCTGGGTCAGATGATTTTTTTCTTAGATAGCAAAATATGGAAAATATTGGCAAAATTAGTTGAAATACAGATGTGATAACGATATAATAAATATTGAGCATGTAGTTTTGGGAGGAGAAATATATACCAGATGAAAATAAAAATATTTTTGTATTAAATCAGCATAATAATGCCGATAAAATAGGTGATTTTAGAGATTTAATTGGAAGACATGGAATAAATATACAGGATAGTTCCATATACGAAAATAAATTAAAAAATAATGCAAAAAATGAGCAATATATTAAACAAGAACTTATAAAATCTCAAATAAGATGGGCAGGAACAGTTATAGTACTTATTTGGAAAGGAAACGGAAATGACTAAAATCGATTATGTAAATTGAGAAATTAAAACAGTAGCAGATATGGGAAAAAGAATTGTTGGTGTTTTTTGCAAGGGCTAAGGACGAGGACGTTTCTCCAGAGTTATATGGACATGGATATAATTTAGTGGGATGGAATGGAGAGAAAATTGTAAGAGCAATTTATGAGATTTTATTCATATATCATACCTAGGGATTTTGGATTTGCGCTTTTGAGATTGCAAGTATGACGATTCGTGGAAGATTAGTTTCGTTAATGTTAGTAGATGAAACATTAACTTTTGATGAGTATTGGGAAGATTCAAGATTTCGAAACAAATGTCCAGTATTTAATAAAAGCATTTATTTTGGAGAAAATGTGATTAGTATACCAACAGAGTTTGATATACTAATAAGAAGAAATATTGGTTACAAGATCTGCAAGGATGAAATGTTAATTGGAAATTTTATTGAATATATTCGCAGCATTTTGCGTTTGGAATACATGGTATCCCTTATAGCAGAAGAAAAGGTGCATTTATCTATTATGGAGGAAATTGATGAAGATAATTTTTTGTAATCCTAAGTTGACAATGAAAACGATTGACAAAGCAAATGTGTTTTTCGAGTCGTGCCGAGAGATTTTGGATACATATATTGCAAACAAATTATATATTACATCGGCTTTTCAAGTAGACCAGTTATTGGCAGACAATGCTGATATGGATGATATATTTGTATTTTTTAACGCAGAGGATGGAAAGTATGAGGATAAATTTCTGCGGTTGTTAAAAAAGTATAATGATATTCAGAGTAGAATATGGGCAATAGCGATGGAAAAGAATCCGGAATGTAGGAGGCCTCCGGAGACAATATCCGATAAACAGAGTTTTGATGTGTCATGTCGAAATGAAAATAGAAATCCAATGAAGAATAATATGAAGGCAATTGCACAGATTTTTGCCAGAAAAATTATTGCACAAACGTTATCACCATTGTATCGTGATGAAGTTTTATACTTTATTAGTCATCGGCGTATTGATGGAGAGCATATAGCAGCAAAGCTTGCAGATGAATTGAGACATTTAACAAGGGAAAGAAATGTGTATCGGGATGTTGTTAATGTTGAAGTGGGAAATGATGCGCAAATAGATATTGATAAAAATTTGGCTATGAGTGATGTACTTATATTTTTACAAACGGAGGAAGCACAAAATTCATCCTATATTATGAAAGAACTATGTTATGCACTTATTTATGATATTCCTATTTTGTGGATACAAATTGATAATGCATCTTATTCAAATATGGAAATTCATCCAGGAGAGCATCCTATGCTTCATTATAGAAGTGATGAGTTTGATTGCCAAGCAAGATTAATTGAGATTGTTGATGAGATTGAAGAGAAGTGTTTTCAGCTTATTATGAATTCGTCTAATCAAGTATATTCTCATATTGAATATCTGAGGGACTTGAACGACGCAAATAAAATTAAATTGACAGGGGATAAAAATGCTACGTTGGCATATGAAATAGAGTATAAGGAGAATACAAAAGATATTTATGATTCAGGAATTAAAAAGCATTATATACAATGCTATGGAAGAAATCCAAAGAAACAGGATTTAAAGAAATTTATCGAAAAAGTAAAAAAAGGCAAAACATATGATAATAATGATAAACTGTTTTTACTATCTAATCATGGGCATCGTAAAAAAGTGATGGGTGATACAAAAATTATAGAAGAGAATTTTGACGATTATATTATGAATCTTGAAAATGTAGCAGGTGTTAAAAGGCAAAAGCGTAATAAAAGAATTATTCTTTCAGGGGCTTTTCCGGATTATGATGAGATATATAAAAATTCATTACTGGAAGCAGTCTCAATATACTCTAGGGAAATTATTAAAAATGGTTATATTTTGGTTTTTGGGGCACATCCTACGTTTCAAAAACTTATTTTTGACATAGGAGAGTTATATGGTTCAGATATGAAATATTCTATTGAAATGCATATGGATAAAGCATATCTTGATCAGTATAACTTAGAGGAACTTGAAGAAAAATGTACGTTGGTATTGTCAGATGGATTGCAAGAGATGCGCGAAAATATGATTTGTAAGAAAAAAAGTGAGCTATTAATTTGCTTGGGAGGAAAAATAAAGGATGATAAATCTCAGCAAGGAGTAGATATCGAAGTAGAATTAGCAAAGCGCGTTAGTATTCCAGTAGCTTTAGTTGGTACAGTAGGAGGACGTTCTAGTGAGTATGCTTATGAAAAGATTAAACAAGAGGATTGGTCTGATTTAAACCAGTGGGATAAGAGCTTTAATGAAAGCATGTTTTATAATGTAAATCATCGTCTGATGATTAGGCGGTTGTTAAACGCAATAGGGTAAGAGAGGATAATATTGTGGATATATAATTGAAGGAATTGATAATAAATGAAAGTTTGGTTGAAGTAGTAAATAGAGTTTACAAAAGTATTTCCGTGGACGGATGATGAAATTATGAAAATTTATGAATAAAGGATAATATATGATTATCTGCGAACTATATATATAATTTTATAAACGAGGTACAATGTGATGAATAATAAAGTAGACTTTAAAGTTCCTAATGGTTTTATATTATTTATCTCTGGAGTTCCGGGAGTTGGAAAGACAACGATTTCTTATAAGTTATTAAAATGGTTTAATGAATTTCGAATAATAGAAGAAACAGATATTTTAAGAGATGCATTGAGAGGCTACAATGAGTTTCTTACCATTAAATTGGGATTATCATTAAAATCTATTTTAGAAGAAATTGAAATCTTTCCACATACAAAATTACTTACACTGGAGGAGGCTAAGAACCAATGTAATATCATGAAAAACTCCATTGAGAATATAGTTATACGTCAGCAACGCAAAGGAATTTCTTCTATTATCAACGGAGTACATATCATTCCAGAAATTTTAAAAGAATTAGCAAATAATCCTAATATTCTTTTTATAAATCTCTTTATAAATAATCAAAATGACTTGTATAGTAGATTAATTAAAAGAGATCCCGATTCCTATATGTTACAACATATTCCATTTATATTTGAAACTAATATTGATTTATTTAACAGTACTGAAAGTATGAGAGATATAAATCAAACAAGCTTTTTTAATGTGGATATTACATCTTTAGATATAGATGAAGTATTGTTCGAAATAGTTCATTGTATCCAATTAAAACTTCAAAAGGAATAGTGAATCTTTTGTGCGTTTGCCCATACCTCTTCAAATATTTGTACACATTCCTTTCCCTTATTTGAGTCGGTGCTGAAAACTTCAAAAGGGGTGTTAGTCAGTAATTGTGGCACTCCTTCAGCATCAAACATTGGCCTAGAATATATAATGCAATTGTCAAGCCTGATTATTATAACTTCTCGTTTGTTTGAATATAATCTGAAACATTTACTTAAATGTTCATTATCACCAATAACGTCTCTGGCTCTATACAGGGTGGTTTTTAGTTCTTGCCTAAAGATTTCTTTTTGAGAATGTGCCCGATCTACTTCATCGGAATTAGGGTTCAAGAATAGGCATCTAAAATCAATACCATCCATATTTTCATGGTTATATGATTTTTCATCAAGGTATTTAAAGAACTCTTTAAAATTTCCTCCAAACAATTTCATGTTTTTTCTACCATATATCCATAAGTATTTTCCAGTATACATAAAAGATTCTGTTATAACTTTATATAAATCATAACTCTCAAATCCGGTATGAAAATATGCTATTTTGTGATGGAATGTTGGACTCTCCACCGTAAAAGCATTCGAGGATATAAGTTTATCAACAAAATCCTCACACACAATATCAACTACTCTATTTTCATCTTTAATACGCCTAATTTCTAATTGATATCTATCAAGTTTGTTCCTATTGGCTCTTGTATCATTAATATCTAGTCCACGAAAAAAATTGTCTGCAAATGAATCTTTATTTATAGAAATTTCTTTAGCATTATTCATCGGATTATCAATCCATGAATGCCAATTTGGATCATCATCAAACAAAAATGGTATTACTGTTTTATGTAGTCCTCTGGCATATCCTGCCTCAAACAGTAACCATGGAGAACGCTTATTTTCCTTCGTGAAACACAAAATTAGTTTATCACATTCACTAATTCTATTTATAATTTCATTTTGAACATCTTCCCCAGCTAAGATATCTCTTTCCGATACGAATGCCCTAATATTGGAATCTATTTTTTCCAATAAATCCTTAGTTTTTAGGGCATAGTCCATACTTGGTTTTTTTGACCAACTAATAAAAATATTCATATGTACCAGTCCACCTGTTCATTTTTATAATGTATTCTATCAAGTAAATATAATCAAATAATAATCATATATTATCCTTTATTGATATCTATCTGGTTCCGAGGATTCTTATGTACAAGAATATCTTTTTGCTTTGAGCTTGACACATGCGTATAAATCTCAGTCGTGCTAATAGAACTGTGCCCAAGCATCCTTTGAATATATCTGATATCAACATCTTGCTCCAACAAAAGGGTAGCGAAGGAATGTCTAAACATATGTGGAGTAATATGCTGGCTGATGCCAGCTAATTCTGCATAATGGTTAATCATACAACGGACAGATTGATCCGACAGTTTATGCTGTAGCCTATTCACAAAAAAGTATCCACATGAATCCATATCTTTTGCGAATGTCTCTTTATACAAATTTAGTGCAGCTATAACTTCCTGATTACCAATCTGGATAATTCTTTCTTTGGCACCCTTTCCATAAATCAGGATGTTGTTGCTTTCCAAATCTATATCTGATGGTTTAAGGGAACATAATTCAGAAATCCGCATTCCCGTAGCAAACAACAGTTCAATGACAGCAATGTCCCTTATGCAGCATCTTTGCTGATATTCAGATTCCGCATGCTCCTTTTGGACATAGAGCGTAGACAGGAATGACTGCATGGAGTGCAAAGGAATAGTTTTAGGGAGCAGTTTGGCTTCCCGGAAGCGGATATCCAGTTTTGTAAAGGGATTTTCCGTTAATATCTCTTTATATTCCATGTAATGAAAAAAAGCTTTTAAGCTTGCTATTTTACGCTTAACTGTTTTGGCCTTATAGTTCTTGTGTAAGCTTGTAATAAAAGTATCCACAACATCTTTACCAAAGCAATCAGATAAATCTGAACAATAGTCTGTATATTGTTTTAAATCTATCTTATATGCCTTTAATGTTTTGAAGTCTAAACGCTTACGGTACTTACAATATTCAATATATTCCGAAATATAGTTATCTAAGGTATTCATAAACAGGCACTCTCCTTGTTTTTTTATAATTATGCGTGCTTGTTTATGGATTGTCTATTGATGATTTTTCGGAAAGAACTTATCCAGCATCTCCATACAGTCCTTTGGCGTGTATGAAATGCCTTATAACCCAGAAATGCGGTTATCTGTATGGACGAGAAACCATACCAGATGCTGGGGGAACATCTGGAACCGTTGCCTATGCGCCTTGGTGACATACAAAACTAATTAAAAACATATTTGACATCTTCTAAAAAATAAGCTAATGGAGAATATAAAGTGATGATGGAATGAAAAAAGGATAATGGAAGCTTCTTTAGGCTATAATGATGTTCATCAATTGGTTGCTTTTTCAACTAATATTCCGACATACTCTATTACGGTATTTTTGTTCTTTATATTTTTATCTTATAAACCACTGTCTGTCCGATCATATCACAAATGCCGTAAACTATGACACGCATCTGACGGAAAGCAATTTTCAGACATGTTCTAGGGTTTTGCCTTTACTGTCACTCAGTTACAGCTGACTGGATGATTTACCCGCTACGCTCTCCACCATCATGCAAGACATTATTGACGATAATCCCGTCGATGTCTCCCAAAGTATCCTGCACTATAATGAGGGAGTTGACCTGCTCACGTCTAATATTGAACTGCCAGGACTGGAAGTAAGGCGCATAAACACTATAAACTATGAAAACATGTTGAAAACCGATAACAATGAGGTAAAAAGAATTACGATAGTTACAAGTTGAATGAACAGTGGAAAACTTGGATTTTCCCCTCTTTTTCTATTGATTGCAAGTGTCTTAAAGAAACGCCAAGTTCCTCGGCTAATTCTTTTCTTGTGATCCGTTGTTTCTTGCGGAGTCTGGAATTGCCTGATCCAATTCCAGAATGTTAAAGTTGTTTGCATCATTACTTAATTTTCTCACTACCAGTACAATTAGATTTTACTATATATTGTACGGAAATAAGAGTTTTACTTAAATGATGTAAAACTCTATAAACAAAAGATGTGGTTTCTGATTTGTGGAGATTGGTTCTTACTTTCGGGATTTACAGCAAGCGGGTGTGTTACTTACTCCATCTAAATAGACAGTTCCCCAATCGCACATAGCATCTAAGATTGGGGCGAGGGTATTGCCGAAGTCGGTTAAAGAATATTCTGTTTTGGGGGGAACAACAGGATAGACTTTTCTATTTATCAGTCCGTCATTTTCAAGTTCTCTTAGCTGCTGTGCTAACATTTTATCAGTTGCTTTGGGGACTAATTTATGTAGCTCACTATACCGCAAAGTTTTACCCATGAGATGCCACAGAATGACCGATTTATATTTCCCGCCAATTAAGTCAATCGTAGCTTCTATGGGACAGTTATAATTATTTTTGCAATTTACACTCATAAAAATTCTCCTTACTTACTTTTTAGATAGTATATACCTAAAAAGTGCATTCTTGTCTTTAAATTTGTTTGCGATATAATTATAGTATAGGGATACCTAAAAAACAAGTTTAACAGGAGGAATACTTATGGAATTTTTAGAAATTGCGAAATCACGTTATTCTGTCCGTGATTATAAAAGCAGAAAGGTAGAGCCAGAAAAACTGGAAAAAATTTTATTAGCTGCTCATGTTGCACCTACAGCTGCAAATTTACAGCCTGTCCGTCTTATCGTTGTGCAGGAGGACGAGGGATTGAACAAAGTAGGAAAAGCGGCAAATCTTTATGGAGCACCTTTGGCAATCATCGTTTGCTCTGAGCATACGAAAGCATGGACACGTCCATTTGATAACAAAAAGACAGTGGATGTAGATGCGTCAATCCTTACAGACCACATGATGCTGGAAGCAACTGAATTAGGATTAGGGACTGTATGGATATGCTATTTTAAACCTGATGTGATCAAACAGGAGTTTAAACTTCCAGATACACTTGAGCCAATCAATATTTTAGCAATAGGATATGCAGACAAAAGTTTTGCTGACCCAAAACGTCATGCTACACAACGTATTCCATTGAATGAATTAGTCCACTACGAAAAGCTATAAATGATTGAAACAAACAGGTAAGCATGACAACGCCCTTAGCAAAATATTTCCGTCTAATACAATGCTGATTGATTGCCATAAGTAATACTTCCTAAATTATTTATGCGACTGCCAGATACCATGATTTATTTATTCACTAAGATTTTCATCTCCCCATTGTTTCATATGCTCAAAGACTGGAATGAAGCTTTTCCCCAAGTCAGTAAGGTTATATTCCACATGGGGAGGGACTTCTTTGTAATCATGGCGGGAAATAAATCCGTCTGCCTCCAATTCCCGAAGCTGCTTTGTCAGGCTCGACTCTGTAATATCACCGATATGCCGGCGAAGCTCTCCGAAACGGTGTATGTCCCGAAAGGCGATGTAATAAATGATTTCGATTTTCCATTTTCCGCCTAAAATTTTTTGTATGGTAGAAACGGTTTTGCAGCGTTCAACAGCCAATGCACTTTTTTTCATTCCGGTTACTCCTTTTTAGAACAGTGTAACATACATTTTCTCATAAATCAATGTACCAATTATATATGGGTACTATAAAAAAGTACAGTACTTGTAAAATTATTGTGGGAAAGTATAATTAGTATAGATTACAGAAAACACCTGCAGGTATACCTGTACGCACAGGAAATCATGTAGGAACAAGAAAAGGAGATGTGTTTATGCACTACACAGGAACGATTTGGCGACCGCCGTATGAAGCGGCATCACTGTTGTTAGAGGTAACGGCAGGCTGTACCCATCATAAATGCAAGTTTTGTACCTTGTATCATGATTTGCCGTTCAAATTCAGAATGTCCCCTGTGGAGGATATTGAGTGTGATTTGCAGGAGGTTAAAAGGGTAGCCAAAGGTTGGCACAGCGGGCATACCCGCCGAGTGTTTTTGACAGGAGCTAACCCATTCGTTTTGTCCTATGATAAATTAGCTGCGATTGCAGAGCTAATCCACAAATATCTCCCATCCGTTAAGTCTATCGGTTCGTTTGCAAGGATTACGGATGTTACCCCAAAAACCGATGAAGAACTTACCAAACTGCGGGCTATGGGATATGATGGTTTGACAATAGGGATAGAAACAGGCGATGATGAAGCCTTGCAGTTTATGAACAAGGGATATACCTCGGCAGACATCATAGAGCAATGCCAAAGATTAGATGCAGCAGGTATTCATTACAGTTTCTTTTATTTGGTCAGTATTTCTGGGGCAGGTCGTGGAGAAATTGGAGCAAAATTGACAGCTGAACTATGCAACCAGATACACCCTACGCTCATTGGCGCAAATATGCTTACGATTTATCCCGATTCTGAACTTTATGCCGAAATACGGCGTGGGAACTGGCGGGAGGAAGGAGAAGTTGAAAAATACAAAGAGGTACGAACACTGATTGAAAATTTGCACATACCTACGATCTTTGCAGCAATGGGAGCTTCCAATGCGTACCAGTTTCACGGTCAACTGCCAAAGGATAAGGAAAAACTGTTGTCGTTTCTTGATGAAATCATAGGGAATGTCAGCGAAGAAGAGTTACAACAGTATAGAAAGAGTGTTTATCATCTGTAAGTAAAATATCTTGTGGATACCTTTATATGTAGAAAACTACACAAAAACTACATAAAAGTAAGCAAACATTTTGCAAGTATATCTTTATGCACAAAAGATGTGCAGAAAAGAGAAGGAGTAGCAATCATGCACTTTACAGGCAGAACTTGGCGACCACCATATGAAGCACATTCTGTCATCATACAGGCTACTTCTGGCTGCACCTATAATAAATGCAAGTTTTGTAACCTGTATAAAAACGAGTGCTTCCGGATGTCGCCTATGGAAGAATTTGAGGAAGATTTAGCAGAGATAAAGAACTATCAACCATATACAAGAAGAATATTCTGGACAGGGGCAAATCCTTTTGGGATGAGCTATGACAATCTTAAACTTAGGGCTTTAACGGTAAGAGATTACCTCATAAAATGCCAGACAATGGCTATGTTTGCGAGCATCCGTGACATAAAAAACAAAGAAGTATGGCAGCTTAGAAAATTAAAAGCAATGGGCATTAATGGTCTAAGTATTGGTGTGGAGAGTGGTGATGATGAAACGCTTGCCTTTGCAAATAAAGGCTATACGACCGCTGATATTCTGGAGCAATGCAGGAAGTTGGATGAAGCGGGTATTGAATATTATTTTGTTTATATGGCAGGACTTGCGGGAAAAGGCGGCGGATACCGAAATGCAAGGAATAGTGCAAGACTTTTCAGTCAGCTTAACCCGTATTTTGTTTCCGTAGATTCTCTCACGCTTTTTCCAGATACGGAATTATACAAAATGGCACAGCAAGGATTGTTTGAACCTGCCGGGGAAAAGGAGCGTATTCGTGAATTGCAACTGCTAATCAATAACTTAAATATAAGGACACATTTATTTGCAAACACAGTTTCAAACTTTATTCCAGTAACGGCATATTTACCATATGACCGTGAAAAGGTCACAAATGATCTGCAATATGTTTTGGACAATGTTGATGAAATAGAAATGCAGGAATATAGAAAAAATTTGAAATCATTGGGATAAGGTTTGCAGTTAAATTTATAGTTCACCAAATAGGAATTTGGATTCTTTCAGCGGCGGGGAGAGAGGATGCTTCCTGCCGCTGGCGTTCGCTGCCTGCAAATTTGGATGATTAAAAAATTCACCGGACATAAATTTATCCTCTTTACTTCCTGTCAATAGGACCGGTAAGTTCAATTTACATAAATTTTTATGGAAGAATGTCGTATGATTTTGATAGTGTGTATAGATTGCAACCGTATCATGATCAACAACATTTTCCCAATCATCCCCATGATTTTGCTGATACAAAGTTTTTAAACATGGGTTTTTCTTCGGTAATGCTCTGTCTTGATATATGTTTGTAACAATGACAAAAATATTCGAAAAAGATAAACGATTCATAGTTTCATACAAAATATCTACTCCTTGTATTGTAAAAAGGAGTATCGTATAATCTTGATAAACGGTCTACAAGCTGGAACGAAACCAGCTAATCGGTTGCTAATTCTTTTTTTATCAATGCAGGATATTTTGTGAAGCTATTTTCCACACAGACCTCACGTTTTTCCTGCATTGTAAGGCGTTAGACGGCATTACAAGAGGTGAGAAACTACTTACTGCGAAAGGATATTTAGGGATGAGTTTTCAAGATGAAATGAAACAGATGTTTCTGCGCATTACCGCAGGGGAAGTGGAGCCGAAGGAATGGGAAACATGGTGGAACAGGAACAGGTCTAAGCTGGAAAAGTCTCTCAATCGGGGAGACAGAGGACGGATGATGCCTGCCTTATGGGATGCCAACTATTATTGGATGGTAAAGACACAAAGCGGAGTTGCTTATTATTTTCATGCCCAAGGACGTCCAGTAAAGATTTCAAGCTATTATGAGGAGAAAATGCAGGAAGAGGAAATTCGCAAAAGACAGAAAGCTATGGAAGGTTATCATAAGAATATCCTATTTGCCAAACAAAAGTGGGAGGCATACCTGCAGGACCATCCCACAGATACAATCGTTTTTGACTGGAAAAGCCTGTTGGGAACACCAATTGGGCAGAAACCGGCAAAGGATTTTCCCTATAAAAATGCAAGGACAGCAAAACAGTGGAAAGAGTGCGGGGAAGAACTGAAGCTCCGTTTAAAAGAAAATTTGCAGGCAAAGATTGCTCCTGTCGCAAAGGCATATGGGATGAAAAAAGCAGGCCCTAAGACCTTTGTACGGGAAAAGAACGGTCTGGTATCCCGTATCCAGTTTATTGGCTATTTCAGGGGTGGCGGATATGAGGAGATAATCCGTTATCTTTGTCCCATATATGCCATACAGTACAACCTATTAGACCTGCCAGGGCACATTTGTCAGGGGGAGAGCTTTCAAAGGATGCGAAAAGACTGGGGGGTGATACAGCATGGCATGGAAGCTGTGGACGCTGCCATGGTGGAACGTATCAACAGAAAATTTGATGATATCTTGACATTCCTGGCGGATGACGTGTTGCCGGAGTGGCAGAAGATCGACAGTCTGGAGACATATTTTGCGAAGGAACGCCGGGATTACCTGAAGGCTACGGAGAAAGGCCCGAAGGATTCAAGGACCGGCAGACTCATGTGGAATTTGGATACGGAGGGAAAACCGGATACCTGGCGGGCGGATGATTATTTGTTTGGCGTATGGGACCTGATGAATGGAAAGGAAGGGGAAGGATATGCTTGCTTGGAAGAATGTGTGAGACACAATTCTGATTATATGAAAGAGCACCTGAAGGAGTTTCCGGACGCCTGCAATGATCCGAGAGACGCCATGGCAGTGATGTACCGCAATGCGCAGCTTTTTCTTGAGACAAGGGAGACCCCGGATGGGGAGCAACGCAGGAACGTAATCCGGGAGACTTATGAGGAAGTGTGTCGGTTTATGCGATATTACCATGGTTTGGCAAAAAAGACGGGAAGAAATAAATAATAGAAGTGAATCCCCAAACCGTGTTGAAGCACAGTTTGGGGATTTTTCTTTTCTTTTATAGTGGCAAAGTACCCACTAGTACACCAGTCAGGCAGCTCACGACTCCAATTCCTGTCCTTATCTGGCTTCGCTCTTAGTTTATATAGGAACAAATGATTCACGTTACGATTAAAGAGTGCTTATATTCCCCTGCATCATCATCAGAAATTTTTCAGCAGCTTTGGAAAAGACCTGATATTTTTTCCAGATCATATACATTTCAATTTCGATTGTAGGTGTCAGAGGACGGAAACAAAGCCTGCTGTCACCGGAAGTATTGATAATTCTGTCAAAGCAGATGGCATATCCAAGTCCTTCTTCCACAAGCAGGGAGGCATTGAACAACAGATTATAAGTCATAATAATATCCAGTTCCGAGAGGCTGCGCTTCATCCACTGGGAGATTCTCCCGCCCTCTGTTTCCTGCTGTGATATCAGCAATGGCTGATTCCACAAATCTTCCGGAGAGATCGATTCTTTTTCTGCCAGAGGGGAGTCTTTTCTCATCAGGACACCCCATATATCCTTTGACGGGAGTTTCAATGCCTCATATTTGTTTGTATCCGGCGTTTGGAATATCATTCCAAAATCAATCAATCCCTTATCCAGCTGTTCTTTGACAAAGACGGCATTGCCGCTGGAAATATGGTAATGGATTCCCGGATAAAGTTTTTTTAAGTTTCCGGCGGCTTTTGCCAGCAGGCGCATTCCATCGGTTTCTCCGGCGCCGATGTAGACATCTCCGATTACCACATGGTCGGAGCAGGTAATCTCATGTTGTGTTTTCTTTACCAGATCCAGAATTTCCTCTGCTCTTTTCCTAAGAATCATTCCTTCTTCCGTCAGAGTAACCTTGCGGGAACCTTTTGTGCCGCGAATCAGCAGCTGCTTTCCCAGTTCTTCTTCCATGTTTTTAATCTGTGTGGAAAGCGTAGGCTGTGAGAGATGAAGGGACTCGGCAGCCCGTATAATGCTCTGTTCTCTTGCAATGGCAAGAAAGTATTGAAGTACCCGTATTTCCATATTTTGCTCTCCTTCTTGTCTGTCTTTGGTATTGGTTACGTTTGAAGATGTCATATATTTTTCGAGGCATATGAACCATTTCGTAAAAAACTAAAAAAATTCTAGCATAAATATCAATAGGTTTCAACTATGAAAACAAATTATATATAAATATTTGCTATTTTTTATATATAGATTTATAGTGAATTTATAGTGAAGTCAGTAACCCAACAGAAAGTTGTGTAGTTACTGATTTTGCAGCAGCTGCTAATATAGGAAAGAGATGTGCTGCATCTTTGCAGGCAGGTATGCTTAGGTTTTTGCTCCGCTTCGGTTCGTGCGAAACGTGTGCCGCTGGCGAACAGCGCCATTGCCTGCAAAATTATCGAATACATTAGGGGGTGCAGGAATGATAACCATAGGAAACAGGGAATCCGTTATCCAGAATCTGGAGGATGCCGGGTGCAAAAACGAAATGATCCAAGATTTTCTGGGATGGTTTGACAAGGGGCAGCAGGCGAAGCAGCTGGAACTGTTAGAACATCAGAGGGAATATCTGCTTGGCAGAGTACACACGGATGAAAAAAGGATTTCCTGTCTGGACTATCTGATCTATCAGATTCAGGGAAAACCGGCAGGAAAAAGATAACTTTAAAAGGTGGAAAAAGTTTAGAAATTGTTTAGATATTCTTGTTAATTCTTTTATCCTGCCATGCTAATCTGAACACAGAGAGAAACGGTACATTGATAGACATAAAAGCGGACGAAGTGTATATCCGTATTGGATACCCTTCGTAAATAAGGCGTGTGTCCCCCTTGTCCATGGAGTGGAATGTGAATGAATAGATGGCTGGCAGGAAAAGGAGAATATAGAAAGTGACCATTAAGAAAAAAATCAGATTGTCCAACATTATGATGGTTCTGATACCGATTCTGTTTACATCGGTTGTGCTTATTGTGTGCCTAAATACCTCTCTGGGAAGTTACTGGCATACTTTTATGGATATGTACAGCGATGAGAATGGGATGCAGTTTGCCCAGAGCATGATCTATAACTACCAGCAGGAGTTGTGGGAAAACAACTGGGGGCAGTGCCCGGAAATGGATGGCTGTCAGGCAGAGATCCGACATAGTGATAAAATGACACATTTGGAAAATAAACTGTCCGGACTGGGCTACCGTTTTATGATTACAAAGGACGGAAAAAGAATCTATTCCACCCTGTCCGAAGAAGATCTGAATACGGCCCGGTCTGTGGCGGGAGATGCCATTGATTATGCAAAAATGCTGACCGCCAGCCGGTATGAAGTATCTGTGATTAAAAGCACTTTCTGGCATGGGGAAAGTATTTTCTGTATTACGGCTGTCCACCCCCAGGAAACCGATGGAATTATGGTAAATTATCTGAAAAACAGCATCCTGCGTTATCTGGCCGGCATCCTGATTTTTTTTGTGGTTCTGACCGTATGCATCAACGGCATTCTTTCCTGGTGGATTTCCAAGAGTATTTTAAAACCTCTTGGGAAATTGAGTCTTGGCACAAAAGAGATTCGGGAAGGAAACCTGGATACGCCGATGCAGTATGAAAAAAAGGATGAGTTCGGTCAGGTGTGCAGGGATTTTGATGAGATGCGCGTCTACCTGCAGGAGTCTGTACAGCAGCGGCTGAAAGATGAAAAACGCAGAAGAAACCTGATTACCGGGATCTCCCATGACCTGCGGACGCCATTGACTACCATTATGGGGTATCTGGACGGACTTTTAGACGGTATTGCGGACACACCGGAAAAACAGCTTCGTTACCTGCAGGCCATAAAGACAAGGACCGGGAATCTGGTCAGCCTGGTAGACAGCCTTTCCGAATACAGCAGGCTGGATGCTGGTTTCCGGTATCAAATGGAGGACACGGATTTTAAAGATTATGTGGAAAAGTATCTGGAGCTTGTGCGTCCGGATATGGAAAACCAGCAGGTGCAGATTGAATATTTCTGTGGAAAAGGAAGTTTTTTGGTCAGGATGGACAGAGAAGAATTTAAACGTATCTTTAATAACCTGTTTGCCAATACAGTGAGATACCGGAGAAAAGAAAATTCGAGAGTTCTTATTTCCCTGAAAAGGAAACTGGAGGGAAACTGCCTGGAACTGGTATTCCAGGATGACGGTCCCGGAGTGCCGGGGGAGTGCCTGGAACAGATATTTGACAGCTTCTACCGGGTGGATGATTCCAGGAACAGCGCAGAAAAAGGAAGCGGCATTGGACTGGCGGTGGTGAAAGAAATCGTCCTTGGTCATGGAGGAGCCGTAAGAGCAGAAAACAGGGGAGGATTGGCAGTGATAGTCAGCATTCCGGTTAAAGATTGAGACAGGAAATGCTATGTGCCATGATGCTTTGGGAATACAGGAAGAATTAGGGAAAGGAATTATCTGTGATGGAGAGGATACTGATTATAGAGGACGATGAGCTGATTGCGGAATTGGAGAGGGATTATCTGGAGGCGAATGGATATGAGACGGATTTGGCTTTTGACGGAATCATAGGAGAGAAAAAGGCAAAAACAGAAAAATATGACGCCATTCTGTTGGATGTGATGCTTCCCGGCAAAACAGGGTTTGATGTCTGCCGGGAGCTGCGAAAAAGTCTCCGGCTGCCTATCATTATGGTGACAGCCAAAAAGGAGGATATTGACAAAATCCGGGGATTAGGACTGGGGGCGGACGATTATCTGGTAAAGCCTTTCAGCCCTACGGAGCTGGTGGCCAGGGTAAAATCCCATATCTATATTCATAACCTGCTTTCCTCCACAGAAGAAGGGGAACAGCAGGAGACAGAGATTACCTATCGGAACCTGACAATCCTGCCGAAATCAAGGAGAGTCTATCTGGATAAAAAGGAAGTCATACTGGTCAACAAGGAATTTGAGCTGCTGCTGTTTCTGGCGGAGAATCCCAATCTGGTGTTCTCAAAGGATACCCTGTTCGACCGGGTGTGGGGGATGGAATCTCTGGGAGATGCGGCAACCGTGACGGTACATATCAACCGCCTGCGGGATAAACTGGGGAAAAATGAATCAAAGAACCAGTTTATCGAGACCGTATGGGGAGCAGGCTATCGGTTTCGGATTGATTAAGATTATGGAAAAGGAGAAAAGGAACATGAGCGGACATATTTTAGAATTATCAGAGAATGTGGAGAGAAAAAAAGTAGTTTACAGGAACCGGTATGGGTTGGACATTACGGGAGAACTGTACTTAAAAAAGGGAATCTCCCTGGATCAGAAACATCCTGCCCTGATTATCGGTGCGCCTTATGGCGGGGTGAAAGAACAGGGGCCATGCGTATATGGCAATGAACTGGCACAGAAAGGATTTATGGTGCTGACCTTTGACCAGTCCTTTATGGGAGAATCCGGGGGCTTTCCCAGAAATGTGTCATCACCGGATATTTTTGTGGAGAATTTCAGTGCAGCGGTGGACTTTTTGGGGATGCAGCAGTTTGTGGACAGGGAAAAGATCGGTGTGATTGGTATATGCGGTTCCGGTGGTTTTGCGCTTTCTGCGGCACAATGTGATACCAGAATCCGTGCGGTTGCTGTTATGAGCATGTACGATATGAATGTGGCGGTCAGAGGGAATATGAACAAGGAAGAACTCCAGGCTGTAAAGGAACGTTTGTCAAATCAGAGGTGGCTGGATGCCGAAAACGGATACCCGGAATACCTGCCGGGATTTCCGGGGCAGCCAATAGACAAGGTTCCGGAGGATATACCGGAGCCGGGAGCAGAGTGGTTCCGCTTTTATGCCTTGAAAAGAGGGCATCATCCAAATGCCAGAGGCGGGTTTACCACTACCAGCGAGCTGGCAATCATGAATTTCCGGCCCCTGGATTTTATTGACGAAATATCCCCCCGTCCGATTCTGTTTGTGGTGGGAGACAGGGCACATTCCCGGTTTTTCAGCGATGAAGCTTATGAGCGGGCCTTAGAACCGAAGGAAATGCTGGTTGTGGAAGATGCGGAGCATATTGATCTGTATGATCGGAGAGATCGTATCCCCTTTGACAGACTGGCAGAATTTTTTACAGTAAATATGCAGTGACAAAAAAGAACAGCTCTGTTAGATTTGAGATTTTAGAAAATGATAGGAAGCATAAGGAGGAGAAAAATGGCAGTAAAACAGACCGCAGGCAGAGACGCTTTGGGCGAATTTGCCCCGAAATTTGCACAGCTAAATGATGATGTATTATTTGGAGAAGTATGGAGCAGGGAAGATAAGCTCTCGTTGAGGGATCGCTCGTTGGTGACAGTGGTTTCCCTGATGGCTCAAGGGCTTGTGGATTCTTCTTTTCAGTTCCATCTGGTCAGTGCAAAACAGAATGGAATTACCAGAACAGAAATTGCGGAGATATTGACTCATGGGGCTTTTTACGCCGGATGGCCCAAGGCATGGGCAGCATTTCGGATGGCGAAAGAAGTCTGGGCAGAGGAATGTCCTGAATCGGATGCAAAGTCCGCACATGCAGCATCCATGCTGTTTCCCATAGGAAAGTCCAATGATGCGTTTGCACAGTATTTTACCGGGCAGAGCTATCTGGCTCCTATTTCTACAGAACAGGTTGGGATTTTTAATGTGACCTTTGAACCTGGCTGCCGCAACAACTGGCATATCCATCATGCAAAGAGCGGGGGAGGACAGATTCTGATCTGCGTCAGCGGCAGGGGGTATTATCAGGAGTGGGGGAAAAAAGCGCAGGAATTACTTCCCGGTGATGTAGTGAATATTCCGGCAGGCGTAAAACACTGGCACGGGGCGACGCCTTACAGCTGGTTTTCTCATTTAGCTGTTGAGGTTCCTGCAGAAGAAGGTTCCAATGAATGGCTGGAACCGGTGGATGAGGATGCTTACATGCATTGTGTTGAGAATGAAAGTATGTAAAGTTGGTTGCTTCGGAATAGGAAATACTTCATCACGGGAATAAAAAGTGTTGAAAATACCGGTTTGGTATGAGTGGCAGATCGAATTTTGCTGTTCATGTCAAACTGGTATTTTTGTGTAGACGGATGTTTTGATGAATAAATGATAAATGATAACCTAAATGAAAAATGCATTAAAAATTCATAGATATTTCCTAGTTAAACATATAATGTATAAGTATTTGCTATTTATAGGTTATCTTGTTACGATATATTCAGGATTCCGAAACAAAAAGGAATTGAGAAATTTGCAAGGATTCATTTAGAAATTGTTTATTTTTCTGTTAGCTGGATGTTATCTAAGACAGGTAAAGTATACCTTGTTGGATGTAGTCGGCTAGAGCGTGTCTGAAAATTCATTCCCGCCAGATGCACGCCCCACTTTGCGGTATATTTGGCTCTCATTCGGTCAACGTAGCCCACTACGCCTCCCTCATTCGGGTCAAATCTCCCACAAATTGTGACGTACATCTGACGGAAAGCAATTTTCAGACACGCTCTAGTCCCACAGGGACGTAAATTAGGGGATGCCCAAATGGGTATACCCTATAGGGTACACGTAGTCATAGACAGAGAGGGGACAAAGATTGAAAATTGAAAATGTTCAATCTGGAGATTTGTGTTGTGTACAAAGTCTCCGGGTTTTAGAAAGGAGTATGATTATAAAAATGAAAAAAAGATTATATATAGGTTTGCTGGTTGCGCTGGGAGTATCGGGCTTGTTGTCGGGATGTGGAAAAGATTCCAGTGAGCGGACAGAGATAAACAGCCGCAACGAGGAAAGCAGGACAGAGGAGGAAGCAGTGAAAGAAGATATGGGGAACGGAAAAGAAAACAGAGACCAAAATGCAATTCAGGTTATACCAACATCTGAGGTCAGGGAACTGGAAACCGGGCTGTCAATCGTCCGATATGAAGGGGAATATGGATTTGATGCATTTTTAGAGCAAGGAGGAGCCGGTTCGGATGCGGATGTTGCAGCATATATCACTTCACTGCTGGATCAGGAAATTCATATGGAAGGAACCCCTTTCGGATGCAGTACCTTGTCAGTAAAAAGCCAGAACGGAGGATACCTGTTCGGAAGAAATTTTGACTGGAACCCCTGTAATGGATGGATTGTCAGCGCCAGACCGGAAAACGGGTATTCTTCCGTATCTACGGTAAACATGGATTTTATCCGGACAGGCGGAGTAGATCTTTCACAGTTACCAGATTCGGCGCAGGCTTTTGTCTCCCTGTATGCACCGTTGGACGGTATGAATGAAAAGGGGCTGGTGATTTCCGTGAACATGATTCAGGACTCGTCAGGCATCCGTCAGGACAGCCAAAAACCTGATCTTACGACTACAACAGCAGTCCGGCTATTGCTTGACAGGGCGGCAGATGTGGAAGAAGCGCTGGAACTCTTACGGCAATATGATTTTCACAGTTCTATGGGAATGATGGTGCATCTGGCTATAGCAGATGCGGACGGCCGGAGCGTGGCGGTGGAGTATGTGGATAACGAAATGGTTGTGATTGAGACGCCCGTTGTCACGAACTTTTATCTGGCTCCAGGAGAAAAACAGGGAATCGGCACCGCCCAGTCCCATACCCGGTACGAAATCCTTGTGGAGACATTGGAAGAACAGGGGAAGATGACAGAAACAGAAGTGCGGGATGCACTGGATCGTGTGAGTAAAAATAATTTCAGGGAGTTTGAACACAGCCTGCAGGATGGGATGCGCTTAGGAGGAAGCGATGAAGCGGATTTTGCGTATCCGATTGAAACGACAGAGTGGAGCATTGTGATGAATCAGGAGACAAAGGAGCTGATTTATTACCATAGAGAAAATTACGGAAGGGCATATATTGTTCCGGTGGAATAGGTGAAGCCGCAAAGACATACAAGAGGAACTTTTATGAGTGCATTTCCAAATGAAAGTTTTCTCATAGGGTGTGCGTCAAAAAGCATGGAAAAAAGGAGGCAATTATGAATTACTTAAAAACTTTAACGGATTTATACAGATTAAAAAAGAATGTTAAGTTAAGTACAAAAAAGATGAAATCCCTGCAGGACGAAAAACTGCGTAAACTTCTCAAATTCGCATGGGAACATTCTACTTACTATCAGTCAGCTTTTGCGAATGCCGGAATTACAGAAGAACAGTTAGATACACTGCCTCTTTCCTGCTTTCCAACCATTGACAAGCAAAAGTTTTTGGAACATTTTGATGAACTGGTTACAGTGCCTGATTTAAAGCAGGAAGACCTGCGGGAATTTGATGCAGGGGAAGCCGTAGACCGAAAGCCCTATGAGGGAAAATACCATGTGGTCCATTCCTCTGGCAGCACCGGGAAGCCGGGATATTTTGTATATGATGAAGATGCCTGGAACCAGATGCTGTCTGGTATTATCCGGGCGGCTCTATGGGGGATGTCTATGCCCCGGATTCTGAAATTGCTGATAAAACGCCCCAGGATTGTGTATATTGCAGCCACAGATGGGAGATACGGCGGGGCTATGGCAGTAGGAGACGGCATCGATGGAGTAGGCGCCCGCCAGCTTTATCTGGACATAAAGACACCGGTTACGGAATGGGTCAGGCAGCTGAAAGAATTTCGGCCTAACATTATCATTGGTTATCCATCGGCGGTTAAGATTCTTGCACAGCTGATGGAGGACGGAGAAGTCAGTCTGGATGTGGAAAGGGTGGTTTCCTGCGGTGAGCCGTTGGGGGCAAGTTTACGGAGCTGGCTGGAAAAGATATTTGGGACGCAGGTTGTCAATTTCTACGGCGCCAGTGAGTCCCTGGCTCTGGGAGTAGAAACGGATTCGGAGGATGGGATGCTTTTGTTTGACGATATGAATGTCATTGAGGTGGAAAATGGGGTGATGTATGTTACCTGCCTTTATAATTATGCCCAGCCGCTCATCCGCTACCGGCTTTCTGATCGTCTGACTTTGCAGGCGCCGGAAGAAGGGGAACAGCCATTTACCAAGGCAGTAGGGCTTCTGGGAAGGAATGAAGATGTACTTTGGTTTGAAGACGAAAGAGGAAACCGGGAATTTCTTCATCCGCTGGCCATTGAAGGGTTCTGTATCGAAGGGCTGAAAGATTATCAGTTCCGTCAGACCGCGAAAGATACTTTTGAAATGTACGCAGAGACAGAACATGGCGCATCCAGGGAGCGGATTAGACAGGAAATGCTGCGGCAGATGGGGGAAATTCTGTCAGAGAAAAAACTGGATTATGTGCAGTTCTATGTGAATTTTGTAAATGAAATCCTGCCGGATGCCCGGACGGGGAAGAAACCATTGATTTTCGCCATGAATGAGCCAAGTTCTGTGCTGAAAGCTAACCCTGGTTGGCTTGAAAATATTGGCGAATGCCGCGAAAGCCAGCAGCCGACAGAGCTGCCGGCGTAAAGGGAAAGGCGGCATAGCAAATGGCAGATACCATATTACAGGGAGAAAAGATTACAAGAGTTTTTCATCAGGGAAAGGCAGAAGTAAAAGTCCTTGACGAAATTGACATCAAAATATATGAAAAAGACTTTACGGTTATCATGGGACCATCGGGAGCCGGGAAGTCCACCCTTTTGTACAGTCTAAGTGGCATGGACCAGATAAACGGGGGACATGTGCTTTATCGGGGCAGGGAAATCAGCAGCTTTTCGGAAAAACAGATGGCAAGGCTTCGGGCAGAGGAATTTGGGTTTGTATTTCAGCAGACTCATCTGGTCAGCAACCTGACCGTTTTGGAAAATGTGCTGGTGGCAGGGTATGTGGGCAAGAAGGACAGCGCAGAAAGGATAAGGGAAAGGGCAGAGAACCTTCTGCGGCAGATGGATGTGGAGGAAGCCAAGGACAGGCTTCCAGCCCAGGTATCCGGGGGTGAAGGGCAGAGAGCAGCTATCGCCAGAGCCATGATAGGAAGGCCGGGGCTTTTGTTTGCCGATGAGCCTACAGGGGCTTTAAATCAGGCAAATACCCGTGAGGTTTTAGGGCTTTTGACCGACCTGAACAGGGAAGGCCAGAGCATCTTGATGGTGACACATGACCTGCGGGCGGCATCCAGAGGGAACCGGATTTTATATCTGGAGGATGGAAAAGTCTGTGATGAACTCTCTTTAGAGCCTTACAATGAAATGGAAGAAAAGCAGCGGGAAAAAGAGATCAGCCAGTGGCTTTCCGGGTTTTGCTGGTAGGGGAAAAAGCTTTTCTAAGCGGTAAAAGGACCCTTGCTAAGAATATCTAAGTTTCGCCCGGAAGAACGCAAAAGAGCATGTGTTTTTCCCGGCTAAGGCAGACAGAGAGGAGATAAAATGTCGGAAAATCGAATAATAATCCGGGCAGGAGTGAAAAGAAATAAGGGAAGTTTATTGGGAATCGGAATCCTTCTGCTTCTGACAGCGCTTTCTCTGACAGCCGTGCTGGTGACTGTCCTGGCGGGAAACAGCTATATACGGGATGAGATGGAGAGGGCAGGCTTTGGAGACCTTACCGTATGGGTATCGGATGTGCCGGATATAGAGTTTTTGATGGAAAGCATCCGGGAGCAGGAAGGTGTAGAGGCGGCGGAAGCCCAAAAGCTGATTTTTTCCGAATATAAGGCAAACGGTGTGGAATCTGACAGCCAGGGGCAGATGATTCCCTGGATGCTTTCAGGCAGCAGGTACCGCTTTTTCCAACATAACCTTTCCGGTTACAGGGAGGCCCCGGAAGAAATCGGGGAACAGGAAGTGTATGTTTCTCCTTCCATGAAATCCACGATGAATCTGGAACCTGGCGACACGATTACCTTTCCCATAGCCAGAGGTGGGAAAACAATCAGCCTGACAGTGGCCGGATATTATGAAGACCCTTTTATGGGCAGTTCTATGATTGGGATGAAAGGATTTCTGATAGCGGAGAAGACTTATGAAGAAATCTGTTCCGTCATAGAAGAAACGGGGATGGATGCCCTGGCCAGGGATGGGTTTATGATTCATATTCAGGCGGAGGATGGCATTACGGTTTCGGAAATAAACCGAATCCTGGTGGAAAACACATCTCTTTCCATGTATACGGAATTTATCCACAGTGCGGATACGATGGCTGGCTTTATGGGGATTCTCCAGAATGCTTTTTCTGCAATATTAGCGGCTTTTGCGCTGGTGCTGTTTTTAGTGGCTATGGCAGTGATGGGACACAGTATTTCCGGGCTGGTGGAGCAGGAATGGAAAAATCTCGGCATTCTGAAAACTATGGGTTATACCGGAGGACGGCTGACGGGGCTGCTGACAATACAGTATGGGACTGCTATGGGAGGCGGGGTTATTCTGGGAATGCTTCTGGCGGTTCCAACAGCAGTGCTGCTTAGTCGGCTGACGGTCACAACTACGGGTGTTCTGATTCCGGTTTACTTTCCGGTCCTGCCCTGTGTGTGGGTATTTGCCATTCTCCTGCTGGTTCCCATGAGTTTTTGCATCCTGCGCCTTCGGAGTATTAAGAGGATTGCGCCTATGGCTGCTATCCGTGGGGAAGCGGATATTGTATCTGTGTCAGAGATTAAGTTTTTCCGTAACGGGATACGTTTAGGCGGGCTTTCTTTTCATCTGGCGCTGCGGCAGGTCCTGACGGGCAGGAGGCGTTATGCAGGCGCTTGTCTGGTGGCGATATTTCTGGTATTCTTTGCTTCCCTGGCAGGCCGGATGAACGGCTGGCTGGGAGAGGATGGGAAAGGGATGATGGATGCTTTTAACCCGGCAGACCTTGACCTAGGTGTGCAGGTTTTAGGAGAGCTTGGGGTTGAAGAAATGGAACAGATGGTGCTTTCCTATACGAATATTACAGACAGCTATCTGCTGGCTATGCCCAGTGTTTCTGTGAATGGGACAAATTACACGGCAAATGTCATTACAGAGCCAAAACGGTTCCATATCAGCAGGGGGCAGACCAGTATGGAGGCAGATCAGGTAGTTCTGACAGAGGCGCTTGCCTCTGATCTGGGAGCAGATGTGGGAGATTTCGTTACGATACGGGGAAATAAAGGCAGCGGGGAGTTTATGGTTTCAGGAATCTATCATTGTGCCAATGATATGGGGGCCAATCTGGGGATGAGCAAGGAGGGATACCTTTCCATTGGGGAAGATGACAGACGTTTGTGGTGTTATCATTATTTTCTGGAAGATTCTTCACAGAAACAGGTCATTACCGAGGCTCTGGAACAGACCTGGGGCGGGGATGTCCATGTCCATGAAAATTCCTGGCCGGGACTGTTTGGGATTATTTCTGCCATGCATATGCTGATTCTTTTCCTGTATGGAGTGAGCGCGGCGTTTATCTGTGTGGTGACTGGAATGGCAGGAACAAAGATTCTGGATGCGGAGCAAAAGGATATGGGAATCTATAAATCCATCGGATGTTCTGTCAGGATGCTTCGATTCTCCTTTGCTTTCCGCTTTGGAATTGTGGCAGGAGTTGGGGCAGTGATCGGGACGTTGGCAGCTATGGGATTCACAGACCCTGTGGTATCCACGGTTATGCGGCTGGCAGGAATCAGTAATTTCGCATCGGGGAATACACCTGGAAGTGTCCTCCTTCCGGGGAGTATGGTAATATTTTTATTCTTTGGGTTCGCCTGGTTGTTATCGGGCAGGATTAGAAACCCTAAACCTGTACAGCCATATGGCCGGAGCTAAGGTACGGAGGACATGAATGCTTTGACAGCGGAAGCATGAAAGGTTTTGAATCAAACAGGAAAACGGAGACGGAAGGCAAACAGGAATGAGCGCTGCGATGGTGCGTTGGAATGTCGTAAAAAGAAGGGCAGGAATAAGGAAACACCACAAGGGTGTACCATTATGCCCTAAAAAGAAGGGCAGGAATAAGGAAAGGATGAAAACGAAATGAAGAAAAGCAACTACAGAACAAATATGGGCAGAAGGATAAGGGGATTGATGGCAGTTATGGCGTTTTCTGCTTCACTTTTGGCAGGGTGCAGTCAGAGCAGTAAAGATGCGGAAAGTGCAAATGACACCATATCCATTGGAGAGGATAGGACGGAAACACAAAGACCGGGAAGCAATGCCAGAACAGGCGATTTTTCTGAAAATGGTACAGATACAGGGAATATGGAAAATCAGACTGGCGGGAATCAGACAATGGAAAGTGGAGGTACACAGCTGGAGGTCCGGTTTGGGGATAACGGTAAGCCATTTATGATGACGCTTTTAGACAATGAGACTGCCGCAGCCATTGCCAGGTATGTGGGAACTTCTGACTGGAGGCTTCCTATCTATGAACGGGATGCAGATACGGACTACAGCGTGCTGCAGTATTATGACATCCCCAGCAGGTATGAGATTCCCTCCAATTCAGAAACGGTGACAGAAGCAAAGGCAGGAGATGTATTTTATTCTGATCCGAACCGTATCGTATTATTTTACCATGATGCAGAGATTTCAGCAGAATATACAAAAATCGGCACATTTGAGGCGACAGAGGAATTTATAACGGCAGTGGAAGAAAATCCGGTATTGGAAGGATGGGGGAATAAGATTATCCAGATTTCACAGCCATAAATGAAAAGCAGCGTGAGGAATGAGTATTATTTCTTAAGCCTATTTATATCGGGAAAAATGTTTGGATTGGAGCAAATGCCACGGTACTGCCGGGAGTTACCATTGGGGATGGGGCAATCGTAGCTGCCGGAGCAGTGGTTGCGAAAGATGTTCTGCCCGGTGTAATCGTGGGAGGTGTGCCTGCAAAAATTATCAAAAAGGTGGAAGCGGGTAGCCGGGTGAGTTGAGAAATCTGCAAAAATTTATTTAGAAATTGTTTATTTTTATGTTAGAGCCATGTTATCTGTGTCTGGTATCTTTACATAGACATTAGTAAAAAACGTAAGTGCTTGGTAATCCTACGAAAGAACAGCAAGAGGGGAAAGAAAACGCAGAAATTGTGGATGAAAAATTGTCAGGAAATCAGGAGGAATACCGCAAGAGTGGACCAAGATGTCCAAAAACGAGGCAAGAAGGAGGAAAAAATATGAAGACAAGAGAAATCAGACAGGAGTATTTGACAGGAGAAAGGGCGTTGTTTCAGGAGAAGGCTCTGAAAATCTATGACAGCATCTTTGCAGATGGGGAATCGCCGCTGAAGGAGAGCCATGACATTGAGTTGGAGGGCTGCATGTTTAAATGGAAGTATCCCTTCTGGTATGCCAATAATATCACGGCAAGAAATTGTACCTGGTTTGAAATGGCCCGCGCAGGGGTATGGTACACGAATCATATTACAGTAGAGGATGCAGTGATCGAGGCTCCCAAGAATTTTCGCCGCTGTCGGAACGTAAACCTGAAGAATGTAAACCTTCCCAATGCGGCGGAAACCCTCTGGAACTGTGAGGATGTGGAGCTTGACCATGTGACGGCAAAAGGCGATTATTTTGCCATGAACAGTCGGGACATGGTGCTTAGGGATTTCCAGTTGGTGGGCAATTACTCATTTGACGGGGTAAAGAATATGGAGATTCACAATGCTCGTATGATTTCAAGGGATGCTTTCTGGAACACGGAGAATGTGACGGTATACGATTCTTTTATCTCTGGTGAATACCTGGGCTGGAATGCAAAGAACCTGACACTTATAAACTGCACCATCGAGAGCCTTCAGGGGATGTGCTACATTGATAACCTGGTGATGAAAAACTGCAAGCTTCTCAATACTACCCTTGCTTTTGAGTATTCTACGGTAGATGCGGAAATAACCGGGAAAATTGACAGCGTGATGAACCCTTCCGGCGGGGTAATCCAGGCAGACAGAATTGATGAGCTGATTATTGAAAAAGATAAGGTAGATCCGGAAAAGACAAGGATCATCTGCAGAAGACAACTGAAGGAGGTGGTATGAGCCTGCTCTTAAAAGGGATTCTGATTGGATTGCTTTTTGGTGTGCCGGTGGGGGCAGTGGGAGCCATGACCGTGCAGAGAACTTGGGAGCATGGGATAAAGGCAGGCCTGATTACGGGAATGGGTTCCTCTGTGGCAGACTGTATTTATGCAGGAATCGGGGCCTTTGGTCTGACCATGGTTTCCGATTTTCTTCTGGAATATCAGACGGTTATTCATCTGGTGGGCGGAGCAATCGTGCTGTATCTGGGAATCCGTCTGGTCTTCCGAAACGGAGAAGAAGTGGAAGTTTTGGCAGTATCGGGAAGATGGAGGATGTTTCTGACATCATTTGCAGTAGGAATCACAAATCCGGCAGCAATCCTGACTTTTCTGTTTGCCTTCTCCTGGTTTGGCATTGCAGGAGAAGGCATGAAAGGGAATAGCTGGATGGTAGTTCTGGGAGTGTTCCTTGGAACCTATTTCTGGTGGGGAGGACTTACCGCTGCCGTTTCTTTGGCTAGAGAAAAGAAGGGAAAAAACAATTTTCAGAGGGTGAACCGGATTTTCGGGGTAGTTCTGAGCCTGTTCGGAGTCCTTGTGTTTACAAGGGCACTTCCGCTATGAAACAATAAAATAGAATTACAGTTTAAAGAGCGGGGATAACTGGAGAATTACAGATGTCAAGCTCGCTTGTAAGACTGTTTTTCTCCAGTTTTTTCCATCAGGCGAATGCCCTGGCTTTTGTCTGGCATAGCCGGACAAGAAGAACCTTTGAATTGTAACAAAATAGAAAAAGAGGAGCAGATAGACCATGAAAAAATTTTGCGCTTTGCTGTGTGCTATGACAGTTGTATTTTCGATAGCAGCATGTGGAAATATACAGGCACAGACGCCTGTTGATCCGGCAGAAACTCCCGCGGAAGAAAGGACGCCTTTGTCTAATTTTTCTGAAAAGTCAGAGAACGCAGATGTACAGTCCGAGTCTAGGGATTCTACGGAAACGAAGGCAGAGGGAATGGGGGCGGATATCAGTTCTGATGAGGAAGAAAACATGGCAGAATCAGCAGCAGATACAGGGGATGGGGGAGTTGTACCGGAAACGGAAATAAGTGAAACGGCTGGCACAGAAGCAGATATCCCAAATGGAGTAGAGAAAGCTGTAATGAATATGAAGGTACAGGTTGGCGATGCAGTATTTTCAGCCACATTAGAAGAAAATGAGGCAGCAGCTTCATTTGTCAAAATGATGCGGGAAAATCCGGTGAGCATTCAGATGAGCGATTATTCCGGCTTTGAAAAGGTAGGTTTTTTGGGAGCAAGCCTTCCTGTAAACAACAATCAAATCACAACCCATGCCGGAGATATTGTCTTATATAATGGGAACCAGATTGTTGTATTTTATGGCTCCAATTCGTGGAGTTATACAAGACTGGGGCATGTGGATGATTTGACCGGTTGGGAGGAAGCCCTTGGAAACGGAAATGTGACGGTGACATTCTCGCTGGAATAAGGTCCGCGTGAAACGTGTGTCACTGGCACACAGCGCCATTGCCTGCGGGAATCAAATTAATCGAAAGTTTGGAGGAGCAGTATGTCTTACGATTTTGATAGACTTGTTGACAGGAGAAATACCCATTCGCTGAAATGGGATGTAAAAGAACATGAGCTGCCTATGTGGGTGGCAGATATGGATTTTCAGACAGCGCCGGAGATCCAGACAGCAATTCAGGAGAGAGCCGCCCATGGTGTATTTGGCTATTCTATTGTGCCGGAAGAATGGTATCAGGCTTATGTGGACTGGTGGCAGCGGCGGCATGGTTTTTCCATGGAAAAAGAGTGGCTTGTTTTCTGTACAGGAGTGGTTCCGGCTATTTCCAGTATGGTACGCAAGCTGACCACCGTGGGGGAAAATGTGCTGGTTCAGACACCGGTTTACAATATTTTCTTCCATTCCATTGTGAATAACGGAAGAAATATTGTAGAAAGTCCGTTGCAATACGACGGAAACATGTATCATATGGATTTTGAGGATTTGGAACAAAAACTTTCCAATCCGCAGACGACCCTGATGATTTTGTGTAATCCGCACAATCCGGTAGGAAGAATCTGGAACCGGGAGGAACTGGAGCAAGTTGGCAATCTGTGCAGGAAACATCATGTAACTGTGATTTCCGATGAAATTCATTGTGACCTGACCAGTCCCGGCCAGGAATATATTCCTTTTGCTTCTGTCTCGGAAAGCTGCAGAAATAACAGCATTACCTGTATAGCGCCCACAAAAACCTTTAATCTGGCGGGACTGCAGACAGCTGCGGTGGTGGTTCCGGATTCTAATCTGCGCCATAAGGTCTGGCGGGGGCTGAACACGGACGAAGTTGCAGAGCCAAATTCCTTTGCGGTAGAAGCGGCGGTGGCGGCCTTTACGAAGGGGGAGGCATGGCTGGATGCTTTGAGAGAATATATTCAGGAAAATAAAAATTTTGTGGAGAATTATTTAAAGAAAGAAGCTCCTCAGATCAGTCCGGTTTCTTCACAAGCGACCTGCCTAATGTGGCTGGACTGTCGGAAAATGCAGGGATGCGCAGCGGAATTTACACGTTATCTGCGGGAGCACACAGGATTGTATCTGTCAGAAGGAAGCCAATATGGGGAGCGTGGAAATTTCTTTATCAGAATGAATATAGCTTGTCCCAGGAGCCGACTGGAAGATGGGATGAAACGTCTTGCAAAAGGGATTGCGTCTTATGAAGATTGGGTGGTTACTAACTGCTAATATATAACATTGAAAGTAGTATATACTCCATATGAAATATAGTTTACAATCTGTTTGATTTCTAATTGGTATGATTACACAATTTTTTCTCCAAAAGGGAAAAATAAGCCTGTAGGTTTGAAACTGCAAAGTGGACATGAAATTTTCACTTGCACCTTCATTGAAAAACTGTTAATATTTTGCTAATACAACTGCAAAAATCATACTGTTTCCAGGCGACTATATTAAAAATACAGGATGGTTATTATCTTGTTGAGCCGGTTGAAGGAAGCGCAGAATGGAACAGCGCAGATCGGATAACCGAATAATAGGACAACAATATTATGAAAAGATTTATGGATGATATTGCAAACGGACGATTGCAGCAGGAGAATACATCAAAACCATTTCCATATGTTTTTCCTCAGATGCCGCCCCGTTTCCGGCTCTGCTGTGTCATTGCGAAAGGGATATTTCTGATACAATGGGGATGTTTTGCCATTTTTTGTCTGGGCAGTATGGTGCTGTTCGTTCCCTTGATTGTTTTTGGAAAGGATGTGGAATTGAGTGCCATGACAGATAACCATCCGTTACTGGCATTCTTGATTTTGCTCACCGCTATATCGCTCCTGCTTTCCTTTCTGGCTGCTCTGTTTGGATTTAGCCCCAGGCTTTTTTGGCGGTGCCCATGCTGCGGGCATCCGTTCCCTTATCATGTTCCAACAAGAGGAGATAACTTGAAGGAGAAGGATTGTTTAATGGCTATAGAGGGGTTGCATATCAAATATGTGAAACGGAAATTTTGCCCGTTGATCATTCCGTCAGTTTGCCCAAAGTGCAAATGTAAGTTTTTTGAAATGACTGGCGAGTTCCCTGCTAGGGATTGGAGAAGGAAAAGCAGGTAAAAGTATGAAAGCTTTTATTTTGAAAATTATCCAGTATTTTATTGCATTCGTTCTCTAGTAAATCGCACTTCCTATCTGCGCCAGATGCACGTCTCATTTTGCGGTATATTTGGCTGTTATTTGGTCAATGTAGCCCACTACGCCTCCCTCATTCGGGCCAAATCTCCCCCAAACTGTGGCGCGCATCTGAGGGAAAGCAATTTTCAGTTTTTACTTTTTCGGCCTGTTTTCTTTCCCGGTTTTCTTCCAGCATTTTTTCTTGTTTATCTCTGCGTTCCTTATTTTTCTCCCTCACTTCTTCCAATAATTTTTTGCTTCATTGGTTCTTGGATCTGCTTCAAATACGCCGCAAATATTGGTGGGTTAGGTGCCAAATACAGAATTTTGGGTGTGAAATATTTTTTATAGCTGTGTTTTTGGAAAATGAAGATATCTTACAAGAAATCGGCAAACATATGGAGTAGAATAGAAGGTGCGAGGAGGTGTTACCATGCAGAAAGAAATACGAACTGTTTACTATGATGACGATTTACATCTTGAAGCGTATCGCTTTGAGGGAATTGTACAGCCGTTTCCGAATCATTTTCATGATTATTATGTAATTGGCTTTATGGAAGCAGGGACACGCTATTTGTCCTGCAAAAATAAAGAATATACCATAGGTCAGGGAAATATTCTTTTGTTTAATCCCAATGATAATCACAGCTGTGTGCAATGTGACGGCAAAACCCTGGATTACAGAGGTTTGAATATTCCAAAAGAAACGATGCTGTCATTCATAGAAGAAATAACAGGACAAAGGGTATTGCTTGGTTTTTCGGAAAATGTCATTGAAAATGATGAGCTGAATCTTTATCTCCATTCTTTGCATCAAATGATTATGGACGGTGGGGAAGCGTTTGAAAAAGAAGAAATGCTCCTGTTCCTTATTTCATTACTTATCGAGCAATACGGACAACCTTTTAAAAATTGTATTCCAGAGTGCAGCGAAGAAATAGAAAAGACCTGCATATTTATGTCAGAACATTTTGCAGAGCATATCACATTGGAAGATCTTTGTAAATGCAGCGGTCTGAGTAAATCCACATTGCTTCGTGCGTTTACCAAGTCAAAGGGAGTTACACCATATCGGTATCTTCAAACCATACGAATCGGTAAAGCAAAGGAGCTGTTGGAGAAAGGCGTATCCTCGGTTGATGCCGCTATACAGACGGGTTTTTCAGACCAGAGCCATTTTTCAAATTTTTTTCATATGTTTATTGGACTGTCGCCTGCCGCATATGGACGCATTAGGGGGGAGGGAGGAAATTATCATGAATAAAGGAACTGGCACAGGGCATATTACAGCTCTGATTACAATTGTGATATGGGGAACGACTTTCATATCAACCAAAATACTTCTTGCAGATTTTACACCGATAGAGATACTGTTTTTCAGGTTTTTGCTTGGATTACTTGTGCTGATAGCTGTTTATCCGAAAGGATTGGAAATAAAGGATAAAAAGCAGGAGCTTACATTTGCTGCTACGGGACTATGCGGAATATGCTTATACTACCTGCTTGAAAACATAGCATTAACCTATACAATGGCTTCTAATGTGGGCGTTATTATTTCTGTCGCTCCATTTTTTACTGCGGTTTTATCTCATGTATTACGAAAGACAGAAGAAAAACTGAAAGTACAATTTTTTATTGGATTTATTGTCGCTATGACAGGAATAAGTCTTATCAGTTTTAGCAACTCAGAACTGAAGTTGAATCCTATTGGTGATATTTTAGCGATTGCTGCGGCATTCGTATGGGCAATTTATTCATTGCTTACACGAAAAATCAGCGGCTATGGATATAACACCATTGGAGCGACAAGGAGGATATTTGCATACGGAATGTTTTTTATGCTCCCATTTCTTTTTGTTTTTAATTTCAGCTTGGATGTGGAGAAGTTTGTAAAACCAGAGTATGTTCTGAACTTTATCTATTTAGGCCTGGGGGCATCAGCCCTTTGTTTTGTTACTTGGAATTATGCGGTCAAGGTGCTTGGGGCTGTTAAGACGAGCGTGTATATCTATATAGTTCCGGTCATCACCGTTGTCACATCGGTTATTGTGTTAAAGGAAGAAATCACAAGGATGGCTGCGATAGGAATAGGACTTACTTTAATCGGCTTATTTCTTTCGGAAAGTAAATTGAAATTTAAGAAAAGGCAAATAAAGAGACACTGAAATATCTTAGAACAAAATTGTTTGGGTCACAATTTGCGGCAATAAAAAGCAGATTAACAAATTGACGGGGAATATGTTTTTATTAAGATAAAAAGAGAAAGCAGAGGAAAGGTAGAGATTCCTATTGACTTCATCCTGACAAAATGCTATCATTAAAATGTAATAAAAAGGGCGGCGATGTAACTGCCGCCCATTGGCGAATTATGGATTGCTTATGCAATCATCATTCGGCCCATCAGATGCCGGCAAGCTGACTGATGGGTCTTTTTCTGTCTTTTCCTTATGCCATTCTATGTAAGATTTATACTTTTCAGCTAATGCTACTGAACCATTAAGGCCGTTCACAATGCCTGCAAAGATACTCACAACATAGCTTAAGAACTGTAAGAAGAACATAGACCACATCCTCCTTTCTCTGGTGTTTACACACCTGCGGCACGGATCTAAGCTGCCCTAAGCCCGTCCCGAAGGTGCGCATTTTCCAAATAGGGAGTGCTGCCCGCTTTTATCTGCATTTGTTTTTTCTTTATCAGAAACAAGTCTTTGGTCGAAGTAATAGGAAACAGCGGAATAAGGAGGAAACAAAAAAATGTATGAGTTGGTACAGATCAGTGAGAAATGCTATTATATAAACTGTCCGGCAAAGATAGGAGTTTATGTCCCGGATAAGGAGAATGTCTATTTGATTGACAGTGGAAATGATAAAGATGCAGGGCGGAAGGTCAGGCAGATACTGGATAAGAACGGATGGCATTTGGCGGCAATATTGAATACCCATTCCAATGCAGACCATATCGGCGGGAATAAATACCTGCAGGGACAGACAGGATGTAAAGTTTATTCCGGTGGTATAGAGGAGGCTTTCACCAAATACCCGGTATTGGAGCCGTCCTTCCTTTACGGCGGTTATCCGTGTAAGGATTTGAGACATAAGTTCCTGATGGCGCAGGAGAGCCATGTCACAGATTTTTCAGACGCAAGTTTTCCAAAGGAGATTGAGATAATACCTTTGCCGGGGCATTTCTTTGACATGGTGGGATTTCGTATGCCAGATGGGGTAGTGTTTCTTGCAGATTGCATCAGCAGCAGAGAAACGCTGGATAAGTATGCAGTATCATTCCTTTATAATGTGAGTGCTTATCTGGAAACGCTGGATATGGTGGAGAAGATGGAGGCGGCTGTGTTTGTTCCCGCTCATGGGGACGTTTCTACTGATGTGAAGGAGCTTGTCCGTTACAACAAGAATAAGGTGCATGAGGTGGCAGAAAGAATTTTGTTTATTTCCATGGAGCCGGTCTGCTTTGAGCGCATTTTGCAGGAAGTGTTTAGGGGGTATGGACTTTCTATGAATTTTGAACAGTATGTTTTGGTAGGCAGTACGGTAAGGTCTTATCTTTCATGGATGAAAGACAATGGAAAATTGTCAGTTATATTTCAGGACAATATGCTGCTGTGGCAGAAAGTATAGGAATGGCTAGCGTATATGATGGGAAATGGAACAATATGATCTTTTGGGAATGATGTATACCGAAGGAATCGGTGTACAAGAGAACATTAAAAAAAGGGGCAAAAACAATAGCAGACGATTGACTTTGGTATAATAGCGTGCTATCATAATGAAAACGTATTATTTTTCAAATACAGGCTTTAGCAGCAGAAAGGAGAATCCTCCCATTGGGATATATGCCAAATGGCTTATTAATCAAAAAAATTCACGATAGCCTTGAAAAAAGGGCCAACAATACATTGCGGTCCAAAGATTTGACATTGATGCAGATGTCTGTCCTCATGGCTTTACAGGAAACGCCTAACAAGCAGCTTTCTATGAAAGAGATGGAGCGGCATTTTCAGGTGGCGCAGTCAACTGTTGCCGGGATTGTGGCAAGGCTTGAGCAGAAAGGTTTTGTGGAAGCTTTTGGAGATATGGACGATAAACGGATTAAGCTGGTTCACATGACCCCTGCAGGGGAAACCTGCTGTGAGGAAACCGCTCATTACAGAAATGAAGCAGAGGAACTGATTGTGAAAGGTCTATCTGCAGAAGAACAGAACCAACTAAACTTACTGCTTCTAAAAGTGGCAGATAATGTAAAATAGCAGACCCGCTTAAAAAGGCGGGTTTGCCTTTGGAAATGATAATAGCATACTATTAAAATGGAGGAATCGTATGAACGAGAACAAATCTATGGAAGTTTTTGAAAATGCCTCTGTGGGAAAAGCAGTATATTTGAATGCAGTGCCAGCCATGGCAGCCATGCTGATGGTATTGATCTATAATCTGGCGGATACTTTCTTTATTGGTCAGACCCATGATGATCTGCAGGTAGCAGCTGTTTCCTTGGCGACCCCTGTATTTCTGCTTTTTATGGCAGTGGGAATAATTTTTGGCATTGGAGGAACTTCTGTGATTTCCCGTGCCATGGGAGAAGGACGAATGGATTATGGAAAAAAGGTATGTGCTTTCTGTATGTGGAGCTGTATTGGCGTAGGCGTCGGAATGTCTTTGCTGTTTTTGATCTTTATGGATCAGCTGCTTGTCCTTGTGGGAGCGAGCGCAGATACATGGGATTATGCCAAAACTTACCTGACGATTGTAAGTGTTTCCGGTCCATTTGTTTTAATTGCAAACTGTTTTTCCAACATAATCCGGGCAGAGGGGCAATCCGGAAGAGCCATGCTGGGGCAGCTTCTTGGCAATTTGCTGAATGTTATCTTGGACCCCATTATGATTCTTGCATTTCGCTGGAATATTGCCGGAGCTGCTATTGCAACCGTTATCGGAAATGTAATGGGTGCAGGATACTATATTGCATACTTTTTCAGTGGGAAATCAACTCTCAGTATCCGTCTCAAAGATTTTACCATAAAGGATAAGGTGGCATCAGAAGTGCTTATCATTGGTATTCCGGCGGCCCTTGGGTCTTTGCTGATGAGTATATCTAACATTATTATGAACAGTCAGATGGCCAAGTACGGTGACATGGCCCTTGCCGGTGTGGGCGTAGCGATGAAGGTGACAATGATGACAGGTATGGTTTGCATTGGCCTTGGGCAGGGAATCCAGCCGCTTTTGGGGTATTGTGTGGGAGCAAAAAAATGGGAGAGGTATAAAAGCATCCTTGGTTTTTCGCTTCTATTTGCTTTTGCATTAAGTACTGTATTAACAGGAATCTGCTATGTTTTTACAGAACAGATTGTCCGCGTGTTTTTGACCGATATGGCAGCATTTGACTACGGTGTGTCATTTGCCCATATTCTTCTTTACACCAGCTTTCTGTTTGGTATGTTTTATGTTCTGATTAATGCCCTCCAGGCATGTGGCGCGGCTATGGAATCCCTGATTGTCAACATATCCCGTCAGGGTCTGATTTACATTCCAGCCATGTTTATCCTTGGCGCTTTGTTTCATGAAACAGGACTAATTTGGGCGCAGCCAGTTGCCGATATTTTATCTTTATTGTTAGCCTTTGTTCTTTACAGAAGAAAAATAGGGAAAATGATTAAGACCTGATTATAAAATATTCCTTGACATATTCGCGGAAAGGTTATATAATATATATGACTAAAATAGTATTTTAAGTCATATAAGGAGAAGACTTTATGGCCAGAAGTTTTACAGAACGGGAAAAAGAAAATATCAAAAAAGGTTTGCAGGAAGCCTGTAAGCAGAGCTGGACTCAATACGGCTATAAGAAAACGAGTGTAGATGACCTTTGTAAACAGGCCGGTATTTCCAAGGGAGCATTTTATCTTTTTTTTGAATCGAAAGAAGCCCTTTTTTGTGATCTCTTGTGTTCGGTTCAAAAAGAAATTCAGGATGCAGCATGGAAGGTAATGGAAGAGCACAAAAGTAAGTATGGTGTTGCAGAAGCCTTAAAGCTTATTTACCGGGAATATGATAAAAATAATTTTTTGTATAATTCCAATAACACGGATTTCACAATTTTGATGAATAAATTATCCGAAGAACAATTTAAAAAAATTGAAGAATCGAATAATAGGAACCAACAGATTTTTACCAGTCAGCCATATTTGAAATTTAAGGTTGATACCAACAAGGCCCTGTCTGTGCTATACTCTTTAATTATGAATATTAAAAATAAAGATATTCTTCCATACAATCATGTGGAAACTTTTGACTTTATGGTTGACCATTTGATTGACAGTTTGTATGAATAACCGAAGATAAAACGATAACTTGTTTATGTCTTAGAAAGGAAAGGTGAAAAAATGAAAACAGAAGTGATAGAGAAAAATAACACAGAGATTGCAGTTGTATATAGTGATAAACTGCTGATTACAGATGCGCAGTCTGCTTTAGATCTGATTATGACTATAAAGTATGAAACAGGCTGCACAAACATTGCCATAAACAAGGAGGCTATTATAAATGATTTCTTTGTCTTGAGCACTTGTCTGGCAGGAGAAATTTTGCAAAAATTCATTAATTACGGGGTGAGATTTGCAGTATATGGCGATTTTTCAAAATATACCAGTAAGCCGTTGAAAGACTTTATGTATGAGAGTAATAAAGGAAACGATATATACTTTCAGCCCACGGTTTCTCTTGCAGTTGAAAAGCTTTCATAAGAGGATATGGTTTTAGTGGAACTCTTTTACCAGAAAAGGCGATAAGGAGAAGATGTGATGAAAAAGAAAGCATTTCAGGCAGCGCTTCCCCACACAATACCGATTGCGGTGGGATTTTTGTTTTTGGGAATGTCTTATGGTTTCCTTATGCGAAGCAAAGGATTTTCCGTTTGGTATCCAATGTTTATGAGCCTTTTTATCTTTGCCGGGTCCATGGAATTTGTGACGGTTAATTTGCTGTTGTCGGCATTTCAGCCGGTCTATGGTTTCCTTCTGGCTTTGATGGTCAATGCAAGGCATCTGTTCTATGGAATTTCCATGCTGGATCAATATAAAAATGTAGGCTGGAAAAAGTTTTATCTCATCTATGGCATGTGCGATGAGTCTTTTACAGTCAATTGTAGTGTGACGCCGCCGCCGGAGGTGGACCGCGGCTGGTTTATGTTTTTTGTGACTTTGTTAAATCAGGTTTACTGGGTAGGAGGGGCAACGCTTGGGGCGCTTTTAGGGTATGTGATTCGATTTGAAAGCAAAGGTATTGAATTTGTCATGACTGCTCTTTTTGTGGTGATGTTTTTAAACCAGTGGGAGGAGAGCAAAGATCACCGGTTTGCCCTCACAGGACTTGGATGTTCTCTTTTCTGTCTTCTGGTTTTTGGAAGCGGAGGTTTTATCCTTCCGGCTATGATACTGATTATTTTGTGCTTTACTTTGAGTAAGAAAAAAGACGAGAGAGAAAAACAGGGGGAACCGTAATATGACAACCATACAAAAGGTAATTACCATTTTTGCAGTGGTGGCAGGAACTATGCTGACCAGATTTCTGCCATTTCTTATTTTTCCGGAGGGGAAGACGCCGCCAAAATATATTACCTGGCTGGGAACGGTTTTACCTCATGGAGTTATTGGACTTTTAGTGGTTTACTGTCTGAAGGATGCGGTCTTTTCTGATTATCATTGCCTGCCTGAGATCATTGGAATGGGATTTATATTTCTGCTGCACAAGTGGAAACGGAATACTCTGCTTAGTATTGCCGGGGGAACAATTTTCTATATGGTACTTGTACAACATGTTTTTGTATGAAAAATGGCCAAAAAGAGCGGCAAACCTTTGAGATCTGCCGCTCTGCCAACTTTGATTATTTCAGTACATCATCCAGGTTCAAAGTTTTGGTTCCGTCTTCCAGCAGGAAACACGGAATGCCAATGCCGCCGTTTTCTTTGATTTTTTCATACATGGCTTCACTGTCACGCAGCTTTAAGTAAATCTTTAAATCCGGCAGAGATGCCGAAATATTCTTAAATTCAATATCTGCTTTGGCCTCCACCAGCTTATTTAAGGCATAAAGGGTATCCGGGCATAAATGACTTCCAACTACAGTTACTTTCATGTTCATAATCTCCTTTTTGATTGAAATTTTTGGTTTAATTGTTTTTCTTTACAGCAATAGCTTCGATTTCACACAACACTTCTTTGGGCAGCTGTTTGACTGCCACACAGCTTCTGGCTGGCTTAGAAATGAAATATTTGGCATAAATCTCATTAAAAGCTGCAAAATCCGCCATATCAGCTAAGAAACAGGTGGTTTTAAACACGGTATCAAAGCCAAAACCAGCTGCTTCCAGAATGGCCCCAACATTTTTACAGCTTTGTTCTGCCTGAGCGGCAATTCCCACAGGAACTTCCCCTGTTTCTGGGTTTACTGGAAGCTGTCCGGAGACAAATGCCAGATCATTGACTTCAAAACCCTGAGAATAAGGACCAATTGCTCCAGGAGCTTTGTCTGTATTGATTACATTCATGGTAAAATCCTCCTTTAACGATTCTGAAAATTTCCCTTTGGAGTTATGCTTCCACTTCGCCGTTGGCAATCCGTTTTTCCAGCCAATCTTTTCCTTCTACCAGACGGGCGATAATCATGGAAGCTATGGTGTCTCCGCTTGCGTTTAAACAGGTTGCCGCCGGGTCCACCAAAAATCCGATCGTGGCAATCAGGGGAAATGCTTCTGCTGGGAAACCAAACAGGCTGACAATCAGCATTTCTCCAACCAATCCGCCGCCCGGAGCGCCAGACAGCACGAATGCACTTAAAATAGCCACTACAATGGACATGGCATAAGTTCCCACGCCGGCGTAAGGCATCTGGAAAACGCCAAACAGGAATGCAATTTTTGTGATGGAGGACAGTACAGAGCCGTCCATGTGCATGGTAGCGCCCATGGGAAGTACAATATTGCTGATATCATCCGGGACACCGATTTTTTTGCAGGCTTCCATGTTGACTGGCAGCGTCGCCACAGAGCTTTGGGTTGCAAACGCAGTTACTGCCGGATTGAAAATATGTTTCAGCATACGTGAGATTCCCTGTTTTCCTGCTGCAAAATAGCTGTACAGTGGGAAAAATATAAGCACATAGACCGCACACATGGGATAATAAACCAGCATGGTACGTCCATAATCACCGATCAGCTGTGGCCCAAATTCCCCTACCAGGTTTGCAAAATATGCGCCCAGGCCAATGGGGGCCAGTTTCATAATCATATCCACCATGGTCATAATTATGTCGTTTAAGTTGTTGAGAAGTTTTCCTGCCCAGCTTTCTTCACCGCCGCATTTGGCCACTGCGAAACCGGACATAATGGCAAAAACAATAATCGGAAGCATGTTGCTGCGGCTCATTAAACCGTTAAAATCGCTGACGGTAAGAGAGCTGACGATCATATCGCTGATATTGGTAGACTCTGCCATCTCAGCCGCGCCCATAGTAATTGCCGTATTTGCGGCAGGAGGCCAAATGTTGACCACCACAAGAACCAAAGCGGCAGCAAATCCGCCGGTGATAACAAAAGTACACACCAGGCTTCCCAAGATTTTTCCCAAACGTTTCATATTAACCATATTTCCCACTGCTGTGGTAATGGATATGTAAACCATGGGAACGACAATCGTAAACATCAAATTCAAAAAGATGTCTCCAAGAGGCGCCAACACCTTGGCCTTTTCTCCCAAAATGATACCAAGAATGGCTCCTGTAAAAATACCGCCTAATAATAACAGGGGGAATTTATAACTGTCCCAAATCTTTTTTGCATTCATAAGTAACTCCTTTCGTGGTCGGTTCGTATGATGGATTCGAATTATCAAACTTTCATTCGTTTCTATAGTTTGCATGGACTTTGTAAAGTGTCATCCGTTCTTATGGTTTGTAGGACCTTATAAAGTGCCATCCATTCCTATGGTTTCAGTCAACTTTGAAATTGGCTTCATTCAACCTGAAGGGAATCAACAGCCTCTTTTAACTGCTTCATGGCCTGTTTTAAAACACTTCTGGGGCAGGCAGCATTGAGACGCATGTAACCATTCAGGCTTCTTCCAAAGGTGTATCCCTCATTCAATCCAAGTCCGGCTTTCTCAATCATAAATTTTCTCAAGGTTTCATTGTCCATGGCAAGTTCCCGGCAGTCCAGCCACATCAGATAAGTTGCGTCTGGAACATTTACTTTGATTTGCGGGATATGTTCCTCACAGAAGGATTTCACATATTCAAAATTCTCGTCCAGATATACTAAAAGCTGTTCCAGCCATTCCTCGCCTTCGTTAAAGGCAGCTTCCATGGCAACCGAGCTGAAGGCATTGTTTCTGTGAATGTCCATATTCATCCAAAACCGGTCAAATTTCATTTTCATTTCCTCATTAGGAAATACCGTAGTGGAAGCCTGAAGTCCTGCCAAGTTGAAGGTTTTTGTTCCGGAAATGCAGCTAATAATTTTACCTGCAATTTCGTCAGAAACCATGGCTGTAGGAATGTGTTTCTTCCCATGAAAGATCAGGTCCGAATGAATTTCATCAGAAACCAGAAGCACCTGATTGGCAATACAGATTTCCGCCATTTTCTGAAGCTGTTCTTTTGTCCAAACAATACCAAGTGGATTGTGAGGGCTGCACAAAAGGAAAATTTTCACTTCTTTTGCTTTTTTCTCAAAATCATCAAAATCTATGGTCCAGCAGCCATTTTTCTCTACCAACTGATTTTCCACCACTACCCGTCCCCAGGCCTCGGTCACATCATAAAATTCAGAATAGACGGGAGTTTGAATCATAATTTTATCCCCAGGATTGCTGAAAACTTTTACAATGGAAGATAGAGCTGGGACAACACCCAGGGACCAGCTTACAAGATTTTTGTCAATTTTCCATCCATTGCGGCGTTCCTGCCAGTTACAAATCGCCTGGAAATAGCTGTCGGGTCGAGATGTATAACCCCAAATCCCCTCTTCCGCTTTCTGTTTCATGGCATCAATAATAGGCTGAGCTGTCTTAAAATCCATATCTGCAACCCAAAGGGGGATTACCTGGTCCGTTCCGAATTTTTTGATTCTCTCGTCATACTTTGCCGCACGATTCGCGCTGCGGTCAATTACCTCATCAAAATTATACTTCATGTTTTTCGCTCCTCTTCATTTTTTAATAGACAGTTCCGTCGCTCTGCCTGTTTTTTCGTGATACCATTATATATCGCAAAAGTCATGCCAGATTTGGAGCAAGAATTAAAAAATTGATAATTTTTATTGCAATAATTTGAAAGAAACTATAAAAAAGTGTTGGAATCGCGTTTTAAAAAGGGAAAAAGAGAGGTGGAATTTTGGATGGATTTTTCAATGGCAGTGTTTTTTAGCAGGATGAATATGGTATATGAGGAAAAAAATAGTTATTATGTGGTTTCAGAGCGGGTATAAAATGGTTATACTAATAATAAATAATAGTGTTCAACCAATTTGTGCTCGGTTTAACCAATTCTGTCTGCGATTTTTAGTTTTGATTTTCAATCTGAAACTATTTTTGGCTTATTTATGGTTTTGAACATTTATAGAAACCTTGTCTAAGTTTGATTTTGCAGCTTTGTCTTGCGGTGCTGGATCGGGATGTAAAAGAAGTTCCACAAAAGTCAAAGTGTTGGTATAGTTCTCTGCAAAAGGAAAAGTGAGGAAATCTTACAAAAGATATTTGGAAACGAATAAAAATGGTAGATGATAAGAAAAACTCTCAGCGTCTTTGAGAGTTTTTCAAAATTTATTCAAAATCGAAAAGCTTTCTTAGGTGTTTCATAATAACAAAATTGCTCCAAAGAAAGAAAAAACAAAGGTTTAGAATCAGAAAGTCATCGGATTGCTCTCCCAATACATACGGCCCTCTTGGGTCAGTTTACTTCCGCCCCGGCCCCGGCTGATTCTGACCAGATTTTTTTCTGCCATTTCCATCAGCACGCTTCGAATTTCCTGCTGTGAAGTGGGGAGAAACCGTTCTTTTGCTTTTATCAGCAGACGGTCTCTTCCTATATAATTCCCCTCTTCAGATGCCGTATATAATTCTCCCAGAATAAACCAAAATACTTCCATGCGGGAATTGTCCGGTTTGAAAGGGGACGAAGCAGGAGTGTTAAGGTTATGAGGTATTGCTGTCAGATGCTGTCTGGACTGTGTGTGAGTCAGGACTGTAGGAGGTAAGTCTTCCATAGTAATGGAATCATGGCCAGTATAGATAAAATACTCTACTACGTTGCGCAGTTCCCGAATATTTCCGGGCCAGGAATATTCTTTTAAAAATTTTCTAATTGGCTCCGTCAAAGTAAAATGGCCGCAAAGTTCCTTTTTAAAATGGTCAATGAGAAGAAATATATCATTGTCCCGTTTGGCCAAAGGCGGAATCATAATAGGCAATGTGTTCAGCCGATAGTATAAGTCCTGCCGAAAACTTCCATCCTCCACTTTCCGTTCCAAAGATTCATTTGTGGCAGCGACAATCCGCACGTCAATGCTAATGAGCCGGCTGCCGCCCACCCGCATCAGTTCCCTTTCCTGCAGCACCCGGAGAAGCTTAATCTGAAGCATGGGACTCATGCCTTCCACCTCGTCCAAAAACAATGTGCCTTTGTGGGCAAACTCCAAAAGACCTGGTCTGCCGCCTTTTTTTGCTCCGGTAAAAGCTCCTTCTTCGTATCCGAAAAGCTCGCTTTCCAGCAGATTTTCCGGAAAGGCAGCCACATTGATGGCAACAAAAGGTTCATTTTTTCGTCTGGAAGCCAGATGAAGGGCATTGGCAAACAATTCTTTTCCAGTTCCGGTTTCTCCGATTAAAAGTACAGGGCTTTCACTTGCAGCCATTCGTTTTAAAATATCCTTTGCCCGAAGAATGGCTTGAGAAGAGCCGATAATATCATCAAAATTATACTTTGCATAGTGGCCTTTGTGTAAAAGCTGTTTTCGCAGCTCATTCTGCCGCATTTCCACATCATTAAACCGTTGGAGGATGGCAAAAGCTCCCACACAGGCATCCTGCCTTAGTACCGGAACCACCTCCACACTGACATTAATGCCATTAATCTTTTTTACCTGGGCATCAATGCGGCTTTTTTCCTTTAAGCATTTGGAAAAGTCAATGTAGGGAAATACTTTTTCACACCTTTTTCCCATGATCAGGGAACTGCTGACCCTTGTGATTTCCTCTGCATGGTGACTGCACGCAAAAATTTCACCACATTCATTGACGCCAATGACGCCTTCCTCCAGAATGTCCATCAGAATGTAAAACTGGCTTTCCAGACGAATGGATTTGGCAAACATGTGGTCAAAGCTGTAGTTGCTGGTTGCAATACTTCGAAAGTAATCCTGAAATGGTTTGGTTTCCAGCAAATATTCCAGCTGAAGCCGAAGGGCAATCTCAATCATCATGCCTGAGGTACAGGAACGCTGCCCCAGATTGATTTTTGTCTCGATTTCTTTTGGAACGTAGCGCATTTCATCTGGTGTTACAGCCATGTGAACTTCTTCTTCCAGTACAGCGCCCGGATAAAATGGAATCAGATGGATATGGTTGATTCCAAACTGGTTCAGCTGAGTGATGGCTTCACGGGCCATGGTTTGGGTCATATTTACAAACAGCACCTTGCTGCCTTCTGGGATTTCTTTCAGTTTTCTAAGCTCGCTCCATCGAAAAGATACTTCCACTGCCATGGTCTGACAGCCCATGGGGATATGACGAGCCACTTCTTCGGCAGAACCATAGGCATCTGTAGATACCACAAATAAATCCGCTTTGGGGAGAACACCTGTGGCAGAGCCATCCAGTACATTGTATACAAATACATCTGCATATTCACCAAACAGACTTCTCACTTCACTGCCATAAGATTCTCCGGCTCTGGAATCCAAACTGATTACAGATATACGCTTTTTATTCATAACAATCTCCATTTCATTCGATTATTCGACCAATTACGACCCATTTTCCTATATTTAACCATTTTCTCATAAATCGGAAAGAGCTGCAAGGATTTTCAGAAATGATTTTCCCTCCGGTTTATGGGAAAATGTTCATTTGCACGATACCTATAACAGGAAATATAAGGGATTGGCCGGACAGAGAAAACTGGCATGTTTTTTGCTGTTTAAATAAACAGGACTTTTCGTATTGCTTGGATTTTCGGAAGTCAGTTCCTGTATGGCTATTATTTTGGCTTGTGTAGCTGTCCGGATTCCAATAAAAGAACAAATGTTCGCCATATTAAACATAAGAGAGGAGATTATAAAAATGATCAGCAAGACCGAATTATTGACATTACTTCACCAGGAGGTAGTTCCGGCTTTAGGATGTACAGAGCCAGTATGTGTGGCCCTTGCCGCGGCAGACGCTTATCACGCTATAGGCGGAGAGGTGGTTTCGATTAAAGTTGAGGTAAATCCAGGGATATATAAAAACGGAATGAGTGTAGGCATTCCTGGCTTTGACCGGGTTGGACTCAAGTATGCCGCTGCATTGGGCGCTTGTCTTGGCAATCCAGAAAAGAGCCTCCAACTGTTGGAAGATATAAATGAAACGGTATCTAAAAAAGCAGTAGACTTGGCAGAAGCTCATCATGTGGTGGTTATGATCAATCACCAGGAGACCCAGCTTTATGCAAGGGCAGAGATTATCACCACTGCAGGAATCGGCATCAGTGAAATAAGAAATACACATGCCAATATTATCTTGACCAAAAGAAACCATGAAATATTGTTTGAAAAAGAATATACATCCAGTTCGAATGATGAAATTCATGAAAAACTCATGGAAATGTCCGTTGCAGAAATCAAAGGGCTTGTAGATCAATGCAGTGAAAACGAACTGGAATTTATGGCAGAAGGGGTGGAGATGAACGGAAGACTTGCCGATTATGGTCTGGAACATTCGGTCGGCATTGGCATTGCCTCCGCTCTTCAAAAACAGATGAAAGCAGATACTTTGGGCGACAACTTATTCAGCCGGACAATGGTTCGCGTGGCAAGCAGTGCGGAAGGGCGCATGAGCGGCTGTCCTTACGCGGTAATGAGCAGTGCTGGGAGCGGCAATCACGGCCTTACGGCCATTTTGCCGGTGGTGGAAATGGCGAAATATGTCCATGCTTCCAATGAGCAGCTGGTAAAGGCTCTGGCATTTTCACATACGCTTAACGTTTATATTAAGACGTTTACCGGTAAGCTTTCTGCCACCTGCGGCTGCGGTGTATCTGCAGCTACTGCAGCTTCCGCGACTATGGTATGGCTTTTAGGGGGGAATGATACACAGATTGGGAATGCTATTATAAACATGAGCGGAAATCTTACAGGTATGGTCTGTGACGGAGGAAAGATCGGATGCGCCTTAAAGCTGGCCACTGCAGCAAATGCGGCTTTAATGAGCGCTTACCTTGCAATCTCAGATGTGGTGCTTCAGGGGACGGACGGCATTTGTGGATTTACTCCAGAGGAAGCCATTCATAATATGGGAAAGGTAAGCAATCCGGGAATGGTGGAGACCGATCATACAATTTTGAATATTATGATGGAAAAGGACAGTTAAAAGATCGGGACCGAATTAGAGAACAGACAGCTTGGGATAAGGGAATATTTCAAATACAAAAAAGTTTTTTCAGGTAAACTTTTGCTATAAGATTGACGGCAGGCGTTTTTTCGCCTGCCGTTAGTTGTTATGTTAGCTTTTTCCTATAAAACGCTGGTTTGCAAAATAAGTAAATAGCTGCTTCCTATAAAACGTCGGCTTGAAAAATAAGTAAATAATGGTAAAATAAGGATAGTGATTTAAGCCATATATCTAGCAAGTATTTTTCAGACAAAGGAGGGATGGAACTGAATCGGAGGTATTTTTGAACAGTTCCCATAATGGAAATGAGAAAATTTGTCCCAATAATGACACTCTTTTTTCTTCTTTTTTTCAGCAGCTGCGGATATTCAAAGGAAGAGAAACAGTATATGAAACAAATTGAAGAATCTGGCAAAGTAAATGCAATCAATTATATCAGAGATAAATATGGATTTACACCAGAAATTACTTCTGTTGAAATTTGTAAAGACGGACCAGATGGAGATCCTTTTCCATCAGCCAATGGGGATGTTCGGGTTACTATGAATCATGAAAGTAAGACATTTACAGTCAAAATAAGCGGTGAGAATCCAGTGGAGATAAGTGGAGAAAAACCGGAGGAGGAAGGACGGGATGATTATCAATACGATCAGATTACTCAAGATGCGAAAGAATATTTTGAGATGCTTTTAGGCTGTGATATCTATGATTTTTATCTGGAATATAAAGAAAAAGAAATCTCAGATAGCGTCTATTCATATGAAGAAAAAAATCTAATTCATCAACTGTATGAAGCCGGAAGTTTTGAGGATTTTTTGAAAAATTATCCTGCTAATATTCGCATTGATGATTGTATAAACAAGGACCTTACCACCCTGCCAGAAGATAATCCAGATGCAGAAACTTTTTTTCAGACATATTCAAAAAATTACAGAATGAAAGCCATTCTGATCTCCTACAAAAGTGAGGAAGATTATAAAAATGGCAGAGAACACACGTATGGCAGAGGTGGTGTTATGGATTTTGATATTTGGAAAGACGGACTTTATATTTGCTCTTATAGAGTGTTTAAAGATGGAAAGTCAAAAGGGAGCCGTTTTTTGCAGCAGGAATATGATGGTATTATTTTCAGTTACGAAGATACCATCCGTCAAAATCTGGTACTAGGAGAGAGTGTCTCTTTGTCCACGAAGGGGGAGGAGGGGAGAAATAAACTGACTCTTTTAGGGGACGAATGGGAATGGATGGACTTAAAAGAAACCAAAGGAAAACCTCTCTCAAAGGTTTATTCTGTCAGAACCAATCAGTCAGGTGAGATTGCAGTTTATATACCGGTTGACAAACTGAAACAATATCAAGGCACATCCGTTTATATTCAGCATTTTTATGAAGATAAATGGTGGCAATATGAACCGAATCTATATAAAACAACGGATAAAAAGTATACGCTCTTTGTCTATCATGGTGTGGATAATGGGAGTTTTGATTTTGGAATATTTAAGTAAGATCATGTAAAAAAGTTGTGTGAGTAAGATCAGGATAAATAAGAAAATATAAGAACTAGAAGGAGGATGTTTCGATAATGGAAAATAAAAAGAAACAGAAATGTATAAAGAAAATAGAGGTAAATAAGATTTGCTTAGGTATGATATTGCTGGTTTGTCTGGTTTTATCAGCCTGTGGAAATGATTTTTCCTACAGCGTTTCCTCTACTATAAATTTAACAGGACCATCTGATTGGAAGGAAAATCTTCCGCCTTATACAGGAAAAGAAAGTATTGCCCTTAATAATAATGTTCCCTATTTTACAGAAGAAGAGATTACAACAGAGGTTTTTGAAAATTATAGCGAACTGGATGGACTAGGCCGTTGTCAGGTTGCCTTTGCTAATATTTGTCAGGAGCTTATGCCAACTACAGAACGAGGCCAAATTGGTAATGTGCGGCCTTCTGGGTGGCATACTGTGAAATACGATGTGATTGCAGATAAGTACCTTTATAATCGTTGTCATCTAATTGGATTTCAGCTGGCAGGAGAAAATGCCAACGAGAAAAATTTGATCACAGGGACTCGGTATCTGAATGTTGAAGGAATGTTACCTTGGGAAAATAAAGTGGCAGATTATGTGAAAGATACTGGAAACCATGTCCTTTACCGGGTCACACCAGATTTTGAGGGGGATAATCTGGTGGCGTCCGGCGTGCGGATTGAGGCTTTTTCGGTGGAGGATGAAGGTGCAGGGGTTTGTTTTCATGTTTATTGTTATAACGTGCAGCCTGGAGTTGGGATTAATTATGCAGACGGGGAAAGTTGGCTGGATGAAGATGGAACTGGGGGAGGAGCTGAGAACGGACAGCCAGAAGATATGTTGGCACAAGTGGAACAACCAACAGATGAGATGAATGATGCCTCTGAATATGTACCAATAACAGAAAAAACAGAGAATGGGTTGGAAGGTCAGCAGAAAGGAGAAGAAAAGGAGTACGTTTTGAATACAAACACAAAACGTTTTCATTATCCCCATTGTGACAGTGTTTCAGACATGAAGGACAAAAACAGGGAGAACTTTAAGGGGAAACGGGAGACGTTGATTGATAATGAGTATGTTCCTTGTAAGCGGTGTAAGCCGTAATAAGGATAAAAAAGATGAGGTTTAGGGTCAGAGAGTAAATTGAGATAAAATATGAAGAAGTATAACTAAATATGCAAGAAAAGCAATTTGAGTGTAACAAAAGTATTAATTCTGTTACACTGGAAGCTTATGGAAATGATATGAAAATATTGATTTTGCCAGGCTCTTGGGAGGTTTTACAAACATTTCCTATATTTGCATAAAAATACAAAACAAGCTATGCTCTCTTACCCATTCCTATCAACGAACAAAATCCCAAACACTCACAAGCAAGTATCCAAAAAAATCCTCCCTGTTTTCCAGACACACTCTAGTTCTTTTCCCAAAATCACTTGCAATCCAGAGAAAAGAATGGTATCATATCAAAGTAATTTGAGTGTAACAGAATTAATACTTTTGTTACACTGGGAGCTTATTTTATTTCTTCAGGTAATGAGCCAAGTGTGTGTTTACATGGGCATTTGCGAATGCAACGAAATAATAGGCCAATGTTCTGCATCTTGCTGTATTGCAAATGGGATAATCGGTTGTTTTTAGCGGACTATTTGACTTGTTGAAGACCGTTTTTCAAAAGGGAGGAGGTAAAACCAAATATATAAGGAAATGTCCTTGAGAATAATTCGAACGGGAAGTGAATCGGGATACAAAAGGAGAAGGAAAAAGACATGAAGTTATTTTCAAACCAACTTTTAAACTATAGAATAACATTTTTAGGAGAAAAATAATGTTCCAAAATATGAAATATTTTCTTTTCAAATATAAGATTCCACTCTGTGCTGGTTTTATCTCAGCTTTTTTTGCACATCTATTTGTTCTGGTAAATATTTTACATAACTATGACAATGCTGCTGTGATTCCGGTAGGATATGGGACCGGACTTACCTCTGGCCGATGGTTTCTCACAGTTTTTGGCGATTTTATGGGAAAGATATGGGGGAATTATAATATTTCGTTTTTTAACGGATGGATTACGATAGGGATATTGTTGATCACAGCATGTTTGGTACTAGATATTTTTAAAGTGGAGAATATATGGACTGGCGCTATATGGACAAGCATATTTCTTTGTTTTCCGACGGTAACAAGCACCTTGTTTTTTATGTATACAGCTCCTTATTATGCGCTTGCCATTGCCATGGCTGTTCTGGCTGTGTGGGTAACTGAAAAAATCCGTTATGGTTTTCTTTTATCGATGCTTCTTCAGGCGTGTTCTTTAGGAATCTATCAGGCGTATTTTCCGATGACAGTAACTTTGTTTGTATTGCTGTTGATCAGCAAAATTCTGGAAGAAGGTTCGTCCCTGAAAAAGATTTTTATATGTGGATTTTCCTATCTTGGAAATCTCGCAGGGGGTATGCTTACTTATTTTGCATTGTTGAAAATCTCCCTTTGCTATTATGGGAAAGAACTTAATAATTATCAGGGAATTGACAATATGGGGAAATTGAATATACAAGAGCTTCCCGATTTACTTACAAGAACATTTCTGCAATTTTTAAAAATTCCGGTCAAAAATTATTATGGAATGACATCTACTATGGCTTTGCGATATGGAATTATTTTTCTTGGGATTTTCAGCATTTGTGCTATTTTGGCTTTATTGGTTTTAAACAAACATAAGTGGATAATCTATATGGGAACCATCCTGTTGTGTTTTATTTTTCCATTGGCTGTAAATAGTATTCAGATTATGTGTCCAAACAGTAATATTTATACCCTGATGATTTATGCTGCTGTTTTCATTTATTTGGTGCCGTTAATTTTGATTGAAAAGCTATGGAAAGTAAAATCACAGGTGAAATTGAGATTTTTAAATTCAGATAGTATTTTTAATGCGGTGAAAATAGTTTATGGAATCATTCTGTTAAGCTATATATGGCTGTCTAACGGAAATTACACAGCAATGCACTACATGAACCGACAGACAGAAAACTATCTGACTATGATTCTTACCAGAATACAGGAAACGGAAAATTTTAATGAATCTTATAAGTGGATATTCATAGGAGATAAGTTTTCCGATCCCAATTTCAATTATTCCTGGACGGCATTTATTCCATATCTATATGGTGGGAATACAACCTCACTGGTTAATGCTTACTCTCGAAATTATGTTATCATAAATTATCAAGGTTATTTTATACCTTTTGCCGATACAGAAACCGTCGAGAGAATCGAGAAAATGGATTTTATAAAAAGTATGTCTTGCTATCCTTCTGATGGATCAATCAAAGTATATGAAGATCTGATTATTGTAAAATTAGAAGAAGTGGAGTAAATTATTATGAATGGAATTATGTCTGTAATTTTGCCGGCTTATAATGAAAATGCAAACATTGAAAGATCATACACAGCCATAGATCAAATATTAAGAAATCACAACATATCCTATGAATTAATTTATATAAATGATGGTTCTACAGACAATACATGGAATGAGATCTGTAAAATAGCAGAGACAAAAGAGGGAGTAAGCCAGGTGGCTGGAATTTGCTTTTCCAGAAATTTTGGAAAGGAGGCAGCAATTATGGCTGGCTTAGCACATGCTTCTGGAGATGTCTGTGCAGTTATGGACTGTGATTTACAGCATCCGCCGGAAAAATTAGTGGAAATGTACCAGTTATGGCAGCAAGGATATAAAGTGGTGGAAGGAGTGAAGCGAAACAGAGGACGTGAAAGCGGAATTTATAAAGCTGGCGCCAAGATGTTTTATAAGCTGATGACAATTGCTACAAAGATCGATATGTCAAGGGCGTCAGACTTTAAGCTGTTGGATAAACAAGTGGTAAACAGCATTTTGTCTATGCCGGAACGGAATCAGTTTTTTCGGGCCTCCTCCTCTTGGGTGGGATATAAAAAGACGGAAGTGGAATTTGATGTGAGAGAACGGGAAAATGGACAATCCAAATGGTCGAAATGGTCATTGATTAAATACGCATTAAAAAATATCGCTGCATTCTCAACATTTCCATTACAATTCGTAACCGTTGCAGGTATAATAACTCTTACGGGGGCAATTATTTTGGCTGTCCAGACTCTTTTTCGATACTACGTGGGGACTGCGCTGGAAGGATTTACCACAGTTATCTTATTATTGTTAATTATCGGCAGTATTATCATGGTTAGTATTGGGATTTTGGGATATTATATTGCTAAAATTTATGAAGAGGTCAAACAGCGTCCGGTTTATATTATTTCTGATATGAAATAAAGTTGTTTTTGCACTTATTTTTACACTCATTGGTTCTTACTTGAAATGGGGGAAGAACCGATGAGTGTAGGGAAAGCTGTATAATCCATTTTAACGAAAATGATACGAATTAGCAGTTTAATTCTTTATTAAAGTTTGTTTTTAAAGAATTTGATATTAATTAGAATGATGGAAAAACAATAATTTACATTTAATAATAACATTTTTTGTTTCCGGTTTCCAATATGCATATAGGAAAAGAAACAGAATATTGGAGACAAAAATAGATACGAATAAATTATAACTTACTTGATAGATTATATTGTTTAAATTCATATAATTACATAAAATCTTGGAAAATATCATACTTATTAGAGTTATTATTCCATTCCATAAAAGTTCCTTCCAGTATTTGACAATAGATATTTTTAAAAGTTTTTTACATATGAGATAAGGATAGGTATATCCAAAAAGAAGGGTTGAACTAAGAATCGTTCCCATAAAAACACCTGCCAGTTTAAAATAATGAAGAAAAATTAAAGATGCAATAAAATTAATAGTAGATTCTATTATGGGAATAAAACGGTCCTCATAGAGAATCCCTCCAGCTTCTTTAAAGATAGAATATACGGTTCTCATTCCCATTATATAGAAATTTAAAGATAAAATAAACAGTGTAAATTCAGAAATTATATATTGTTTTCCGAAAAGTAGGCGGATAAAAGGAGTTATTACACAATAAATTACTGTAGTTGCACAATTAACAAGTAAACTATTTACAATATAAAGTTCTGAAAATATTTCTTGAGCTTTTTTGTTATTTTTTTCCGTTAATAAATGTCCAACACTTGCTGTAGAGGATGTTAATATTTGAGAACAAATACTTTTTATCGAATTTATTATTAAAAAGTAATTGGAATAAATACCTACAGTTTCTAATCCTAAGAATTTAGAGATTAAAATATTATCTGTTCCTAAGACGACAAAACCACCGATTTTATGAAAAAAACTTCCCTTAACTTTTTGCTTAATATCCTTATAAATATCTGAAGATATAGGACATGCTTTTAAGGTCTTTAAATAAGGATATTGTCTATTTACTAAAAAAGAAATAAACAAATTATTTACCAATCGACTTATTACCATAACAGACAAGTATAAAATAAAACTGTGAGAATATAATAATATAATAATTTGACCTATTTTACTGATTAATTGATATAATATATCACAAAGAATTATTACATAATTTTTTTGATCTGCTATCAAAATCGAACGCTTGTAGGAAAACAGATAAGAACAAACAGAATCTAATAAAAACCATATATAAACTTCAGATAATGAATAAGGTAGAGCATAGTTTTGAATAATATATTTGAGTCCTGGGATAATAAGAATGCCTGTACTAAATATTATACCTGCAATTATGATGTAGCATTTTTTGTAAAAGTTCATTAAAGATCGAATGGTAGATAAATTTTTATTTTCCAAAGGTAGATATAAATGATAAATCATAGATATGCCAATACCTAATTCAGCAATGGATAACATTGACATAATATTGTTAAACAGGCCGTTGATTCCCTGATACTCAATTCCTAAAACATCAATAACAATTTTTCGATTGAAAATTCCTAATATAATTGTTAAAAAGTAATAGCAAATACTAACAATAGCGTTATAAAAAGTCTTTCTTGTCTTCAATCAAATTTACCTGCCTTAGATTTGCGATTTTCACATGTATACATATAAAGAATGGTAAAGATAAATAAAATAAATTTGAGGTTATATGCTTCAAATTGGCTCATTAAAAGCAGAATACCGCAAAAAGCTTCAAGGAAATAACGGATTTTTATATTGTTTATTTTTTTTAAGTTGTTTAGAAATATAAAAAATGGAATGGAAAGAATTATAAACCCTAAAAAACCTGTTTTATATAATAAATCTAGCATTAGATTATGAGCACTTGTAGCTTGAATAAATCCTAACTTATTTGTTATTGTTTCAGCTTTTTCCAGCCCATTTCCTATAAGCCAGCAGTCATATATATGATACTTGGCATTTTTCCATATCAGTGTTCTTCCTGTAAAAGTAATATCCTTCCCGATTAAACTGGTAACTAAATTTAAGATTTGGTTGTTTGAACTATTCCATACAAAAAAGTAAAAAAAAGCGATGTTAGCGGCTAAGTAGGACTTTATATTGAAGAACAGGTGAGACTTTTGGGTGTTAAAAAATAATATATAAATGCCGAATATACTCAAACCAATTAGAGAAGTAGCTGATCTTTTAATAATAAATGTTAATAGAGAAATCACCCACAAAAATAGATATCCAGGAGGTAATTTGTTTGTATATTTTTTAAAATATAAATATCCAGTAATAAGTGCTGGGAAGATATAGATTATAAAACCATTATAATTACCTAAGAAATAATTAGTATCTGTAATTCCTCGAATATCTTCATACATTCCATTAGGAAATAGTAATAGTGTAATAAAATTTATAAAAATTAAACTATAAAAGAAAAGATAAACAGTTTTTAAAAACAGCTTTTCGTTATAATAATATGTACTTTGTATTCCTATACACAAAGAAATTATTAAAACACCTCTTCCCCATAATGCCCAGGCAATATGTCCCTGATGAGATACTGTACTAAATAGTTGAAAGGTAAGAAATAGAATGATAAGTATATGCCATATATAAGTTTTTTTATGACGAATAATATAAAAGAAAATAAAACATGCAATTAACAAATTAAAATAAATATCATACTTTGCCAGAACTGTTTTTTGTAGACTTTCTGGAAAAAATGAGAAAAATAATAAGATACTAATTTGTAAAATGTATATTAGTAACTGCTTACTTTTTTTATACTCCATAATTTAAACGATCCTTTGATATTAGTAGATGAGCTATCTATATTATAAATTTTTAAATTTTTGATATAGGGATTGCAATAAAAAGTATAAAGATGGAGAAATACAAAAGGAAATAATTATAATTTTTTCTTTTGATTTTAAATATGGGTTTAACATAAAGTGGTGAAAGCGAATTTTAAGCTTTCTATTAATATACTTCGTGTCATTTTTGTGTTTCTTATAGGTGTCTTTCAGACTAATTAATAAATGAGAAATCTGTTGAAAAAAAATATAATTGCTAAGATTATTATTGGATTTATTTTGATGCAATAGCATTTCTTCCAGAATTTCATTTGATTTAATAATGTCCAAAAAATTATGGTTATATGAGGCTCTGGTAGCACTGTTTGGCGTTTTTCTTCGGAAATAGAATGGGGCTTTAATGTGTATTGCACGTTGACATTGAATTAATGCGTTTGCTAAAAAAATAGTATCTTCACCTTGCGTTAAATGGATCGGAAAATGAAGATTTTTAATGATTTGTTTTGTATAAATACATCTACATGCAGAACGCGATTCCAACAATAGATTTATAGTAACATTGTTATTGGAATATAAATCAAACAAATAGTTTGTATTGTTATTCCAATCGTAAGAAGGTTCTTGATTTTCAAACCAGTAATTATCATAACAGCCTATGTCTGCATGATTATTTTCCATTAAAGCAATAACGGTCTCATATGTTTGCAGATCTAAATAATCGTCAGGATCAATAAAGCTGATATAATATCCAGTTGCTAATTCCAATCCTTTGTTTCGTGCTTTAGATACTCCGGAATTTTTTTGATGAAAGACTTTTATATTATGATACTGGGATGCGAGAGCATCACATAATTTTCCAGAATTATCTGTAGAACCATCATCAACAAGAATAATCTCGACATTTTTGTATTTTTGATTTACAAGAGACTCTACACACTTAGTAATATATTTTCCCATATTATAAACAGGTACTACAGCAGAGATTTTTTTACACATGAGCGCTCCTGAATTTAGTCTATTAGATTAATTGTAAACATATTTTTTGAAGATTTTAAAGTGTTAGACATTCTAATGTATGCTTGACTCCATTTTCTATATCCCAGTGGGAGTTCCAACCTAAAGCTTTCAATTTTTCATTATTCATAAGGGCTTTTGTGGCTTGAGAATATCCTGATTTTTCTGTTTCGTTTGGTATTTCAAAAGTAATATTTACATTTGAAAATTCGGCAATTAATTTTGCTAACTGTTTTAAGGTACAATTTGACTTTTTATCTGCAATATTATATGCTTCTCCATCAATTCCAGAAAGTAAAATTGTCAATAATCCAGATACAGAATCTGCAACATAGCTATATGAATACAACTGATTTCCTTCGCTTTTAAGAACTATATTCTTTTTTTCTATTGCATTTTTTATAAATTGGGATATTGCTTTTGTATCTTCAAAAAGCATAGTTGGACCATAGGTTCTTGCAATACGAGCAATTACAATATCCAGATTTTTTGCTTTTCTAAAAGCTTGGCATAATGATTCTCCGGCACGTTTACTTTCTGGATAGCCAGCTCGCATTGTATTACAATTTATATAACCACAATACTCCTCATTAAAATATTCTGTATCTCCACGGTTTTCACCATATATTTCAACACTAGATGCAAATAGAAATCGATTCGTGTTATTTTTAACTGCATAATTCAATAAATGAAAGGTTCCTATGATATTGGTTGTAATGGTTCCAATAGGATCGGTTGCATAGGAAACAGGATGAGAATTACTGGCTGCATGAACAATATAATCAACGTTTAAATTTAATTTTAATGGTAAATTAATATCATGGGATATGAATTTGAACTTTTCAGTTTCCCAGTATTCTGAAAAACGTTTTTTTGCTGTTTCCTCCTCGTATAATAAGTTTATAGCCAGTCAGAACAGGCTATAGACTTATTCTTTTTTGATATAGATGCAGGA
>QXWR01000284.1 GCA_009911065.1 Clostridiaceae bacterium | reverse complement strand
ATGAACGTAGAGGTGGACGCTGGTCCTCAGGAGGACCTGAGTCAGATCCTCAACGAGATGCGCGCACAGTACAACGGCATCGTCGAGAAGAACCGACGCGAAATGGAGGCCTGGTACAAGGTCAAGTTTGATGAGGTGAGCAAGCAGATGAAGACGAGCACCGAGGTCATCGAAACATCTCGCACCGAGATCAGTGACCTGAAGAGAACTCTGCAGGGGTTGCAAATCGAGCTGCAGTCTCAGCTTAGCCTGAAATCGGCTCTGGAAGGTACACTGGTGGACACAGAGAACCGCTACAGCACCCAGCTCAGCCAGCTGCAGGTGATCATCAACAGGCTGGAGTCGGAGCTTTCGCAGATGCGCTTGGACATCGAGAGGCAGTCAGACGAGTACAAGGTGCTGCTGGACATCAAGACCAGACTGGAGCTGGAGATCGCCGAGTACAGACGCCTGCTGGACGGAGAGGACGTCAAGAAAACCACAGTGATTGAGAGTCATAAACCTGCG
>QXWR01000283.1 GCA_009911065.1 Clostridiaceae bacterium | reverse complement strand
CGCGAGTATCATCATTACATGGAGAAATACGAAATAAAAAAGAATGAAATCTGCTTTTCATCTGCAGCAAATCATACTACAAATTTTCCAATTCTTTTTGTATTCCTCGTTGTGGCTCTGTAAAATAAACAAAGATTAGAGAATCGCATCGCATGCCATTATTCAACGCTGACATGCTTTCCAACTCGTTGAGCTTTCCACAGGAATATGAGTACGAGATGAACATGCTTCACATCGCCTCATAACCTCTGCCCCGTCCTCGCAAACTTTCTTGCAACCCCAAATATAACGGCTTTCGTAAGGAGCCCCCTGTCGAGGGTGCACACAAGAGCGAGAGCCCCACCTATGATGACGGCCCTTGGGAAGCCTCTGCGTGATGATGGCTTGTCTGTTGAACTTGAGACTAGCACTTCCGCCTCTGATGTTGAACTTGTGCTCTCCTGGCCTTCTAAAGAGTTTACATCAACTTTACTGTTTATCTGAGCCATGGTTGCAGAGGGCGACAGCG
>QXWR01000282.1 GCA_009911065.1 Clostridiaceae bacterium | reverse complement strand
CTCAAGGGACAACTGGCACAAACGCCGCAAGACCGGCGGCAAGCGTAAACCCGTCCACAAGAAGAGGAAGTATGAACTCGGACGGCCTCCATCAAACACAAAGCTCGGCCCTAAGCGCATCCACACAGTGAGGGTTCGTGGCGGCAATAAGAAATATCGCGCACTCCGTCTGGACGTGGGCAATTTCTCCTGGGGCTCTGAGTGCTGCACCCGTAAGACCAGGATCATCGATGTGGTCTACAACGCCTCCAACAATGAGCTGGTCAGGACCAAAACCCTGGTGAAGAACTGTGTGGTTCTGGTGGACAGTGCCCCCTTCAGGCAGTGGTACGAGTCTCACTATGCTCTGCCTCTGGGTCGCAAGAAGGGAGCCAAACTGACCCCTGAGGAGGAGGACATCCTGAACAAGAAGAGGTCGAAGAAGGTGCAGAAGAAGTTTGACAAGCGCAGAAAGAACAGCAAAATCAGTCCTCTGTTGGACGAGCAGTTCCAGCAGGGCAAACTGCTC
>QXWR01000281.1 GCA_009911065.1 Clostridiaceae bacterium | reverse complement strand
CCCGGAGCTGAGGGTCCCTCTGGCTCTGCTGGTATTCCTGGACCTCAAGGTCTTGCTGGGCAGCGTGGTATTGTTGGTTTCCCTGGACAGAAAGGAGAGCGTGGTTTCTCTGGTCTCCCAGGACCATCAGGAGAGCCTGGTAAGCAGGGACCTGGTGGCCCCTCTGGTGAGCGTGGACCCCCTGGACCCATGGGACCCCCAGGACTGGCTGGACCCCCAGGCGAGCCTGGTCGTGAGGGAACTCCTGGTAATGAGGGTTCTGCTGGTCGTGATGGCGCTGCTGGTCCCAAGGGTGACCGTGGTGAGACTGGTGCTGCTGGTGCTCCTGGTGCTCCCGGACCCCCTGGAGCTCCTGGACCTATTGGCCCTGCTGGAAAGACTGGTGATCGTGGAGAGTCTGGTCCTGCTGGTCCCGCTGGTGCTGCTGGCCCTTCTGGTCCCCGTGGCCCTGCTGGACCCGCTGGAGCTCGTGGAGACAAAGGTGAGACTGGAGAGGCCGGAGAAAGGGG
>QXWR01000280.1 GCA_009911065.1 Clostridiaceae bacterium | reverse complement strand
CGGACAGTAATATTAGTTCATTGAATATGCGAAAATAAGGATTGCAGTACAAAGGGACACTAGATTAGCAGTAGTTTAGGACAGCAGGAGTTGAGACGACACACGTACAGGCTAACTTATTCACCATTACATTTAATATCATATGCTCTAGTGCCCCCTTCATGGCCTGCTCTCTCAGTGGGCGCAGGTGCAGTTGGTGCAGCTGCAGCTCGACCCGCACTTGCACTTCCCGTCGTGCTCGGTTGCTGCCGGAGCATCCATCACCATGGCGTCCACGGTGTAGCTCTCGGTCTCAATGATGGCTGTGTAGCCCTTCTTCCCGCACTGGGATTTGTCAGAGCAGTCGCAGCTTCCGCACTTGTCGGCCATGTCTGAGGTTGCAAGGAAGGAACTCGAAAGAGGGTTGTTTGATGATATGAATGAAGTATTCAGCATCACGTTGAGCAAGGTAATCATTTACTGTAACCACATGAACACCCTCCCCTCTTAGAGCGTTTAGATAAGCTGCTAA
>QXWR01000279.1 GCA_009911065.1 Clostridiaceae bacterium | reverse complement strand
GGGGAACTGCTTTGCATACTCCTCCACGTCGTGGCGGAGTTTGGCAACCTCAGACTGGAACGAGGGGCTCGAAAGCGTGGCCACGAAGTCCTTCAACTTTGTCCCTTTGGTTTCAGCCTTAATCTTGAGAGACAATTGAACAGCAGCATCAAAGAAGTGAGCAACTTTGGCGAAATCCTCCTCTATAAATCCTCTAGAAGTGAGAGCAGGGGTACCCATTCTGATGCCACCAGGAACCATTGCAGATACATCTCCAGGAACAGTGTTCTTGTTGGCTGCAATATGGACAGCTTCCAACACCTTCTCCACCCTTGAACCGTCAATTCCCTTGGGTTTTAAATTGACAAGAACTAAGTGGTTGTCTGTTCCTCCAGATACAAGTTCATATCCATTCTTAGAGAGAGTCTGAGCGAACTTTGCACAGTTGCTCAGGACTTGTTCTTGGTAAGCTTTGTATTCTGGAGTCGTCGCCTGTTTCAGTGCAACTGCCAAGCCTGTAATTGTGTGATTGTG
>QXWR01000278.1 GCA_009911065.1 Clostridiaceae bacterium | reverse complement strand
CTGTGGTGTGCTTCCCTGCACCATCTCTGTCGACGAACACACCAGTTCCCTCGATCACAAGATCAATGCCCAGCTCTCCCCAGGGGAGGTTGGCAGGGTTGCGGTCGGAGACGACTTTGATGACCTTGCCGTCGACGGAGATGCCGTCGGTGCCGACAGGCTTGACGTCGGCGTCGAAGATGCCGAGGGTGGAGTCGTATTTGAGGAGGTGGGAGGCTTGCTTCACACCTCCGGTGTCGTTAATGGCAATGACATCGAGGGGGGAGTCCTTTCTTCCATGCCAGCACCTCAAGAAGTTCCTTCCGATCCTGCCGAATCCATTGATCGCCACTTTCAGCTTCGCCTCAACCACTCCCCTCTTGCCTCCACCAACAACGGAGGTCTGGAAGGCGATGAGAGAAACGAAATCATCGTTGGCCCTCTTGGCAAAGGGAAGAGCGGCGGAGGAGCTCCGGAGGCCGGCAAACTCGGAGAAGCCACCCTTGCTGCAGCCCACCTGCAGAGATGAAAGAGCAGCAGA
>QXWR01000277.1 GCA_009911065.1 Clostridiaceae bacterium | reverse complement strand
TGTGGCCAAGTGAACCATGAACACGCCGAACCCAATAGGAAGTGGTGCCAAGACAGGAACGTGGGAGTCTCTGGCATTTCTCTTGGGGTCGGTGGCGGAGAAGACGGTGTACACAAGAACGAATGTGCCGATGATCTCCGCCGCGAGGCCGGTGCCGGTGCTGTACCCGTCGCTCAACTCGTTGGCGCCGCCGCCGTACTTGACGTAGTACGCCGACTGGAATGCCTTCACCAGCCCGCAACCGCAGATGGCGCCCAAGCACTGCGCGACTATGTACAGCACGGCCCGAACAAGAGACACCTTCCGGGCCAGGAAAAGCCCGAACGTCACCGCCGGATTTATGTGGCCACCAGAAATGCCGGCGGTGCAGTAGACGAGGACGAAGATCATGCCGCCGAAAGCCCAAGCAATGCCGAGAATGCCGACGCCGCCGCACTCGTCGGCGGCGCTCTGGCTCGTGTAGCCGATGACGGTGAGGACGGTGGCGGAGAGGAACAAGAGGGTCGCGATGAACGCGGCGATGA
>QXWR01000276.1 GCA_009911065.1 Clostridiaceae bacterium | reverse complement strand
TTGAAAGCTGCAGCTGAGGCGAATGGAAAATCCGAATGGGGCAACACCGGTCCGACAGATGCAGGGCAGTACAACAACTGGCCGGAAGACACCAACTTCTTCAAGAGAGAAGGTGGCGGATGGAACGGCCCCTACGGGGAGTTCTTCCTGTCGTGGTACTCGGAGATGCTCATTGCCCACGGTGAGAGGATCGTGACGTCTGCCAAGAACATATTCGAGAGCAAGGGAGTGAAGATCTCGGTGAAGGTTGCAGGCATCCACTGGCATTACGGAACCCGATCTCACGCCCCGGAGCTAACCGCAGGGTACTACAACACGCGGTTCCGTGATGGCTACCTCCCCATCGCCCAAATGCTGGCTCGCCACGGTGCTGTCTTCAACTTCACGTGCATCGAGATGAGGGACCACGAGCAGCCCCAGGATGCTCAATGCGCACCGGAGAAGCTGGTGAAGCAGGTGGCCCTCGCGCCCCAGCAGGCTCAGGTGCCGCTGGCCGGGGAGAACGCTCTCCCCAGATACGATGAG
>QXWR01000027.1 GCA_009911065.1 Clostridiaceae bacterium | reverse complement strand
TGAGACGCTGGCCTAGCAACAAAGGGTTATACCCGTTCCACAAGCCACCCGTTTTACGGGTGGTATTGACTTCAAAAGAGGACAGCAATAGTGCTGGAAAGGTTTCAAGAAAATGGTCGTATAACTTTAAGAAGTGTTTGTATTATTGGTATTTATTCGTTATACTAATAGCAACAATGTTTCATCTAGCGGAGAGGGTGTGAAACTATGAAAAAAACGGTAGGGATAGGTCATCAAGATTTTGCAAAAATAAGACAGGAAAATATTTTTTATGTGGATAAAACGAACTTTATCAAGGAATGGTGGGATGCAAAGGATGAGGTAACGCTGATCACCCGTCCCCGACGTTTTGGAAAGACTTTGAATATGAGTATGCTGGAAAAGTTCTTTTCTGTACAATATGCAGGACAAGAAGAATTATTTTATGGTCTTTCCATATGGGAGGATGAAAACTACCGGGAAATTCAAGGAACTTACCCTGTGATTAGTTTATCCTTTGCGAATGTAAAAGAAAAAACTTATGCAGCAACCGTTCGTAGAATTAATCAGATATTGACAAACCTATATTCTGAAAATCGATTTCTTATGCGAAATGGAAATTTGGATGACAAAGAACAACGGTATTTTAATTCGATAGATGTAGAGATGGATGAAACAACTGCAACCATGGCAATTCATCAATTATCTTGTTACTTATCTCGATATTACAGAAAACGGGTAATTATACTGCTTGACGAATATGATACACCAATGCAGGAAGCTTATGTTAATGGTTATTGGGAGGAATTGGCTTCTTTTGCCAGAAGTATATTTCATGCAGCATTTAAAACCAATCCTTATCTGGAACGGGCTGTGATGACAGGCATAACCAGAGTAAATAAAGAGTCCATATTTTCATATCTTAATAATTTAAAAGTGATTACAACAACATCAGAAAAATATATGGACAGTTTTGGTTTTACTGAGAAAGAAGTATTTGATGCACTGGACGAATATGGATGGTCTGGGAGGAAAGAGGAGGTAAAATGTTGGTATGATGGGTTTACGTTTGGAAACAAGACAGATATTTATAATCCTTGGTCAGTGATTAATTATCTTAGTACGGGAAAACTAGAATCTTATTGGGCAAATTCTAGTTCAAACAATCTGATAGGAAAATTAATTCAGGAAGGAAGTCGAAATTTAAAAGAAAGCTTTGAGCATATATTACAAAAAAAGTTAATTATTGTGGAGTTAGATGAGCAGATTATTTATGATCAATTAAGTGAAGATGAATCGGCAATTTGGAGTTTGCTGCTGGCTAGTGGATATTTAAAAGTAAAAAATTTAAAGACTTTTATAACCGATATGGGGGAGCGAAAGCAAGAATATGAATTAGAACTGACGAATCTTGAAGTAGGTGCAATGTTCCGGCATATGATTAGAAAATGGTTTTGCCGTGTAGCTGGGGGCTATAATGATTTTATTAAAGCACTGTTGCTTGATGATGTAAAAAGTATGAATATTTATATGAATAAAGTAGCAATGGCGACATTTGGCTATTTTGATACTGGGAAAAATCCTTCTGAAGAAGAGCCTGAACGCTTCTATCATGGTTTTGTATTGGGACTGATGGTAGAACTAGCAGATCGATATATATTAACTTCTAATCGGGAAAGTGGTTTTGGACGTTATGATGTGATGCTGGAACCGAGAAGGCCAGGGGATGCTGGAATAATTATGGAATTTAAGGTACAAGATAAAGCAGAAGAAAAGGAACTTTCCGATACAGCGGATGCAGCATTGAAGCAGATAAAAGAAAAGGAATATGAAACGGTATTGATAGAAAAGGGAGTTTCTAAAGAGAATATTTATAACTATGGTTTTGCTTTTTGTGGGAAGCAGGTATGGATTAAAAAAGGATAAATCCTATTTGGCGTTCTGCCATTTATCGCAAAGAGCCTAATATCGTCCAACCTATCAACCATTGTGTGTGGGAAAGCTGTGAAAAATGCATGGCAGTTTGTGCTGGATAACTGCGTAACGTGCCAATGAGCATCGGTGGTATAACGTGGATAAATAGAATAACGGGAAAATTTCAAGGGAAGCATTGTGGGAAACCATGGTACTTTCCTTTTTTGCTGTTTGGAGCAGAGCGACTTTTCCCCGATGCTGCCCAGATGCTGGTTTTGCTGAGATAAGAATAGGTTTGCGAATCAAACCAATAAAAAATACCGAACGAGTGTTTGCAAAAATTTCAATAGTATGATAGAATGAGAAAGCGGCAAAATACAAATAACATTTGAAGCAATGAGAAAGGTTGAAGTCATGGCGAAGCAGTATATTAAGATACGTGGTGCCAATGAGCACAATTTGAAGAATATTACACTGAATATTCCGCGGGGGGAACTGGTAGTATTAACAGGTTTAAGCGGTTCCGGAAAGTCTTCTCTGGCATTTGATACGATTTATGCAGAAGGTCAGAGGCGGTATATGGAGTCTTTGTCTTCTTATGCCAGACAATTTTTGGGTCAGATGGAGAAGCCGGATGTGGAGAGCATTGAAGGTTTGTCCCCAGCTATTTCCATTGACCAAAAGTCTACCAACCGGAATCCCCGCTCAACTGTGGGAACTGTGACAGAGATCTATGACTATATGCGTCTTTTGTATGCCCGCATCGGGATACCTCATTGTCCCAAATGTGGAAGAGAGATTCGGAAACAGACCATAGACCAGATGGTGGACCAGATTATGACCATGCCGGAACGGACCCGGATTCAACTTTTGGCGCCTGTGGTGCGGGGGCGAAAGGGAGAGCATGTGAAGCTTTTGGAGCAGGCCCGCCGGAGCGGTTATGTTCGGGTTCGGGTGGATGGAAATATGTATGAATTGTCGGAGGAAATCCGGCTGGAGAAGAATATTAAACATAATATTGAGATTGTGGTAGACCGTCTGGTGGTAAAGGAAGGCATTGAAAAGCGGCTGACCGATTCCATAGAGACCGTTATGAATCTGTCTGACGGCCGGATGACGGTGGATGTGGTGGACGGAGAGCCGATTAATTTCAGCATGAGTTTTTCCTGTCCAGACTGTGGAATCAGCATTGACGAAGTGGAACCTCGAAGCTTTTCCTTTAACAATCCCTTTGGCGCCTGTCCGGATTGTTTTGGGTTGGGATATAAGATGGAATTTGATGAAGATCTGATCATTCCAGACAAATCTCTAAGTATCTCCCAGGGAGCGATTGCAGTGATGGGATGGCAGTCCTGTACGGATAAGAACAGTTTTACCCATGCCATTTTGAAAGCATTGACAGAGGAGTATAAGTTCAGTCTGGACACACCCTTTGAGGAATATCCCAAAGAGATTCAGGATGTTCTGCTTCATGGCACCAATGGCCGGGAGTTAAAAGTCCATTACCGGGGACAAAGGGGAGAAGGGGTATATGACGTAGCTTTTGAAGGGCTGCTTCAGAATGTGGAGCGCCGCTATAAAGAGACGTTTTCCGAGGCATCCAAGGCAGAATACGAGACATATATGAGAATCACTCCCTGTAAGGCATGTAAAGGCCAGCGGTTGAAACAAAGCTCTCTGGCCGTCACCATAGGAGATAAGAATATTTATGAGGCAACGGAGATTTCCATAACTGCATACCGGGAATTTTTAGAGCAGCTTTCTCTGACTCCTATGCAGGAGTCCATCGGCGCTCAGATTTTAAAGGAAATCAAGGCCCGTCTGGATTTTCTGCTGAATGTGGGACTAGAGTATCTGTCTCTTTCCAGAGCTACAGGCACCTTGTCCGGAGGGGAGGCACAGCGGATTCGGCTGGCCACGCAGATCGGCTCTGGTCTGGTTGGTGTGGCTTATATTTTGGATGAACCAAGTATTGGACTGCATCAAAGGGACAATGATAAGCTTCTCGCCACTCTGACACATCTGCGGGATTTAGGCAATTCCGTGCTGGTGGTAGAACATGACGAAGATACCATGCGGGCGGCAGATTATATTGTGGATATTGGTCCGGGGGCAGGGGAACATGGAGGAGAGGTGGTTGCAGCAGGAACCGTGGAGGATATTATCCGCTGTGAACAATCCATCACCGGCGCATATCTTAGCGGAAGAATCTCCATTCCGGTTCCAAAAGAGAGGCGGAGTCCATCCGGTTATCTCACTGTGAAGGGAGCTTCCGAAAATAACCTAAAGAATATTGACGTTTCATTTCCTCTGGGAGTAATGACCTGTGTCACTGGTGTGTCCGGTTCCGGGAAAAGCTCTCTGGTCAATGAGATTCTTTATAAGTCCCTGGCCAGAAAGCTGAACCGGGCCAGGACGATTCCAGGCCGGTTTAAGAAGCTGGAAGGAGTGGAACAGCTGGATAAGGTGATTGCCATTGACCAGTCGCCTATTGGCAGAACTCCCCGTTCCAATCCGGCCACTTATACAGGGGTGTTTGACCTGATTCGGGATTTATTTGCTTCCACAGCCGATGCCAAGGCAAAAGGATACAGTAAAGGGCGTTTCAGTTTTAATGTAAAAGGAGGACGGTGTGAGGCATGCAGCGGAGATGGCATTCTCAAGATTGAGATGCACTTTTTGCCGGATGTGTATGTACCCTGTGAGGTATGTGGAGGCAAGCGGTACAACCGGGAAACCCTGGAGGTAAAATATAAAGGGAAGAGTATTTATGATGTGCTGAACATGACGGTGGAGGAGGCCACAAAGTTTTTTGAGAACATTCCGTCGATTCACCGGAAGATTGTGACACTCAATGATGTGGGGCTTTCCTATATTCGTTTGGGACAGCCTTCCACGGAACTGTCCGGCGGTGAGGCCCAAAGGATTAAACTTGCCACAGAATTAAGCCGGCGCAGCACCGGAAAGACCATTTATATTCTGGACGAGCCGACAACCGGCCTGCATTTTGCAGATGTTCATAAACTGGTGGAAATCCTGCGTCGGTTGTCAGACGGAGGCAATACGGTGGTGGTGATTGAGCATAATCTGGACGTGATCAAGGCGGCGGATTATCTGATTGACATTGGACCAGAAGGCGGTGATCGGGGCGGTACGGTGATTGCAAAAGGTACACCAGAGGAGGTGGCTGAAAATCCGGTGTCTTATACAGGAAAGTATGTAAAGAAGATTTTGGGGCGGTGATTGAATATACATCCCTTGTTGTGTGAGGCAGCAGGGGGTGTATTTTTTATTTCCGCGAGCCATGAGCCAAGTGCTGTCAGAGTATTTCACGCTGCCATTTGGACTTTTGGTGCAAGGAATTTTATAATAACATTGGTAATAAATCACTCATAGGCAACCGATTGAAAATTATAATTGACAAAAGTTTAAATAAATTATATGATTCTGATAAAATATGTTGAAAATAAATAAAATTTTAAAATCTGATTAATGAAAAAGAGTAAGAGCAATAACTAAAAGAAAATCACAAAAAAGGAAGAAATTACAGAAAGGAAGAAATTAAAAAATGAATAAAAACTATGGGTTGACCAATACGGAATTACAGATTATGGAGCTGTTATGGGAAGAGAATCGACCTATGGCTTTTCGGGAAATTATGGAGGTAGCCAGGAATCAGTGGAAGAAAGAATGGAAAGTGCAGACCTTAAATACATTTCTCAATGGTCTGCAAAAGATGGGGATGATTCGGGCAGAGCGGGGAGAGGAAAGTCCTTACAATGAATATCATGCCATGCATACCAGAGAACAGCATATTCATAAGTGGACAAAAGAAATGGTGAAGGTTTGTTACGATAATTCCTTTGCCCGTCTGGTGGAGGCTTTTGTGGGGGAAGGAGAGCTGGGGGAAGATGACCAGGAAGCATTAAAAAGATTATTACAGTAAAAAGCATGAAAATTCGTGACTGTTCCTAACAGAGAAATCAATAAGAGCATGATGTTTGTGAAAAATAAATATTGCAATCAAAAACTGGTTGTGTTAATATAATATCAATTTAATGCGGAAAAGCATGAAAAAAGCTGAGAAGGAGACTCTTGCCCAAGGAGCTTCGACAGGAAGATGGCGTCACCGACTGAAAGCGCCGTCAGGTTGGTCCAGGCAGACAGGGAACACTCCGGAGCTGGTATTCTGAACAGGATGGATTCAAGTAGGAATATCCGTGAGGCACACGTTACGTGTCAGGGAATTGTGCAGAATAGGATTTACGATTCTGAAAAGATTTTGCATAGTTCTTTAAAGCGGAGTGCTGTCTTCTCCAGAGAAGACGCCTCAATGCGGGTGGTACCGCGGTGCATGGTTCGATGAAGGAGATGTCCCGTCCCGGAATATTGATGAATATTCCGGGACGGGATTTTTTGCTGAGAAAAGAGGGAGTCGTATGGAATTTTTAACAGGCGTAAAAGAAAAAGACACAGTGGGAATCCGGCAGATTGCAGATGACAGCTATGAGGGAAAAACCGTAAAAATCAACGGGGCAGTACACAATATCCGCCATATGGGAGATGTGGCTTTTGTGATTCTGCGCAAGGCCGAGGGGCTGGTGCAGTGTGTGTATGAGGAGGGAAAGACTCAGTTTCCCCTAAAAGATTTAAAAGAAGAAGCAGCTGTGGAGATTACGGGATTGGTTCGAAAGGAAGAACGTGCGCCCTGGGGCGTGGAGGTGCGTCTGGAAAAAATCCGGATTTTATCAGAACCAGCACAATCCCTTCCTCTTGCTGTCCACAAATGGAAGATGAATACTTCTCTGGAAACAAAGCTGGCTCTTCGACCGGTTTCTCTACGAAATGTGCGGGAACGGGCAAAATTTAAGCTTCAGGAAGGAATTGTGAGAGGGTTCCGGGAGTTTTTATACGAACAGGGATTTACGGAGATTCGGACGCCAAAGATTGTTTCCCGCGGGGCGGAAGGGGGAGCCAATGTATTTAAGCTGAACTACTTTAACAAAAAGGCAGAGCTTGGGCAAAGCCCTCAGTTTTACAAACAGACCATGGTGGGGGTCTATGACCGGGTGTTTGAGGCAGCCCCCGTGTTCCGGGCAGAAAAGCACAATACAACCCGCCATTTAAACGAATATATCAGTCTGGATTTTGAGATGGGATATATTGACAGTTTTGAGGATGTAATGGCCATGGAGACGGGATTTCTCCAATATACCATGGAGCTTTTAAAACGAGATTACACAAAAGAGCTGGAAATATTGGCGGTAGACCTGCCAGTTCTCCATCAGATTCCACAGGTGCGGTTTGATAAGGCAAAAGAGCTGGTGGCAGAGAAATACAACCGGAAAATCCGTAACCCATTTGATCTGGAGCCAGAGGAGGAGATTCTGATTGGCCGGTATTTTAAGGAAGAATATGACAGCGATTTTGTGTTTGTCACTCATTATCCGTCGAAAAAACGTCCTTTTTATGCCATGGACGACCCGCAGGATAGCCGGTTTACCTTGAGTTTTGACCTGCTGTACAAAGGTTTGGAAATCACTACGGGAGGTCAGAGAATCCATGAATATCAAATGATTCTGGATAAAATGGCCAAACGGAATATGGACCCAGAGGATATTCAGGATTATTTGATGATCTTTAAGTATGGAATGCCGCCTCACGGAGGTTTAGGCATTGGCCTGGAACGGCTGACCATGAAGCTTTTGGATGAGCAGAATGTGCGGGAGACAGCCTTGTTCCCTCGGGATGTGTCCAGACTAAATCCCTAAAAAGACAAAGAGACATTTGACAACCAAAAAGGAGAATCTGCACATGGCAAACCGAATCAGTGATGAAACCATAGAATATGTAGGCATTCTGGCAAAGCTGGAGCTGTCCGGGGAAGAGAAAGAGGCAGCCAAAGAGGATATGGGAAGAATGCTGGATTATATTGATAAATTAAACGAGCTGGACACCAGCAATATAGAGCCTATGTCCCATGGATTTGAGCTTCACAATGTATTTCGGGAAGATGTGGTGACAAATGGGGACGGGCAGGAAACCACGCTTGAGAATGCACCAAAACAAAAGGATGGAGCCTTTAAAGTTCCTCGGACTGTAGAATAGGGGAAAGGAGCAAAGAATATGGAGATTCTGGAGCTGACTGCCCTGGAGCTAGGCAGAAAGATTAAAGAAAGACAGATTGGAGTGGTAGAGTCCACAAAAGCAGCCCTTGCACAAATAGATGCCCTGGAGCCAACGCTGAACTGTTATGTGACGGTTGAGAAAGAAAAGGCCCTTTTACAGGCGGAGAAAATACAAAAAAAGATTGATAAGGGAGAACTAACAGGACCTTTGGCAGGAGTGCCGGCAGCCGTTAAAGACAATCTTTGTCTGGAAGGAATGGCTGCCACCTGCAGCTCAAAAATACTTAAAAATTTCATTCCTGCCTATACGGCGGAGGCAGTGAAGCGGATGATGGACCAGGGAGCTGTGATCCTGGGAAAGACCAATATGGACGAATTTGCCATGGGAAGCACCACAGAGACTTCTGCTTTTGGAGAGACAAAAAACCCATGGAACCCGGCCCATGTACCTGGCGGTTCTTCCGGCGGCTCTTGTGCGGCAGTGGCAGCAAGGGAATGCTTTTATGCTTTAGGGTCTGACACAGGCGGTTCCATCCGTCAGCCCAGTTCCTTTTGCGGGGTGACGGGAATCAAACCTACTTATGGAACGGTATCCCGGTATGGACTGGTGGCTTATGGTTCTTCCCTGGACCAGATTGGACCAATCGGGAAAAACGTGGAGGATTGTGCAGCTGTTTTGGAGATGATTTCTTCCTATGATAAAAAGGACAGCACTTCTATCTGTCGGAAAGATTTGGATTTTACTTCCGGGCTGACAGAGGATATAAAAGGAATGCGAATTGGGATTCCGAGAGATTATTTTGGCCAGGGATTGGACCCGGAAGTTAGGGATGCTGTACTTCAGGCAGCAAAGGTACTGGAGAAACAGGGGGCTTTGGTGGAGGAGTTTGATTTAAGTCTGGTGGAGTATGCCATTCCTGCCTACTATGTGATTGCTTCCGCTGAGGCCAGTTCCAATCTGGCCCGGTTTGACGGAGTCAAGTACGGATATCGGACCAAGGAATATGAAGGTCTTCACAATATGTATAAAAAGAGTCGTTCGGAGGGATTTGGACCAGAGGTGAAACGGCGGATTATGTTAGGTTCTTTTGTACTTAGCAGCGGTTATTACGATGCTTATTATTTAAAAGCTCTTAAGACAAAGGCATTAATCAAAAAGGCATTTGACAAGGCGTTTATGCATTATGACGTGATTTTGGGTCCAACCGCGCCCTCCACGGCTCCGAAACTAGGTGAATCCTTAAAAGATCCGCTGAAAATGTATTTGGGAGATATTTACACGGTTTCTGTGAATCTGGCGGGACTTCCGGGAATGACGGTTCCCTGCGGAAGGGATAAAAAAGGACTTCCCATTGGAATGCAGCTGATTGGAAACTGTTTTAAGGAGAAGAATATTCTTCGTGCGGGCTATGCCTATGAGAAGAGCCGCAGCTATGAAGAGCCAGATCTGGCAGTAAGAGCATGGGAGGGACACAATATTAAGGATGAATGTTCCAAATCCGTGAGAGGGGAGGTTTAAACAGATATGAGTAAATCTTATGAAACCATAATCGGTCTGGAGGTTCATGTGGAGCTTGCCACAAAAACAAAAATTTTCTGTGGCTGTTCCACTGAATTTGGAGGAGCGCCAAACACGCACACCTGTCCAGTCTGCACTGGAATGCCAGGTTCTCTTCCTGTTTTAAACAAACAGGTGGTGGAGTATGCTCTGGCTGTGGGGCTGGCTGCCAACTGTGCCATTCATTCCTATTGTAAATTTGACCGGAAGAATTATTTTTATCCGGACAATCCTCAGAACTATCAAATTTCCCAGCTGTATCTTCCCATCTGCCATGACGGATGGGTGGAGATTGAGACGCCGAATGGGAAAAAGAAGATTGGTATCCATGAAATTCACATGGAGGAAGACGCAGGAAAGCTGATTCATGATGAGTGGGAAGATTGTTCTTTAGTGGATTACAACCGGAGCGGCGTACCTTTAATTGAGATTGTTTCTGAACCAGATATGAGAAATGGGGATGAGGTGATTGCTTATCTGGAAAAGCTTCGTCTGATGATTCAGTATTTGGGAGCTTCTGATTGTAAGCTTCAGGAAGGTTCAATGCGGGCGGATGTGAACCTGTCCGTCCGGGAAGCTGGGACAAAAGAACTGGGAACCCGGACGGAGATGAAGAACTTAAACTCTTTTAAAGCCATTGCCCGCGCTATTGAAGGGGAGAGAAACCGTCAGATTGAACTTTTGGAGGATGGGAAAAAGGTAATTCAGGAGACCCGGAGATGGGATGACAACAAAGAAAGCTCTCATGCCATGCGCTCCAAGGAAGATGCCCAGGACTATCGGTATTTTCCGGACCCAGACCTTCCTCCCGTAGTGATTGATGAAGCCTGGATTGCTCAGGTAAAAGAGCGCCAGCCAGAGCTGCATCCAGAAAAGATGGCCCGGTATCAGAAAGAATATCAGCTTCCAAAGTACGATGCAGAGATTCTTACCAGTTCCAGACATCTGGCAGATCTGTTTGAAGAGACGGTGAAACTTTGCGGTCAGCCAAAGGAGGTGTCCAACTGGCTGATGACAGATGCCATGCGTCTTTTAAAAGAGCATAATCAGGAGCCGGAACAGCTTTGTTTTCATCCGGAGAATCTGGCAGATCTGGTAAAAATGGTAGGGGAAAACGTAATCAACCGCACCGTGGCAAAAGACGTGTTCGAGGCGATTTTTGCAGATGACGTAAACCCAAGGGAATATGTGGAGAAAAAGGGATTAGGTGTAATTCGGGATGAGGGGGCGCTACGGGCGGTGATTGAGGAAATTCTTGAGAAAAATCCTCAGTCCGTGTCAGATTACAAGGCGGGAAAGGAGAAAGCCATGGGGTTTGTGGTAGGCCAGACCATGCGGACCATGAAAGGAAAAGCGGACCCGGCTGTAGTGAATGCGCTTGTAAAAGAGCGGATGGACAGTCTTTGACTCAAAAAACGGATTGTAAAAGAGGCAGATTTCGTGTAAAATGATTAAAACCCCCACAAAGGGCAGAAGATTTGAATATTACCAATTTCAGATGAAGGAGGAAATAAATATGCAGCCGTATGCTGAGATGAGTAGTGAGGAATTGCTTGCATTAAGAAAACAGCTGGCAGTCCGGTACAGGGATTTTCAGGGGAAAGATTTAAGGCTTGATATGTCCAGAGGAAAGCCCAGCGTAGACCAGCTGGATCTTTCTATGGGAATGATGGATGTGCTTGGCAGTGAGGATGATCTTACCTGTGAAGATGGAACAGATTGTCGGAATTACGGTGTTTTGACTGGAATCGGGGAAGCCAAAGAGCTGTTAGGAGATATGATGGAGGTGTCGCCGGACAATATTATCATTTATGGAAACTCCAGCCTGAATGTAATGTTTGACACGGTATCCAGATCTATGACTCACGGGGTTATGGGCAATACGCCTTGGTGCAAACTGGACAAGGTGAAATTTTTGTGTCCGGTACCTGGATATGACCGGCATTTTGCCATCACAGAATATTTCGGCATTGAGATGATTCCTGTGCCTTTAACCGGGGAAGGTCCAGATATGGATATGGTGGAGGAACTGGTGCGGAAAGATGAAAGCATTAAGGGAATCTGGTGTGTTCCTAAATATTCCAATCCGACCGGCAACAGCTATTCAGATGTGACGGTCCGCCGTTTTGCCCGTTTAAAGCCGGCAGCTCCGGATTTTCGAATTTACTGGGACAATGCTTATGGAATCCATCATTTGTATGATTATGACCAGGATCATCTGATTGAGATTCTTGCAGAGTGCAAACGGGCAGGAAATCCGGACTTGGTGTATAAGTTCTCATCCACATCCAAAATAAGCTTTCCTGGCTCTGGCATTGCAGCCATTGCAACTTCCCGGAATAATCTGGAGGACATAGAGAAGCAGCTTAAGATTCAGACCATTGGCCATGATAAGGTGAACCAGCTTCGCCATGTGCGGTTTTTTGGCGGCATTCATGGCATGGTGGAACATATGCGGCTTCATGCAGACATTATGCGTCCCAAGTTTGAGGCAGTCACAGGTACCTTAGAACGGGAACTGGAGGGACTTGGCATTGGCACATGGACCAGCCCTAAGGGAGGATATTTTATTTCTTTTGACTCTATGGACGGATGCGCCAAGGAGATTGTGGCCCGCTGTAAAAAGGCGGGACTGATTATGACTGGCGCGGGAGCAACTTATCCTTATGGAAAAGATCCCCGGGACAGAAATATTCGGATTGCACCCTCATATCCTCCATTAGAAGATCTGATTCTTGCCATGGAGCTGTTTGCCCTTTGTGTAAAAATTGTCAGCATCAATAAGATTCTGGCAGACCGAAAGGCCAATGGGGAAGGGTAAGAGAAGACAAAAAGGGTTTGTGAACATTTGCCCCATTTGGAAAACGATAACCTAAAATGGAGAAAGCCGGAACAAGGAAGGTTCCGGCTCTTTACTTTTTGGACATCCTGCCCTATAATATTAAAGATTACAGAGAGGGAGAATCGGATGATGAAAAAATTGTGGAACAAACTGTGGGAAAAGCTGGTGAATTACGAAACCATTTCTTACTTTATTTTTGGTGTGCTGACGACTTTGGTAGACTGGGTCAGCTATGGAGTGTTTACCCGATTATGGGGGATGGATTACAGAATGGCTACGGCAGGTTCCTGGGCAGCTGCTGTTTTGTTTGCTTTTGTGACAAATAAATTGTTTGTGTTTCGAAGCATGGCCTTAAGACCTAAGGCTGTATGGGCAGAGTTTGTGCCTTTTGTGGCATGTCGGGTGGCTACAGGGCTGTTTACTTTGGTGGCAATGGTAGTGATGGTGGATGGTATGGGAATCCGGCAGGACTTTATCTGCAAGGTTGTGGTGTCCGGAATTTCGCTGGTGCTCAATTATGTGCTCAGTAAGTGGTTTGTATTTAAGAAGCAAGCATCCTAGGGGACAGTAAATGTTTGAAAATGTTCCAAAGTGAGGAGAAACAAGGATAATGGCCCATGATGATATTAATCAGATAACAAGAGAGCTAGAGGATCTACTTATGATGGGGAAAAAAAATACTTCCGACAGAAGGGAAGAATTAAATAAAGAAAATTTTCCTAAGGAATCTCGGAAATTTGAGAGGACAGGAGAGTTTGAGGGGACGTCGGAATCCGGAAGAATCCAGAACGCTTGGGAGATTAAGGAGCCAGAAGACTTTCCGGAGGATGCAGACAGCCGGGAACCTGCGGATAGTCCGGAGTTTACGGACAGCCGAGAGTATGCGGATAGTCCGGAGTTTACGGACAGCCGGGAGCCTGCGGATAGTCCGGAGTATGCAGATAGCCAGGAATATGCAGATAGTCCGGAGTATGCAGATAGCCAGGAATATGCAGATAGCCAGGAATATACGGACAGTCCGGAATATACACATAGCCAAGAGTTTATGGATAGCGAAGAGTTTGAAGATACTCAGCAGTATGAGGATACAATGTATTTTAAGAGAGATCGCCATAGCTTGAGCCTGATTCGGCCTGGGGATTGTAGAATCGCTGCATTTTTTGTGCCAGTATTGATTATGTTAGTAATTTTTATTCAGAGAGGAATTTATCCTTTTGGAGAACAGTCTTTTTTGCGGACCGATTTGTACCACCAATATGCGCCGTTTTTTTCAGAGTTTCGTCATAAGCTGGCAACCGGGGAAAGTCTTCTTTACACCTGGAACATAGGGATGGGAGTGAATTTTTCTGCCCTTTATGCCTATTATTTGGCCAGCCCCTTAAACTGGCTGCTGGTTTTGTGTCCGGCAGGATTGGTGATTGAGTTTATAACGGGCATGATTGTGTTGAAGATCGGGCTTTCCGGCCTTTCCATGGCTTATTATCTTCAGAAACATTGTGAAAGCTCAAACTTTGGAATTGCCTTTTTTGCAGTGTTTTATGCGTTGTCCGGATATATGGCGGCATACAGCTGGAACATTATGTGGCTGGATTGTATTGTCTTGTTTCCCTTGATTATGCTGGGGCTGGAGCGGCTGGTCCGGTCGGGAAAAGGACTTTTATACTGTGTCACATTGGGAATTTCCATTCTTTCCAATTATTATATTTCCATCATGACCTGCATTTTTATGATTCTATATTTCATAGCGCTTCTGGTGATGGAACGGGAGATGACATGGGAAAAGCTGATCAGCCGCTTTTTTGGTTTTGGATTGTATTCACTGTTGGCAGGAGGGTTGGCAGCGCTTGTTTTGCTGCCGGAAATCCATGCTTTGATGATGACTGCATCTGGAAAATTTGATTTCCCAAAGCTGCAGGAGCCTTATTTTTCCATTGTGGATATGGCAGCGCGGCATATTGGAAATGTGGAAACGGAAATTGGTCTGGGACATTGGCCAAACCTATACTGTGGGGTGGCAGTGTTTTTGTTTCTGCCTCTTTATATGGCGGCAAAAAAGATTTCCTGGAAAGAAAAGGCAGTGTATGGTTTGCTGGTACTCTTTTTCTTTGCCAGCTTTTCTGTAAATGTACTGAACTTTGTCTGGCACGGATTTCATTTTCCCAACAGTCTTCCCTGCAGACAGTCGTATATTTATATTTTCCTGGTGCTGGTTATGTGCTGTAAGGCATATCTTCATCTTTCGGATACTCCCTGGCGGCATGTGGTGCTGGCGTTTTGGGGAGCAGTTGGGTTTGTGGTGCTGGCAGAAAAGCTGGTAGACCAGGAACATTTTCATTTTGTGGTGTTTTATGTGGCGATTTTGTTTCTGGCTCTTTATTTGGGAGCTGTGTGGATGCACCAGAAGGGAGGCAGAAAAAGCAGGGTGGTTTTATTTGCCCTGGTCCTGGTTTCCATTGAAGCGGCTGTGAATACGTCTGTAACCAGTGTGACCACCACCAGCCGCACGGCATATACGAATGACAATGCTTCTGTAAATAAGTTGATGGAGTTGATTCTTCCGGCCCAGACCTTCTTCCGGGTGGAAAAAGTAACGCGGAAGACAAAAAATGACGGGGCCTGGATGAATTTTCCTTCTGTATCGCTGTTTTCTTCCACAGCCAATGCAGATTTGACCAAACTGTTTAAACGGCTTGGATGTGAAAGCTCTACCAATGCTTACAGCATTACCGGCAGTACGCCTTTGGTGGACATGCTTTTGTCTGTCAAGTATGGAATTTATTCAGAAGACCCGGAAGACACGGGAATCCGGGAATTTGTGGCAAGAGAAGGAGACACGTCTCTGTACGAGAATCTGTATACGCTGCCTTTGGGAATGATGATTCCGGAGAAGTTTCTTGATCAATGGGAACAGGAGCTTGGCAATCCGGTGGATGTGCAGAATGCTCTTGTGCGCAGCGTTGGTGCGGACCCGGTCCTGAATATGGTGATGGATGTGTCTGTATCCGGACAGAATCTGACTTTCCGTCCAGAGGAAAGCGGGGAATACTACGCTTATGTAGGTCAGAAAAAGGCAGAAAAAGTAACCGTGTCCACCTGGAAGGGAACAAAGAATTTCAACAATGTAGATCGGGGGTATTTGCTGGATTTGGGGTATTGTGTGGCAGAGGAGGAAGTGACTCTGACCGCAGAAGGAGCCGTGGACGGCATATGGGCAGATGTGTACCGTTTTTCGGATACCGGACTGATTCAGGCATATGAAAAGCTTTCCAAGAATCCATGGGAGCTGACCAGCTGGCAGGAAACACAGCTGGAAGGAACCATTTTCACCCCAAATGGGGGTACCATGATGACGACAATTCCATTTGATGAAGGCTGGACGGTTCAGGTAGACGGGGAGAGACAGGATACGGAGAAGATTTTGGATGCTTTTATTGGAGTGGAACTGGAACAGGGGGAGCATGAAATTTCCATGACTTACCAGCCGAAAGGTTTGACAGAGGGCAGACGGATTAGCGCCGGATGCCTTGTGGCTCTTGTGCTTGTGGAGACGGCAAGCTGGTTTTGGAGAAAAAGGAAAAGACAATGGGAACTGGATGAGGAAGAGGAGGATGAGTGGGAGCTGGAGTCAGAAGAGAGCTGTGAAGATGGGGAAAGCAGCCAAGGAGAAGAAAGCCGCATGTGGGAAACAGGCGGTGAAGAGGAAGATCCGGCAGACATCCGTGACAACAGGAATGAGAGAAACGAAGAAGAGGATGGCACAGACAGGACGGTTTGGAGTGAAAATACAGAACAAGGAGAGAGAATCGAATGAAGCTTTGGGGCGGACGTTTTACAAAAGAAGAAAATCAGCTGGTGCATAATTTTAATGAATCTTTATCGTTTGATCAAAGATTGTACCGACAGGATATTGAGGGAAGCATAGCCCATGTGACTATGCTGGCCAGACAGGGAATTGTTACTGAAGAGGACAGGGAAGCCATTGTAAATGGTCTTTCTGGGATTTTGGCCGATGTGGAGGCCTGTAAGCTGGAGTTTTCGCCAGAATATGAGGATATTCATTCTTTTGTGGAGGCAAATCTTATTGAGAGAATCGGAGAGGCCGGAAAGCGGCTGCACACAGGACGCAGCCGTAACGATCAGGTGGCCCTGGATATGAAGCTTTACTGCAGAGATGAAATTGGAGAGCTGGACCGTCTTTTGAAAGCTTTGCTGGAAACATTGCTTGGAATAATGGAGGAAAATCTGGACACCTACATGCCTGGATTTACCCATTTGCAGAAAGCCCAGCCCATTACGCTTGCTCATCACATGGGAGCATATTTTGAGATGTTTTCCAGAGACCGGGAAAGGCTTAGAAGTATCCGGGAGAGAATGAATACTTGTCCTTTAGGTTCCGGCGCTTTAGCTGGCACCACCTATCCTTTGGACCGGGCTTACAGCGCTTCCTTGCTGGGATTTTCCGGCCCGTCCCTAAACAGTATGGATTCCGTGGCGGACCGGGATTATGTGATTGAGCTATTGTCAGCTCTGTCCATTTTGTCCATGCATTTAAGTCGGTTTTCAGAAGAAATCATTATCTGGAATTCCAATGAATACCAGTTTGTGGAGCTGGACGACGGTTATAGCACTGGCAGCAGCATTATGCCTCAAAAGAAGAATCCGGATATTGCAGAGCTGGTTCGCGGTAAAACCGGACGAGTTTATGGGGCGCTTATGGGGCTTCTTACCACGATGAAAGGTCTGCCTCTTGCTTACAACAAGGATATGCAGGAAGACAAGGAACTGACCTTTGACGCCATTGACACGGTAAAGAGCAGTCTGGCTTTGTTTACGGGAATGGTGGCTTCCATGGTTTTCCGGAAGGATGTTATGGAAGCCAGCGCCAAAAAAGGATTTACCAATGCTACAGACGCAGCGGATTACCTGGTCAGCAGAGGCGTTCCTTTCCGGGATGCCCATGGAATTGTGGGGCAGTTGGTGCTGCGGTGTCTGGAAAAGGGAATCGGGCTGGATGAATTGCCTCTGGATGAATTTCGTCAGATCAGTCCGGTGTTTGATTCGGATATTTATGAGGCAGTCAGCATGAAAGCCTGTGTGGAAAAACGCCTCACGGTTGGAGCGCCGGGGCAGGAGGCGATGAAACAGGCCATTGAATCTTATAAAAAGAGGTTAGAGGAGGAGTAAATCCTCCTCTTTTTGCGAAAAAATATTTCCTACTGGATTGGCACCAGAAATACTTCTGCAGAGCGGCTGCCATGCCGTGTGGCTTGAGAATGGGTATCGTAATAAATATCAATATGTTTGCCTTTTACGCCGCCGCCACAGTCTTCGGCAGTGTAAACCGTACCATTGATCATCAGTTTTGTGCCATAGGGAATAACTCGCGGGTCTACGGCAACCGTATGGCCGGATTGGGGAATGGCGCCGGTGCTGGTGCGCTTGCCCCATTTTCCGGAACAGCGGGAACAGGGGCAGTATCCGGTAGTGCGGAAGGTTCCCAAGGATTTTGGCTGGCTGTTTGCTGGTTTGGCTTCCTGCGGGGTCTGGATTTCCTCTTTGGAAGCAGGTGTATCGTTGGTAGCAGAAGTATCGTTGATGGCAGAAGTATTGTTGGCAGCAAGAGTATCCTTGACGGCGGAAGTATCGTTGATGGTGGAAGCAGTGCTGGTGGCGAGAAGATTTCCGGTGGTGGAAGTATTTTCGGTGACAGAGGCATGGTTGGTGACAGAAGTATGGTTGGCGGTGGAAAGATTTTCGGCGGTGGAAGTATTGTCGGCCACAGAAGTATCGTTGGTGGAAGAAATATTGCTGATGGTAGAAGTATTATTGGAAGCAGAAACATTGTCGATTGCGGATGTATGGTTGGCGGCGGAAGTATTGCTGGGGAAAGAAGTATCGTCGGTAACAGAGGCATCGTTGGAAGCAAAAACATCACTGGCAACAGAAACATTGTTGGCAGCAGAAACATAAGATTGCTCTGCAGCATTGGAATAACCGCTGATTGGTTTGGCATAGATTGTTACGGCGCTTCCTTGTAACAGCAAAATCATCAGTATGAAACAAGCCCATAGGGATTTACTTTTTAACATAAAATTGCTCCTTTCTGTTTTAAAACGAAATAAAAAATTCATACACTTTAAATGTATGTAACAAAAACGTAATATATGAACATGTTTTTCAGAGAGGGATTTTTTTTATGAAAAAAAGCATAATAAAACGGATACCTCCGGGAGATATCCGTCAAGTTTTCTAATATGTAAGTTATTTTACCGTAAAGACTTCCAGCATTTGCCGTCCATGGGCCATGGCGTCTTCGTGATTATCGTAGAAAATATCAATGTGGTTGCCCACTACATTGGTTCCGATATCCTCCACAGTATAGGTGACATCACCAATCATCAGCCGGGTGCCAATGGGGAAAAGCGAAATATCGGCAGAAATCGTGTGGGAGGCTTTTGGAACGGTTCCCGAATAGGTCAGGCCATAGCCGCCGGAACATAATTCACAGGTGCAGTAACCAGTTGTGACAAACATACCAAGAGAAGCATCCTTTTTGGGACCATTGTCCTGTATTGCAGGCGCTGTGGGCTTCATATTGGCGTAATAAGGACCTAATGACGCCAAAGAGGCAGTTTCACCAGGAGCGGAAAGACTGCTGACAGTGTGGCTCTCCTGGACGTTATCCGGGCTTATGGGAGCCGAAACTGGTTCAGAGTCGTTCAGTCCGTCGGGAGCGGTGACAACAAGTGCATTTTTAGATGTTTCTCTGGCCTCTACTGTGTGAACCGGAGCATTTGACGAATTGGCGCTTACCCGCACCTCTGCGCCCCAGGCAGTGAAGCCAAAGACAAAGAACCACAATAATGCTGTGGAAATTATATAAACTGCTGTTTTTCTTCTGTTTTGAACAGAGTACATAATAATCACCTCACATTCTGATAAAATAAATAATGTTACAATAATGATACAAGTCCATTATATTACAAAATTGTTAAATGGTCAATATATATGGAAAAATTGTCCCAAATCGCCTTTTAATTGGTATGTTCTGAAAGTTTTTATTGAAAACCACTTGACAAATAGCAATCTGTAAAGTATATTATTCACAGAATGTTAGCACTCTTATGTGACGAGTGCTAACAAGCGAAGAAACGGAGGCCGCCTATGGAGCTGGATGATCGAAAAGTTACCATATTGAAAGCAATCATCAAGACATATTTGGAGACCGGGGAGCCAGTGGGGTCCAGGACGATTTCCAAGTATACGGATATTCAGCTAAGTTCTGCGACCATCCGCAATGAGATGTCCGATCTGGAGGAGATGGGTTACATTGTGCAGCCCCATACTTCTGCCGGAAGAATCCCTTCTGACAAGGGCTACCGGTTTTATGTGGACCGGATTATGCAGGAGAAGGAGCAGGAAGTGACAGAGGTCAAGGCGCTGATGATCAAGCGGGTAGACCGGGTGGAACTGGTTTTAAAGAAGCTGGCCCAGCTTTTGGCAAAGGATACCAATTATGCGGCTATGATCAGCGGTCCTCAGTACCATCATAACAAGTTAAAGTTTATTCAGCTTTCCTTGATGGACCCTCATAAGCTTCTGGTAGTTACCGTGGTGGAAGGAAATTTGATCCGCAATAAAGTAATTGATATTCAGGAAGAGATTCGTCCGGAAGAGATGCTGAATTTAAACATTATGTTAAACAGCAGTTTAAACGGACTGACCATTGATGAGATTAATCTGGGAGTGATCAGCCGTCTGAAGGAGCAGGCGGGAATCCACGGTCAGGTCATCGATCTGGTGCTGGGAGAGGTGGCGGCGGTGATTCAGTCAGAAGAGGATTTGCCCATTTATACCAGCGGCGCTACTAATATATTTAAGTATCCGGAGTTAAGTGACGGGCAGAAAGCCAGCCAGCTGATTCGTACACTGGAACAAAAAGAGATGCTTCAGGAGTTGGTTCAGGATGTGAATCGTTCTCAGGAGGACAATGGCATTCAGGTATATATTGGTGAAGAGACGCCAGTGCAGTCTATGAAAGACTGTAGTGTGGTTACAGCCAATTATGAACTGGGAGAGGGCATCCGGGGAACTATTGGAGTCATCGGACCCAAACGGATGGACTATGAGAAAGTGCTTAATACGCTAAGACATCTGATGCGGCAGCTGGACGCCACATTTAAACATGACAAGGACGATGAGGAAGGATGACAGACATGAATAAAGATAAAGAGAGAAAAAAGTGGGAGACTCCTGATGACAATGGAGAAGCCATTTCCGGAGGAGACGAGGAAGTGAAAGCGGCAGAAGCTGCTCCGGAAGGCGTCCAGGAGGAAGAAGGACAGCTGGAAGAGGGGGAATCAAAAGACCCGGCTTCTTCCGATGAAGATACCGATCCGGAAGCAAAAAATAAAAGCAGCAAAAAAGATCCAAAAGATATTCAGATCGAGGACTTACAGGACCGGCTGAAACGGCAGATGGCAGAATTTGACAATTTCCGTAAGAGAACAGAGAAAGAGAAGTCTGCCATGTACGAGGTGGGAGCCAGAGATATTATAGAGAAGATTCTTCCTGTGCTGGACAATTTTGAGCGGGGACTGGCCGCTGTGCCGGAAGATTTAAAGGGAGGTTCTTTTGCCGAAGGAGTGGAGATGATCTATAAGCAGTTTATCAAAACTCTGGAAGACGCAGGTGTGGAAGCTATTGAAGCCGTGGGGCAGCAGTTTAATCCAGATCTCCACAATGCAGTGATGCATATTGATGATGAAGCCTATGGGGAGAATGAGATCTCACAGGAACTTCAAAAAGGCTACAAGTACCGGGGCACTGTGGTGAGACACAGCATGGTGCAGGTGGCAAACTGACAGGGGAAACACAGTTTATTTGCAAATATATCAGGAGGAAAAAACTATGAGCAAGATTATTGGTATTGATTTAGGTACGACCAACAGCTGCGTTGCTGTTATGGAGGGTGGAAAACCAGTGGTAATTCCCAACCAGGAAGGTTCCAGAACCACACCGTCTGTAGTGGCATTTACAAAAACCGGAGAACGTCTGGTGGGTGAGCCAGCCAAGCGTCAGGCTGTGACCAATGCGGACCGCACCATCGCTTCCATTAAGCGTCACATCGGAAGCGATTACAAAGTGAGCATTGACGGCAAGAGCTATACACCCCAGGAAATTTCTGCCATGATTTTACAGAAGCTGAAAGCAGATGCAGAAGCTTATTTGGGTGAAAAGGTAACTGAGGCAGTGATTACTGTTCCGGCATATTTTAATGACGCACAGCGTCAGGCCACCAAGGATGCAGGAAAGATTGCCGGACTGGATGTAAAGCGGATTATCAATGAGCCGACGGCAGCTGCTCTTGCATACGGCCTTGACAACGAAAAAGAACAGAAGATTATGGTATATGACCTGGGCGGCGGTACATTTGATGTGTCCCTGATTGAGATTGGCGACGGCGTAATCGAAGTGCTTTCTACCAACGGCGACACCCGTCTTGGCGGCGATGATTTTGATAACCGGATTAGCCAGTGGCTGGTAGACGAGTTTAAAAAGGCAGAAGGCGTGGATTTATCTGGCGATAAGATGGCCATGCAGAGATTGAAGGAAGCAGCTGAGAAGGCAAAGAAAGAGCTTTCCACAGCCACCACCACAAACATCAACCTGCCATTTATCACAGCGACCGCGGAAGGTCCCAAGCATTTGGATATGAATCTGAGCAGAGCCAAATTTGATGAGCTGACCCATGACCTGGTTGAGCGGACCGGAGTTCCGGTACAAAATGCGTTAAGAGACGGCGGCGTGACCACATCAGAACTTGGCAAGGTGCTGCTGGTGGGCGGTTCCACCCGTATGATCGCAGCTCAGGACAAGGTAAAACAGATGTCTGGCAAAGAGCCAAGTAAATCTTTAAACCCAGATGAGTGCGTGGCCATCGGTGCGGCGATTCAGGGTGGAAAGCTGGCAGGAGATGCAGGAGCCGGAGACATTCTGCTTTTGGATGTAACGCCCCTGTCCCTTTCCATTGAGACTCAGGGAGGCATTGCCACCAGACTGATTGAAAGAAATACCACAATTCCCACCAAGAAGAGCCAGGTTTTCTCTACTGCTGCAGATAATCAGACCGCTGTGGATATTCATGTAGTACAGGGAGAACGTGAATTTGCCAGAGACAACAAGACCCTCGGCCAGTTCCGTCTGGATGGGATTCCGCCAGCAAGAAGAGGCGTTCCTCAGATTGAAGTTACTTTTGATATTGACGCTAACGGTATTGTGAATGTATCGGCAAAGGATATGGGTACTGGCAGAGAACAGCACATTACCATTACTTCTGGTTCCAATATGTCCGATTCGGATATTGAGAAGGCAGTCCGGGAGGCAGCTGAGTTTGAAGCTCAGGATAAGAAGAAAAAGGAAGGCATTGACGCAAGAAATGATGCAGATGCCATGGTATTTCAGACAGAGAAGGCACTGCAGGAGGTGGGAGATAAGCTTGATGCCAACGATAAGGCTGCTGTGGAAGCAGAGCTGAATGCCCTGAAAGAAGCCATTAACCGGGCGCCGATTGATCAGATGACAGATGCGCAGGTGGAAGACATTAAAGCAGGCAAGGAGAAGCTGATGACCAGCGCTCAGGCATTGTTTGCCAAGATGTATGAGTCTTCTCAGGCAGCTGGCGCAGGCGCTCAGGGAGCAAGTCCGGATATGGATTCCGCAGGCAGTGCTTCCAGCGCTCCGGAAGACGATGTAATTGACGGTGATTTTAAGGAAGTATAAGACGCAGAAAGCGGATCGCGCAAAAAAGGCTGGTGCAGTCAGTAAAGGCCCTGTGCCAGGAAACAGCCACAAATCAACTTTGTGGCTGTTTCCTGGGGGCTTTTTGGGATTGTGACAGCCGTTTTACGCGTATACATTGTTATTGTTTGGACGGTGAGAAATCCGGCATGAATATTCGATATTAAGCCCCTCTGAACCGTAACAATACATTTAAGAAGTTGGAGGAGATCATGGCAGAGAGCAAGAGAGATTATTATGAGGTCCTGGGCGTCCCGAAAACCGCGGACGAGGCTGCTCTGAAAAAAGCATATCGCGTCCTTGCCAAAAAGTATCATCCGGACAGTAATCCGGGAGATACAGAGGCGGAAAAAAAGTTTAAGGAAGCATCCGAAGCATACAGCGTGCTGAGCGATCCAGATAAGCGGCGGCAGTATGACCAGTTTGGCCATTCTGCTTTTGACGGCGGCGCGGGAGGCGGAGGTGGATTTAGCGGTTTTGACTTTACTGGCGATATGGGAGATATTTTTGGAGATATTTTCGGAGATATTTTTGGCGGAGGAAGAAGTCGCAGCAGCCAGTATAACGGACCCATGCGGGGAGCCAATGTGCGGACGGCCATCCGCATTACCTTTGAAGAAGCAGTATTTGGGTGCGAGAAGGAGATTGAGATTAATTATAAAGAGGAGTGTTCCAAGTGCCACGGCACAGGAGCCAAATCTGGTACATCCCCGGAGACCTGTCCCAAGTGTAATGGTAAAGGGAAGATCATGTATACTCAGCAGTCATTTTTTGGTCAGGTTCAAAATGTCCAGACCTGTCCGGAGTGTGGCGGGAAGGGAAAGGTAATCCGTGAAAAATGTTCCGATTGTTATGGAACTGGTTATGTGACCCGAAAGAAGAAATTCAGAGTATCCATTCCTGGGGGGATTGACAACGGGCAGAGTGTGCGCTGTCCGGGCGGAGGCGAGCCGGGAGCCAATGGAGGCGAACGGGGAGATTTGCTGGTGGAAGCAGTCGTATCCCAACATCCCACCTTCAAGCGTCAGGAGACCAATATTTATTCCACAGTTGCCATTACCTTTGCCACAGCAGCTCTTGGAGGGCCGATTCGGATTAAGACTGTGGACGGTGAGGTTGAATATGAGGTAAAACCGGGAACTCAGACCGATACCAGAGTGCGCCTGAAAGGAAAAGGGGTGCCGTCTTTGCGGGCCAGAGGCGTTCGGGGCGATCATTATGTAACGTTGGTGGTTCAGGTTCCAGAGCGGATGAACGAGGCTCAGAAGGAAGCTCTGCGGCATTTTGACGCAGTTATGCGGGGAGAAAAGTCAGACAGCAGTGAGAAGCCTAAAAAGAAAGGGCTGTTTAATAAATAGAGTTATACAGGTTTGCAGATAGGGAAAAGAGCCGTCTCGTGTTTGTCACGAGACGGCTCTTTTGGTTGCAACCCTAATTTTTAAGGTTTTTTTGAAAAAGGCCGCATCCCACTTGAAAAACTTGGCGGTGTGTGTGATGGAATTGTAATGCATCAAGGAATTTCGTTTACTTGATTTTTGTTTTTTTATTTTTGCCTTGTTTTTCTCGCGGAAATTGACTCTTTTCATCATCCGTTCAATAGGTTAATGCAGTGGGGGATAATTTTATTGCATGGAGTTATAAATTTTTTTAAAATATTTAAAATTTATTATGAAGGGCTGTTTGCCAGAGAGAAGAAACCCCTTTAAGCACCCTCTCTTTGAGGTAAATCTGGTGGAGAAAAAGTGTTGCTTATAAATATTTATTAATAAAAATAATAAATAATCTCATCCTTTTTGAGGCGGTGGATTTTGAATAAAAAATTCACAATATGAATATGGTAGTTTTTGAGGACGGGGGTGTTTTATTTTGGGGAATGGGGGTAAATTTGTTTGTTTTGGAGTACAAGACAAAGAGATTGTTTTTTCAGGGGAACATGGATGGAAGAAATTGTTTTTTAGGGAGAACACGACAGGAGAGATTGTTTTTTAGGCGGTACATGGTTAAAGGAATTGTTTTTTGAGGGGAACATGAAGGAAACCGTTGTTTTTTTGAGGAAACATAAGGGATGGAGGAAAAACTGTATTTGTTAAAAAATAAACAATAAAATGGTGATTTTGGCAGGGATTGGATATGGTTTTTGACGGATGTTTTAGAAAATTTACTAAGAGTTAAAGAAAAATTTCCAATTGTAACCCTTTCTTAATTATGTTATACTGTACAAGATGACAAATAGCTGTTTTTGTCAAAAAGAGAAAGAAAATGAATAGAAAGAGGGTAAAGGTAGATGGGATTGGCTACATTTAAAGGCGGCGTTCATCCTTATGAGGGAAAAGAACTGTCCGAGAACAAGCCCACACAGGTCCTTGTGCCGAAGGGCGACATGGTTTATCCTATGTCTCAGCATATCGGTGCGCCGGCGGCTCCGCTGGTGAAAAAAGGAGACAAAGTGCTGGCAGGCCAGAAAATTGGCGAAGCAAGCGGATTTATTTCTGCAAATGTCATCTGCTCCGTATCCGGCACGGTCAAGGCGGTTGAGCCAAGGCGTGTGGCAAACGGCGCGATGGTAAATTCCATCGTTGTAGAGAACGATGGTGCGTACCAGACGGTAGAGGGACTGGGCGCAGACCGGGACCCTGCAAAGCTTTCCAAACAGGAGATTCGTGACATTGTAAAGGAAGCAGGAATTGTGGGTCTGGGCGGAGCAGGTTTCCCCACACATGTGAAACTGACACCCAAGGATGAGAATGCCATTGAGTACGTGCTGGTTAATGCAGCAGAGTGTGAACCATATCTGACCAGCGACTACCGGATGATGCTTGAGGAACCGGAAAAGCTGGTGGGCGGACTGAAGGTGATTCTCCAGTTGTTTGACAAGGCCAAAGGCGTAATTGGCATTGAGAACAACAAACCGGAAGCCATTAAGAAGATGCAGGAATTGGTAAAGGATGAGCCGCGGATTGAGGTATGTGAGCTTCAGACCAAGTATCCTCAGGGAGGCGAGCGTTCCCTTATCAATGCCATTACAGGAAGAAAGGTAAATTCTTCCATGCTGCCGGCTGACGCAGGCTGTATTGTAAATAATGTAGATACCGTGATCGCCATTTACATGGCAGTGTGCAAAACGACGCCGCTGATGCGCAGAATTGTAACGGTCACTGGAGATGCGGTGGCAAATCCACAGAACTATAATGTAAAGATCGGAACCAATTTTAAGGAATTAATTGAAGCAGCCGGAGGCTTTAAGACGGAACCGGAGAAACTGATTGCAGGCGGTCCCATGATGGGAATGGCTCTGTTTGATCTGGATATTCCAGTGACCAAGACCAACTCAGCTCTTTTGTGTATGACAAAAGACGAGGTGGCTGCCAATGAGCCGACTCCCTGTATTCGTTGCGGCAAGTGTGTCAGTGTTTGTCCCAGCCAGATCGTTCCGGTGATGATGATGAAGGCGGCCTTAAAGGGTGATTGCGAGCGGTTTGAAAAGTTAAATGGTATGGAATGTGTGGAGTGCGGAAGCTGCGCATTTATTTGTCCGGCCAAGCGTCCCTTGACTCAGGCATTTAAAGAGATGAGAAAAACGGTTGCGGCAAACCGTAGAAAGAAAGCGTAGGAGGGGAGAAGTTATGAGCAAATTATTAAACGTATCGGCATCCCCGCACGTTCGGAGCAGCGAAACTACCCGCAGCATTATGACAGATGTCTGTATTGCCATGCTGCCGGCAACTGCCTTTGGCGTATTCCAGTTTGGATTTCATGCGCTGCTGGTTCTGATCGTTACGGTGGCTGCCTGCGTGCTGAGTGAATATGTATTTCAGAAGATTATGAAGCTGCCGATGACATTTTCCGATATGAGTGCGGTAGTGACAGGAATGATTCTGGCCCTCAATATGCCAGCAAATATTCCTTTGTGGATTCCGGCTCTGGGCGGTGTTTTTGCAATTATTGTGGTAAAGCAGCTTTACGGCGGAATTGGACAGAACTTTATGAATCCTGCCTTGGCAGGCCGTTGTTTCCTGTTGATTTCCTTTGCAGGCAAGATGTCGGATTTTACCATGGATGGCTGGAGCGGAGCAACTCCTCTGGCACAGTTAAAGGCAGGAGAGACGGTTGATCTGGCCGCCATGTTTATCGGAAAAATTCCGGGAACCATTGGTGAAGTGTCTGTGATTGCGCTGTTGGTGGGCGGGATTTACCTGGTTGTCCGAAAAGTGATCTCTCTGCGGATTCCGGTTACATATATTCTGACCGTGGCAGTGTTTGCCTTTATTTTCGGAAAACCGGATTTGTCTTATGTGATGGCTCATATCTGCGGCGGCGGTCTGATGTTTGGCGCATTCTTTATGGCCACGGACTATGTGACAAGTCCCATCACTCCAAAGGGACAGATTGTATTTGGCATCCTGCTTGGTATTTTAACCGGGTTGTTCCGTATTTTCGGAGGCTCTGCAGAGGGCGTTTCCTATGCAATTATTATCAGCAATCTGGTGGTTCCGCTGATTGAAAGGTATACCCTTCCCACAGCATTTGGAAAGGAGGGCAAGAAATGAGCAAAGGCGGATTTATGAAAGACGCCCTGATTCTGTTTGCCATAACACTGGTGGCAGGCGCATGTTTGGGCGGTGTATATGAGGCTACCAAGGCTCCCATTGCAGCGGCTAATCTGGCGGCAAAAGAGGAGGCTTACCGGACGGTTCTGCCGGACGCAGTGTCTTTTGAGGCGGATGATATGACAGAGATGATTGCTTCTGCCAACGGGGAGATCGGCAGTCTTGGATTTGGAAATGTGACGGTGGATGAGGCAGCCATTGCTCTGGACGGCTCCGGAGCGCCTATGGGATATGTGGTCACGACCACCTCCAAGGACGGTTATGGCGGTGCGATCACAGTGTCTGTAGGCGTGATGGCGGATGGCACGGTCAATGGCATTGCATTTTTGACCCTTGCCGAGACAGCTGGTCTTGGTATGAATGCAGATACGGACTGGAAGAATCAGTATGCAGGCAAAAATGTAGATGGGTTTACCGTTACCAAGAACGGTGCGTCTGCTGACAACGAGATCAATGCCATCAGTGGTGCGACCATCACCTCCAATGCGGTGACGGGCGCAGTGAACGGGGCGGTTTATTTTGCAAAAAACTGTCTGGCACAGTAGGAGGTGGGAAAAGTCATGAATAAATGTATGGAACGTATTTATAATGGCATTGTTAAGGAAAACCCGACTTTCGTGCTGATGCTGGGTATGTGTCCCACTTTGGCAGTTACCACCACGGCAGTCAACGGCGTGGGAATGGGACTGTCCACCACAGCAGTTTTGGTGTTTTCCAATCTGATTATTTCCGCATTGCGGAAAGTCATTCCGGACCGGGTGAGGATTCCGGCCTATATTGTAATTGTTGCGTCTCTGGTTACGATTGTTCAGCTGCTTTTGCAGGCATATGTCCCCAGCCTGTACAGTTCTCTTGGAATTTTTATTCCTTTGATCGTGGTAAACTGTATTATCTTAGGGCGGGCCGAGGCATATGCGGCTAAAAACGGCCCTCTTGAGTCTGCCTTTGACGGAATCGGCATGGGACTTGGCTTTACTGTGGGTCTGACGGCCATTGCGATTGTCCGTGAGATTATTGGGGCAGGCGCTGTGTTTGGCATGACATTTATCCCGGAAGATTTCCGGATTACCATCTTTGGTCTGGCGCCTGGAGCATTCTTTGTGCTGGCAGGTCTGACTGCCCTGCAGAATAAGTTTAAGGCTCCGTCTGCCACCAATGGTTCTGTGGCTCCGTCAAAGCTGGCTTGCGGCGGCAACTGTATGACGTGCAGCGGTTCGGCATGTTCTGCCAATCATGCAGTTTTGGAGGAAATCCGGGCCAAGGCAGAAGCAGAAGCAGCAGCAGCGAAGAAAGCAGCCGCTGAAAAGGCGGCGGCAGCCAAGAAGGCAGCAGCAGAAAAAGCAGCTTTAGCTGACAAACAAGAATAGGAGGACACAGATAAATGAAAGAGTTGATTTTAGTAATTGTGGGAGCGGCTCTGGTAAATAACATTATTCTGAGCCAGTTCCAGGGACTGTGTCCGTTCCTGGGCGTATCCAAAAAGGTGGATACCTCTCTTGGCATGGGCGGAGCGGTTATTTTCGTAATCGTTCTGGCTTCCATAGTGACGAATCTGATTTATACATTTGTACTGGTACCCTTTAATGTGACCTATCTCCAGACAATAGCTTTTATTCTGGTAATTGCAGCTTTGGTGCAGTTTGTGGAAATGTTTCTAAAGAAAAATGTTCCATCCCTGTATCAGGCTCTGGGCGTGTTCCTGCCTTTAATTACTACGAACTGTGCTGTTTTGGGTTCTGCTTTGACCAATGTGCAGAAAGAGTATAACTTTCTGTTCAGCGTAGCCAATGGTTTTGGTACGGCAGTGGGCTTTACTGTGGCGATTGTGCTGCTGGCAAGTATCCGTGAAAGCATTGAAGACAATGATATCCCCTATAATTTTCAGGGGTCTCCGATTGTGTTGATCACCTCCGGTCTGATGGCAATCGCATTCATGGGCTTTTCCGGTCTGATTAAATAGGAGGTGGCTTAGAAGATGAATATGACAGGTTTGCTTTTAGCGGCAGTCATCATCGGCGCCATCGGTATTGTCATCGGTGTGCTGCTGGGGATTGCCAGCGAACAGTTTAAAGTAGAAGTGGATGAAAAGGAAATCTTAGTCCGTGCAGAGCTTCCGGGCAACAATTGCGGCGGCTGTGGTTTTCCTGGCTGTGATGGTCTTGCGGCAGCCATTGCCGCCGGAACGGCGGCAGTGAATGCCTGTCCAGTGGGCGGTCCGGCAGTGGCAGATAAGATTGCTTCCATTATGGGAGTGGAGAGCGGCGGCTCTGAAAAGAAAATTGCTTTTGTGAAATGTAAAGGCACCTGCGACAAGGCCCGTGTCCAATACAATTATTTTGGCATTGATGACTGCTCCAAGGTGGCGGTCGTGCCGGGAGGCGGCGAGAAAGCCTGTACTTATGGATGTATGGGATATGGATCCTGTGTCAAAGCCTGTGCTTTTGACGCCATTCATATTGTGGATGGAGTTGCAGTGGTAGATAAGGAAAAGTGTGTGGCCTGCGGGAAGTGCGTGGCTGCCTGTCCGAACCATTTAATTGAACTGGTTCCTTATTCTGCCGAACATCTGGTTCAGTGTTCTTCCCATGATAAGGGCAAGGATGTAAAGGCCAAATGCGACAATGGATGTATCGCTTGTACCTTGTGTACCAAACAGTGTGAGTTTGATGCCATTCACATGGATAACAATGTGGCGGTGATTGATTACAGCAAATGTACCAACTGCGGCAAATGTGCCGCCAAGTGTCCGGCGAAGGTAATTCTTTAAATAACGGGGAACTGCAGAAAATCATGTGCAGTTCCCCGTTTTCATATAGGAAAATATCTTGCCCTGTTGGATTAAGTATGTTATACTTAATGAGGCTGAGTAGGTTGTTATGGTCTGAAATAGACAAGACAGACTTTGCCAATATGCGAATTTTGCAGTAAGATGTTTATTATATGGAAGGAAACATACGTGAATTATATGAGCGGGAAACACAGTCCTAGACAGACGATTTTAATAGCAGATGACTCGGAGATGAACCGGTCGATTCTGACGGATATGTTGGGAGACGAGTATGAGATTATGGAAGCGGAGAATGGTATAGAAGCTGTGTCCATTCTTCAGAAATATGGAAATTCTATTTCTCTTTTGCTGCTGGATATTGTAATGCCGGAGATGGACGGTTTTGGAGTTCTTGCAGTAATGAATAAAAATCGCTGGATTGAAGATATTCCGGTGATTATGATTTCGGCAGAGAGCGCATCGGTTCATGTTGAGCGTGCTTACGAGTTGGGAGTGACCGATTTTATCAGTCGTCCTTTTGATGCTTTGATTCTTCACCGCCGGGTAGTTAATACAATTCTGCTTTATGCAAAACAGAAGCGGTTGATTGATTTGGTTGCGGATCAGATTTATGAGAAAGAACAACAAAGCAGTTTGATGGTAGATATTTTAAGCCATATTGTAGAATTTCGAAATGGAGAAAGTGGTCTGCACGTGTTACATATTCGCACATTGACGGAACTGCTTTTGAAACATTTGGCCCAAAAGGACAGCCGTTATCAACTGCCCCGGTCCCAGGTATCGCTGATTTGTACGGCTTCGGCTCTTCACGATATTGGAAAAATTGCTGTATCCAGTGAGATTTTGAACAAACCGGGACGGCTGACAGACGAGGAGTTCGCCACTATGAAGACCCACACGTTGATCGGGGCTTCCATGCTGGAGGATTTGCCGGTCCATCAGGGCGAACCATTAATTAAGATTGCTTATGAGATTTGCCGGTGGCATCATGAACGTTACGATGGCCGGGGGTATCCGGATGGATTGAAAGGGGATGATATTCCCATTTCTGCCCAGATTGTGGCTCTGGCAGATGTTTATGATGCATTGACCAGCGAACGTGTTTACAAGAAAGCTTTTTCTCACGAAACGGCGGTTCAGATGATTTTGGAAGGCCAGTGTGGTCAGTTTAATCCCCTTTTGATGGAATGCTTAAAAGAAGTGGAAGGAATTTTGGAGGAGGAACTTCGAACCAATACTCAGGCAAAAGTAAGCCAGAGACAGATGAAGAATGTGGCAGAGGAATTGCTTCGCCACGAAGAACTGTCAGCTTCTGAGCGGACATTACAGCTTTTGGAACACGAAAGAATGAAATATAGTTTCTTTGCAGACATGTCACAAGAGATTCAGTTTGAATATACCGCAGCGCCTCCCATGGTTACTTTGTCGGTTTATGGAGCCAAAAAATTGGGGATGGAAGAGATTATCATGGACCCCCATAACAATGACAAAGTGGTGGAGATGATCGGCAGGGATAATTTGGATATTATTTCGAGAGCGCTCCATAATACGACTCCAGAACAGCCGGTAATTAAGCAGGACCATGAAATCAAAATCAAAGGTCAAAAGCGATGGATGCGGACGGTTGGTCGGGCTATGTGGTCAGCAGATGAGCCGCCCCGTTATATGGGAGCCATTGGAAAGACTACAGATATCCATGATGAACGTCTTCGCATCGATGCTTTGGTGCAGATGGCATCCCATGATCCTTTGACCGGGTTGTACAATCATAATTATGCAAAAGAACGGATTAAGGAACGGATGGAGCTGATATCAAAGGGTAAATTTGCTCTGGCTATTATAGATTTAGATCATTTTAAAGATGCCAACGACAATTATGGACATATGTTTGGCGATCATGTGCTTATATATATGACTGAGCAGCTGCGCCGGTGTATTCGTAGCGGAGATATTGCGGCAAGAGTTGGCGGAGATGAGTTTTTGATTTTTCTGGAATACAAAGATGACGTTGTGATGGCAATCGACCGTATTTTCCATTCCCTTGCAGGGCATTATGAAGATTTTAAGATTTCTGTCAGCATGGGAGTGGCGCGCACTGAGATTGTGGGAAAGGATTATGACACGTTGTTCCACGCAGCGGATCAGGCCCTTTATGCAGTGAAGCGGGCTGGTCGGGGACAGTTCCGTTTTTATGATGATACTATGAAAGAAATGCTGTCAGTAATTTCTCCCATTGACGGCAGTGAAGACAAATTTGTCAGCGAGAGATAGGAAAGAAGGATTTTAAGATGACTTTAAAAGAATGTTATGAAGCGTTAGAAGGGGATTATGAGGGTGTTGTTGCACGGCTGCGCAGCGAGAAGATGGTTCAAAAGTTTGTACTGAAATTTCTCAATGATAAAAGTTATGAACTGCTTGAGGCATCTTTGAAGGAGGAGAATTATGAGGAGGCGTTTCGTGCGGCTCATACCATTAAGGGAGTTTGCCAGAATTTGAATTTTACCAAATTATATGAATCCAGCAGCAGGCTTACGGAGAGCCTGCGTTCCGGAAAAGGAGAAGAGACCGATGAATTACTGGAACAGGTAAGAAAGGATTATCAGCAGACAGCTGATGCAATTCAGGCTTTTGGCGCAGAGGTTTAAGCAGCCGGAAACGAATGTTAGGGGGATATGCTTGATGAAAAACAGGACCATACGTTATTTGCAGATTGGCCTTATCCTCATATCGGTGCTTTGTATCGGTGTGTTCTCTTTTCTGGCGCTTTATATGAAAAAGAAAAGTTCAGATACAATCAGTGAAGTGGGAAATATCTATATGTCCGGCATGAACGAGCGAATCCGGATGCACTTTCAGACAACCATTGATTTTCGACTGTCTGATGTGGAGGATATGGGGAAGATCATCACTTCTGGCAATTATAGTGATATGGAGGATTTGAAGGAAAAGCTTTCCTACAATGCCAAGGCCAGAGGGTTTGAATATCTGGCTTTGTATTCTCAGGATGGCCAGTTTGAGATGATTTACGGTAAGCCTTTAAGGGTGGTAGATCCGGAACCATTTCTTGCTTCTCTGAATCATAGTGAGAAAAAAGTAGCAGTGGGAAGGGACAAAGATGAAAATCCGGTGGTACTGTTGGGAGTATCTGTGGATTTGTCTTCTCTGGGAGATACCACAAGCACAGCGATTGTGGCAGGACTTCCGGTAGATTATATCAGCAACCTGCTTTCGTTGGACGGAGATGAGTCTCTGGTATATTCCCACATTATTCGTATTGACGGGAGTTTTGTTATTCGAAGCGCCGGAGCATACCGGGAAAGCTATTATGAGCGTGTCCGCGCCATTTATGGAGAAGATCAGACGGAGGACGCAGAACTTCACATTCGTGAGATGCAGGAAGCAATGAATGCAGGCCGGGATTATTCAGCTGTGCTTCATTTGCCGGATGAACGGCAGCATTTATACTGTACTGGGCTGCCTTATTCTGAGTGGTTTCTGGTGACTGTTATGCCTTATGGCGCTTTGGACCAGCTGGTGAATCAACTGGGGTCTGAGTGGATTACCATGGGGATTGGAGCATGTCTTTTGATTTTAGGTGCATTGCTGGTGGTTTTTGCGATGTATTACCAAAATACCAGGCAGCAGATTCGTCAGTTGGAAGAGGCAAAGCAGGAAGCGCTTTTTGCAAATAAGGCCAAGAGCGAGTTTTTGTCCAATATGAGTCATGACATTCGCACTCCCATGAATGCGATTGTAGGCATGACTGCCATTGCAACTGCCAATATTGATAATATTCAGCAGGTGCAGAACTGTCTCCGAAAGATTACCTTATCCAGCAAACATCTGCTGGGGCTGATTAATGATGTGCTGGATATGTCCAAAATTGAAAGTGGAAAGATGACCTTAAATGTAGATCAGGTTTCTCTCCGGGAGGTTTTGGACAACCTGGTGAATATTGTTCAGTCTCAGATTAAGGCAAAAAAGTTGAAATTTGATGTTTCCATTCATGATATTCAAATTGAGAATGTTTGCTGTGACAGTGTAAGGTTAAATCAGGTTTTATTGAATCTTCTTTCCAATGCCATTAAATTTACGCCTGAGGAAGGACAGATTCACGTTGCACTGTATGAGGAAGAGTCTCCCAAAGGAGAAGAATATGTGCGCATTCATCTGGAGGTAAGCGATACAGGAATCGGAATGTCTCCGGAATTTAAAGAAAAGATTTTTGATTCTTTCACAAGGGAAGACAGCACCCGGGTCCGCAAGACGGAAGGCACTGGCCTTGGCATGGCTATTACCAAGTATATTATAGATGCCATGGGCGGCACAATTCAGGTAGAGAGTGAGCTTGGAAAAGGAACTAGCTTTTTTGTCACTTTAGATATGATAAAAGCAGAGGTGATAGAAGCGGATATGATTCTTCCCCAATGGAATTTGCTGGTAGTGGATGACGATCAGCAGCTTTGTGAGAGTGCAGTCATGTCTTTGAAATCCATCGGCGTAAATGCAGATTGGGCTTTGGACGGAGAAAGTGCAGTTGAGATGGTGAAAAAGTGTCATGGGAAACATCAGGACTATCACATTGTCTTGCTGGATTGGAAGCTTCCGGGAATGGACGGCATTGAGACAGCCCGGGAGATTCGAAAGCATATGGGGGATGAGGTTCCCATTTTGCTGATTTCTGCTTATGACTGGGGAGAGATTGAGGAGGCGGCCAGAGGAGCCGGAGTGACTGGATTTATTGCCAAACCCCTCTTTAAGTCCACCTTATATTATGGATTAAAGCCCTATGCAGAGGATGGACAGCCGATCATGGAAGAGCTGGAAGAAAACTTTGATCTGAATGGGAAACGGGTTTTACTGGCAGAAGATAATGACTTAAACTGGGAGATCGCAGAAGAGCTGTTGTCAGAGCTTGGTCTGAATCTGGAACGGGCGGAGAACGGTCAGATTTGTATTGAAATGTTTCAGAAATCCCCCATTGGCTATTACGATGCAGTGCTGATGGATCTTCGCATGCCAGTGATGACCGGATATGAGGCAGCGTGGGGAATCCGGAAACAGGAACGGTCAGATGCAAATCTGCCAATCATTGCAATGACAGCAGATGCTTTTTCTGAAGATATTAAAAGATGTCTGGACTGCGGAATGAATGCTCATATTGCAAAACCCATTGATGTGAGGGAAGTATCCCGTTTGTTAGAAAAGTATATCCGTGAAAGAAATAATGCAGGATGAAGATGAGAATAAGAATTTCTAAAAAGAAAATGATGAAAAAAATTCGGGCATGGTTTGTCTGCTGTCTGTTTGTGGCAGCAGCAGGCATGCTCTGTCTTTTTGCAGGAAATTATTATGTGAAGGCGAGTGTGGAAAAGAAGATTTTAGAACAGGATGGTTATGGGGGATTGTCAGAGATGGATTGCATTCTGGTGTTAGGTTGCGGCCTGCGTTTGGATGGAGAGCCTACCCAGATGTTAAAAGACCGGCTGGATGCAGGAATCGCTCTCTATCATGCAGGGGTAGCGCCGAAACTTTTGATGAGCGGTGATCATGGAAGGGTTCAATATGATGAAGTAAACCAGATGAAAGCCTATGCTTTGGAGAGGGGAGTTCCATCCCAGGATATTTTTATGGATCACGCCGGATTTTCCACTTATGAAAGTATGTATCGTGCCAGAGAGGTTTTTCAGGTTAAAAAGGCGGTTGTCGTCACTCAGGAATATCATTTGTATCGCGCTCTTTATGACGGAAAAGAGCTTGGACTGCAGCTTTGGGGATATCCAGCCAGGAAAATCCGCTATGGAGGTCAGAGAAGACGGGATTTAAGGGAAATTGCGGCCAGAAATAAAGATATTTTGTATTGTATGTTTAAGATTAAACCTACCTACTTGGGGGAAGCCATTCCAGTGAGTGGAAATGGAGATTTGACAAATGATTCGCCATGACATTTCAAGAAATTTATGATACAATCATTTAAAATTATCAAAGGAGGATAAGGAAATGTTGGACACAAGAGTAGCAGAGCTTTTGAATACGCAGGTGAATAAGGAGTTTTATTCGGCCTATTTATATTTGGATTTTTCTAACTATTATGCAGATCAGGGATTGAATGGTTTTTCCAATTGGTATAAAATTCAGGCGCAGGAGGAGCGGGACCATGCCATGCTGTTTATGCAGTATTTGCAGAATAATGGATGTAAGGTTACTTTAGAGGCGATTGACAAACCAGATCAGGAGTTTGCTTCTTTTGGAGAGCCTCTTCAGGCTGGTTATGAACATGAACAATATGTAACTGGCTTGATTCATACCATCTATGATGCGGCTAACGGGGTGAAGGATTTCCGCACCATGCAGTTTCTGGACTGGTTTGTGAAAGAGCAGGGAGAGGAAGAGACCAATGCAGAGGGGCTGATGAAAAAGTTTGATCTGTTTGGTTCCGACCCGCGGGCGCTTTACATGTTGGATGGTGAACTGGCAGGGAGAGTGTACTCAGCTCCGTCTCTGGTACTATAATCTTTTCAGAAAATTTGTCATCTTTTGCTGTATTTAGAAAAGAGAGAGGGAATCATTATGGATAAGAACATTATGTTATCCAGAGGCAATACAGGCAGCTTCGATTGTTTCAGCAGAGAGCGCATTCTGAAAGACGATTTTTGTATGGAGGAATGTTTTGCAGCGGCAGAAGCCGGAGATCCTGGCGCCCAGGGTGTATTGGGAGACTGTTATCAGTATGGCTGGTTTGTGGAAAAGGATTACACCAAGGCTGTGGCTTGGTATGAGAAAGCGGCAGAACAGGGAAACGCTGCCGCACAACGCAGCTTAGGCTGGTGCTGGAGCCAGGGAAAGGGTGTGGGGCCAAACATGGAGATGGCCGTATACTGGTACACAAAAGCGGCAGAGGGCGGCGATGCGGATGCCCAGCATAATTTGGGAGTAAATTATGACTATGGATATGGTGTGAAACAAGATCGGGTCAAGGCTCTCATCTGGTACCAAAAAGCGGCGGCCCAGGGACATGAATGGTCTCAGTACAACTTGGGAGTTTTCTATGCCAATGGATATGGCGGTCTGAAACCAGATTTACATAAGGCAGTGGAATGGTACACCAAGTCCGCCGAACAAGGTTTTTCGGATGCCCAGCATAATTTGGGGAACTGTTATTATAATGGAAATGGCGTGGAACAGGACTTTGAAAAGGCAGTGGGATGGTACCGTAAATCCGCTGCCCAGGGAAATTCTGGGGGAATAAACCAGCTGGGGATATGTTATGAAAACGGAGAGGGAGTGGAACAGAACCTAAGCAGGGCAGTGGAGTTATATAAAGAGGCAGCACAAAAGGGCGATGCTACAGCCCAGCATAATCTGGCCACATGTTATTTTTGGGGGACAGGAGTGCCCCAGGATTACCACAAGGCATTTGTATGGTACGAAAAGGCAGCAAAACAGGGTAAATGCTACGCCCAATACCAGTTGGGATTGTGCTATGAGGAGGCAAAAGGCGTCCAGCATGATCAGAGCAAGGCAGTGGAATGGTACGAAAAAGCGGCAAAACAGGGCCATGTGGATGCTGAGTTCGCCTTGGGGTTATGTTATGACCAGGGTACAGGGGTGAAACAGGATCAGGTCAAAGCTGTATTTTGGTATGAAAAAGCCGCTCTCCAGGGTCATGCATCTGCCCAGTGTAATCTTGGCTGGTGTTACATGGAAGGTCAGGGAGTAGAGCAAAACGACTCCCTGGGGATAAAGTGGTGCCAGAAGGCGGCGGAACAAGGAGATCCTCATGCCCAGTACAATCTTGCCGTTTATTATGAGCAGGGGATAGGAGTGGAGCAAGACTTTGCCAAGGCTGCGAACTGGTATGAGAAAGCAGGGGAGCAAGACAATGTGGATGCTCAGTTTGAGGTTGCATGCTGCTACAGATTGGGAAAAGGTGTGGCCCAGGATGATGCCAAAGCTTTTAGGTGGTTTACCAAAGCGGCGGAACAGGGTCATGCCAAAGCCCAGTTTCAGCTTGGTTTTATGTATAAAAACGCAGATTATGTGGAACGAGACTGCGTTCAGGCAGCCATGTGGTATCGAAAGGCGGCGGAACAAGGTCAAAGAGATGCCCAGAACGATCTGGGATTTCTGTACAAAAAAGGGGATGGTGTGGAACAGGACAGTGTTCAGGCCGTCAAATGGTATGCCCTGGCTGCCCAACAGGGACATGTGCAGGCGCAGATGAATATGGGCATTGCCTATATCACGGGAACAGGCGTGGATCAAGATGATGTCCAGGCAGCCATGTGGTTTGCCAAAGCTGCCAACCAGGGTTCTGACACGGCCCAGTACAATTTGGGATTATGTTATGAGCTTGGCAGAGGAGTGGAACAGGATACCGATATGGCGGTGGAATGGTATGAAAAGGCGGCGGAACAGGAGAATCAGAAAGCGCAGGCTGCCCTGGAGAGGTTAGGTTTTTGATTCATGGAATACGCTGTGGCATTGAGAGGAGACTCATTTGAGTCTCCTCTTTTTTCAGGGACAAAGTTCCCATCATTGAGGGCTATGACATTTTTCGACAAAAATATGTGATATACTAATGCTAATAGAGAAAGGGGGATTGAAAAATGCTGGAAGGATTAAAGAAGATAAGAAAAAAATTGTTTATTTGGATAATTGGTATGCTGCTTTGCAGCGGGGCATTTGGGGCAATATTTCGGACATTTGCAGGAGAGCAGGATACGTATGTCAGTACAAAGAAGGGAGAGCTGGTCTTTTTGTTGGACACCAGTGTATCTATGAATACACAAGATTTCGACCGTCGGGTGATAGAAGCCATACGGCGAACGGCATATATCCTTCCTTCTGATTATTCGTTAGGGCTGGTTGCTTATAATACAGAGGTTCAGGCAGTAGTTCCTTTGAGTACAGATTTGGAGAGACTGGAACAACAGCTGGATTCTGTGTATTATGCAGGATATACCAATGCAGGAGAAGGATTAGATCAGGCGGTTCGGTTGTTCTCCCAGGAAGATGGGGTAGAGAGAAGCATTATTTTGCTGACCGACGGGGAGATTGATATGCCAAATCAGCAGCAAAAGGAAACATCCCGAATACAGTATACAGAGGCAATGACAGAAGCAGCAAGTCTGGGGATACCAATGTATATTGTCGCAATCGGAACAGAGCTTACCAGTCCTAAATTGCACATATTTGACGGGGCGGAAGTTACTGGGGGAGCTGTCTACTGGGAAGGGCAGTCTGGTTCCCTAAATAAGATTTTGGAACGGATTCTTAAGGAGAGACTGGAAATCCCGTGGAAAGAGGTTTCTGTGAGGATGGGGGAAACAGATGGAGAGTGGATGGTGGAGCTGCCATTTCGTGCCAGCAGGAGCTGGCTTTTGTTGGATTGGGAGGGAGAGTCAGGGACGGTTATGGCAGAGTGTGAGGCGGAAAGAAAACAGATTACAGAGGGAAAAGAATTTGCAGTGATTGAATTAGAGCATCCTTCTTCTGATTTTATCCGTATATGGGGCGGGGAATCCTGGAACAAAGTCCATGCCTGGTTGATGACAGAATATTCTGCAAAAATACAAATCAATGTACAATACCGAAGAGAAGAGCTGGAACAAACTGCAGAAGAAATAAAAAAGAAGGTTCCGCCCCGGTATGAACATTTTGCGGATATTGTGGTTGAGGCGGTGGATGAGAGTGGAAATCAGGGCAGCCTTTGGGAGAGGGAGGAGTTTCAAGGCAGGAAGGTTTCGTATACCTTAAATGGCGCTGTGTGTCAGGGGGTGATTGAGAAGGGGAAATTGTCTGCCTCAATTCCGGCAGATGATATAGAGGAAGTAAACATACAGGTGGACATGGATGGATTTGGAGATGTGTGGCAGGTCAGACAGGCGTCTCCGGTGAAGATTGTAAAGACGCCGGACCCGATTTTTCAGCCAGAGCCAGATTACCGTCTGTTATGGGGAATTTTGGGCATTTTGGCAGTTGGGCTTGTGATGTTGGTTTTGTGGGGAAGGAAAAAGGATACAACCATTATTTATATGGAACAGGCAGCAGCGGCAAGAATGCCGGAAAAGCCGATGGTGATTCGGGATGGGGCATATTCTGGAAAGCTCAACCTTTATGTTGTGAGGACTCGAAACGAGGAGGATATTCCTCCACAGACTTACCGTCTCTTTGGACGTGCTCCAGGACGGATTGTTTTAAAACAAATTTTAGACACATGTAACATTTCCTGCAAACAAACAGAGTCTGGGAATATTGTGTTTTGTCCGGGACCAGATCATTCACTGGTGATTCAGGACCAGTCGGAACACTGCACAGTAATGCGGGGAGCCGAAATTTTAAAAAAGGGGAAGGGGTATCCGATTTATTATAATGAAAAGATTACAGTGACTTTTTATGAAGAGGATATGGAGATTGAGCTGCATTATAAGAATTTGAAGCCCAGTGAGAGAGGGTGAAAGGTATGGCATTTTCATATTAATTCATGTTATTAAATTGAGAAAAGGAAAATGAATTGCAGAGAGGAGAAATGGATGGATTATAGTGATTTAAAAATGATACAAAAAAGAAAAAAGATTTTGAGGCAAAGAGAGCAGTTAAAAGGATATGAAGGAGAGTTTGAAACTTTCTTGATAGAGCCTTGTTTGGAGGTATGTTTGCCGATAAAGGCGGTGCAGGTGGAGGGAGATTTTTTCAAGGAAAAGTATCCAAATGTTCATGAGAGAACGAAGGTTTATGAAATGCCAGATTCAGAAGCAGATTTTTTGTTCCAAATAAGTAAAGATGTGTATGGTTCGGAGAAAATAGAAGATATAGCAGACTCAGTAAAACAAATGATTATGCGTCTTCATCCAGCGTATACCTTTTATGGGAGTCATGTGGAGGACACGAAGAACAGGAAGGTGGGGTGGTTTGATTTTGATAGTTTTGGGTTGGATGGAATGATATATAATTTTACTTTTACCACAAAGGCCATGGGACGGTTATGCATGGGGAGCTTTCATTGTGAAAGAGATAAAGCAGTTTGGTGGAAACCTGTTTTTATAAAAATTATACATTCTTTTCGAGAAGTGGAGGTACAGAATGAGAGCTGAAAGAATTATAGTAGAACCATTTACATTTGCTCATATAGAGGAGCTAAAGATAGTAAAAGAGATTAACCAGCATGCGCAGGCAGTTGTGCGGGGGATTTTAGATAAAGATACCGATGAAGAGCTGTTAAAAGCGATTCCGGCGAATGTAGTAGTTACCATAAAAGCGGAGTCCACAAACCAGGAGGTTATTATTTTTAAAGGGATTATTGGGAAAATTTCATTAAAAATAGAGAATGGGCTGAGGATCTTAAGATTATGGTCATATAGTCATACTTATCTATTGGATAAAAAGAAACAAACCCGGATTTTCCAAAATACGAAAAGCAGTTTTAGCGAAATGATAAAATATATAGGCTCTATAAACCATGCCAGAGCCATTTACACAGAGGGCAAAGGAAAAAGTACGGGGAGGTTTATTATACAATATGGGGAGACTGATTGGGAGTTTTTGAAGAGAATCGCTTCCATGATTCATACGGTTATTGTTGCAGATAATATTAACGGAAAAGTTTCGTATTGTCTTGGAATACCAAAATTAAAGAAAGAAGACATGAAAAATATTGATATTCAGACAATGGAGATATGGGAACCTTGTTCTATATCAGAAGGTAGGGAAAGAGATTATGTTAAAGATGGGACTCTTATCTTTGGAGTAGAGACCAGGGAGGTGCTGGAATTATGTACACCTCTGGATTTTCAGGGAAAAGAATGTATTATCAGCCGAGTGGAATGCCGAATAGAAGGAAAGGAGCTATTGAATGCTTATGAATTGGTAGAAATCAGAAATATTAGAACCGCTGAAAAGCTTCACAAGGAAATAAGTGGGGTTTCACTGGAAGGTGTTGTACATCGTGTGGTTCAGGATCAGATACAGATTAGTTTTGGCCAGGATACAACAGAACCTGAAGTGTGGTTTCCTTATGCTACAGTATATTCCTCACCAGATGGGGCTGGATGGTATTGTATGCCGGAAAAGGGAGATGCAGTGAGAGTATATTTTCCGGATTGTGACGAGAGAAAGGGGATTGCAATTAGCAGTATTCATTTGGCATGTGATTTGCGCGAAAATCCAGATGTAAAATATATTCGCTCTCCTTATGACAAAGAAATCCGTTTTGATTCTTCCGCTATTCGGATTACAAATAATCAGGGAATGTCTGTTATTTTGGATGATAAAGAGGGAATTTTGTTAGAAAGTAATGGAAATATTATTTTTTCAGCCGGAGGAGATATTGAAATTCAAAGTGGCAGAGAGTTAAACATAATTGGGTGTGAAGGAATTTCCATTTGTCAGGGTGATAATGAAATTGAGATTAAGGATGGAATACGCCAGACGGCCAATAAGATTTGGCAGCGGTGACAGGGAGAAGTGAAATGAATAGGTTTCAAGAACAGTTTCTGAAACAGCTTTGGAAGAAAACAGAGGAAATGTATGAAGAGGAGATTGGAAAGCTGAATCAAAACCAGGAAGAAATGGAAAATCATATTGCCAGTGAATTGAACCGACAGTTAAAGCTTTTGACAGAATTATATCATAATTCTTGGAAAAAGGAGCCTCGTTATCTTGTGATTTCTTTTTTGCGTACTTCTTGCCTAGATGGGTTTCCTTGGCATCAGATTCGTCTGCTGGATGAGGATTACTTTTATTCGGACCAGGAATGGGCAGTATGGTTGGATGTGCCAATAGTTTCCAGTGGTTTTTATAATATCATGGATTTTGTTAGAGAAGAGTTGAGAAATGAGATAAGGATGGAAGGTTACTTTATAGATTCATTTTTTTCAGAGTACAGAGAGAAATTTCATCAATGGATGTCAAAGCATATTCATGAAATTATGAGAAAACATGTATTGTGGGGAAAGTGGGAAGGATTTTATGCAAAGCATAACATGCGCATTCTTTTTGGAGATTATCAGAACACATTTGACTGTGTGATGAATTGGAGTGCAGAAGAGGGCAACCAATAGGAAAGGGTGTTTTAAGATATGGAATACTTTTTTATCAGTCAGGATAGAAAATATAAAAATACTCCTGCAATTCAAGATTTTTATGAACATTTTTCTCCAAACTTGTTTTGTTTGGAAAGTGGAGGAAGAATCCCGGAGAGAAATATTGTGTATGCACAGTCTAGGACAAAACTAGATTTTGTTGATGTTTTAAGCGGGCCGGTTCTTTTGGTATCAGATTTGATAAAGAGAGTGATGGAGGCTTATGATGAAACGCTGGAATTTAAAATGTTTTTTATTTTGAATACTTTGGGAGATCAGGGAGAGTTATATTATGCACCTCTTTTAAAAAGGATTCGCCATGTAGAATTGTCTGAAAGAGGAAGAAGCTCTGTGTGGGGATATGAACTTTCCCAAATAGAGCAGCAGCCTATCTGCCAAATCAGCGCAGAACTCCTTTCCAAAGGAATGGTAGTTAATCTGGAGATAGCAGAAAGCCTTTTGAGGCGGGGATGTAAAGGGATTCATTATCAGAGGATGAAGGTAAAAAATGGTCGAATATATTGTAAATGGAGCCAGGATGATCTGTGACAAGGGGGAGCTGCCAGTGAAACTGAACATTTCATCATCCAGAATATGTGTGGGTGGGAAACCGGCAGCGCACAGCCATAATTGTATACCAGGTGTGAATCTTTCCTCTTTTGGTTTATGCTCTTCGAATACTTATTTTTGTTCTTCCAAAGCAATTCATGGGGAGGAGCATCCTTGTGTGTTGGATTTGCTGGATCATTATTATCTGACAGATGAAAAAGCTGTGTTATCCGATCTGGTGGAAACAAAATGTGTGAGGGAAGAAATTATTGTTAAAATCAGGGAATTGATTGGATTTTGTGTCAGTGAAATGACGGAAGTTCAGCATTTATGCGGCAAACGAATGCATCGTGCATTAGGTGAAAAAATAACGGAACAGTATGGGATCTTGTGGAGAGATACAAGAAGCTCCCCAATGTCAGGAGAATGTATAGAGAAATTATCTCAGGCAATCAAATCCTTTTCAGAGCTGGCAAGGCAGAACTGTGAATATTTGAGGGAAGGGGGAGTGGAAGAAACAGCTGAGAAGAGGCTGGAAGCAGTTGAAGGGAAATTGGAGACATTAACAGAGCAGATTGGGAGGTTGTCTGAACTGACTGAGGTGGAAGAAAGAAGCCTGATTACAACCGAATCATTTCTTGTATGCAGATGCGGGGGAATGATTACTTTTTATAGTTCCGGACAGTAAAAACGCAAGGGGGTATTGATGATATGGTGGAATATATACGGATAGAAGGACCAGCAGAATTTTGCCAGCTGTATGATATTCAGATTTACAGCAAAGTGAATGAACATGGGAAGGCAATTATTACAGGCATTGTGAAGGGGACGGATGTTTCGGAAAATAATCTGCGGAATGAAGAAATTACGATTTGGGGAGAAGACCAGAAGCGGCCATTGTTTTCGGGCCTTGTTCAGTCGTTTCGGCTGATAGAAAAAGGTGGATTATGGGAATTGGAGTTAGTTTGTGCTTCCTTTACCATTCTTTTGGATCAATGTCTGGAGACACGTTCTTATCAAAATGTATCTGTCTGCTACAGAGAGATGTTGGAGGAGGCCAGGGAACGATTTAACATAAGGAGCAAGCTGGTTATAACAGCCAGAGAGGCAGCGAATTTAGTGGAAAAGCCTATCATTCAATATCAGGAAACAGACTGGGAGTTTTTGAAAAGAATGGCTGGGCGGCTTCACACGGTTTTAATGCCAGAGACTACATACCCTATGGTTCAAATGAGTATTGGGTGCATTCAGGGAACAAAATATGTGGCAGAGGATGAGGAAGCATATGAGGAGGAGCTGAATCTGGACAAATACCGCGCTGCACAAGGACATAAGGCAAGAAGCCATTATATGTCTTATCGTATGAAAAGCCAGATGAACTATGAGTTGGGAGACTGGGTTTTGTGGAATGGGCAGGAACTTTGTGTGATGGAAAAGAAACTTTTTCTGAAAAAGGGGATGATAGAGTGGGAATATGTGCTGGGACTGGAGGCTGGGTTTTGTCTGGAGGAACAGCCTAATGTGTCCATGAGAGGAGTGTCTCTGTCAGGAGTTGTTATTGACCGAAAGGAAGGGATGGTTAAGGTCCATTTGGATATTGATTTAAAACAGGATACTACGAAGGCATACTGGTATCCCTATATGCCAATAACCGGAACCATTCTGTACAGTATTCCAGAAAAAGGCGCCAGAGTTTTGGTGAATCTGTGGGATGAATGGGGAAGCGATGGGGCAGTGACTTGTTGTGTACGGGAAAATGGGACGGAATCTGTTTCTCCAGAGAGGAAGACATTTCAGACAGATTCCAAAAGCTGCAAAATGGTTCCGGAATATGTTGGATTTTTCAGTAAAAGAATGGATTCTCTTACAGAAGCGTTTGTGGTAGATGATGAAATTGGGCTAATGGCATATACAGAAAAAAAGATTCGGATTCAAGCTGCTGGAAACATGATTGTGGGAAGTGATGCGCAGATATTTGTTAGGGGAGTAACTCAGTTGAAAATGAGCCATCCAAAGGCAGTAACAGAACCAGCATGGATTGCTATGGATTGCGGAAGAATCCGCGAGGAAGCCAATACCATTATCTATAGTGGCAAAGCGGCCGAGGGTAGAAAGGGACAAAACAATAATAGGGCAGATTGTCTGGACATGGCAGGAGGAGTCGGTGTTTCTATGATACCAGTGGCATTAAAGGCTGGAAAGTTTGCGGATTCAGGCTGGAAAGTCAGCGAATTTCATGGAGTGCTGAATCCGCCATATGGGAAGGTTGGGGAGGGAAGAGTGATACAGAGTCAGGAAAAGGTTACGGATGTGGCACCTGCGGAAAAGTATGCAGTAATTTTCGTAGGAGGACGTGAGTATAGTGGATATGTTATAAACGGAGAGACAAAAATTGAGGAGAGGTTTTATGATTATTTTTTAAGAGATTTTTTTACAGGAGTGGATGATTCCATGTATAGGGATCAGAGACTGGATGAATTTGGAAATAATATTTTTTATTCAGATGAATTGCGCTTTAGCACTATGGAGGATTTGGTGAAAAAGACGGGGTATTCTGACTTCCTAAGTGTATGGGATCACAAAGAGTATGTGAGAGTGGTAGTCTGCAATACGGCTGCAAAGGAAGGGCCATATCAGCTGGTTAGAAATGGGAAAGATGTAAAGATAAAACTATATAGCAAGATTTTGGCGTATCAGTGCGGGGGTGATGAAGAAAGCAACACGGAGACAGAGAAACAGAAAGAAATAAATGAGAAACTGTCTGAAACAAATATACCAAAGGTGGTAAAACCAGAAGAGATAAAACCAGAAGAGATAATACCATATAAAGAAGAAAAACGAGGATGGTTTAACCGAAAACCAGATTATAGAGGATATTCTTTTTATGATTTTATTATGGGAGGGATTGGATTGTGGGAAGGTATTTATGAGAATAAGAGTACAACGGTTTATTCTAAGATTACTGGTTCTAAATGGTATCATACAAGATTGAAGCCTAATATAGTCTGTTATGATTATTTTGGAATTGATGGCGCTGTCAATGTACAGATTGAGGTGGTTTCTCCTACAATTTTACACCCTTGGTCGAATAGAATTTATATTGTGGATAATCGGAAGGAGGCATTTGCTATGGAGGGGATGGAAGATAGATATAAGGATGAACATAGTGATGAATCTGACGATAATTTATTTGATATTGATAGAAGTGAAAATTGGCCATCCGTATTGAGAGTTCAAGAAAGATGGTCAATTGTAAATATTGGCGCAATGCGATTGTTTACAAGAGGAATAAAAGAAGAAAAGAACTATAAGTATATTTATAATTCAGACAGATTTTTACATATGATTGCACATGAATTTGGACATGTCTTGGGTTTGAAGGATGCCTATAAAAGAACGGATTTATCTGGATGGAGAGAAGCCAAAGAGACAGAAGAAGTCAATTATAAAAATATGATGCGTTCCGATGGGGAAGTGCAATCTAATGATATAGAGATGATTTTGGAAGCTTGGCAAAATAATCAGATGCAATATTATGCAAGTTCTCAATATGGAACAAAATCTGCTGTAATACGTCTGGATTAAAAGGGGGGGATAAGATTTTGATAAGAAAGTTATTCGCTCTATTTTCGATCATAGTAATAACAACCTTACTTTCGTTCAATGTAACAATAAATATTGTAAATAAAATAGAAAGGCAAATAAAATTACAAAGAGAATGGGAGGAAGAGCATCGCAGCAGGCTGCTCAATGATGTATCTTACGCCTATAATCAACAGTTATCAGAAGATCCAATCCTTCAGAAGGAAGTTCAGGAATTAACATCCGATGAAAGCATAAGAAAGCGTTTTTATCAATATGAAGGCTGGCTGCAGAATTTTGCAGAAGAGTGTTATAGAAAATTGAAGGGAGGTGTATTTTCCTGTACAGATAAGAAAGGAGTAATGTTCGTTCAAACTGAGGCCCAAGGGTCTTTAGGTATTGTTTTACCTGATGATGATAAATATGTTGTGGATTTTATAGATGAGGCAATCGAAAGCGGATTTGTATTTCGGTATTGGATGCTAACAATAATAAAACCAAGTTCAATCGAAGAATGGCAAAAGAATGATTCAATCACACAATTAGAAATTATCATATATGAAGACGATGAGCTGGAGGTATCCTATGTTTACTCACCCTTTGGGGAGATTGATTTGTCGCGAGACGAGACCTGGCTACAAGGGTGCATAGATATAGAGCAAAATATGAAAGTTATACGCATAAATTCCCATTGGTATTATGAGTGTCTCAGAACAAAAGAATGGTAAAAACGAAAGGAAGATGAAAGAAAAATGCTAAAAGAGATGTTGAAAAAGATACTTTGCGTAATTTTAATCATTCTGTTCACTACTACAATATCAGTGGGAGCAAGTGTATGGATTATACTTCAAATGGAGTATCAGGAAGAAAAAAAGAGAGAAGAAAGGCGGGCGCGGGGAGGATATGAGCAGGATTTGATGGAACAAGAGCATTTACGCCAGTCCATAGAAGAGTTTATATCAGAGGAAAATGCCAGGGAAATTTTCCGGCTACATCAGGCAGCCATGAAGCAGTTGGCTGAAGAGTGCAAAAAAAATGACAAAAAAGAAATTAATTTTACCGTAGATCGGATTAACAGCATGATGTTTTATATATCGGATTATCCGGTGAGAAGAGCAATTCAGGATGACGAATATGATTATGTAGTAAAATTTATGGATTATGTTATGGAAAACAACCTTTGCGATTATAGAGACTGGATGTTTCAGATCAGCCTTTTTAATCTGGAAAATCAGGAAGGCGACCAGGAAGAGGAGGCAGATGTAAGAAAGATTTCATTAAAAATTACCTTATATAACGGTGAGTGTGCGGAAATGGCTTTCTGGTATTCACCCTATGAAGAGGAGGATTATTCAGGGACAGTACACATGACTACAGAGGAAGGATTTGAGAAAGTGGAAAAGCTGGTCCGGCTCAAACCCAACTGGTACTATTTCTATTCGGTCACGGACAATCCAGATTACTGGCATCCGGAATTCTGACTCAATCCAATTCATGAAAAGTATGAATGTTTTTAGCGGTTTGTGACGTAAGCAGGAAATTTCTCTAGGAGAAGGATTCTGGATAAAGGGGAGGGTAGGATAATGATAAAGAAACTACTATATTTATACCTGATCATTGTAATAATGATTTTGATTCCATCTATTATAACATTCAAAATTGTAAACATAATGATTGAGCAAAGGGAAGAAAAAGCAAAAGAGGAAGAATTGCGCGACAGGCTTCTCAAGGATATTACTTATGTTTATGAACAGCAATTATCTGAAGATACACAGCTTCAGGAAGAAGTAGAAAGATTTACTTCGGATAAAAATATGAAAGAGATGTTTTGGAAATATAAAGAAAAAATTCAAATATTAGAGGATATTTGTTACAAAAGTATGAAAGGATTTTACATTTATTATACGGAAGATATAGAGGGAGTAATGTTTTATAAATTTGCTAATTATTGGCAGTTGGAGTCAATTATATTTGATAAACGATGGACAAAAATAGTAGGGGATGCTAACTATGATGTTGTCACAGACTTTATGGATGATGCAATAGAAAACGGATTTGCATTTCGGTATTGGATGTTAAAAATCATCGTTCCATGTTCCATTCAAGAGCGAGGCAGGAGTAATCCCATACCACGGTTGGAAATTATCGTTTATGAAGATAAAGAACAAAGGGTCTCTTATATTTATTTTCCGTGGAAAGGAATGGATCTATTACAGAATATCTCTAACGAGGATATTGGTATAGCAAATGAAAAAAATGTAAAAATAGTACGTATCAATTCCTGCTGGTACTTTAAGTGTGTCAGAAAAAATGAATCATAAATGTAAAGAGACAGGAAGGTGAAAAAATGGTAAAAAAGATACTTGGTACATTTATGGTTATGGTTTTCGCTGTCACAATATCAGTAGGAGCAATCGTATGGATTACACTTAAGATGATGGAGTGGAAGGAAGAAAGGGAGAGTCTACAAGCCATATATGAACGGAAACTGTGGAATGATAATATTTATGGTGAAATGATAGAAAATGCTATATCAGAAGAAAAAATGCGGGATATATTTCAATATTATAATTTAGAGTTCCAACAGTTGGCAGAAGGGTGTAAAAAAAATGAGATAGAGCAAATAAATTTTTTTATAAAATATATAGACCAGACAATGTTTTATGTATCCGATTATCCGGTGACAAGGATAATTCAGGATGATGAATATGTTTATGTTACAAAATTTATGGATTTTGCCACGGGAATTGGACTTTGTAATTATTATAATGATTGGATGTTTCAGATTAGCCTTTTTAATCTGGAAAATCAAGAGGGAAAGCAGGACGAAGGGACAGATGATAGGAAAATTACGTTAAAAGTAACTTTTTATAAAGGAGAATGTTTGGAGGCTGCTTTCTGGTATTCACCCTATGAAGAGGAGGATTATTCGGGGACAGTACACATAACTACAGAGGAAGGATTTGAGAAAGTGGAAAAGCTGGTCCAATTAGATCCCAACTGGTACTATTTCTATTCGGTCACGGACAATCCAAATTACTGGCATCCGGAAATTCCATTGGACTGAGCTATACGCACAACCATACTTATTTGCCAAAATCATTTTGCTTATGGATATAGATTGAAAAGAATTTTTAAAAGAATATCAAATATCAGGGAGGTACAAGGTGAGAAAACAGAACAGCATTTTTCAGACTGGTTTTCTCTCAGAGGCAGGTTCTGAATTGGAGAACAATGATTATTTTGCCTGTGTAGAGCTGGACAATTATGCCTGCTATGTAGCTGCAGACGGTCTGAACAGCCAGCAGGATGCCAAAAGCGCACGGATTGCCACTCAGTCCGTTATATTGGCATTTCAGGAGAAGCCGTCTCTTGGAAAAAGGGCAATCCGTTCTTATCTTAAGGCGGCTGACAAGGCTTTGTGCCAGTATGATAGTCGGGAACGGCTGAAAGCATCGGTTATGGTGGTTGTGACGGACTATGAGAAAATGAGGTATGGCTGGGCTGGAAATACCCGTCTTCGCATGTACCGGGACGGACAGGCAAGAGAGCAGAGCCAGGATATGTCTCTGGGAAGTGATGAGACAAAGGAAAAAAAGCTTCCGGAGGATGTGCTGGCAAAGCATGAAGAGCGGAATAATCTGTATGGGTATGCAGGGCAGGGAAAGGGATTTTCTCCCTGTTTGTCCAAAAAAATCTCTCTGGAGAAAGGGGATATTCTGGCTGTCTATACCCGTGGCATATGGGAGAACTTAGACAGCGGGGAACTGGATGATGTATTTTCAGAGGCAAAGGAAGAACCATCGGAGTGTTTGGATAATGTGGAGGATCTGTTGCTTTCCCGCCAGCCGGAAAATCTGGAAAACTATACCCTTGCAGCGATTTTTGTCAATAAGGTATTCCAAGATCCGGAGCGGAAACGAAAGCGGAAGAAAAGGATGATTTTTGCAGCAGCGGTTTTTGCGGTTCTCCTTTGTATTAGCCTGGGAGTCTGGTTTTTTCGCCGCTGGCGCCAAAAGCAGGAGGAAGAGCTGGAACAGCGTTTTTCCAATATGATTGAATACATACAGGATGCCAATTTTGTCCGGGCAGGAGAGGAATGTAAGGAAGCACAACAAAAGGCGGAGAAATTAAGAAAAAAGAAGGAGCTTCAAAAGCTTTCGGATTATCAGAAGTTGATTGAGGTTATCACTGGGGCAGAAGAGGCGTTTGACCAGGGAGAGTATGAAGAGGCCCAGGAAGCTTATGTAACAGCCCGTCAGCGTTCTCGCTATGCAGACCGGATTGCAGAGTCCTATATTGAGAAACGTTTGGGTCTGATTACTGATTATCGGTCTGTTTTTGATTATATTCAACTAGGGGATATGCTGACTGCTTCCGGGGATTATGACAGGGCAGAGGAAAAATACCTTTATGCCAGAAAGCTGGCAACAGGAGTGTATTTTGAAGAAGGTCGGCAGGATGCTTTGGATGCGCTGGACACTTTATATGAGATGAGAAACAAGGCGGAGGAAGCAGATACAAAGGAAGCGAAGGAAAAGGCATGGAATGAGACGGGGGCAGCTTCGCTGGCTTCGGAAGGAGACAAGGCATTTGACCGGGGAGATTATGAGGGAGCAAAGGCTTATTATGTCATGGCCCTTGAAAAATACCAGGAATTGGGAGATCAGGCTCATGGGGATCTGATTCAGACAAAGATCCAGGCCAGCGGACAGAAATCAGAGGAGAACAAGGGGAAAGAGCAGATGGCAGAGGATTATCTGGCAGCAGGAAAGGTCCAGGAAGAGACCGGAGACCGACTGGAAGCAAAAAAACAATATTTGCTGGCAAAAAATCTGTTCCGGGAATTGAAAAAGGATGAAAAGGTAGCAGAGGTAAACGGGCAGATTGAATTGTTGGAGGCAGCATTGGAACAGGAAAAGGAGAAAGAGCAAGAGAAAGAGGATTTGGAAGTGAAGGGAGATCAGGGGAAGGAAGAAGTACACGAAAGGCAGAGCGAGGATATGGAAAACGGGAAAGACGATTTGGGGATGGTTGGTCCGGGAAGTTTGAAGAAGGAATTGGATGGAAGGGTAGAGACCAGGACGGAAATGGCTGGACCAGGAGTTGATGAAGGAGGGGTAGAATGAAGGAGGAAGGAAAGGTATGGAAGGAAGGGATTCAGGAATATCCTTTTGACTTTGAACGTTATATAGAGGAGCGGCTGCGGGAAATCAACGATTTGGACGAAAGACGGTTTGCCAAGATGGTTCTTTTGGAGGGACTTGGTAAGGCGATTCAATGTATGGAAGAAAAATATGGACAGCTGCAGCGCCGTATTTATGAGGAATTACAGTTGCGGGGAAACCGGTATGAGACAATGATGACTATCATAGAAAAACAGCATTACGATCCTACAAATGGTACTTTATTTCCGGTTATTCCTTTTGATCTGGATGGTTTTAAAGGAAGGGAACGTGGATTTTTGGGAACGGTGTTTTTAAAAATGGGGTGGGAGGATAGCAGACAGTTTCAGGAAACTGGGACCTTTTCAGGAGTAGTTTGGCAAATGGAACAAAGTCGGAAAGCAGTTTTTCGGGTTGCACCAGCAGAAAGATACCGGAAAAGAGTAGAGGTTCTCTATCAGGTCTTTCAGGACAACCAGCTTCCCTGGTCTACGGTCAACACAGCCTATTTGGATCAGTTTTATGATGTGTTTCTGGTGGACGTGGAAGAAAACAAAGAGCTGAACTTTGGAGAAGACGACAGTATTATGAAAGGATTTGGTTTGGAGGAGTGTGAGATTTGGTTTGGCAAGTATTCCGATTTTGTCTATTATGGATGGATTCCGTTGTGGAACATAGAGGAGATTTCTCTTGAAAGTACAAATTTTATGATGCCCTGTATAGATGGAATCTATTATGAACATGTCTTTGTTATGGACCAGAGAAAGGAAATAGATGGTTATCTAATCCAGGGAAATGAAGATATTGTGGAGATTCGCCATGAAAAGGATCGGATTTTGGTCAAGTCGTCAAAGGATACTTTTGATAAATGGAAGGCTTTTCATATGATTCAGGATATTAAAACATCACTGGATTATACAGAGCCTTTTTTGAGCAATCGAAAGCAAGATTCTTTTTTTCGCCGTATGGCAGAGGAAAGTAAGGTGTCGCTAATGACTTGGATGGATTTGTCCAGACGGATTTTGGAAATGGATATTCGGGAATATCTGGATGTAACAGGATATGAAATTTGCGGGCCTTTTGGAAGAAATTTGGAAAAAAGTGAAATAAGAGAGCGTTTCGTTGGAAATCTGTCAGAAGGCGGGATGAACTGGTTTATACCAGAATCTTTGTTTCCTATGGAGGAGCGACGGATTTTGCTGCTAAAATTCAAGGCAAAGAAGTTAAAACATTATCTGAATGACGGTATGATAAGATTTGTGGTTTCCCAGCTGCAGTTGGAGATTGGGGAATACCGATGTGTAGGGGTATTGGTATGAATTATGTGTGGGAAGCGGCACTGGCAGCCGACCGGACAGGGATTCTCCGGGAGACAATGCGATATGTGCCAGTAAGGAATGGAAGTCCCTATGCAGAAGTAGTTCTGGAAAATTTGAATATTAGTAATCTGGAACAGCCAGAGGTGGAGGTTAATCCTCTGTACCGGTTTGCAAAAGTATTTTCTTCTGTGTTTGATTTAAACCGGGAGGGATATGAGAAGACACGGTATATTTTCTTTGACATTTTTATACAATATTTGGTTAAGCTGGATCTGCGTCAGGGACTTTCCAGACAGGAATATATTCTTAGGTTTTTTCTGCAGGATATGTTGAATGGGATTTGTGGGGAGACGGCAGCTCAGGTGGTGAATGAATTAGAAAAAGACATGATTCGTCCTCTTTTAGAACAGATTCGAAAACTATATTATTGCGGAAGCTCCATTTATCTTTTCCGTCAGGTAATGCGGCGATTGTATCCGGATTCTCTAGTGTATGCAAGCAATGATACACAAGGTCAAATTCTTGTTTATGTGGGTGTCAAGGAAAAGGAAAAAGACCAAAAAAGACTGATTTTTTTACAAGAAATGTTTTTACCAGTCAATTATAGAGTGCATTTATTTTGGGACCATCATTTTGGAATTGTGGATGTGGATGAGACCATGATTTTGGAGGAAATGATGTTATTTTAGAATATAGAGATGGCAGAACGGAATCCAGAAGTTTGGTCTCTGGCGGGAATGAATTTTCAGACACGCTCAGGGAAGGAAAACAGGAAATGGATAAATATGGATATGTATTAAAACGAAATCAAAAGGAAAAGAAGGAGGAGATCCGCTATCATAGAACGGATTTAGAGCTGATGACGACTTATCAGCTGAAAGAGATTTGCCGCCGGGAAAAGATTATTCAGGGTATTTTGAATCCCCTGGATAAGGAAGAGCTGATTCGTACTATTTTACGCTATCGTGGTGCAGAGGAGTATTTTTTAATTCGTAAGCCATGTAAAAACGGGGCTTCAGCGGTGGAAGAAATGTTTGCTCTCAGCCATTTCAAAGAACGGAAGGATCTACGGTTGGTATGCAATTCTAAGATTGTGGTTTATGAGGGAGCGTCAGTGGAATTTTATGATCAACTGACTTTACCTTTTGAAAAGAGATTGGTGGGAACCAATGCTTTTGTCATCAGTGGTGACGGAGCAGTTTGCGGGGTTTTTAATGTGATGCAAAAGGGAAGTCAGACCGACTGGCTTTATCTCACCAAGGCTGCTGATTTGCCATGCAGGGAATCAGAAGTGAAGAATTACAGTCTTTATTGTTTAGAGAGAAGGGAATCGGAGATTTTTTACCAGATTTATTATGGGAAATATTCTCCTTATTCCGGGCATTTGGAAGGATATCGGGTGCCGCTTCTGAATTTTACAGTGAAGAAGCGGGTGACTTTATCAATGTCGGCTGCTATTGATTTTGGGACAAGTAATACTACAGGAGGCGTGTATCTGGATAACCGATATTTTGAAAAAGCAGGAATAATGGATGGGGAAAAGGGGCTTTTGTTGGATAAGGTAAATTATGCCTTGTTTTATGATACCATGTCAGGGTGGCAGGAGACGGCCCTGCTGCCAAGTGTGGTGGGAGTTCAGGATTTACAAGGGGAGCAGCCAGAGCTTTTATTTGGTTATGATGCCATTCGGTTGGCAGATTCCAGCTATATTGATGAGGGATTTTGTGTGTTTTATGACATAAAACGTTGGGCGGGTGATTACGAGAAACAGGAAGAAATCACAGACCGTCAGGGGAGAAGACGTTTTGTTGCAAGAAAGGATATTTTAAAGGCATATTTTCAATATGTAATCACTGCTATAGAAAATCGTTTTAAATGTGTGGTGGAAACGATTCATATTTCTTGTCCAGTAAAACAGAAAGTTCGGTTTGCCAAGCTTTTTGAGGAAATTTTGCCTGGAGTGGCTTTGAGTATGGAGGAAATGATAGATGAGGGAATTGCAGTTCTTTATAATTCTATATCAGATCGGATTGGAAAAGGACTTGTTCAGAGTGGGGAGGAATATCAGGCATTAGTTATAGATTGCGGGGGAGGTACCACCGATTTGTGTTCTTGCCGGTTTCGGGTTTGGGATAGACAGGTGGCATATCGAGTGGAAATTCATACAGCCTATGAGAATGGAGATACGGATTTTGGAGGAAATAATCTGACTTTTCGGATTTTACAGTTGCTAAAATTGGCAATTGTGGAGAAGCTGTGGTGTACCGATTTAAAACCGATCCGAGAAATTTTGGCAGCATATGATCAGGACGTATTCCGGGCTGTGGATCAGAATGGGGTGGAGATGGTATATCAGGAATTGGAGGCGGAGTATAGGAAAGCAGAAAAATATTTGCCCACTCGGTTTAAAGAGTTTGAAAATCACAGCAGAACGGATTATTTCAAAGTGAAAAACAATTACTATTTTTTGTTTCAGCTGGCAGAACGGGTGAAAAAGGAATTTTACCAACAGCCAGGGTCTTTGCGTGCAGCTCTTTCTTTTCTGGAGGTGAAAGAGGAGGCAACCATATGGATTCCTGTGGATAAGTGGAAGCTTTCCGGCAGGGGATTATACAGGCAGGGGGATTTTGATGAGATTCAGGTAATTAAGGAATTTCCGGTTGTGTATGTTAGCATTTATGAATTGGAACTTTTACTGCGGGCAGATATTTATGGGGTTTTACAGAAATTTATGGAGCGAATGTATGAGGAGGAGGAACTGGAAGACTATTCCATGATTCGTTTGACCGGTCAGTCCTGTAGAATTGGGATTTTTCGCGATGCTTTAAAAGAATTTGTCCCAGGGAGAGCGATTCGTTCTGGATATGGAAGCAAAAGCCAGAAGGAGGATTATGGACTGAAAATGACTTGTGTAGATGGAGCGTTAAAATATTTAAAGGATAAAAAGTATGGTTTTGCAGATATTGTGATTCAAATGGAGGAGCCAGCTTTGCCTTATGAGGTAACTGCCTATACCCATACTGGCGAGGAACTGACGCTGATTCATGCTATGGAAAAGGGGAGCGGCAGTGGAAGGATCTCCCGAAATATGGAAGATCTGACTTTGAAATTGTATTTGAAGGATTTTGGAGGAAAAGAACGGTATCAATATACGTGTGAAAGTTCTCTGTCTGATTTTAATGAGATGGAGTATGAGGAAATTAACAGTCGGTATCAAAGACACATTCTTCAGGAAGATACAGATGATATTGTGGAGAATGAAGTGCGGTTTTTTGTATGGTCAGAGCCAGAAAAATGGGCGTTTTTAGTGGTTCCTGTGTATCGGAAGGAGAGGAGATTGTATTTGGGGAAGGAGGAGCGGTTTTATTTTGAGAATGAGGGATGGGTAAGGAATTTTTTTGATGGAAGTATGTGAGAGGAATCAATAGAAAATTGATCAAATTTTTGGGGAAAACAAAATGCTCAGAGAGGAGAAGATATGGAGGAGAGGGGAAAAATTGTGAAAGAGAACCGTTATCCATTATTTGAGGGAAAGCGGGTGTTAAAAAAGGAGATGTTGTGGGCTTTGCGTGATTATCTGTTTGCTCATGTTTATCTGGAATATCAGGAGTATGAACCGGGTATTATACAAGGCTGTAAAATTCAGGTGCAAGAAAAGGAACTGATAGTAGGGCCAGGGATTGTGAAATGCAAAGATTTTGTTTGCCTTTCAGGAGATGAAATAAGAATTTCTTATCAACCGTCAGACAGCCTGCAGATTTTAAAATTTTGGGCAGAAGCAGAAATAAAAGAGGGGGATTCCATTATTTTTCATATGGGACTTTCTTTAGAAGAGTCTTTAGAAAAAAAGGACAACGAATTTGAACTGTGTCGGTTTCACCTGCGGCATGGAGCCAGACTGCGGGATGATTATAAGAATTTTGCTGACATGGCCACAGAATACGATACAATAAATTTGATTTACGCAGATTGGTCAGGTATAGGAGGCAAAACTTTAGCGCATGAGGTGACACGACGCTTTGCCAGAGAACTGCTGTCAGCGAAAGAGATTTTACCAGAAGACAGAGTATTTGCATATCAATGTCTTTCAGAGAGAGGAAGCGTACCAGTAGAAATCTTGATGGATTATGTGAGGGGCCGAAGGAATCTGGAGCGAGAGGAAGAATTAAAGATTCCGAATATTTATGAGTATTTGTGTATGATATTAAAAGAGATTGTTGTGGGAGGAGGGCAGAAAAAGTCAGGAAAGAAGGAGAAGCGTAAAATCTGGATTGAATAGAAGATAGGGAAAATAGTGCAGCATTGCATTAATTTTTCTTGCCTCCGTGAACAGGAACCTTATACCATCATCTACAAATAGGACATTGACGAAACTTGGAAAAAATTGTATTATTATTATAAAGATTAGAGAACCAATAAGAGATAGCATTCTGGTGATATGTCAAGAACTTTATGAAAAAGATTTTGATATGTTTTACAGAAAAAAGGGTAACTTTAACAGACATTCGGTATGTTTTACACAAAACCGAATGTCAGTTCGAATCGGTATTATATTCGGTGTCCAGCATTTGGCCGGTGTACAGTTGGTTTTTGACCAGCAATCCAAAAACGAGTCGTACAAATTTACGAGATATAAGCGCGAGTGCTCTTTTCTGCAAGGAAGGCAAGCAGATCCTCTTCCGGCATATCGATAATCTCCTGTGGAGACAAAAATTCCGTCAGGACAGCTGAGGACGTAGCGCCATAGAGTTTGCCAAAGGGCTTATTATCCCCTTCAAGGAGCTGAAGTTCACTGAACTTGAGATAAAGATTAGAAATCATATAAGTCTTCTCCCTGGTGATGGACTCAGAAAGGTGCATCCGGTGTCTTGTAAGGCGTTTCAGGGCTATGAACTGCCCGCCGCGCCAGGGTTCCAGTTTTTTTGTACGGCCTACTCTGCCAAAGTCCGCGATGAGATATGCATCTGTGGGTTCGGTCTTTTCCATTCCGATATAGGACTTTCGGTAATTGGAAGTAGCCTTTGGGTTTACACAGAAGACATAAGGCTTGTAGGGCATGAGAACCTTGGAGGACGATAGAAAGTTTATTGCCAAAGGACGATGAGATGTATTTGTTTTATTCAAAGTCCATAACATAGACAAAATTGGTCTTTGAGCTTACATCAATACCAACAAACAAGGTGGACATATAGTTGATCTTTAACATAGTATCACCTCCATTCTGGTCAGGATTTGTGGAGCCTGAAGCAAAAGGTGAATCCTGTGCTGCATACGGTGACCGAAACCTTGCGCAATGAGCATGCACCCAGTCAGCCTTTTTTGCTGGTGCTAACGGCTGGGGATGAAAATTCTGTGTCAGCGGAATGTGCCGTATGTGCCAGACTGAATGCTATCGAAGCAGTCTCGGACTAAGCCGGCTGAAAGGAGGAGAAGCAGTGCCTTCGGACATCAGACTCTACCTGATATCATACCACAGGATCTACCTATATTGAAATGTAACTTTCAACTGTATAGATGGGAATCGGGATGAGGGGAATTCCTCTTAGATGTCCTTACCATTTATACCAAAAAAGAATAAGTCTGTAAGCTGTTTTTCTTACTTACAAACTTATTATACGAGGAGATATTTTATGTACCGAATAGCAATATGTGATGATAACGAGGAGATCCTGGGAATCATAAAAGAAAAAATTCAATCCTATTGTAAACAAAACGATATTGGAGTAATTGTGTCAGAATTTTCAGACAGTGAGTTGATTTTGGAGTACATAGAAAACAAAAAAATTTTTGACGCATATTTTTTGGATATTGTGATGCCCAAGTATACTGGGATAGATATTGCAAACAATATTCAGGCCCATGGTTTTCTCTCCTATATCATTTATCTGACCGCATATGATAATTATGCTATAGAGGCATGTCATATGAACACTTTTTGGTATTTGCGTAAAGACAAAATGGATTCCCAATTGAACCAAGTGTTAGATAAGTTGTTCGCTGCTTTGAAGAAACAGAAAGGTGAAAGTGTTTACCTTATAGATAACCAGCGGCTTTATGCCAGATTTTATGTGAATGAAATTATCTATGCCTGGAAAAATAAGAAAAATGTAGAGTTCATTCTTACAGAAGGAAGAAAAGTGCAGGAAAGAATTACGATAACACAATTATTTGAGAAATTAAAAGACAATATGATTCAGCTTGACAGAGGGATGTTGTTGAATCCTTATCATATTCAAAAGGTGAATGATGACTGTGTTACAATGAACGAGGATTATTGTATGAAAATAAGTCCGGAACGAGCAACCCGTTTGAAAAAAAATTTGACACAATATTGGAAGGTCCATCTTTTATGAAAACGGTTCCCTTTTCTATAGTAGCTACTATATCAGGTATTTTGGGAATAGCAGTTGCTTCCTGTATGATTTACCGTGCAAAGCTGCATGATGCGTTGGTGTTGTCGGCTGTTTACATACTGATGATTTATGTCGTAGATTTTTTAACCATTGTTTTATTTGGGGTTATGTTAAAAAACAATCATATGGCAGTGGATGTGGTTGGTACTTATTCCATAATACGTATATATTGTTTGATATTTTCCAAAGGAGTTCTCTGTCTAATTTACTTTGTTTTTCCAGAAAGGTATTATTTAACATTCACTTACATGTTGGAAAAATGTGGATAGGGGTGATTCTTTCAGCAGTTTTGATTTACTATTTAGTAAGGACTACGATGATTCAAACCAGTAAAGAAATACTTTTTACTTGGTTTTTGTCGTTGATGCTTACTTTGCTTGGTATATATACAGTTTTTCAGTATTTTTCCATGGTGAGGGATATGAATGCGGTTTTAGCAATGGTAGCCATTTTGATTAATAAAGTGGCAGAGATGGGAGCAGGCTTCTTGTCTATGGGAGCTTTGTACCAGCCGGAGATTCCGGAGGAGTTGAAAAAGTAATAAAAAAGCGGGAATGTCAGTGGAATTATTCAGTGATAATCCCGCTCTTTTTTTATTTTATTTTTTGGAGGTCAAAGTCTTGGTGATTGGAGGCTTTGACGATTTTTGGCGAAAATTTATGCTATAATATATCTAAATTGTCAAATGAGACAACAAGAGGAGGTAAATTGAAGTGGGAAATGTAATAAGGCAGACAAACCGAACGATGTTGCTGGAAGTCATTAATCCTGAAAAAATGGATTTTTTGACCCTGGTAGGGGATGTGCGAGGATTGGAAAGCCTGTCTGATGATAAGATTCGGGAGATCAATGATCATTTGCTGGTACATAGTTTTGATGAACTGTTGGAGAAATTCAATCCGATGGTTTACTGTTATTTTAACGCTGCCAGCCAGAAGGTGATTTATCAACTGGATAAGCCAGAACAGATTCCAGATGAGATGCTCACAGAGATTCCTCTGAACCGACAGAATGAGTTTATGGGAATGCTTATGAGCATGGTGGACACCCGACGGGCAGAAGGAAGCATTAACGCAGATTTTAAGTTTGAGAAGCTGACGGATATGATTTCTCCCCGAAAGGTGATGGATGCGATCCGGCAGAATCGAAAAGAGCTTCAATATACTTATGGAGAATATGCGAAATTAGATGACGGTGATCCCAAAAAGCTGGATTTGGCAGATAAATTGAATGTGATGTTTGAAGAGGCCAGCACAAACTATAACAATGTGATGGCGCTGCTGCCATTGGCCATTGAAGATAGTAAGACCAGGCTTTTGTTGGGAGACAGCGGCGACCGGAAAGACACTGCACCATTAGCTCTTGGAGTTTTAAGTATGGGAGAGGGAGGTGAGTTAAAGATTCTGGAGGCGCCGAAGGTGGAAGGAACAGCGCTGATAACAGTAGATGACAATGCCAATACAGGATTGATTGAAGCATTGAAGGAAGATTACAATGCGGTTAATGAGGAAAGTAATGATTATGTGGCGGATTTGGTAGCGAGGACTTTCTGCCCGCTTGTTTCAACCATGGAAAGCACTGCAGATAAGACGGAGGAGGTAAATAATTATAATGCCTATTTAGAGTTTTACCGGGAGTCCAAGGATGCTTTTATCAAGACGGTAAAGCCTTTGATTGAGAAGCTTATTGGAATTTGGTGTTTTTTTGAACAGTATCCCAAGAAGATAAAGGGTATGCGTCCGTCTTTGTTGGTGATGAATGTTTCCAATGATCTGTTGGCAAAAGCAGGAAATATTTCCCGACTGGTTACTTATTTTAACACCACCAATGCAAAGAATGAGTTTGGGAATACCGTGTGGTATAGCATTATGCCAAATGTGTCTCTGGACCAATACAGTAAGAAGAAGCTTACAAGAGAGCGTTTTCAGGGAAATGCCAGAGCTGAAAAGGCAGATGTAAATAGTGTGGAGTCATTGGCAAGGCTTTTAGATGTATTTAAGGATTATGGGGTTCAGTGTTTTTTCAGTTACGAAGCAGATGATACTACCACATTTAATGCTCTTGCCACAGAGGGAATTGAAAAATATGAGGACCGCTGCAGTCCATTGATGGGAAAACCATACAGTGAATATGCCATTCCATGTATTCCAAATTTTACGATTATTCCCAAAGACAAGTCTGGAGTGGTTCTGGACAGACGAATGGTGATGAATGGAGAGAACGTGGAGCTTTCCCATGAAAAAGAAGATGTGATGAAGTTGTGGATTGATGGGGTGTATGTGGGGGCAGCTTATGTGGCAGCTGGAATTGTGGCTGCTTATCAATGTCCAGAATTTTTAAAAGACTGTTTTGGAAAAAATGGAGTGGACTCAGAGCTGCCAGGGGTGCGTTTTGATATAGAAGTAGAAAATCATGGGTTGGTGGTATATACTACCATGGCCAAAGAGATTACTGGATTTACCAATTCGATCAAAAATGATATTAACCGCAAAAATTTTGGCTTTGTTTTCAGCTCAGAAAATGCAGCTTATAAGGGGAATGACATTACAAACATTATGGTTTATAAAACCAGAAACCTAATGTCAGATGGATATATGTTTGAACCGATTTACAAAACTCAAGTGACCACCTATATTGAACGGGTGATGCGACATGGAACAGGGGATTTTAAAGAAGATTCTATTGTGCAGTTTTTTTCAAATAATCCAAGCAGCCAAAAAAGTCAGTGGCTGTCAAAGCGGGAATGCCTTAATGCCATTCTTGGAAAAGGGGATGATATTGAATATACGATTGATGAGGAGAACGGTTATTGTACGTTAGACATTACCTTTAATGGAAATGTAAAGAATTTAGAGGTGGAAATTAACCGTCTTTCTGCTGGAAAGTAAAAAGGGCAGGAAACACAGGGCTTAACGGATTCAAAGATCCGAAGCTATAAAACATGATCTTTCCCTATTGGAAAGGTGGAAAAATAAAAGAGAAGGAGGAGATGTTGTATGGGATTTCGAATGAAAATCAGCGGAGGACCAGAGGAAATCGTATTTGATGAGAGAAGCATTACAAAAGTAGATTTCCAGTCTGTATCATCTGCCGACTCTAATGCACGGGCAACGGATTTTGGCCTTGCTGTGAAGGTATGGGGGAAAATGCTCTATAAGCGCGGAGGCGGGGGCAATGATCCGACTCTTGGTTTGGCCCAGTGGTCTCAGGTGCCGTCAGAGAAGGCGGATTGCTACCGGACTGCTGAAGTGACGGTTGTATCTGCAGGACAGATTGTTCGTCAGTTTACTTTGCCGGATGCATTTGTGATGGCGTACAGTGAGGAAGAGAATGACGAGAGCGGTGTGGGGACATTTTATATTCACATGAAGCAGAAAAAAGACGAAAATGCAGCAGCCCGGATTGAGGGCGGTTTTGGTGGCGAATAATACAGGAGGAAAAAACATATGTCATACCGAGTGATCGTAGAAGGAATAGAAAGCTTTGAAATTGCAAAGGAATGTGTCCGCCAAGTAAAATTTACCACAGATATTCCGCTGGATTCCAATGCCAGAACCAAAGATGTAGGAAGCACATTGACAATTACAGGAAGAATCCTGACTGCTGTAGATGGCGACCCATTTGACAGCACACGGAAATTGGCTCTGTGGTCAGCAGTGCCGGCGGAAAAGGCAGATTGTTACCGTAAAGTGACTGTGGAGCATGTAGCTGCAGGAGTTATGGAGAGAAAATATTATTTCCCCAATGCTTTTGTGATTGATTATGTGGAAGATTTTGGAGATGCGGAAGGTACTGGTACATTTACTCTTACCATTAAGCAGAAAAAGGACAAGTTAAACATGATTACAGTGGAAGGCGGATATCCGGCCACTTAAAACACAGGGCAGGGGGTGCATCCATAGGAAGGGTGTCCCCCTTTTCCTTTTTTACTTGTTGGATTCAAGGAAGGTCAGGATAATTAAGGGAGACAAAATGGAATTGGATTATTATAGGGTGCTGGGAGTGACAGAGACAGCTTCAGAAGAGGAGATCAAGAAAAAGTATCGTTTGCTGGCAAAAGAATACCATCCTGACAGCAACTCTAAAGACCCAGAGGCGGAGAAAAAGTTTAAGGAAGTGAAGGAGGCTTATGAGATTCTTGGCAATAGAAAAAAACGTCAGATTTATGATCAAAAAAGAAAAGAGGTAGGTTCTTCACAGGAAAAGACGGCAAAGGCCGGGAATCGGAGAACATCCGGAACTAGAGGCGGTAAAGCTGGAATGAGGGCAGGATTTGATCCTGGGAATCTGTCCACCCAGTTTGAGCAATTTTTTGGATTTCAACCAAAGGGCAACACAATGAATAAGGAAAACTTGGATTCCAACAAAAAGACAAAGAAAAATCCCATAGATATGACGGAGATATTTGAACAATATATGGGAAGAAAAAAATGAGGGAAGGCAGAATATGACAAAGAAAATTGTAGATTTGTCGATTGCAGGCATTTGTATTGCTATCTTTGGAATTGCCTGGAGCTATGCAGAACAGGTAACTTTGCGGACAGAAATTATGTGGACGTCAGGGCTTTGTGCAGCAGGATTTGGAGCATTAGCTTTTAAGGAGAGGAGAGATGTGGGAAGAAAAAGTCAGGGTGGTATGGGACAGGGAGGATTTATCCATGGGCAGATACAAGAGAAGGGCCAGATTACAGAGCTGGTGCTGCTTAGCGAGGAAAATACGGAGTTGGTGGTATGGGGGCTATATGGAAAAACAGCGCTGGTGATTGGAAGGGATGTTAAGGAAAATCAGGTTGATATTGACTTAAGTAAAAGCCCTTATGCAGCCATGGTGGATATTGAACATGCTGTAATGAACTTTTCGGCGGGAAAATGGTATGTGGAGGATTTGGGAAGTATAAATGGGCTTCGTGTGAAGAAAGCGGAGGATGGGAAGACATATCAGTTGTCAGCAAACATGCCATGCTGTCTGGAGAGAATGGACTGTATTTTCGTAGGGTTGAACCGGCTTTTAGTCCGGTAAAGGATGAGGGCTGAAAAACTTAGAATGGCAGTTAAGAAGAAGGAGGAGGAAAAAATGGGAAGCAATCTGATCCGGTGCCAAAACGGACATCTGTTTTCTGCCAGAAGATATGGAACTGTATGCCCATACTGTAATATTGAAACGGAAACGAAGGAAAAAAAGGAGACGGGGATGTTAGGAGAGGAGGCATTAGAAGAATTACTATTGACAGGGGAGACAGCTCCAGTATGTGGGTGGATTGTATGTGTCTCCGGACCTAGGCAGGGGAAAGACTATAAAATTCGATCTGGCAAGAATTTTATTGGAAGAGCAGATGACATGGATATTCAAATCTTAGGAGATAACAAAATTTCCAGACGAAACCACGGAGTTCTTGTATTTGATCCTAAGAAACAGGAAACGGTCTTGCTTCCGGGAGACAGCAATGGAATTGTTTATCACAATAATGCCGCCCTTTATACTCATGTTACATTAGAACCTTATGACACGATTGAGATTGGAGAAAGTCAGTTTGTTTTTGTGCCTTTTTGTGGAGAGCAGTTTCGGTGGGAAGATAAGAATGAAAAATCTTTTTCCTAGAGCTGTAGTTTTTAAAGTCAAGGATGAGAGGGAATGGAGAAAAAATATGACGATTCCTGAGCACACAATAATAGGGTTGTCCCTTCTTGTTTTAATCCTTATAGGGGTACGAATATGGCTGCAAATAAGATTTGGGAATAAAGCCCCTAAAAGAAAATCAGAATGGGACATAGGAGTTTCTAAAACAATCGGGGATAGGGAGATTCAGGAGGATGAATATGGGATATGTGAAACAGAAGACGGGCTTATGGCGATTGTGGCAGATGGAATGGGAAAGCATTTTGGAGGTAAGATTGCCAGCCGGATTGTGGTGGAAACATTTCAGGAAATTTTTCAGGACCGAAGTTCCTTTTACAATCCCCAATATTCCTTTCGAAAAGCTTTTCAGGGTGCAAACCGGGAAATTTTAAATAAAATGGAAAATGGACAGGGAACTGCTTCTGCTGCTGCAGTGATGATCAAGGATCGTCGTTTATACTATGCCGTAGTGGGGAATGTTCAGGTAGCAGTTTACCGGAAACAGGAATTGGTGCCGGTTTCGTCCGGTCATACTGTTCATATGCTGGCAAAACAGAAATATGAGGAAGGGAAGCTTACAAAGCAGGAAGCAGTTTCTCTATTAGGACAACACCGGCTTTACAATTTTATAGGCCAGGATGGTTTTCACAACATTGAATTTTTTGACACGCCGATCCAGTTGTACGGAGGGGAATATGTAGTGGTGATGACCGATGGATTGTATGAGACAGCCAGATGGAAGGATATGGAGGACTGTCTGGAGGAGGAAGGCAGCTGCCAGGAGAAGGCGTTTGGTCTGGTGGAGTTGGTGAACCGGAGTATGGAGGAAGATCGGGATAATGCGGCGGTGGTTGTGGTGAGGTGTTAGGAGGAAAGGAAATTTATAGCGAATATTTACGAAATTATGGAGGAGGGGTATGTCATACACAGATGAACAAATTATAGCATTAAAATGGCGAGAACGCAGAAAAACCTGTAATTGTATAAAAACAGGAATATATGTGGGAAACGAACTAATTCAGTTTAAAAATATGGAATTATTTGACAACTATATTTCTATTATGTTACCAGATAAATTTGATTTTATGTCAGAGGAAACAGCAAAATATAAGTACCCATCTGTGTTTCGGCCACAAATCATTTTATGTGATGAAACAGAACAGATTAATATGACATTTAGCAAATTTGATGAAAAGATGGTTACATGGGAATCGCTTGCACATGGTTTGAAAGATATGCAAGTTGCATTAAAAAATGTGAATCCATCTGTTTTGTTTTTTCATAATGAAATAATGTCTTTACAGGATAGTCCAGTTCCATGGATGGATTTTAAGAGTTATGGAATGGATGGTCCTTTATATAATTTTGTATATTTTTGGCTAATAAAAACAGGAATGATATTGGGAATGTTTAATTGTCCATTTAGTTATATGAAAGAGTGGAATTATCTCTTTGTTAAAGTAATTGAGACTATAAAAGAACAATCACGAGGAGAAAGAGGATGAAGATTGTAGAGATTAAAATAGAACCTATAACATATATATCAATATTAAAATTTACGATTGAAAAAGAAGTAAACGAACACTTTAAAGCATTTTTCATGGGATATATATCAGAAGATGATGAAAAAAATATTTATGAAAATCAGATAAAAGAATTAAGTATTATTGCAGTTCAGGAAGATGATTCTGAAATTGTTCTTTTTAAAGGAGTAATTTCGGATCTAAAAATAAAATATATAGGCGGCATCAGGCTGTTGTCTCTTCATGCTCTTTCCTATACTGTGTTATTAGACCAAACGTGCAGAGAACGAGTATTTCAAGGGAATACTCAAACTTTTCGACAAATTGTAGATGAGGTTTTAAAACATACAGTGCATACGGGAATGATTTATACAGCAGACAAACAGGCAAAACCAGAGAGAGTTATCGTTCAATATAAAGAGAGTGATTGGGAATTTTTAAAAAGACTAGCAATGGAACAAGGACAAATATTGATGGCAGACTGTAATAACATTTACCCATGTATTTACTTTGGTGTGCCAGTAAGAAAAAAATATTATGAAATCGATTGTGATGATATTCAATTGCAACATAAAAGAGAAAATTCTAAAATACCATATGAGGAGTGTATTATTACATCAAAAGATTATTATGAGATTGGAGAATTGATTAATCTGAAGGACAAAAAGTGGAGAATAGAAAAACTAATTGTATTCAAAAAACAAGGTGAAGCAATGATTCAGTACAGATTAAAGCCAGAAAAATATTGTCGTATTCCATCATCAAAATATAACCATAACCTTAAAGGTATATCTATACCAGCTATCGTAAAAGATGTGAAGAATGCCAGAGTAAAAATAGAATCACAATGCGATTTGGATCAAGATTGGGGAGATGGCATTTGGTATGATTATGCGACAATTTATACATCTCCTAATGGGACAGGATGGTATTGTATGCCTGAAGTTGGAGAGAAAGTACGCTTATATTTTCCAGATGGATTTGAAGAACATGCCTATATAATTAGTAATGTCCATAAAGAAGGGGATCAAACGAGGTTGGACCCAAATAAAAAATCATTTAGAACCCGATATGGTAAGGAATTGTATTTTACGCCTGAGTCTATTGTATTAACCAATAACGCCGGAATTTCTATCTGTTTACAAGATAATAAAGGAATTTTTATTAAAAGTGATTACGGAATTTCGATTCAGTCTGATTCAGTAGTAGATATACAAAGTGGTCAGGAAGTATTAATTCAAGGAGCTGACTGTGTAAGCGTCCAACAAAACGAAAATATTATTGTAATAAATGATGGAATATATGAAAAGGGGAGAAATATAAAGCATCTATAAGATATTTAAGGAGATAAGATATGGAAAAATTACATGATGGACATCTGAGAGCTAAAAGCAAAGACGAAAAAGATAAAGTTGTAGTGGATGGAGCAAAAATTCATTGTTCTTATGCAAAAGAAATTACTACAGGGAAAGATTTATATGTGAATCTGAGAATACCTTGTAGCCATGGCTTATTGCAAAATGATCATTTATGCGCACATGAAAAGAACTGTGTTCCAATTGAAAATATTCCACCATTTTTTTATTGTATTTCTCCGTTTTATGAAAATATGTTGAATTATATAAATGCCTGGGATAGTCAGGGTCCAAATATTCAATATGCTATTCAATCCTATAAACAAGGGGAGAGTTATCGACCATGTTTATTACCCTTGTTGGATCGATGGATGAATGTAAGTGAGAAAGCAATTTCAGAAAATTATTTTAAGATTGTATTGGAATATGACTTTGAGCCATTGTGGAATAAGTTAAAATATTTTTGTGAGGATACTCGTAAAAAAGCCTGGGATGTATTCAAACACAGAATTGAAATATCATATGGTTATTCAGAAGATCTTGAACATGTTATAAAAGATGAAAATGCAGAGACTGATTATTATTATGAAATGGAGAAATTGAAAAATATTGAAGAGGTACAAGAAAAAATCAAATTATTGCTTAAAGATGATAAATTTTTCGTATTTGGTACAGATTATGAATATGTAGTACATCATACGAAGGAAATTTTGGATGCGTTACAGGAAATAAAAGAATATACTATAGATGTTCAACAGAAAGTTTTTGTAGACCGGGAGCATTATTTAAAACAGGAACAAGTATTAAATCAAGCAATAGAACAGGTGAACGAAGTATACCAATCAGCTTCTAAATTCAAACCAGAGGCTACTCATTGGGTTACAATGGAATCTTATTTAATATGCAGAGGCGGAGGAGTTCTGTCGTTTTACACCAGTGGTCAGGAATATTATGAGTATTGTCAATTTTGGATTGTAGAAACATTAAATTTGGTAAACGCACTAATTGATGATTGCCATGATCGGTTATTGACTAAAAGAAGAAAATTTTTTGAGTATACACGCACAGGTATTGATGTTGAAGGATATTCATACCAAAAAGCAACTGAATTTTTAGAAAATTATAAAGAAGTAATGTATTCAGATGAAATATCAATAGAGGAGTTAAAGGCACCAATTTATATCGAATTTGTATCTCATGCCTATAAAGAAGAGGTGCATCGAAATGTGTCAAATATAATAGGAATCATTATGCCTTTTACTGGACTGGTGGTGGTTCCTGTTTTGATCGGAATGGTGAATTTGAAAGAGGCAATAGAAGGTGGAGATCTTTTATCTGGTATTGTGGAAGGGATTTCATTAGATGAAGCAGTAGGCGGAAAAATCGATCCTAATTTGGGAAAGATAGTTTATAAAGTAAATACAATAGTATCTTTGATAATGACTATAATTAGTTTTTTTATGCAGTCAAATGAAGAATGGATCGAAGAAATTAAATTAACTGTATATTGTAATAACACAGAAGAGATTGGTTTAAAAGACTATTCAGGAGATTATGATATGGTACATACAGCTTATTGCAAGTATGATGAAAAAGGAACGAAGGTAGGAGAGTATGTATACAATGTGGAAAAAAAAAGAGATTATATAGCTAATGGATGGGAATGGAATATAACACCAGCAGCATGGTTTATTTGCAAAAAGCATGTACTAGATCAAGAAGAAGTTAGAAATAAAAAAATGGATGGAATAAAAGATGCTTTAAGTCCTAAATTGATGAATGAGGAATAATACGAAAATTATGAAAAAAATAACAAAAAAGTTTGTATGGATATGTATTTTCATATTGTTATTATGTGGGTGTCAAAAGAGAAGAACAACCATAACCTTTTACGGAGGAACAGATGTACCTTTATGGATTCTTTCTGCGGATTATGCTTTTGAACAAAGAGATTATGAAACTGCATTGTTGTATTATCAAAAAATAGAAAAGTATTATGATACTTATAATACAGGTATAGATATTGAAAAGGCTATTTTATTTAATTCTATGGGACAATGTTATTATTCGTTTCCAGATATAGAAAATGCAATCCTATATTTTGAGAAGTCATCAGGGCTTTGTGAAAAAATAGGAGATGATGAATTGAATTTTAATAATTATTGGTATTTGGCAGATTTATATAATGTCAAAGAACCAGAAAATAGTATGCAGGCATTGGAATATGGAAGAAAAGCACAAGAATCTGCGGAAAGGTTTTATGGTAAGGAATCTTCAAAGGTAGGAAAAGCTTATATGTGTCAGGGAGAGGTTTATATGACACATATGGAATTTGATAAGGCAAGCGAGTGTTTTGAGAAAGCACGAAAGATTGTGGAAAAGGCAGAGGGAAAAAATAGTGATAGTATGGCTTATCTGTATTTTATTCTTGGAGAGTTTTCCAATAAAAAAGAAGAATATGAGGAAGCCCTTGCTTATTATCAGGAGGCAGAAAAAATATTTGAAGCAAATGAAAATTATTTTAAATTAGGTCAGGTATATAGGGATAAAGGAGGAGTTTACACCAAAACAGAGGAGTATGAAGAAGCTATTGCTACCTGGGATAAGTGCATTGAATTGTATGAAAAGAATAATATAATTGATACCGATTTGGGGTACTGTCATTTTGGAAAAGCATTAGTAGCTGCTTATTTGGATAAGAAAGATATGGCAGAAGAGGAGTTTGTAAAAGCACATAAGATTTACGAAAGCCAATCCGGGAAATCAAAATATGCAGATGAAATGATAGATTCAATAAAGGAGCAGTTGGAATTTTATTATAAAAAGCACTATGAAGAATATAAAAACGGTGGATTTGAGATTTGGTATGAGAAACTTATTACAGAATAGAGAGAGGTAAGGGGAGATAATTAGATTTATGATTTGACAGAAATCCATATATTTTTGATAATTCAGTCAATATAGAAAGTTTAAAGATAAATTAAAAGTTCAGGCTTTATTTTGGAGTTACTAATTATGAAAAGAACAACAAAAACGTTCCTGTGGATATGTATTTTTATATTGTTATTATGTGGATGCCAAAAGAAAAGAACAACCATAACCTTTTACGGAGGAACAGATATACCTTTATGGATTCTTTCTGCGGATTATGCTTTTGAACAAAGAGATTATGAAACTGCATTATTTTATTATCAAAAAATAGAAGAGTATTATGATACTTATAATACAGGTATAGATATTGAAAAGGCTATTTTATTCAATTCTATGGGACAATGTTATTATTCATTTCCAGATACAGATACTGCAACTCTATATTTTGAAAAGTCATCCGGGTTTTGTGAAAAAATAGGAGATGATGAATTGAATTATAATAATTATTGGCATCTGGCAGATTTATATAATGACAAAGATCCGGAGAATAGTATGCGGGCATTGGAATATGGAAGAAAAGCACAAGAATCTGCGGAAAGGTTTTATGGTAAGAAATCCACAAAGGTAGGAGAAGCTTATTCGTGTCAGGGGGAGGTTTATATGAGACGGATGGAATTTGATAAGGCAAGTGAGTGCTTTGAGAAAGCACGAGAGATTGTGGAAAAAGCAGAGGGGAAGAATAGTAACAATATTGCTGATATTTATTTTCTTTTAGGAAAACTTTCAAATAAAAAAGAAGAATATGAGGAAGCCCTTACTTATTTTCAGGAGGCAGAAAAGATATTTGAGGCAAATGAAAATTATTTCAAATTGGGTCAAGTATATTTGAATATGGCAGGAGTTTACAGTAAAAAAGAAGAATATGAAGAAGCGATTTCTGCTTGTGATAAATGTATTGAATTGTATGGGGAAAAACAAATAGACAATACTGATTTGGGTGTTTGCCGCTATGGAAAAGCATTAGCTGCTATTCAATTAAACCAAAATGACATGGCAGAAGAGGAGTTTGTAAAAGCACATAAGGTTTTTGAAAGCCGTTCAGAGAGGTCAAGGTATGCAAGGGAAGCAATGGATATGATAAAGGAACAAATGGAAATTTACTATGAGGAAGATTATGAAGGAGATAAAAGCAGTGGATTTGAGACATGGTATGAGCAACTCATTACCAATCAGGAGGGATAGAGGATGGGGATAATTAGGATTTCTGGCTTTGTTGAATTTGAAACTATATATTTTTTAGAGATTCATACACAAGTAAATGAACATGGTATTATTACAATAAAGGGACTTCTGACAGAGACATCCTACCAGCTATGCCAAGAAAGAAGTGCAATTTGGCAGAAAATTCAGGTTAATCAAGAAGATGGGACAGATTTATTTTTTGGGATAATTACAGAATTGAACTATTATCCAGACAGACATTTTCGATATGTAGAAATACGAGGGAAGACAGAGAGTTTTTTTATGGATCAGACCCCTGAAAGTCATGTAGTACAAGATGTGGAGATGACTTATATGGATGTAATACAATATTTAAATTATGGACCATGTAAAATTTATTTGGGAAATTATAAGAATATTCAATTAGAAACGCCTTTTATCCAATATGAGAAAACAAATTGGGCAGGCATAAAACAATTAGCAGGAAGATTAAAAACGATAGTATGGGTAGACCATACGATCCATCCCAATCGAATTATTGTGGGAGATTATGACAGAAGGTTTGGAAAGAATCCGCTTTTATTAGAGGATGATCATATATTATCAAAGGAGAAGATTTTTATAAATCAAAGAAAAGAACGATATGAAGTGATTGAGAAGGGATGTTATGAAATATTGGAATTTGAGTGTGAGAATACACTGGAATTAGGGGAATGGGTAATATATATGGGCAATAAACTGCAAATTATGGAAAAGGAGATTTGTTTTCAAAAAGGAAACTTAGAAATGAAATATAAATGCAGTTTACCTAATTTCTTTCGCTTAGAAAGACCGGAGACCAGTGAACTAAAAGGCACAGTATTAGAAGGAACTGTATATTCTACAAATTATGAATGGATTCAGGTTGATTTTGATTTAGATACAGGAAGCCCGAAAAAGAGATTTGAGTTTCCTTATTTGCCGGAATCGGGAAATGTTTTCTACTCTATGCCAGAGCAGGGAACAAAGGTATGTGTTTATTTTCCAGATGATTATGAAAGTCATGGTTATGTGATTCATGGGAAAAGGGAAAGATTGGCTTCTTATCCGGAACCGGACAGGAAGGAGTTTTGTGCCAATCACAAAATGTTTTGCATATTGCCGGATATGATTCAATTATCTGGACATAAAAAATCAACACGAAATGATTTGATATTAATGGATCAATCAGGAATATTGTTCCAATCCCAAGGTTCTCTTCATTTATCTGCAAAAGGAAGTATTTGTATCACAACAAAAGGAAATTGTACAATAGGTTCAAGAGAATATATAAAAATAGAGCAGTCGGAGACAAATAATTTTGTTGAAATGAGTGGAAATGATATATTTTATAGTGCAAAAAAATATGTGTTATCATCTTATGAGATGGAAAGCAAAAAGAATCCGATGGACAAGAATAAGGACGATGAAATAACCTTTCCTCAAGTATTGGACTATGCTGTGGGAGGGGTAAGAAATGATTTGAGGAAATCAATGGAGAATGCGTTAATAGGAGGAGTTCCCGTGTCAAAAACCGGAAAAGACCATAGAAATATTTATGCAGGTTTAGGAAAACATTTAGGAGGCTAACTAAAAAGCAGAAGGAAAGGTAAAGTTGGAAGAAAATGAGAAAGAATGGAGAAGGTTTCAGTTATGGAATATTTTAGAATCCGTCAGGACAGCAGGTATCTCCATACACCAGTAATTACCAATTCTGGAGATGTAGTAAAGCAGAGGAAACAGGTTTGCCTTAGAAATGCAAAGCAGATTCCAGATGTAAATGTTTTGTTTTCGGATGCTCCATATTCATTAGATTTTATTGATGTTTTGGACAAACAGTTCTTTTTGGTCAGTATGGAGATGAAAAAGGTATTTCAGATGTATGAACCAGGAATGATTTTTAAGAATGTGTGTATTTTGAACAATCACATGAATGAATATCATGAATATGTATTACCCTTGTTCTATGAATGAGTTTTAATAGGAACACTGTAATATCAAGGCTTTTCGGAGCCTGCAACCACAAAAAAATATA
>QXWR01000275.1 GCA_009911065.1 Clostridiaceae bacterium | reverse complement strand
TTCTGTCGCGCACCCGCATAGCGGGTGGTTTTTTGTTTCGCATGTCTCCGTTTTTCGGATCAGCGAAAAACTCCTACATGCTCAACAGGCTAAAGCCTACAATAAAAAGCAGGAGTTTTCTCCTGCTTACTTGTTTCTTTTCTTGGCTTGCTTTATTAATATATCTAAGAAGTATTTTGTTTGAGGTTCAACACGTTTATCAATACATGCAATTTTAAGAGGGACTTTTAGGATTCCTTCCTCAATTTTTATCAGCACAGTTCCTTTTCCTGTTTCGAGTATATCTTCGCTAATTTTGTATATGTCAAGAGCGTTTTTGATATTTGTAAGTGTTTCCTCCCCTGGTTTGCTTTTAATATATTTAAGTTTTTGAAAACGGTCGTAAATAAGTTTTCGTTCTTCTTCATGGGGTCTTCCTTGAGGGAATTTTTTTGCAACATGGCCAGCAATATGAAATAATGTATCTCCGTAATAAGTCAATATAAAATCACAGATTATCTCCCAATACAATAAGTTGAAAAATTTTTT
>QXWR01000274.1 GCA_009911065.1 Clostridiaceae bacterium | reverse complement strand
ATCGAAGACGACGCCGTTTGGTTCTCCGTCTTGTGCGGCACCTGCGCGTACGTCCCCGCGTAGGCCGCCTTGTCCAGCTCCGTCGGCTCGTCGTCCTCGTCGTTGATGAACACGTCGAACTTGAGGAACTTGGAGGTGTCGACCACGATGCCCTCGAGCACCAGCGACTCGTCGGCCTTGCCCTTCGCCGTCTTGTCTACCTGGAACCTCACCACACTCTCCAGCTTCAGAGGGAACAGCGACTTCGCATTGGGTGCCTTGCTGGCAGCGGCGCGGTTGATCTTCGCCTTCGCGGTCTGGCGCGGCGGCCGGTAGTCGAGCCATGGGAGGTCGATCCGCTCGTAGTCGTAGCCCATTCTAATATTGCTGACGGCGTCTTTGACGGAGACGCGCACCAGCCTCGCTTTCTCGTCGTAGAAGAGGAATGTGGTGTTGAGGAAGTCGGGGTCGGTGATCTGCTTGTTGGGGATGACGGTGCTCGGCAGGCTCTGCCACACCGTCCACATGCGGTCCACGTTGGCGTGGTGGCA
>QXWR01000273.1 GCA_009911065.1 Clostridiaceae bacterium | reverse complement strand
CGCACGGGATAGCCTCGTAGGTTTATCAGATATCGTCTCAGACTCCTGTATTTGCTTGCAAGAGAACAACATCCCCTACAATGTACTCATATCTGACTCTGGGAAACGCGTTTTCCTTTTACCTCAGTGCTACGCTGAGAAGCAGGCTCTTGGGGAAGTGAGCTCCGAGCTGCTTGACACTCAGGTTAATCCAGCAGTTTGGGAGATCAGTGGGCATATGGTACTGAAGAGAAAGGAGGACTACGAGGGAGCTTCCGAGGGTAACGCATGGAGGCTCCTGGCTGAGGTTTCTCTCTCTGAGGAGAGGTTTGAGGAAGTGAAGGATATCATATTTGAAGCCATTAGCTGCACTGTGAAGCAAGTTGCTGCAAATGCAAGAACGGAGGAGTCGGTTTCTAGCCATCAGTCTCATGAAGATTCGGACGCGATCCAAGGCTCTCACCCAGAAATGGTGCCTGTTTAGCAGGATCCCCAGGCTTGAGAGGGGAAGTTATCATGGTTTCTTAACCAGATTTGCCTAAATAAATGCAG
>QXWR01000272.1 GCA_009911065.1 Clostridiaceae bacterium | reverse complement strand
GCAAGTTCCTCTTTCAGCGTATAATATTCTTCCGAATACTTCCGCGACATCTGCTCGTAACGGTCTTGCTCAATTACTCCCAGTGCGTTGTCCTCGTACAGCTTATCCAGAACCTTTTCGATTTGTTCAAGCCGCGTTGTGATTTGCGGGACGCGCTTTTGCTGTTTCTTTGTCCTGTCGGTCTGCTGTACGGCAAGGCTCTTTTTCACTAAGGCTTCAAAATCCGCCCTGTTGCTGATGGAGTATTCCGCGATTTTTTTCAGCACCTCCGCAACGGTCTGCATGAGTAAATCCGCGTCCATGATGTGCGGGGAATGGCACTTCGGATTTTTGGCTTTTCCCTTGTGGTACTCACTGCAATAGGCGATATGCCGCCTGCCGCCGTTCCTGTAATCTATCCGTATGTGCATTTTTGCGCCGCAGTCCTTACAGAAAAGCAAGCCCGACAAAGGGTGGATTTCCCCGTCCCCGTTTGGTCGCTTAACGGGGGCATTTTCCAAAATCCGCTGTACGTTTTCAAAGTCGGCGCGGTC
>QXWR01000271.1 GCA_009911065.1 Clostridiaceae bacterium | reverse complement strand
GTAATACCTTGTCGCTTAATTGGCGACTTGCATGAAGGCTCAACGAGAGTTCTACTGTCCCCGCCATGACGCTAGTGAAAACAATCAGTCTGGTGCACAATCCAGACCCCTCCATCTGAAAGCGAAGACCCCATGGAGTTTCACTGCAACCTGTTGTTGTTGTAAGAATTGGCATGTGTAGGGTAGGCGGGAGACGTTACCCAGGAAGGTGCGCTAGCATCTCTCCGAGTCACCGATGAAACACCGCCCTTGTCAATTTTTACGACTCACCTCTCCGGAGGAACAGCTATAGGCAGGCAGTTCGGGTGGGGCGCCACGCCCTCAAAAAGATAACAAGGGCGCCCAAAGGTTAGCTCAGGTAGGTCAGAAATCTACCGAAGAATGTAAGGGTATAAGCTAGCTTGACTCGGAACCAGACAATAGGGTTCGGAGATAGGAAACTATGGCCTAGCGAACCAATCAACCTCCTGAATGGGGGTGATTGATGTCAGAAAAATTACCCTGGGGATAATTGAGTTGTCACGAGAGATCGG
>QXWR01000270.1 GCA_009911065.1 Clostridiaceae bacterium | reverse complement strand
CAACCGAACCAGAGAGGAAGCAGCTCACCAAAAACTTAATAATGGCCTCCACTTCTGCAGTATCAATGGCGCTGCCGCTGCCACGCGCCGCCCACAAGACCCTCCCCTCCGCCGATGGTTTCCTCAAGCCCCTGCCCCTCAGGTCATCCAAGTCCGCCGCCGTCGTGTCCAAGCCCGCCGCAAAGTTCGTTGTCAGGGCCTCCTTCCAGGAGAAGGCTGTCGCCGGATTGAGCGCCGCCGCCTTGACTGCCTCCATGATTGTTCCTGATGTGGCGGAGGCGGCTAGCGGCGTCTCCCCCTCCCTCAAGAACTTCTTGCTCAGCATTGTCGCCGGCGGCGTCGTGCTCACCGCCATTGTTGGGGCGGTCATCGGCGTCTCCAACTTCGACCCTGTTAAGCGGAGCTGAGCGCCGCCGCGCCTTGCTTTCTCTGTAATTTTCCGTCTGTTTTCATCTCTATCTATCAAAGATGTATCACTGTATTATTAATTACTTTTGCTTGATAGAGTAATCATTCCTGTTATAAATCTCTCTGCT
>QXWR01000269.1 GCA_009911065.1 Clostridiaceae bacterium | reverse complement strand
TAGTCTGTATAGTCCGGCCCCATGAACTCTTTCAGCCTGTCCTGCTTTTCCTTCCAGTCGCGCAGGATAAGGGCAAGGGTTTTGGGAAGCCACACCTTACGGATGCTGCTTTCTGTCTTCGGCTTTTTCAGGACAAGCCTGGTGGATGATTTGCCGCCCATCAGCCTGGGGAATACAAAAAGGATATCCTTTTCCCCAAGTGCGTCAGTCGCCCTCTGGTCAACACGGGTAAGTTCCTTTTCAATCCATACATATGCGTTATCGTTTGCAATGTCTTCATCTGCGATGTGGAGGCAGTCCCAGGTCAGACCGGTAATCTCCCCCATTCGCATGGAGCAGGCAAAGGCCAAATTGATCGCAATGTAGAGTTTCCCGTCCTGGCAGCTGTCAAGAGCTTGACGGATGATATCCGCTGTCCAGATGGCCCGGACTTTCTTTTCCCGCTTTGGCAGGTCGGCATCCTCAAACGGGTTTTTGCCGATCATATCCCACCGGACCGCCTGATGGAAAGCGCATCGGAGGAGCTTTATGATCTTTTC
>QXWR01000268.1 GCA_009911065.1 Clostridiaceae bacterium | reverse complement strand
TTTGAAAACAACATCATTCTGACCGGGACGGAGTTTCTCACCACCAACACCCGGCCCGCCGTCCCCGCCAACGCCCGGAATTTGAATTGCTGTGTTGTCGGTTCCTCCGGCTCCGGCAAGACCCGGTTCTGGCTCACACCCCAGCTACTCCAGGCCCATTCCTCCTATGTGGTGGTAGACCCCAAAGGCGGGGTGCTGGAGCAGGCGGGCTTTTTCCTGCAAAAGAAAAAGGGATATAAAATCAAGGTTTTTAACAGCATTGATTTTTCCCGCTCCATGCACTATAACCCGCTGGCGTACATCCGCAACGAGGCCGACATTTTGAAATTCGTCAATACCTTAATAGCCAACACCAAAGGTGAGGGCAAGGAGGGCGACCCATTCTGGACGAAATCAGAAACGCTTTTATACTGTGCCCTTATCGCCTATATCATCTTCGAGGGCCCCGCCGAGGACAGGAACATGAACACGCTTGTAGACATGATTTCCGGCATGGAGGTCAAGGAGGACGATGACGATTTTATGAACGCGGTGGACTATAT
>QXWR01000267.1 GCA_009911065.1 Clostridiaceae bacterium | reverse complement strand
TTTGAAAACAACATCATTCTGACCGGGACGGAGTTTCTCACCACCAACACCCGGCCCGCCGTCCCCGCCAATGCCCGGAATTTGAATTGCTGTGTTGTCGGTTCCTCCGGCTCCGGCAAGACCCGGTTCTGGCTCACGCCCCAGCTTCTGCAGGCCCATTCCTCCTATGTGGTGGTAGACCCAAAAGGCGGGGTGCTGGAGCAGGCCGGGTATTTCCTGCAACGGAAAAAGGGATATAAAATCAAGGTTTTCAACAGCATTGATTTTTCCCGCTCCATGCACTACAACCCGCTGGCGTACATCCGCAACGAGGCCGACATTCTGAAATTTGTCAATACCCTAATCGCCAACACCAAAGGCGAGGGCAAGGAGGGCGACCCGTTCTGGACGAAATCAGAAACGCTTTTATACTGCGCCCTTATCGCCTATATCATCTTCGAGGGCCCGGACGAGGATAAAAACATGAATACCCTTGTAGACATGATTTCCGGCATGGAGGTCAAGGAGGACGATGACGATTTTATGAACGCGGTGGACTATAT
>QXWR01000026.1 GCA_009911065.1 Clostridiaceae bacterium | reverse complement strand
CATATCCCTATTTACGGGGAAAGAGCAGAACCGTGCCAATTTTGTGCGGAATTGTGCCAATTTCGTGCCAGGATTTTATGGTGTAAAAATGAAAAAATTATTTTTGAATATTTGCAGAAAAACGGGATAGTGTCCTTTATTTATATAGCATATGGGTTACATCCAAAATGTGGAAGACCCTTTGCACCTTGACAATCTTACAGCACCATTCAGGAGTTATACAGGTATAGACGGATAGTGTGCGATGACCATGCGTGAGCACGCCCCCTGATTAAAGATTGCATAGCAATACCTGAAATACGCGGCAAAAGAATTGGCGCAGGAAATGACCTGATTGAGTGTGCATAAATTTCACCTCTTAAATTATAAGTAAAAAAAGATATGCTAATTGCAGTTGAAAAACAGGATGTTCAATTCGTATAAGATATATGAAGATACTTTATATCAAATGCCAGACTGATGCCACTTCGGCTGCAAAAATCGTTTTATGATAGCGAAAGATACTAAAAACAGGGAAAGAGAGGATATAGAGAATGGCAGCAGATATAGATAATGAAGCGGCAGTTGATCAGCAGGTATACCTGGCAGGCGATATTCAGCGCATGCTTGGAATAGGAAAGAGTAAAGCCTATACCTTCCTTGAAGATGTGTATAAGCAGAAAAACCCGCCGTTCAGAGTTCTTAAAATTGGTAAGCTTTTTAGAGTGCCAAAGAAAGGATTTGATGAATGGCTGAATGGTGATTTATAAGAGAGGTGATTTAATGAAACAGCCAGCAAAGAAAAAGGGAGTTGTCTTTTATGAAGAAACATCCTGGTTTCATAGAGTTAAGCTGCTGCAGCCAGATGGTTCTGTAAAGTACAGCAAACGCGGAGGCTTTCAGAGTGAGGCAGAAGCGGAAGCAAGCTATTACAAATATGAAGAAGAGTTTAAGAAAGCTTCCAGAACTTATCAGATGTCGGCAAAACCTAATGCAGATGTTGATTTGAAAGATTATTTGCTTTATTGGTTTGAGGATATATTTTCACAGAGGATTGAGAATACAACCCGCATGGTATGTGCCTATGTACTGTACGACCTGATTCTTCCGAATATGCAGCAGAATATAAAATTGCGATATGCAAATGAGGAATATTTTGATTCCCTGCTGGCTGTTGTCTCAAAGGCATGCGATTCCGCTGGCAACAAATCCAGAGAGTTCTTGAACATGGCAATGAAAGAGGCTGTAATACAGGAATATATCAAAAGGAATCCGATACCTGCAACGAAATCATATCCGAGAAAAAAGCCAACAATTATTATTTTAAACAAAGCAAATGTGAAAAAACTTCTGAAAGCTGCTTACAATAGCGGATGGTATCTGGAGATTCTGCTTGGGTTGTTCTGCGGACTCAGAAAAGGTGAAATTTCAGGTTTGAAATTCGGAGATTTTGATGCTGAAAACAGGACAATCTATATTCAGCGGCAAATTACATCCAATCCTGTTATTCCAAAGGGTGAAAGAAAAATTAAAACGTATGAAGTCATAGAGAAACCGCCAAAGACGGACAATAGTTACAGGCTATTGAGGATACCAGAGGCTGTGGCTGCGGAAATTGAAAGAAGAAGGATTCTGGCAGAATCTAATAAGCAGCAGTATGGCGAACAATATTTTGACCACGATTATATTTCGTGTCAGGAAAACGGTCTGCTGCATTCAACTGCCGCTATGAACAGCGCTTTGTCAAAACTGTGTTCCAGAAATGGCCTGCCCCACATTACGGTTCATGGTCTGAGACAGATGTATGCCACTATATTGGTAGAGCAGAAAGTTCCTTTGATTAAAATATCTGCCCTGTTGGGACATGCAAGTGTCAATACAACCTTTGAATATTATTGTGAGGTCATGGATGAGAATGAGCAGATTATCACGTTTATGAATCATACGTTTGTTCCGGAAGGGAGTGTTGCGACATGTTAGATTTGAGCTTAAAAAATTATGTCGATTGGAGAGTGTCACAGGTAATACCTGTGCGCTCCGGCTTCGGCTACAGAGTATTCCTGAAATATCCGGATGGAAGCGAAAAACCACAGCAGAAGTCCGGATTCAAAACAGAGAAAGAAGCAAATAAGGCAAGAGAGAAGACCATCGCAGAATTATATAATGGTACGTTTGTTGTGTACGCAAAAGTTAATGTGGCTGATTATATGATGTTTTGGCTTGAAACGGATCTTAAAAAGCGCACAGACAGTCACGAAACGTACTATAATTATTGCGGAATAGTAAAGAATCATATCATTCCCATCCTGGGTAAGAAAAAAATGACGGATGTTACTCGCGGAGACGTTCAAAAATTGTTTAATATCAAGGCAGACTATTCGAGACCGATAGCAGAGCAGGTAAAAACAATCATGAATGTCTCTTTTCGTTATGCGGTAATGGCCAAAGTGATCCCGACCAGTCCGGTGGATGGAATAGGGCTTCCCAAAGCAGAAAAACCGCAGCCCAAATCAGGCTTTAGGACCCGAAATATAGATGAACAGAAAACACTGACTATGGAGCAGATTTTGGTTCTGCTGGAAAAAAGCAAAGATACCCCGATCCATATGCAGGTGCTGTTTAATGTACTTATGGGGCTCCGCAGGTCCGAGATCAATGGCGTAAAATATTCGGACGTAGATTATATCAACCGCACCTTAAAAGTGGAACGTCAGTTGGGGAGAATACATAATGCAGTAAAAGAAGACTTTGCCCCGAAAACTTTTACGAAACAGGAGGTGGGATTAAAGACAAAATCCAGTTACAGAGAGATTCCGATTCCTGATTATGTTTTTGAGGCAATCTTAAAGGAACGACAGGTTTATGAGAGAAACAGAAACCGCAGAAAGGGAGAGTTTCAGGATATGGATTATATCTGTTGTTCCAACTATGGCAGAGCAAGGAGCAAAGGGTTCCATTGCAGGTATTATAAACAGCTTCTTGCTGAAAATGGCCTGCCGGACATCCGCTGGCATGATTTGCGCAGTACATACTGCACGCTCCTGCTAAAAGAGGCATTCAACCCCAAAGCGGTATCGAAGCTTATGGGACATGCCAAAGAACTCATAACCATGGACGTTTACGCCGATAATAAAGGTATCATAGCGGATGGGGTGCCGGAAATTGAGGAATATATGAAGGAGGTTTTACCGAACCTGAGAGAGATAGAAAGTTTTAAAAAGGAACTGTTGGAGATTGTTGTAGATGTAAAAGAATTTCTTCCGGATGCAGGGTGATAGAAAGGATAAAAAGAACAAAAGTTCGATTTTGCATCTATACAAATTTAACGATTTGTGGTAAGATAAAAAGGCTCTTTGGTGCTACCACGTCCGTATGGAATTACAGAGGTGCGCCAAGTTGTAAAAACAGCAAATTGTGAACGGGATTCGTCGTGGGCCTGTTTTTCTCTGATTTGAGTAAATGCCACGACGAAAATAAAATGTTCCACGACGAATTTTTGCCTAATAGGCGTCTTTTTTACTATGAAATCAGAGGTGAGCATTTGTGCAAAATGAACAAAAAATCTTCGAACTTCACAGCGAATACAAGCCCACCGGCGACCAGCCCCAGGCCATAGAAGCCCTGGTGGGTGGGTTCCGGGAAGGCAATCAATTCCAGACTTTACTGGGTGTTACGGGCTCCGGAAAGACCTTTACCATGGCTAATGTGATCGCACAGCTGAACAAGCCGACTTTGGTAATAGCGCACAATAAGACATTAGCGGCACAGCTCTATGGCGAGTTCAAGGAGTATTTTCCGAGTAACGCGGTGGAATATTTTGTCTCCTACTACGATTACTACCAACCAGAAGCTTATGTGCCTTCCACTGACACCTACATTGAAAAGGACTCCGCCATCAACGACGAGATTGATAAACTTCGCCATTCTGCCACAGCAGCTCTCTCGGAGCGGAAGGATGTGGTCATTGTGGCGTCGGTGTCCTGTATCTATGGTTTGGGAAGCCCAATTGACTATAAAGAGATGGTGATTTCTTTGCGTCCGGGGATGATGCGGGATCGGGATGAAATCATTCATAAGATGATCGATATTCAGTATACCCGCAATGACATGGACTTTCATCGAGGGACTTTTCGGGTGAGAGGAGATGTGCTGGAAGTATTTCCGGCTTATTCTGGCAGCGAGGCATACCGGATTGAATTTTTTGGAGACGAGGTAGAGCGAATTACACAAATTGACGGACTGACCGGGGAGGGAAGACTGGAATTGGGACATATTGCTATTTTTCCCGCATCCCATTATGTAGTTCCGAAAGAGAAGCTTCAGCTGGCCACGGAAAATATTTTGGAAGAAATGAAGGAACAAGTGGCATATTTTAAAAGTGAAGATAAACTTTTGGAGGCACAGCGTATTGCAGAGAGAACAAACTTTGATGTAGAGATGATGCGGGAGACTGGATTTTGTTCAGGCATTGAGAACTATTCCCGCCATTTAACCTTTGGAAATCCGGGAGAGCCGCCGTGGACACTGGTTGATTACTTTCCGGATGATTTTCTGATCATTATTGACGAGTCTCATATTACCCTTCCTCAAGTAAGAGGAATGTACGCAGGAGACCGATCCCGCAAACAAACTTTGGTAAATTTCGGCTTCCGCCTTCCATCGGCTCTGGATAACCGGCCTTTGAATTTTGGAGAGTTTGAGAGTAAGATTGATCAGATGCTTTTTGTGTCAGCAACTCCTAATGTATATGAGAAAGAACATGAGCTAATGCGGGTGGAGCAGATCATCCGTCCCACGGGCCTTTTAGATCCGGAGATTTCCGTGCGGCCGGTGGAAGGACAGATTGATGATCTGATTTCGGAAGTGAATAAAGAGGTGGAAAAGCACAACAAAGTGTTGATTACCACATTGACCAAGAGAATGGCAGAAGACTTGACCGATTATATGCGGGAGGTGGGGATTCGGGTAAAATACCTGCATTCTGATATTGATACGCTGGAGCGGGCGGAGATTATCCGGGACATGCGTATGGATGTGTTTGATGTGCTGGTGGGAATCAATCTTCTTCGGGAAGGGCTGGATATACCAGAGATTACGCTGGTGGCTATTTTGGATGCGGATAAAGAGGGCTTTCTCCGGTCAGAGACTTCTTTGATTCAGACCATTGGAAGGGCTGCCAGAAATGCGGAAGGCCATGTAATTATGTATGCAGATACCATTACCGATTCCATGAACAAGGCGATTGAGGAAACAAACCGAAGGCGGCAGATACAGCGTAAGTACAATGAAGAGCACAATATAACACCGACCACAATTAAAAAGGCAGTGAGGGATTTGATTGCCATCTCCAAAGCGGCTCAGGCAGATTCCAAAACTTTTGACAAAGATCCTGAGTCTATGGACAGCAAAGAGCTTGGCAGGCTGGCAAGAGAGCTTCAAAAGAAGATGAATCAGGCAGCGGCAGAGCTGAACTTTGAGGAGGCAGCTGTGTTGCGGGATCGTATGCTGAAAGTGAAAAAGATGTTGCTGGAACTGGAAGAATAGCAGCCGAATGTTTCTGGATGTATCGTGTCTGGAATTTTTGTTTGCGGAAATAAATACAGAGAAGAGGGACATAAAAAATGAGGCTGAATGAAGGGAAAGTTGGCAGCACTTATATTGTAAAAAGCGTGGCTGTTAAGGAAGCAGTTACCCGTCGGCTGGAGGCTTTGGGGGTCAATGAGATGACGCCGGTGACGATACTGAATAAAAAAGGCAGTGGATCTGTGATATTTAAGGTAAGAGGAACAAGGCTGGCTGTGGGAAAAACAATCAGCGACGGGATTACTATCGAGGAAGTAAGCCGGATAAAGGAGGAACAGTGACATGGGGAGGAATCAAGATGAAATCTGCGTGGGTTTTGTAGGGAATCCAAACTGTGGCAAGACGACATTGTTTAATGCCTTTACTGGAGCAAGCCTGAAGGTGGCCAACTGGCCGGGGGTTACTGTGGAGCGGGTGGAGGGGTACGCCAACTATAAAGGGCGCCCCATTCGGGTCATTGATTTGCCGGGAATTTACAGTCTCACCTCCTACACAATAGAGGAAATTGTTACACGGCGCTGCATTGAGGAAGGAGAGGTAGATGTAATTATCAATGTGGTGGATGCCTCCTCTCTGGAACGAAATCTGTATTTGACTTTACAGCTTTTAGAATTGAAAAAACCGGTAATTCTGGCTTTAAACATGATGGATATTGTGGAGGAGAGAGGAATGGAGATCGATCTCCATCGTCTCCCGGAAATGCTTGGGGCCATTCCGGTAGTTCCGGTATCTGCACGAAAAAGAAGCGGATTGGACGTACTTTTACATGCAGTGGTTCATCATTACGAAGAAGAGCCTCAGGGAGTGGTGGTTCAGTATGATAACTGGATTGAAGAAAAGATCCGCCAGATTCAGGAGATTTTGTATGCCAAGTATGGTGAGATGGAAAATATGCGCTGGCATGCAGTGAAAATGCTGGAAAAAGATACCGAGGTGCAAAACGATCATCCTGTAGATGTGGAGCATATTGTGGGGGAGGGTTATGAAAAAGATTTAATCAATCAAAAGTATGACTATATTGAGGAAGTGATTGAGGAGTGTTTGTTCAATAAAGAAGAGCGGGCAGCCTCCACAGACCGGATTGACCAATGGCTGACCCATCCCTTTTGGGGAACCTGGATGTTTTTGGGAATTATGGCAGCAGTGTTTTTTCTTACATTTACCGTGGGAGATTTTCTCAAAGGTTATTTTGAGACAGGGTTAGATTGGTTTTCTGGTGCAGTCTATGATGTTCTGACCCGGATGCATGCTTCTTCATGGATGATTTCTCTTGTGGTGGATGGAATTGTGGCAGGGGTAGGAGGAATATTAACATTTTTGCCTAATATTTTTATTTTGTTTCTGGCGCTGGCATTTTTAGAAGACAGTGGATATATGGCACGGGTAGCCTATGTGATGAACGAGATTATGGGCCGGGTGGGTTTATCTGGAAAAGCGTTTCTGCCAATGCTGCTGGGGTTTGGCTGTACCGTGCCAGCGGTTATGGCTTCCAGGGCGCTTCCTAGTGAACGGGACCGGAGGCGCACCATTTTAATCACGCCGTTTATGTCCTGTTCTGCACGGCTGCCTATTTACGTTTTGTTTGCACAGATGTTTTTTCCGGACCATGCTCTTTGGATTGCATACTCTCTTTATCTGATCGGCCTTGCCACAGCCATTTTGATTGCATTTGTGGTACATAAGCTGGACCAGACAGGAGAGGAGGATGCTCTCCTGATTGAACTTCCAGAATATAAGACGCCCAATGTAAGGACAGTTTGGATTTATGTGTGGGATAAGGTGAAAGACTATTTGTCCAAGGCAGGCACGACCATATTTCTGGCATCCATTGTGCTGTGGTTTGTACTAAATTTTGGAATGTCTGGATATGTCTCTGAAGTGACAGAGAGCTTTGCAGCCGGATTTGGCCGGATTCTGGCTCCGGCCTTAAAACCAGCGGGACTTGGCTCCTGGCAGGTGGCAGTGGCGCTGATTTCCGGACTTTCGGCAAAAGAAGTGGTGGTTTCCAGTTTTTCCGTGTTGTACGGAGTCAGCAACATTAATTCCGGTGCAGGGATGAGCCAGCTGTCCGCCAGTCTTGCAGCCACGGGATTCGGAGGGGCAAACGCCTACGCCCTGATGGTATTCTGCCTCATGTATACTCCCTGTGTGGCGGCGATTGGAGCAATCCGCAGAGAAACCCATTCCTGGAAATTCACGTTGGGATTAATCGGGTTTCAGATTCTGATTGCCTGGAGCGCATCTGTGTTGGTATTTCAGGTGCTGAGCGCTTTTTAAATGTATTTGAGCGGCTGTATCCGTCTAATTAAAATCGGATGAACCGGACAGGGAATCGGATCTTGAAACCATATGAAGCTGGTCATCTTTTCGGGTGTATAGATAAATGTGGTTAGAAAGCTGGTCTTCTACCGGAACTTCGGAATGGTTGATCTGAACTACCATAGAGTTGAGATAATCATAGGAGAGTCCCTGTTCATCAGGGGTCAGGAGAACTTCGTGGATGCTGGAGGGAAGGATAATCAAATCGCTCCCAAAGGAATCTGCGAAGTTTTTTAACAGGTCCTGATAAAGAATGCAACATGCCCCATAGATCCCATTCTGATTGGAAAGCACGTAAAGAGGGGAGGGATCGTCTTCTTCATCCAGAATCTGGTTGAGAGTCTCCTCACTGTAGTCTTTGCCTATATGCAGACGGGCAATTTCTTTCATTACATCTGACATGCTCCGGATTTCAGCCGGATAAGTTTTCGGCGTGTTTTGTCGGGCCAGACAAAAAAGCTTCTTGGGGGTAGTCTGCCAGAGTTCTAAAAGATCATTGTGAATCAGTGCAGTCATCTGGCCGACCGGATTGCGGTCAAGAAACAGATAAAAGACAATAGCCAAATCCAGACAGGGAATGTGAGGAATCTCTGAAAGAAGTTTTTCGTTAGAGTCGGCATGGATTAACTTCATCATAACCCTGGACTTCATGGATTCAAAATCTTCAAGACATTCTTCGCTGGCAAAAGGAGGGAGATCCTGTTCAAACAGGCTTTTAATATCCTGACAGATCTCCTGAATGGTCATTCCGTCTAGGTATTGTTCATAATAGGGGTTCAGATAAACAACAGGGGTAACATGAGAATCGTCTGTCTGAATGCTTAATCCGTCCAGTACAATACCGTTGTTTTTAGGGACTGGCCGGATGATTATGTTCTGTCCTTTTGGCAGAATTTTTTCCAGAGTCTCGTTTACAGTTTCCAAAAATTTTGTGTAATTCATTAAGATACCTCCCAGATTGTATAGAAATTTAGAAAATCAGAATATAACTACATCCATTATAGTTGATTTGTCGTCGTTTGGCAAGTGAAAAAAATATTGAAAAAATGAAAATTTTGAAAATTTTCGAAAAAACATAAGAACCTAGTTGTAGTTTGGGAAAAAAGCAGATAAAATAAGATTGGACAAAAAAGATAAATGGAAAGAGAGATAAGGAAAGAAACTATATGAATCATATGATGAAAAAGGTTGGAATTTTGTTTGGTGTGTTTGCTGCAGCATTGGTAGTGTATATGATTGGAAGCCGGGATTGGATAAAAGATGAGGAGACCAGGTATTTGGTATTTGATGAAGCAAAACTGCCGGTAATTTATGCGAACATGTTGGGAAGAGAGATGAATCCCATGTATGGCTACCGGCAGGATATGGGCAATGCGGCGGCACGGGACAGCCTTACAATTCTTCCGGAGGACCGGGCCTTGCAGATTCATATGGAAGGAGGCAGCCAGACCATACTTGGAATCAGCTATGAGATTCGAAGTCTGGATTTACAGCGTTTGGTGGAACATACGCGTCTGGATACTTGGGATAAAGGGGAGGACGGAATACGGGCAGTGCTTCCAATCCAGAATTTGTTGGCCAGAGACCGGGAGTATTTGCTGCGGTTGGATGTAGATACGGATTCTATGGGAACCGTCTGCTATTATACCCGAATTATTTGGACCGATTCGGAAAAAGCCAAATCCATGGTGGATTTAGCAGCAGATTTTTCCTCCCGGACCTTTTTCTATGATCAGGCGCAAAGCCTGGTGACTTATATGGAACCTACCAGCAGTGAGGACAACAGTTCTTTTGGACATACCTGTATTCATTCCAGCTTTTCCCATCTGACCTGGGGTAGTTTGAAGATGGAGCAGAGCGGGCCGGTACAGGTGACACTAAAAGAGATGGATGGAATTATGGGGTGTGTCAGCCTGAATTATCTGGCTTTTCGAGAGGGTGTATATGGTCGGGAGCGCTATCAGGTAGAAGAAAGTTTTACTATGAAATGGAATGAAACCCGTACTTATCTCATGGATTATGAGCGGATGGTGGATCAGATTTTTGGAGGCAGCCGCACTGACTATGCAGGAAGAAGGCTTATTCTTGGCATAACCAATGATGAGCGGGTGGGGGCAAAGAAGAGTCCCAATGGTAATATAATCGCTTACCGGGTCAACCGGGATTTGTGGAGTTATGATCAGGATGAACGTCATGGAACAAAGATATTTTCCTTTAGGGGGAGCGGTGAATCTGGAATTCGAAATTCTTTTTATCAACATGATATTCGGATTCTTCAGGTGGAAGATACCGGCAATATGGATTTTTTGGTATATGGATATCAGAATAGGGGGAACCATGAAGGTAATTTTGGTATTGTAGGATATCGGTACGACAAAGAAAAAAATGTTCTGCAGGAATTGTTTTTTATTCCGGTTAAAGCTTCTTTTGGGGAACTGGAAGCAGACTTAAATCAGCTGACTTACCGCTCTGGATCGGACATGCTGTATCTGTATTTGAACCATGCGGTTTATGGGATTGATTTAAAAAGTAATGAGGCCATGATTGTGGCAGATGGACTGGAAGAGGGAGGCTTTGCAGTAAGCACAGATCATGCCCGATTTGCATGGCAGGAGGGAGGAAAGCGGTATGAGACGGCGATGCTGCATTTGATGGATTTGGAAACTGGTGAAAAGCATGATATTCGCGGGGAAGAGAATGAATATGTGCAGACATTGGGGTTTGTAGGAAGAGATTTGGTTTATGGAATCTCAAAGGCCGGAGAACAGTGGGTTTCCAACGGAAGAACCGAAGGATATCCCATGTATGCGGTGGAGATTATTAATGATGAAATGCAGGCGGAAACCCGGTATGAAAAAAGCGGATATTATATTAACAGCGTAATGGTGGATGACAGCCGGATTCATTTGGAGAGGATGACAAAGACCGGTGAATGGAGTTATGTGGAGACTCAGGAAGATACCATTGTGTGCAATGTGGATATGGGTCCGGGAGACTTAGACGGAATTGGATGGTTTGCTTCCCAGGAACGGGGGCGGGTTTACTTTGTTCAGCTGGATCAGGAAATTCGGAGCGGCAAGGGAATCCGTACCGGAGCGCCGGACAAAGTGGGAGCAGAAGCTTCCTGTCTGCTGGAACTTCAGTCAGATTCACAGTTTCAGGGGCTTCGGTTTTATGCCTATGGAGGAGGACGGCTTTTAAAAATCACTTCTGATTTTACTCATGCAGTTGAGGCGGCTTATGAACGTATGGGAATTGTGACCGATCAAAATCAACAGATTCTCTGGAGCAGAGTAAACCGTGGCAGTACGAAAAATATTCGAGATCCCCTGACTGCCTTTGCAGCGGTGGAACGTCATTTGGACGGATTTTCTTCCAGCCGCAGTTATAATGACGGAATGATTCTTTTGGATGCCAGAGGCTGCAGTATGGCTCAGATGCTGTATTTTGTAGATCAGGGCATTCCGGTGATCGGATATACCGGAGAAGGATCTTATCTGCTTCTCTGCGGATTTGATCCGTATAATGTATCGGTTTACGATTCGGCTACCAGGGAGATTTCCAAAGTGGGTCTTAATGACAGCACAGAATATTTCCGCTTAAGAGGAAATGATTTTGTGTGCGGAGTGGAGATGGAGTAGTAGTTACAGTTTGTAAGGACAGCGGGAATTGCAGAGAACGATATGGAAATCCTTGCATATTTTTGGAAATCTATTATAATAAATAGTGAAGTTTTCCTATTTTTTAGGAAGAAGACAAAAGAGGATTTTAAGGTTGGCGATATGGATGCGATTCCGCCTATATAGATGCGGTTAATCGTTTTCAATATATTTTTACTTTTTTAATTTTTATGAATACAGGAGGACAGGCACTATGGTATTGGATCAGGCAAAGAATCTGGACTTTTATAAGGGTCTGGGTGTGGAAGGGCGTTATGCCAAGGCAGTGGAGTGGCTGAAAGCCAATGATCTGGCAGCTCTGGAAAATGGAAAGTATGAGATTGATGGGAAAAATGTATATGCCAATGTGATGACTTATACGACCCTGCCCTGGGAGGAAGCCAAGTATGAGGCTCATAAGAACTATACAGATATTCAGTACGTGATCGACGGAACCGAGGTTATGACCTATGCTCCGGTGGACGCGTTAAATCCTGTGGGAGAATACAATGAAGAGAAGGATGTAATCAAATTTGACAACGAAAATCCAGGCTTGCAGGTAATCTGTAATGAGGGAGATTTTATGATTTTCTTTCCCTGGGACGGCCACAAGCCCAAAGCAGCCAACGGGGCGCCGTCTTTTGTAAAAAAGGTGGTTGTGAAGATTAAGGAGAATTAAATCGGCTTTGAAAAGGGCAGACAGGGCCGTGGAAAAAGAAAAACAGCGGCAATCTGTTTGCCCAAGCTTTTTAGTAGGAAATAGCAGTTTCTTGTGGACATTGATATGGAAATACTATATAATTGATTGTAAGAGCTTTTTTTGGATGTTTTGCTGAAAAGGGGGATGGGCATGTATTCGTTTAATGCCCGGATACGTTACAGTGAGGTGGGAGAGGACCAGAAGCTGACGGTGCCGGGAGTTGTGAATTATCTTCAGGACTGCTCCACATTTCAGTCGGAGGATCTGAAGATGGGCTTGGATTACTTAAAGAAAAGAGAGAGAGCCTGGTGGCTGTCTTCCTGGCAGGTAGTGGTAAAACGGTATCCGCACCTGGGGGAAGAGATTGTTGTCAGCACCTGGCCTTATGATTTTAAGGGAATGTACGGGTACCGGAATTTTGTCATTCAGGACAGACAGGGGGATTGTCTGGTAAAAGCAAATTCAGTTTGGTTTTTGTTTGATACGGCGGCAGGCCGTCCGGTAAAGGTAAGGGAGGAAGACATCCGGGGATATGGACCTGGAGAAGACAAACTGGATATGGAGTATGCGCCCAGGCGGATTGCGCTGCCAGAGGCGTATGAGAAAAAAGATGCGGTGCCGGTAATGCGCCATTGCATTGACACCAATTGTCATGTAAATAATGCCTGGTATGTGGCAGCGGCCTGGGAAGCGCTGCCAGAGGGACAAAAAGTCTGTGAAATCCGGGCGGAATACAAAAAGGCGGCAGTGTTGGGAGATGTTATGATTCCCAAAGTCAGCTGTCAGGGAAAGGATTATACCGTTATATTAAGCAGCCGGGAAGATTTAATCTATGCCGTAGTATGGTTGCGGACCGAATAGGGAGGATGGCCGCAACCGGGCAGATAATGGCAGAAATGGGAATTGTCATGGAATTGCCATGACAAAATTGGTAGGAAAGCAGCTGCAGGAATGCAGATACCGATAGATAGACAGAAAGTGAGAGTTTCAATGATTGAGTTAGGTAAGATTCAAAAGCTGATGGTACAGAGGGTGAAGAGTTTTGGCGTATATTTAGGAGAGGAAAATGAACCATCTAATTCGGTCCTTCTTCCCAAAAAGCAGGTTCCGGAAGGAACAAAGCCGGGAGATATGCTGGAAGTCTTTATCTATAAAGATTCAGAGGACCGGCTGATTGCAACTACCGGGACGCCCAAGCTTCAGGTGGGGGAGGTGGCAGTGCTGCAGGTAAAAGATGTGGCAAAAGTAGGGGCATTTCTTGATATGGGGCTGGAGAAAGATTTGCTGCTGCCTTTTAAGGAACAGAATCATAAGGTACAGGAGGGAGAACAGTGTCTGGTAGCTTTGTATGTGGACAAGAGTCGGCGCCTTGCCGCTACCATGAATGTGTATTCGTATATGAGTGCAGAGTCTCCTTATAAAAAGGATGACCGGGTAAGAGGGACAATCTACGAGATCAATGAAAATCTGGGAGCTTTTGTAGCTGTGGATGATCAGTATTACGGACTAATTCCCAAAAGAGAGATGTATGGAGAGTTTCATCCTGGAGATCAGGTGGAAGCCAGAGTAATTAAAGTAAGAGATGACGGAAAGCTTGACTTAAGTCCCCGGCAGAAAGCGTACATGCAGATGGATACTGATGCAGAGTTGGTGATGAAAGCGGTGGATGAGTTTGGCGGCGTGCTGCCTTTCAATGACAAGGCAAGGCCAGAAACCATTCTGCGGGAGATGAAAATGAGCAAGAATGCTTTTAAGCGTGCAGTAGGACGGCTTTTGAAGGAAGGCCGCATTCGTATAACGGAGCAGACCATTGAACGGACATAGCAGTGTGCTGAATAACAGGAGGATTGTTTTGGACACGATTGAGTATTATAATAAGTATGCAGCAAAGATTTATGAAGATACAGCGGAGCTGGATCTGGAACATCTGCGTCAGAAGTTTTTAAAATACCTGGAAGAAGGAGATACCATTCTGGACCTGGGCTGTGGGTCCGGCAGGGACAGTTTGGCCTTTTATGAGCTGGGATATGATGTGACACCTCTGGATGCATCTGAGGAAATGTGTAAACTGGCGGAGATACATACAGGCATTGAGGTGTTGCAGATGGCATATGAGGATATGGAATTCGATGAGGTATTCGATGGTGTCTGGGGTTGTGGGGCTATGATTCATGTCCCGGAAGATGAATTGGAAGGAATCCTGAAACGGGTGATTGATGCCATGTGCCGAAACGGGATTTTGTTTTTGTCTTTTCGGGAAGGAGATTTTGAGGGATTTAAAGGAGAACAGTATTTTTGCGAGTATACAGAAGAGAAATTGGAACGGATTTTGAAGGAAACGCGCCGTTTGGAGATTAAGAAGCTATGGAGCAGCGAAGGGCAGAGCCGGAATGGAGAAGAGCGATGGGTCAATGTATTGGCCCGAAAGATTTCATGATGGTGCTGTATCAGGAGATTTTGATTTTGTGACTGGTTTTAAAAAAACATATGCTCGGAAAAGGGAATTTTCACAGGAAAATCGGACAGGTGTTGGGCAGGATTCACAAGCTTTTGGGACAATAGATTTGAGAAAAGGCTTTTTTTGTGAAGATTTATGAAGTTGGTCGAGAAAAGCAGGTTCTTTTGAATCTGCTTTTGTGATTTTCATCACTTTTTTCTGCCCATAGGCAGAATTTACAAAATTGTAAAGATTTTTTGGTGATTTGCCATATGGCAAAAAAATTAATATTATTGTAAGATAAATGGAGTAACGAAAGCGGGGTAGTGTGGGTATACCCGTTCCAATCACAAGACAAGAACTTATATCAGGAGGAATGAAGAATATGGCTAGTCTGTCATTGAGAAACGTAACAAAATCTTATCCCAACGGATATGTGGCAGTTAAGGATTTTAACCTGGAGATTGCAGATAAGGAATTTATCATTTTCGTAGGACCGTCCGGATGTGGAAAGTCCACCACTCTGCGTATGGTTGCTGGTTTGGAGGATATTTCTTCCGGTGAGCTTTACATTGATGGCAAGCTGGTAAATGACGTGGAGCCAAAGGACAGAGATATTGCAATGGTATTCCAGAACTATGCTCTGTATCCTCATATGTCCGTATATGATAACATGGCTTTTGGACTGAAACTTAGAAAAGTTCCCAAAGATGAAATTGACAAGCTGGTTCAGGAAGCTGCAAGAATTTTGGATTTGTCTCATTTGTTAGATCGTAAGCCGAAGGCTCTTTCCGGTGGCCAGAGACAGCGTGTGGCCATGGGTCGTGCGATTGTCCGTAGCCCGAAGGTATTCCTTATGGACGAGCCGCTGTCCAACTTGGATGCTAAGCTGAGAGGACAGATGCGTATTGAGATTTCCAAACTGCATCAGAGACTGCAGGCAACGATTATCTATGTTACCCATGACCAGACAGAGGCTATGACACTGGGTACTCGGATCGTTGTTATGAAAGATGGTATTGTGCAGCAGGTGGATTCTCCCCAGAACCTGTATGATAAGCCCTGTAACAAGTTTGTTGCCGGATTTATTGGCGCTCCTCAGATGAACCTGGTAGATGCTACAGTAGGCAAAGCTGGCAGCGGCGTTACTTTGACCTTTGACGGCAATACAATCACCCTGCCGGAAGAAAAGGGCAAAGTGCTGGATCAGAAGGGTTATGTAGGAAAAACTGTTACCTTAGGTATCCGTCCGGAAGATCTGCATGATGAGGAAGCTTATTTGAAGGCTTCTCCTGACAGCGTATTCTCTGCTACAGTTCGTGTTTATGAGCTGTTGGGTGCTGAAGTTTATCTGTATTTTGATCTGCAGGAGACTAACTGTACCGCAAGAGTGAATCCGAGAACAACCGCAAGACCTGGTGATACCATCCGGCTGGCTATGGATTTAAGCAAAGTACATGTATTTGACAAAGAGACGGAGCAGGTAGTGACCAACTAAACTTCCTGATATTTTCCAGATATAAGTTTTTTATGAAATTTTAGTGAAAAAAGGCAGGCGAGTGCGGATACTCGCTTGCTTTTTTTTGCAGTTTGCATTAAGATATAAGACAGGGACAACGACAAAATTTCGAAGAAGAGGAGCGTGTGACATGATTTCAAATCAGATTCTTCAGACAACAATTGAAGGCTTAAAAGGAATTACAAGAATTGACCTTTGTATCTGTGATACAGAGGGAAAGGTACTTGCCTCTACATTTCCAGAGGCGGAAGAATATGAAAGCTCCATCCTGTCTTTTGTGGATTCACCGGCAGACAGCCAGGTGATTCAGGGGTATCAGTTTTTTAAGGTGTTTGATGAACATCAGCTGGAATATATTCTGTTGGCCAGAGGCGGCAGCGATGACGTTTATATGGTTGGTAAGCTGGCGGCGTTTCAGGTACAGAATCTTTTAGTGGCCTATAAGGAGCGGTTTGACAAAGATAATTTTATTAAGAATCTGCTTCTTGACAATTTGCTGCTGGTAGATATTTATAATCGGGCTAAAAAATTGCATATAGAGACTTCTGTGCGCCGGGTGGTGTTTTTGATTGAGACAAAGCATGAGAAGGATGTGAATGCTTTGGAGACGGTAAGAAGCTTATTTGCAGCCAAGACAAAGGATTTTATTACTGCAGTAGATGAGAAGAACATTATTCTGGTGAAGGAAATAAAGCCAACCGAAGATTACGGGGACTTGGAAAAGACCGCCAATATGATTTTGGATATGTTGAACACAGAGGCCATGACAAAAGTCCATGTATCCTTTGGCACGATTGTAGGCGATATTAAAGAAGTTTCCCGATCTTATAAGGAAGCAAAGATGGCTTTGGATGTGGGAAAGATCTTTTACAGTGGAAAGAATGTAGTAGCATACAGCAATCTGGGAATCGGAAGGTTGATTTATCAACTTCCCCTGCCTCTCTGCCGGATGTTTATCCGTGAGGTGTTTGAGAATAAATCTCCAGATGATTTTGACGAGGAGACACTGGCTACCATTAATAAATTTTTTGAGAACAGCCTGAATGTGTCTGAGACCTCCAGACAGCTTTACATTCACCGCAATACCCTGGTATATCGTCTGGACAAGCTGCAAAAGAGCACAGGTCTGGATCTTCGTGTGTTTGAAGATGCCATTACCTTTAAAATCGCGTTAATGGTTGTGAAATACATGAAATATATGGAAAATCAGGATTTCTGAGGTACCTTATGATTGAGATTTTAGATGTGTGCAAGACCTATGGGACGGGGAACCGGGCTTTGCGGAACATTAACATTACCATTCAGGATGGAGAGTTTGTCTTTATCATGGGACGTTCCGGGTCCGGTAAATCCACTCTTTTACGTTTGCTGATCAAGGAAGAGGAGCCAACCTCAGGGGAGATTATTGTCAATGATACAGAGTTACAGGATATGCGGCGAAGGCATATTCCAAGGTATCGGAGGAGGCTGGGAATGGTTTTCCAGGATTTCCGGCTTTTAAAAGATAGAAATGTCTTTGAAAATGTGGCATTTGCTCAGAGGGTGGTGGGGACGCCGCAAAAAACCATCCGGGAATCTGTGCCGGAGATGCTGAAGCTGGTGGGGCTTTCTGCCAAGTATAAATCCCTGCCTCAGCATTTGTCCGGAGGAGAGCAGCAGCGGGTGGCTATAGCGCGTGCTTTGATTAACCGTCCGGAAGTGCTGCTGGCCGATGAGCCAACTGGAAATCTGGATCATCAGAATGCAGCGGAGATTATGAATCTTTTGTGGGATATTAATCAAAGAGGTACCACGGTGATTGTAGTGACTCACAGTCAGGAGATTGTGGAGCAGATGGGCGGACGGGTGGTTACTTTGGAGCGGGGGCAGATAATTTGCGATGAGATAAAGGACGGACAAAGCCATGAGGATTAGCGTTTTGTGGTATTGCCTGAAACAGGGAATCAAAAATATATGCAGGAATATCTGGTTTTCGCTGGCTTCCATTGCAACGATTTCAGCCTGTGTTTTTTTGTTTTGCCTGTTTTTTTCCATTATTACCAATATCCAGTTTATTGTCAAAAATATGGAGAGCACAGTGGGAATCACCGTATTATTTGAGGAGAACTTAAAGGAAGAGGAAATTCAGGCCCTTGGAGCTGTGATTCAGGAGCGCAGTGAGGTAAAGGAGATGATATATGTGTCTCCAGGGGAAGCGTGGGAATCTTTCAAAAAGGACTATTTTAAAGGGCATGAGGAGCTGGCAGAGGGATTTTCGGAAGACAACCCCCTGGCAGGATCAGCAAGTTATGAGATTCATCTTCACGATATTTCTGCTCAGAATGTGCTGGTGGCTTACTTAAAAGGGCTGGAAGGAGTTCGTCAGGTCAATTATTCCAACATGGTAGTGGCTGGCTTTGGCGGATTTAACCGTATGATCAGTCTGCTGTCTTTGGTGATTATCGGAGTACTTTTGCTGGTGGCAATGTTTTTAATCAGCAATACGATCTCAGTGGCAGCCGCTTTTCGAAAGCAGGAGAGTCAGATCATGCGTCTGATTGGGGCTACGAATTTTATGATTCGTGCGCCGTTTATTGTGGAGGGAGTGTTAATCGGGCTGATTGGTGCAGGGATTCCTCTGGCGGGAATTTATGTGCTTTATACTCGATCCGTAACCTATTTGATGGAGAAATTTCAGATTTTGTCAGGAATTTTTATGTTTCTCCCTATGGAAGTGATTTTTCCCACCATGGTGGCAGTGGCTATGTGCCTTGGAGTGGGAATCGGATTTTTTGGAAGTTTTTTCACGGTCCGGAAATATTTGAGAGTGTAAGGTGGTGGAACCGTGACAGGAGACGTGAAAAGGATGTTTCAGTGCAGACCCGCTCGTCTGCTGATGGTATTGCTGACGGCAATTTGTCTGACAATACCAGGGATAAGTCCGGCTTATGGAACCAAGCAGGATGTGGAGGATGCCAAAAAGAAGGCCAGCAGTTTGGAGGCGGAGAAGAAAAAGGTTGAGGATACATTAAAGAAGCTGGAAGGTTTAAAAAAGGATGCGGCAGCTTATGTGCGGGAGCTGGATAATAGCTTAAGCCAGCTGAATCTGGAGTTGGAGGAGCTGAACGGAAAGATTCATGACAAGGAACAGGACATTGAGATAGCAGGGCAGGAACTGGAAGCGGCAAAACAGGTGGAAGCTGCTCAGTATGATGCCATGAAGCTTCGCATAAAATATATGTATGAAAGAGGGGAAACCACTTATTTGGATATGCTTTTACAGTCCGAGGATTTGATTCAGATGATGAATCGGGCAGAGTATATCCAGCAGATTGCAGAGTATGACCGGAAGAAGATGGGGGAATATGAGGAGGCCAGAGAAGCGGTGGCGGCCAGAGAGGCACAGTTGAATCAGGAGAGGGAGCAGCTTCTTTTGCTTCAGGAGCAGACAGAGGGAAAGCAGCATTCCGTGGAGACTTTACTGGCGCAGAAAAATCAAGAGCTGAAAAATTTTGAGAGCCAGATTCATACGGCCGAGGGGCAGATCAGTGAGTATGAAAAGGATATACGCGCCCAGGAAGAGAAGGTGAAACAGCTGGAGGCAGAGATTAAGCGGAAGGAGGAGGAAGCCAGAAAAGCAGCGGAGGCAGCAGGAAAAAAGTATAATACGGTAAATCTTGGGGATATTAAGTTTATATGGCCCTGTCCGGCCAGCAGCCGGATTACTTCTAGCTTTGGTTCCCGCACGTCTCCCACACCAGGAGCATCCTCCAATCATCAAGGAATGGATATTGGCGCTCCTTCTGGAAGCGCGATCGTGGCTGCAGCTTCCGGGACAGTGGTGATTGCTACATACAGCTATTCCGCAGGGAATTATATTATGGTCAATCACGGCGGAGGGGTGTATACGGTTTATATGCATTGTTCACAGCTGCTGGCATCAGAGGGACAGGATGTGATTCAGGGACAGACCATTGCCAAGGTAGGGTCTACAGGATACTCAACAGGACCTCATCTCCATTTTGGAATTCGTGCCAACGGAAAATATGTAGATCCTGGCAACTATGTCAGTCCGTAAAAAGGGGACAACATAGCTGACAGGAGAGAGCAGCAGTAAGAGTTTCATTTGCTGCAATATAAGAGAGAGTAGGAGCTTATTGTGGAAAACGAAGTGAAAGCAAAGGGAAAATTCTGGAAGGGAGTGCTGGTAGGCTCTCTGGTGACGGCTTTTGTGGGCCTTATCATTGTGGGAGTCGCAACCGGGATTAATCTGATTGGACAGACTGTGATGGAAAATCAGGTGCAGATACAGGCGCAAGGAGGAGAAGTAGAAGAGCCGGATGGACTGGATTTGGAAGTGGTAAATCAAAAGCTGGAAACATTACAAAAACTGGTGGACCGGTATTTTCTGTTTGAGGAGGATGTAGACCTGGAACAGATGGAGGCAGGGATTTATAAAGGTTTGCTGGCCGGATTATCCGATCCTTATACCGTGTATTACACAGAGGAGGAGTATGAGGCGCTGACTGAGGAGACAGAAGGGGTTTACTGCGGAATCGGCGTTTTGGTGAGTCAAAATATATCTTCTGGACTGATTACGGCCCTGCGGGTCTTTCAGGGGTCCCCGGCAGAGGAAGCGGGGATGAAAAAGGGGGATATTCTTTATAAAGTAGCAGGGGAAGAAGTGTCAGAATATGAGTTGGACGTGTTGGTTCAGCAAAAGATTCGAGGCGCAGAGGGAACTTATGTAGATCTTACGGTAATCCGGGACGGAGAAGAGGTGGAGCTGCATATTCAGCGCCGGATTGTGGAAGTGACTACAGTAGAGTCACAGATGTTGGAAGATCAGACTGGGTATATTCAGGTGACACAGTTTGAGCTGGTGACAGGGGATCAGTTTAAGGAGGCAGTGGATTCTCTGAACAAACAGGGAATGGAGCGGCTGATTATTGATCTGCGGGATAATCCAGGCGGTATACTAGATGCAGTGGTGGAGATGGCGGCCTACATTTTGCCAGAAGATCAACTGGAAGGTACCATTGTGGCCACTTCCGATAAAAATGGAAAGGGAGATCGGTATTACAGTCAGGATGGAAAGATTCGTTTTGAGTCTGATTTAGGGCTGCCAGATCCCAGGTATCCCAAGAAGGATGAACATGAACTGAACATTCCCATTGTGGTACTGATTAACGGCAATTCGGCCAGTGCGTCAGAGGTGCTTGCTGGCGCTCTTAGAGATTATGGGCGGGCCAAGCTGGTGGGAACCACTTCATTTGGAAAAGGGATTGTACAGAGTTTGGTGCAGCTGGAGGATGGTTCGGCAGTGAAAATGACGGTGTCCCACTACTATACTCCGGGAGGCGTGGACTTGCACATGAAGGGGTTGGAGCCGGATGTGGAGGTTATGCTGGAGGTTCCGGAGGATTTAAAGGGTGCTTTTGAGATTCCCATTGAGAGGGATAATCAGGTGCAGAAAGCCCTTGAGGTATTAGACCAGGAATCGAAGACTACAAATCAGTAACATTAGGCGAAAGAATCTTTAAACAAAAGGGAGTGTTGCAAAAGAATCGATTTTGTGACACTCCCTTTTTGGCTGATATTATAAATCCAGCTTTAGATCGCCAGGATGAATCCATTGAAGCTTGCGGAGGATTTCTCCAAAAAACCAGGTAAGCAGGGCAGGTAGGAGGAAACAAACCAGAAGGATTCCCACCCACATGGAGACGCTGCCATCCATGGCGGTATAGACGCCGATGGGACCCACCAGACCGCAGGTTCCCATGCCTGCGCCAGTGGCAATATTTTCCATGCGAAACAGGCAGGTGGCAATGGGACCAGTAATCATAGATGCCAGAGTGGGGGGAATCCAAACACGGGGATTTTTCACAATGTTCCCCATTTGCAGCATAGAGGTGCCAAGTCCCTGGGCCAGAAGGCCGCCTGCGCCGTTTTCCCGGTAACTTAGGATTGCGAACCCAATCATCTGAGCGCAGCAGCCAGCTGTGGCAGCACCACCGGCAAGCCCGTCCAGACTTAACATAATACAGATGGCAGCGCTGCTGATGGGAAGAGTCAGGGCAATGCCAATCAGGGCAGATACCAGGATTCCCATAAAAAAGGGCTGCATTTCCGTGGCAGTTTTTACCAGATTTCCAAACGCGGTCATAAAAGCGGATACGCCAGGTCCGACAAACTGGGCGATCAGCGTTCCAGCTATGATGGTAACACCTGGCGTCACCAGAATGTCAACGCGGGTTTCTTTGGACACCAGTTTCCCTAGTTCTGTGGCAATGACGGTAGATACCAAAGCGCCTACGGGACCGCCAAGGGTGTTGCCAGCGATTCCTACAGTGGCAGCAGAGAACAACACTAACTGGGGAGCATGGAGAGCATAGGCAATGGATACTCCAAGGGCAGCTCCAGTGGCGCTTTTGCAGTATTCGGCTATAGTGTAAAACAGGTCAATTTGTGTTTTTTCTCCAAGAGTGCCGAAGATGGTTCCAATGAGCAGGGAGGCAAACAGACCAAAGGCCATGGCTCCCATTGCATCAATTAGATAGGTTTTCATTGTAATGTGGATGTTCTTTTTTTCCAGAAATGCTTTCAGAGATGTGTGTGCCATAAAAATGTTCTCCTTTTGTTGGTTTTTAGGGGAGATGCTGCCAGCAGGTATTGGTGGTTTGAAGCATATATGGGAAAGGCACACATTTGACGTCCCAAGTCAAAGCAGTTGTTTGTTATCTTATCAGTTAGCGGAAGAAAAAGCAAGGAAAATCTGGAAGATTGTTATAAATTTATCAAACAATGTCATATTCATTCGGTTGGGGAGCGGGGAGAGATGAGAAATGCGGCAGACAGGTGGTGGAGGTAGAAAATTTTGTGAAGGTGTGGTATAGTATATAGCAGATAAACGATTCGTGGAACAATCAAGGAGTAAGATGGAGGAAGTTGCTGCGATTTTTTGGAATGTGTGGATAAAAGGAGGAGATTGGGATGATACAAAGGATTTGTCCGATTTGTAACAAGGCTATGAAAGGAAATCATTTTTGCCGGAATTGTAAAACCTGGGTGAAAGAGCCTTATATGCAGAATATAGGGTACTATTTGAATGAGCGTCATCCGGAAAATGAGATGAACTGCAGTTACCATGGAACTGGAAGTAGTAGTGGGAACCAGAGCGGGCTGGGGAGTACAACTGTTGGAACAGCAAGTGTGGGGAAAGAAAAAAGCACAAATGCTGGATGGGAAATTCAGAAGATTCCAAATACCCCAGAAAACAGGAAAGGCAGCGGGGCATGGAGATTATTTTGGGTATTGTTTATTGGGGTGAATGTGGTAATTTTGGCGCTTGCAGTTTATGTAATCAATAAGGCGGTGGACCAGAGGGCTTTGGAAGCGTTTTATGAGGAAGAATGGGTTATCGATGATGAGGAGGACATAGAAGACGGGGGATGGTATGATAGGGAAAAGTGGGAAGATACGTTGCGGGAAGTGGAGGATGACGAGGTAATTGAGGCGGGAATTGCCTGTAATGGAGACGGGCATTTTTCTGTGTCTGGGGTAGCTTTGAAAGAGGTGGTGGAGGATATTCTGCCAGATTATGGCCTTGGAGACAGTCAAATTGACCAGTATTCTTACAATGAAGAATATTCGGATGATGACGGAAATATTACCAACACCTATTTTTCTTATTATGTGGATTTTAATTTTGGAGAAGGCTGGGAAGAGGGACTGGGAGAGTATTTGGAGCTGGATTACGACACGGCTACAGACGAGCTTCATGGGGTGAATCTGGTATTGGAGGATAAGGAGATTTTAACTAGATTGTCATTGGAAATTCTACGGTCCATTGAGACAATGAGCGGGCAGCCGGAAGGAATCTGGTCGGATTCTGTGGAGCGGGACATGCCGGGAGTTATGGAAGTGAAAGATGGATATGGACTGATTGCAGGAGATATTAGCATTCGAGGATATTGTTATGAGGGAACGTATTGTTTTAGCATAGATTTTGTACAATAAATCGTTGTTTTGTAAGAATGGAAATTGGATTTTCAGGTGGAAACCGGTGGGATTTGATTCATTCCGATACAACGTTTATAATCAGGAGGATAAGAACAGATGAAGATTCGGGATATATTAGCAAAGGGAGAGCCTACTCTTTCCTTCGAGGTGTTTCCTCCCAAAACGGAGGACAAGTACGAATCGGTGGAACATGCGGCGCTTGAAATTGGAAAACTCAAGCCAGCATTTATGAGTGTAACGTATGGGGCGGGTGGAGGAACCAGCCGCTATACGGTGGATATTGCATCCACTCTTCAGAACCAGGGAGTGACGCCTCTGGCACATTTGACTTGTGTGTCTTCCACAAGAGAAAAGGTGACGTCTGTTTTGGAGGAACTAAAAAGCCGAAAAATTGAAAATGTTCTTGCCTTGCGGGGGGATATTCCGGCGGACGGACAGGTGGAAAGGGATTATCACTATGCTTCAGAGTTGATTGGAGAAATTCGGAGGAGTGGGGATTTCTGCATTGGAGCTGCCTGTTATCCAGAGGGACATGTGGAGTCCGTCAACAAGGCTTGTGATATTCATTACCTGAAGGAAAAGGTGGAGGCAGGGTGTGATTTTGTTACTACTCAGATGTTTTTTGACAATAACGTTTTGTATAATTATCTGTATCGAATCCGTGAGGCTGGAGTTACTGTGCCGGTGATTGCCGGAATTATGCCTGTGACCAGCAAAGTTCAGATTAAAAGGATTTGTTCCATGTCAGGTACGTATTTGCCAGCCCGGTTTAAAGCGATTGTGGACCGGTTTGGGGATAATCCGGCAGCTATGAAGCAGGCAGGCATTGCCTATGCCACAGAACAGATCATTGATTTGATTGCCAACGGGGTGAATGGGATTCATGTTTATTCTATGAATAAGCCGGATGTGGCTGCAAAAATTCGGGACAGCCTGTCAGAAATTTTAAAGTGAGAAGGTGGGTGAGTATACTGGACCAGATGGAACGGTGGCTGAAAGAAGGATGTGACTTTCCCTGGAATGAGGGGGAGATCCTGCGGTATTTGGGACATCATGGACAGGAAATTCCCGATCATGTAAAGGAATTGATGGAAGACTGCAGGAGGGAACTGGAGCAGGCGGCGGTAGCAAAGTCTGTGTGGAAAGAGTATTCTCTCAAAGTGGAAGGCCATGAGATTGATATGGGGTGTGTAAAGACCAAAAGTCAGAACCTGGAGAGGAATTTAAAGGACTGTGAGAGGATTCTGATTTTTGGAGCCACCCTGGGAAGTCAGGTGGATGTGCTTTTACAGCGATATGAACGGCTGTGGATGAGCAGGGCAGTGGTTTTGCAGGCAGCGGCAGCAGCCATGGTGGAAACTTATATTGACTGGCAGAATGAGAGGTTAAGAGAAGAATATCAGGAAAAGGGATGGTATATGCGTCCCCGGTTCAGCCCTGGATATGGGGATTTTCCTCTGGAATGTCAGAGGGGAATTTTTGCTGGATTGGAACTGAATAGGCGGATTGGCATTACATTGACAGACAGCCTTTTGATGGCTCCGTCCAAATCAGTAACTGCAGTAATGGGGCTTAGCAGAATGCCAAGAGTGTGCAGCATTCAGGGGTGTGAGGCGTGTGAAAAGACGGATTGTGCGTATCGGAGATAAGGATTTATTGGAAAAACATACCTCTGTTTTTTCCCGTCTGATTGTGATTATGAAAAGAAGAGGAGACATGGAATGGAGATCAGACAAGCCTTAAAAGAACGGATTTTGTTTTGCGACGGTGGTATGGGAAGCCTTCTGCAGGCCAGAGGACTGAAGCCGGGAGAACTGCCGGGAACCTGGAATATTACCCATCCAAAAGATTTGGTGGAGATTCACAAAGCTTACCTGGAAGCAGGAGCAGATATTGTGACAACGAACACCTTTGGGGTGGACGGGCTGAAATATAATGAGAAAACCGGATATTCTGTTGAGGAGGTAGTTGGCGCGGCAATACAAAATGCAAGGGAGGCACTCTGCCAAAGCGGGAAGAAAGGGTACATTGCTTTGGATATGGGACCTACGGGGAAGCTTTTGAAGCCGTTGGGAGATCTTGCTTTTGAAGATGCCGTTGGACTGTTTGGACAGGTGGCAAAAATTGGCGCCAATAAAGGGGCAGATCTGATTTTGATTGAGACCATGAGCGACAGCTATGAAGCTAAGGCTGCTGTACTTGGAGCAAAAGAAAACTGTGATCTTCCGGTGTTTGTGACAGTGACATTTGATGAGAAGGGGAAGCTTTTGACAGGCGGAACCCCGGCGTCAGTGATTGCCATGCTGGAGGGCCTTGGAGTAGACGCACTTGGCATAAACTGCGGATTGGGACCAGTGCAGATGAAAGAGATTTTAAAGGAGATTTTGGCCCTTTCGTCTGTGCCTGTGATTGTCAATCCTAATGCAGGACTTCCCCGCAGTGAAAACGGTCAGACGGTGTATGACATTGATTCGGAAACTTTTGCCGCTCATATGGGAGAGATTGCTCGTATGGGAGCGCGGGTGGTGGGAGGATGCTGCGGCACTACGCCGGAACATATTCGCAGAACCGTTGCTTGCTGCAAAGAGGTACAACCGGTTCCTGTGACAAAGAAAAAAAGAACCGTGGTTTCCTCGTTTGCAAAAGCAGTGGAGATTGACAAAGATCCTATAATCATTGGAGAGCGAATCAATCCTACAGGAAAATCAAAGTTTAAGCAGGCTTTGCGGGATCACAATCTGGACTATATTCTTCAGGAAGGGGTAAATCAACAGGATCATGGAGCACATGTATTGGATGTGAATGTGGGGCTGCCAGAGATTGATGAGCCGTCTATGATGGAAGAGGTGGTAAAAGAACTTCAGAGCATTCTTGATCTGCCTTTGCAGATTGATACTTCCAATCTTGAAGCCATGGAGCGGGCCATGCGGGTGTACAACGGAAAACCACTGATCAATTCGGTCAATGGGAAGGAAGAGTCCATGAGGGGCGTGTTTCCACTGGTGAAAAAATATGGCGGTGTGGTAGTGGCTCTTACCTTAGATGAGGACGGGATTCCAGACACATCCAGCGGGCGGATTCAGGTTGCCAGGAAAATCTACCAGACAGCAGCAGAGTATGGCATTGAGGCAAAGGATATTATAATTGACGCCTTATGCATGACCATCAGCTCTGACAGCAAAGGGGCAATTACCACGTTGGAGACAGTAAAAAGAGTGAGGGAGGAGCTGGGGGGGAAAACGATCTTAGGTGTGTCCAATATTTCTTTCGGGCTTCCAGTGCGGGAGAATGTAAATGGAGCGTTTTTTGCTATGGCTATGGCAAATGGGCTGAATGCGGCTATCATTAATCCTGGATCAGATGGAATGATGCGGGTTTATCACAGTTTTCGGGCTTTAATGGGGCTGGACGACCGGTGCGGGGATTACATTCGGGTTTATGCCGAAGAAGCAGCAAAGAAGAAGGCAGCAGGGCATGTGAATGGAACGGCGAATCTGGTTGGGACAGAAGATAAGGCGGGGACCGTTTTTGTGAACGGAGCAGCCAAAACTACTCATAGGACGGGAGACAAGACAGAGGGAGGCATTGGGAAGTCTCTTTTGGCCTCTAGCATTGAGCGCGGCCTTAAGGAACAGGCAGTTCGGGCTGTCAGAGACCTTCTGGAAGTTCAGGAGCCGATGGAACTGATTAATCTTGAGATGATTCCGGCTCTGGACCGGGTGGGGAAAGGGTTTGAGGCAGGAACGATTTTTCTTCCCCAGCTTTTAATGAGCGCGGAAGCTGCCAAAGCTGCCTTTGAGGTGGTACGGGAACGACTTCAGGCAGACGGAGGAGAGGAGAAGAAAAAAGGAGCGATTGTTTTGGCTACGGTCAAGGGGGATATTCATGATATTGGAAAAAATATTGTAAAGGTGCTTTTGGAAAATTACGGATATGAGGTGCTGGATTTGGGGAAAGACGTGCCGCCGGAAAGGATTGTGGAAGAGACGGTGAAAGGCCAGATTAAGCTGGTAGGGTTAAGCGCTCTTATGACCACCACAGTTCCCAGTATGGAGGAAACCATAGTCCAGTTACGTGGGAAAGCTCCCTGGGCCAGAGTGATGGTGGGAGGAGCCGTGCTCACAAAAGAGTACGCAGATTCCATGGGAGCAGATCAGTATTGTAAAGATGCTATGGCTTCCGTTAATTATGCAGAGAAGATTTTTGCTGGATGAATGATGCATAAGCTTTTGGTTTTAGGCAGGTTATGTGGGATAAAGCCGGTGATTTTGGATTCGCTGGCTTTTTTCATTTGGTTCATTGTTTCTGGAAATAAATTGCAGAAAGGAAAAAGAGATGATTTATACAACCGATTATCATTCTCCCATAGGCAGTTTTCTGCTTGCAGAGAGAGACAGTGCCCTTATAGGGATTTGGATGGAAGGGCAGAATGGGGCGCTGGATTCATGGAAGGAGGAGAAAAAGGAGAGGGTGGATTCCCCTGTGTTGAAGCAGACAAAGGAATGGCTGGATTGTTATTTTAAGGGAGAAAAAATGGAAATTGGTTCTTTGCCTCTTGCACCGGAGGGAAGCGAGTTTCGCAAGGCCGTGTGGAAGATACTTTGTGAAATCCCATATGGTCAGGTGACAACTTATGGAACCATAGCAAAGCGAATTGCCAAAGAGAGAAAATTGGAACATATGTCGGCGCAGGCAGTGGGAGGAGCCGTAGGACATAATCCGGTGTCGATTATCATTCCCTGCCACCGGGTAATTGGGGCAGATGGAAGTCTGACGGGATATGCAGGAGGAATCGAGAAGAAAATAAAACTGCTTCAACTGGAAGGATTTGAAATAAAAAATGGAATGGTACTTTACAAAAAATCTTCTATATAGTATAATCCGAAATAGGAGGAACTTGGCATGAATATCCAGGCTGGACATATTATTTCACAGATTAAGCAAATCAGCGGACGGATTTTTGAGCGCATTTTATCAAAACGGAATATTGATGCGTTTAACGGAGCGCAGGGACGGATTTTGTATGTGCTGTGGCAGGAAGATTACATATCCTTAAAGGAACTTTCTGACCGAACCGGGCTGGCGGCAACTACGCTTACCAGCATGACGGACCGTATGGAGTCTTCCGGACTGGTTGCGCGAATCCCGGATGAAGGGGATCGGAGGAAGACAAAACTTGCTCTGACAGATAAGGCGAGGAGCCTGCAGTCCGATTATACAGCAGTGTCCGATCAAATGAATGGAATTTTTTATGCAGGTTTTTCCAAAGAGGAGATTTTGCAGTGTGAGGCAATGCTTGGGAGGATTTATAAGAATCTGAAAGAGTATGATTCCATTTCTTCCCACCATGCAGAGAAAGGATGAGAAAGATGAAAGCAGATGTAAAAGATTATGTTGTGGAAAAAGTAAAGGAAATGATGGATTCTTTCAGTTGCTGCCAGGAGGCAAAGGCAGCAGGCCAGTCTTGGCTGAATGCAGTTGGCACAGACAAGGAAGCAGAGGAGACAAAGAAGCTGATTGCAGAGCTGGAGCAGGATCTTATGCCAGTGGATACTTTGATTGCCTTTGCCAGCTCAGAGGCTGGAGCCAAGTTGTTTGGGGAGGAGACGGCAAAGAATGTGGCTGCTCATGGTGAAGAGATTAAAGCAGCTGGTGGAAAATACTGTGATTGTCCGGCTTGCGCGGCAGTGGCAGCTATTTTGGAGAAGAAGGATGAGATGGTGTAAAAGGCAGGCAGTATAAAGAAATAAAGCCGGGAATCTATTTTTGATTCTCGGTTTTATTTTGTATTTGGACACACTCTGGTTTAAGAGTAACCTGTAATGGAAAATATTCTCTTTATCTGAAAATTTACCCTTGTATTTACTCATATCTTTCGGTAAAATAGGAATAGGCTGAATTTGGGATTCTCTCAGAACAGGAGAGAAGAACATGAAAGGATTTATAAAAAAATATGGTAAGACACTGGCGTTGACTGTATTGGCTGTAGTGGCAGGATGCTCATACAGTTGTAAAGATCAAGGCCAGGGAGAATTATTGTCTGTGATAGAGACCGGGCAGGGAAATGGGGAAACTGTAGAGACGGCAGCAGAGTCAGAAACCGAAACAACATTAGTAGGTGAGCTGGCAGCAAGCAAAGACCCTCTTTTGCCAGCGTCCTGCTTTGTTCATGTGTGTGGAGAAGTGAGAAATCCGGGAGTCTATGAACTTTTGGAAGGGCAGCGGGTTTTTCATGCGATTGCCATGGCAGGCGGATTTGCCGATCAGGCGGCGCAGGATTATCTGAATCAGGCAGAACTGGTGTGGGATGGTATGAAGCTTCTGGTTCCAAGCAAGGAACAGGTGTCAAATCCAGAATGGGAGAATCTATTTTGGGATCGTCAAAATCCAGACAGCATGGGAGTCGGTCCAAATGGAAATCACATGGGAGACAGTCTAGGCAGAACCAAAACCTCACAGGACCATATGGTTTCATCTTCTGGAAAGGTGAATCTCAATACGGCAACAAAAGAAGAGCTGATGACCCTTCGGGGAATCGGAGAGGCAAGGGCAGAGGACATTATCCGTTACCGGCAGGAACGGGGCGGATTTGAGCGCATTGAGGATATTATGGAAATTTCCGGAATTAAAGATGCGGCATTTCAAAAAATAAAAGATGACATCATTGTGTAAGGATAGGGAGAGGGAAGAACGGGAATGGCGAGAATTCTGGTAGTGGATGATGAGAAGCTGATTGTAAAAGGGATTCGTTTTAGTCTGGAACAGGATAATATGGAAGTGGACTGTGCCTATGACGGGGAGCAGGCCATTGAGCTTGCAAAGCAGAATGAATATGATGTGGTATTGTTGGATGTGATGCTTCCCAAGTTTGACGGGTTTGAGGTCTGTCAGGCGATCCGGGAGTTTTCGGAGATGCCGATTATCATGCTCACCGCAAAAGGCGGAGACATGGATAAGATCCTGGGATTGGAATATGGGGCGGACGATTATATAACAAAGCCTTTTAACATTTTGGAGGTAAAAGCGCGAATTAAAGCTATTATGCGGCGCAATTCCAGAAAATCCGGAAAAAGAGGCCGACATGAGAATCAAATGATCACAGTTGGAGATCTGAAGCTTGACCGGGAAGGCAGGCGGGTTTTTATTGGAGAAAAGGAGATTAACCTGACCGCAAAGGAGTTTGACCTTCTGGAGCTGTTTGTGTGCAATCCCAATAAGGTGTACAGCCGGGAGACATTGCTTTCTCTTGTGTGGGGCAATAAGGCGACTGAGTCCGGAGATGTACGCACGGTAGATGTGCATGTGCGGAGGCTTCGGGAAAAGGTAGAACCAAGTCCCAGCGACCCGAAATATGTACATACCAAGTGGGGCGTTGGGTATTATTTCCGGGCATAGGGTAAAAATAATAATAGAGGAGTTATGGCATGGATATCAAAATCAGGCAGGTAATGCCGGAGGATCTGGATGCCGTGGCCCGGGTGGAGGCAGTCTGTTTTCCAGAAGCAGAGGCAGCGGCCCGGGCTTCTTTTGAACAGAGAATCCGGACATTTCCAGAAAGTTTTTTTGTGGCAGAAAAGGATGGAGAGATCATTGGATTTATTAATGGATGTGGGACAGATGCCCAGACGATCTGTGATGAGATGTTTGATGATGTAAGTTATCACAAGCCAGACGGAGCCTATCAGAGTATTTTTGGATTGGATGTGGCGCCTAAGTGGCAGCATAAAGGGATTGCAGGGCAACTGATGAATTATTTGATTGAGGATGCCAGAAAAAAGGGACGGAGAGGACTGATTCTGACCTGCAAGGAGAGACTGATTGGGTTTTATGAGAGATTTGGATATGAAAATAGGGGTGTTTCCAAGTCGGTTCATGGAGGGGCTGTGTGGTATGATATGATTTTGGAATTTGGGAATCCTTCCAAGTGAATATTTTTAACCATTCTCAGATAGGAAAATGGAGGAAACTATGAAAAGTAAAGCATTGAAGGAACAATGGCGAAGGCTGGATAATACGGCGAAGATTTTTCCGGTGATTGCCAATGAAAATATGAGTCAGGTTTTTCGGCTTTCGGTGACTTTAAAAGAGAAGATTCAGCCTGAAGTGTTGCAGCAGGCTTTAGAGGATATTCTGCCTCATATACGAAATTTTCGAGTAAGGCTTCGCCAAGGGCTTTTCTGGTATTATTTTGAGGAAAACAAACGGGTTCCTGTTGTACAGAGAGAATCTACCTATCCCTGCCGGTACATTGATCCTCACGGAAATCGGAAATTTTTGTTCCGGGTAACGTATTATGAGAAGAGAATTAATCTGGAAGTATTTCACGCCCTCACAGATGGCCTTGGGGCAGTGATTATGCTGAAGGATTTGACAAAACGGTATTTGCAGCTGATTCATGGAGAGGAAGAAAATGTTTGGACCAGAGAGGATGAAAAGACGCAGGTTGAAAAAGAATTTTCTGTGGTGGACAGTTATCTGGAGAATTACCGGGAGGTTCCAAGGAGGAGATACAGCTCTCACCCGGCTTACCGTCTGGAAGGAAATTACCTGCCTTTAGGGACTGGCCAGGTGCTTCATGGATATGTGAATACAAAAGAATTAAAGGAAGTTTGTCACCAATATGGGGTGAGTATCACAAAATATTTAGCAGCTACACTGATTTGGTCCATCTGGCAGGAATATCTTGAGGGGAAACCATGGGCAGAGCCAGTGGTTTTAAATCTGCCCATTAATCTGAGAGCGTTTTTTAATTCTGAGACTATGGCAAATTTTTTTGCAGTGACAATGATTGGCTATCTGTTTCAGAATCCAAAGATAAAGTTTGAGACATTGCTTGGAAAGATTTCTCGGCAGATGGACAAAAAGATTGATAAGACACGGTTGGAGGAGAGCATTTCTTACAATGTGTCCAGAGAGAAAAAGTGGTATTTAAGAGTGATTCCTCTTGTACTAAAGCGTCTGGCGCTGGATTTGGTATTTCGCTTAAAAGACCGGGCTTATACCATGACTCTTTCCAATATTGGGGTGATTCAGGTGGAGCCAGAGCAGGCAAAGGACATTGAGCGTTTTCATTTGATGATTGGAGTATCCCGGAGACAGCCGTTAAAATGTGCGGTTTGTGCTTATGGGGAGGAAGTGGTGATTACCTTTACTTCTGTGTTTGCAGACAGCCATCTGCAGAGAAGGTTTTTTGATAAGTTGAAAGAGGACGGAGTGCGGGTGCAGCTGGAGGGAAATGGTCCATCTTCCGCAAGAAAGCGGGATATGTATCCTCGTATCCGCAAGGTACTGATTCTTCAGAAGGGCGGAGAGGCCAAGGCATCCCGAATGGTGAAGCAGGTCGGGCAGACTGGAGAAGAGGCAGCCAAGGAGATCAAGAATTATCTTGCTGGGGAGAGAAATTTAAAGGACGAGCTGCATAAGCGTCTCCATGTGTAACGGGGATTGTCAGAGACAGGAGGAAGAATGAGAACGGATAAAGTCAGTCTTCGGGGAAAGCTGATGGGTGACATGATGCGGAATATGATGGATTCGGCTATGGGACGTCGGATTCAGACAGGGGAACTGCGGAAAAATCCGGTGGAACCGGCATGGGTATGTCCGGCAGGTTATGAGTATGAGATGATACAAATGGAGCATTTTCCAATGGAATATTTACAACCAGCGAAGGTGAGCACCGGGCGGGTAATCCTTCAGCTTCACGGGGGCGGTTATATTGGGCCAATGAAAAATATTTACCGGGATTTTGCTGTTTATTATTCCAAAAAGAGCATGGGAGGAGATGTGCTGACCATTGATTACCGGGTGGCTCCGGAATATCCTTATCCCGCGGCGCTTTTGGATGCGGTGGCAGCTTATCAGTGGCTTTTGGAGGAAAGGCAGTATGCGCCGGAGAAAATTGTAGTGGCAGGGGACTCGGCAGGAGGTGGTTTGGCTTTGGCTCTGGTTATGTATTTGCGGGATCACAGGATTCCTCTGCCGGCAGGATTGGTGCTAATGTCTCCGTGGACCGATTTGACCTGCAGTGGGGAAAGCCACGAGACAAATTTCCACAGAGATCCTCAGTTTGGAGGCACAACCGATAATTTGCTTCATAACAGTGTGTATATTGGAGATGCAGATCCTACGGAGCCGTATTTGTCGCCAATGTTCGGGCGGTTTGAAAAGCTGCCGCCAGTGTTGATGCAGGTAGGGAGCGAGGAAGTGCTTTTAAGCGATACCTTGGTGGTTGCGGACAAAATACGGGCGGCAAAGGGAAAACTTCGGGTGTCTGTGTATGATGGAATGTTCCATGAGTTTCAAATGGCGTTGCGGCTGATTCCGGAGAGCCGGGAAGCCTGGGAAGAAATTGGTACGTTCCTGGAAATTATATATGGAATCCAGCGGAAACCGGAAGGGAAAGTGGTAAAGAGGGTAAAGTCAGGACGGCGGCAGCAGGTGGAAATGGATTAACCGAATGAGGGTTGTTTATCTGGATTTGATAAGTAGTGACATACAAAATATGATATTCTCCGTGAACAAGAAAACACACGGTTTGCACCACAAAGGGTATGATGACAAAAAGATAATGGCAAAGAGATAATGGCAGAGGAAAGGTAGATGAAAATTACCGTAGTAGCGGTGGGAAAGATTAAGGAGAAATTTTATACAGATGCCATTGGAGAGTATGGGAAGCGGCTTAGTCGTTACTGTCGGCTGGAGATGATTCAGGTGGCAGATGAGAAGACGCCAGACGGAGCCAGCGAGGCATTGGAGCGACAAATTAAAGAGCGGGAGGGAGCGCGGATTCTTTCTCAAATTCGGGAAGGGGCATATGTAATTGCTTTGGCGATTGAAGGGAAGATGAGGACTTCCGAAGAGATGGCCCAAAAGATGGAACGGCTGGGAATAGAGGGAAAAAGTCAGGTGGTGTTTGTGATTGGCGGTTCCCTAGGATTATCCGAGAAGGTGCTTCGGCGGGCGGATGAGAAACTAAGTTTTTCTAAAATGACTTTTCCGCACCAGCTGATGAGGGTGATTTTGCTGGAGCAGATTTATAGGAGTTATCGGATTATTACGGGAGGGCCATACCATAAGTAAAGGCGAAAAGGAACAGATGTTCTTGGAAATGGAAGATAACAAGAGTTGTATTTTTAACCCCATGGGAGGCAAGCGGCTTCCATGGGGTTTGTATTCTGGACTTATAGTTAAGATTTACTCAAAGATGGTTCTAAAAATAAGATTACATATTATGTATGTGGCAACTGGAACACTGGATATTAAATGAAAATGCCGGGAGACAGGTTCTCGGCTTATTGTAATTTGCCGGAAGTCTGTGTATAATAGAAATAGATAACAGGGCTTTTGGAACATGCAGAGTTTTCCGGCAGTGGTTTATGGAAAGAGAGCAGGTGGATAAAATGGGAGACATGGAAACAAAGCAAACAAAATGGGAAGAATTAAGCATATCCAATGATTTCCTGTTTGGCAAGGTCATGCAGAATCCGGAACTGTGCAAAGAGTTATTGCAAAGGATTCTCCCGGATTTGAACATTGAACGCATTGAATATCCAGAATTACAGAAAAGTATCCATGTAGATATGGACGCCCATAGCGTCAGACTGGATGTGTATGTAAAGGACAACAGAGAGACGGTTTACGACATAGAAATGCAGGTCAGTGATACAAAGGAACTGCCAAAGAGAAGCAGATATTATCAGGGAATGATTGACCTGCAGCTTGTGGATGCAGGTCAGCATTATAAAAAGCTGAACAAAAGCTATATCATATTTATCTGTCCCTTTGATTTATATGGGAAAGGGCGGCATATTTATACCTTTGAAAATATCTGTAAAGAAGACAACAGTATTTTCATGGGAGACGAAGCAGTAAAGATATTTCTGAATGCGGATGGAACAATGGATGATGTCAGCAGGGAATTAAAGGCATTTCTGGACTATGTGGCAGGGCAGAAGCCGGAGGATTCCTATGTTGAGAAATTGGAAGAAGCGGTGAAAGAAGCAAAGAAAAACAGAGAATGGAGGCATGAGTATATGACGTTATTGATGAGAGACCAGGAAAATCAGGAGATTGGAGAAGAAAAGCTGGCTAAACTGATTCAGATATTGAGCAAAAACAATCGATTGCCAGATATTATTAAAGTTACAGATGATAAAGAATATCGTCAGAAACTTTATGTGGAATATCATATAATTTAAGAGTATGAACATGACAGGGCATAGCATTTACAAGTGCGCTGCCTTGTTTGACAGAATAATATAGGGCTATTTTCGCACTTAGGTATGATATGGAGCACCATACCATAAGTAAAGGCGAAGTTTTGAGGAAGGCCGGAAAGTGAAGGAAAGCTAAGATTTAAGCGGAACCTTTTGATTGTCAGCTGGAGTGCATCTTATAAAAGAATGTGGTGTAGGATTGCTTTTTATTATTCAATATGCTATCATTATTTGAAAAGGGTTCCGGTAGGAATAAGAGGAGGAAATGGAAATGGGAATAAAACGAAATGTTGCAGGGGTTATTGGAACAGTTGTGCTGACGGCTTCTTTGTCATCTACCGCATGGGCACGAACAACCGTACAGCCGTCGAATTATACAGAATTTGTTTATGACTATCAAAATGACCAATCACAATGGCAGCAGGACCGTAATGGATGGTTCTATTACAATCCAGACGGATTTATCGCAACGACGGATTTTAACACGCCGTATCAACTTACCAGCACCTGGGCGGTAATTGACGGTAATGGGGATGGGATCGCGGAGTTTTACCATTTTAACAAGTATGGTTATTTAGATACCGATACAATTGTCCATGACGAAGATGGGAATGGAAATTTGAGTGCATATTTCTGGAATCATTATCAGATGGATGCCTATCACAATCAGGACGCATCTAAAACAGGATATTATGAGGAACTGCGCAGGCGCTTTGTGGAGGAAACTTCCCATACCGTCAATTCGGATGGGCAATGGGTTGTAGACGGCGTGGTGCAGACGGTGAATCAGAATTGGAAGACAACGTTTGAATTGGGATGGATGCCCGGAACCTATTCTGCAAAAAATAAGGCCGGCGAAACCATCATGACAGCGAACATTGAGTATGCATCCGATAGCATGGAACAATATATCGAGATTAGCAAAAATGGCAATTCTGTTTTTGGGGGATGGATTAAAAAGAGTGCCACATCCGATGCCCTTATGGTTACAGATACGACGACAGGAACAGAGTTATGGATTGATTATGACGGAATCGAAACGTTGACCATTACCTCATCATTAGGAGGTCTTCCAAAAGAGGAGGATGAGGAAAACGCCCGTTACCAAATCTATTTCTTTAAAGAAGTAGATGGATTTTGCAGTTAAAATACATCGTACATGACAGGACCAACAGGAAGTGCTGATTGAAAGAGTTATTGCAGAGAATATGGTGAAGAACTAATGCTTGCTTTTCCTTGCTTTGCGTGGTACAATATTATAAAAATTGTTGCTCAATAAAACCAATTCGTAACCTGTAAATCTAACAATCACCTGTGAATCGGTGAATACAGAAACAAGGAGATACAAAAGTCATGAGAAGAACAGTAAAGTATGCCACAGCTTTGATGGCAGGATTGATGATGACGGCCTGGGGAGGTATAATCGCCTTAGCCGGTGAGTGGAATTTTACAGGGCCGGAGAGCTGGCAGTGGGAATACCATGACGATAACGGGAATCGGGCAGGCGCCGGATGGAAAGAGATCGACGGATCTTGGTATCATTTTGACGCCGATGGTTATCTCGATACCGGCTATCGGCGGTTTGAGGAAGGTGGCCCCTGGTATTATCTTTCTGAAGCAGATGATGAGAATATCGGGAAAATGGTTACATCAGGTGAGTGGGAATTTGGCTCCATTCAGCCAGACGGGACTTTCTTCTGCCTGTTTCCCATGCTTGACGGACAATCTGGAGTTGGTCTCTATAACTACCAGGAAGATACCGGATTCCAGCCAGTGAAGACAAGTACTCTTGGTTGGTATAATGATATTTTTAAAGTACTTGCTGTTGTGGAACCGGCGGAGGGAGAACAAATTACGCGACAGTTCCAGCTTCCAGCAGATTGGAAGACCGTATGCCCCAAACCATTCCTGAATGCAATGGTCAGTGGTGGTAACTACGACGCTTATACGTGGTCTGTTAATGAAGAAAATGTACTGACTGTTACCGGATATTACTACTATTAAGACAGAACAAAACAGGCTAGATTGCATTTTGACCTATAAAATTTAAAATTGGTTGGCATTATATTAAAAAATGTGCGGCCGCTCTCGTTGCTGACTGGTTTTTTCAGGTAGCGAGAGCGGCTTTTGGATTTATAAGTGACTTTTTTATAAGGGAGCATTATGATACATAGAATGGAATATACAGATCGAAACAATGTTATATCCTTGTATCTTCCAGAGGACTCGGTACCTGACAAAAATGCGGTGGAAGAACTGCATCAGATGACAGGACTGGAAGAAACATTGGAAAGGCTGGCATCCATACCAGGATTTTTTCAGGAAGGTGGGGAACGGATTGAGAAAATCATTCTGACCCCAGACTTTCACAAAGGCTTTGGGATTCCCATTGGAACTGTGATGATGACAAAAGGTTTTGTAATTCCGCAGGCAATGGGCAAGGACATTAATTGTGGAATGAGACTTTACACTACAGATTTGTCAGAAGAACAAATTTTAGACAAGCTTCCTGAACTGACAAAAAAGGTTCGCCACATTTTTTTCCAAGGCGGCAGGCAGATACCTATGACAGGACGACAAAGGCAGGCAATGTTTCAGTATGGTTTGGAAGGCTTGTTGGAAACCTATATGGACAGCAAAAGCAAGGGCTTGTGGCAGTATTATCAGCCCAAGATTCAGGAGGCATGGCTGGATTGTAGTGTATTTAGGGGGAGCCTAAAGGCAGATGATACAGAAGGTTTGAAGGATTTTATTGGAAGCTATGGACAATTAACCTATGATGATCAGATTGGAACAATCGGCGGAGGCAATCATTTTCTGGAAGTGCAAAGGGTTGCGGAGATTTATGACGGGCAGGTTGCTAATGGATGGAATATAAAAAAAGGAGCTGTCGTTGTAATGATTCATGCAGGATCTCTGACGATTGGCCATCACAGCGGTTTGCTGAACCAAAAAATTTGTCAGGAGATTTATCCAGCCAGACTTCCTCACCCAGAGAATAAAATATATCCGATACCAATCAATGATTCCATGTCAAATGCAGGAAAACGATTCTGGTCAGCTTCCCAAAACGCCGCTAATTTTGGTTTTGCCAATCGTTTATTTCTTGGTTTTATGATTCAGGATGTTTTTACCAGTATACTAGGAGCGTGTAAACTGGATTTGGTTTATGACGCTCCTCATAATTATATCTGGAAAAAACAAATATCAGGAGAGGAGTATTACATTCATCGGAAAGGCGCCTGTTGTGCCGGTGGATGGGAGGAGATGGAAGGCACACCCTTTGCCTATTATGGGGAACCAGTAATGATACCTGGTTCCATGGGCAGTTCCAGTTATCTGCTGCGGGGACTGGGAAATCCGGATTCCCTTTGGAGCGCCAGCCATGGTGCAGGACGGAAAAAATCCCGTGGGGAGGCAATCCGGGGAAACGACGAGGCATTTCGCCAGTTTTTGGAAAAATTCCATGTGATTACCCCCATTGACCCGTCCCGCACAGATCTAAAAGGCAGAACCGATATTCTGAAAAAATGGGAAGAGTCTGTTCGGGCGGAAGCACCTTATGCCTATAAGGAAATCGATCCAGTAATTGAAGTACATAAAACCCATAAAATGGCAGCTTTGGTGGCTCGAATGGAACCAATTTTTACAATAAAAGCTTAAATCAAGTTGTAAATTTATTTCTGCTTCGTAAAATCAAATAGGAGCTACCCTCAGTGGGTAAGATAGCACGATTTAGATATGAGACAGCCGGCGCACCGCATTATCCTGAAAGCGAAAAGAGTCAGGGCGGTGTCTGGACTGGGTAAACTCAAACATAATCCCATTGCTGTCATAAGTGTGGCTGGTGACTACTGCCATACAATTATATTCTTCTGAATTTAATTCCAGATATTTCTCATCAATTTCCGTGATTTTTTCCACCGTCATAATCCGGCGGCTGTTGACAATGGTGATTCGGAGGTCTTGTTCCAGGTAGTGATAAATGGAATCCTCCGCAATTTCCTTTGTCAATCCGGGGACACAATCTTTCCGAAAATAGTTGTGATTAAGAATCAGTGGAATATGGTCCAGAAAATGCAGTCTTTGGATGTAGTAAATCTGACTGTTTACAGGAAATCCGGTTTTCTGGGAAAGAGTCTCATCTGTGGTCAATTCCACAAATACCAAAACTTTTGTAGAGGGAACCTGACCATTGCGAATGGCAGATTCCCGGAAGCTTTCGATTTCACCTATGGTAAAAGCAGTCTGTTGGGCAGGACTGTAGATGTTTCGGACCCCTTTTCCCTGCATGGTCTGTACATAACCATCTGTAACCAGACGGCTGATGGCGCGGCGGACGGTATTTCTGGAGCAGTCGTAAGTTTGAATCAGGTTGTTTTCCGAAGGAAGAAGCTCCTGACAGGCAAATTCATTTAATTCTATTTTTCTTTTCAGATCTTTGTAGATCTGATCATATTTACTTTTAGGCATCGTTTTCAACTCCACTTTGGATATTAATTTTTTATTACCATTGTCTCTATTATAAAACACAGAGAGAGAAAGTCAAGAAAAATCCTGAACTTGTTTAAACAAATTTCCGAAAAGAGCTTGACATGTTTAAACAAGTGTGTTATATATAAAATACAACATGTTTAAACAAGTGAAATAAACGGAGGAGTGAATATGGGTAAGTATGCAGAAGACGCAAAGGAACTGTTGGGTCTGGTAGGGGGCAAGGAAAACATAGCAGCAGTATCCCATTGTATGACCAGAATGCGGTTTGTATTGGCAGACCCTTCCAAAGCAGATGTGGCGGGGATTGAGTCCATGAAAGTAGTAAAGGGAAGCTTTACTCAGTCCGGTCAGTTTCAGGTCATTATCGGCAACACGGTTGCAGATTTTTATAATGACTTTATTAGGGTGTCAGGTATGGAAGGAGTGTCAAAGGATGCAATAAAGCAGGCAGCTAAGAAAAATCAGAATGTGCTGCAGAGAATCGTCACTGCTTTGGCAGAGATTTTTGCTCCACTCATTCCGGCGATTATTACAGGCGGTCTGATTTTAGGATTTCGCAACTGCATTGATAGTTTGTATTTGTTTGAAAACGGAACAAAGACTTTGTGTGACATCAGTACCTTCTGGTCTGGCGTTGACAGTTTTCTGTGGCTGATTGGAGAGGCAGTATTTCATATGCTTCCAGTGGGAATTTGTTGGTCTGTCACTAAGAAAATGGGGACGACTCAAATGTTGGGAATTGTTCTTGGACTTACCCTGGTGTCCGGACAGTTGTTAAATGCTTATGCAGTGGCAGGAACAGCAGCAACGGAGATTCCCAAATGGGATTTCGGATGGATTCAGGTAAATCGAATCGGTTATCAGGCTCAGGTGATTCCGGCAATTTTGGCGGCATTTACATTAGTCTACTTGGAAAAATTCTTCCGAAAAATAACGCCTCAGGTGGTTTCCATGATTGTGGTTCCCTTTTTCAGCCTTCTTCTGGCAGTAATGGCTTCTCATTTTGTGTTGGGACCCATTGGATGGAAGATTGGGTCAGTAGTTTCCAGTGTGGTGTACAGCGGAATTACCGGTTCCTTTAAAGTAGTGTTTGGAGCTGTTTTTGGAATTATTTATGCGCCGCTGGTCATTACAGGGCTTCATCATATGTCCAATGCCATTGATCTTCAGCTGATTGCAGACTACGGCGGAACCATGTTGTGGCCAATGATTGCCTTGTCCAACATTGCGCAAGGCTCGGCAGTTTTGGGGATGATTGTATTGCAAAAACAAGATTCAAACTCACAGGAAGTAAATGTGCCTGCATGTATTTCCTGTTATTTGGGAGTAACAGAACCAGCCATTTTTGGAGTTAATTTAAAACAGGGATTTCCTTTTGTGTGTGGAATGATTGGCTCTGGTATAGCAGCAGTTGTCTGTGTTGCCACCTCCACCACTGCCAATGCCATTGGAGTGGGCGGGCTGCCAGGGATTCTCTCGATTCATCCGGCGTCTATGGGGAGCTTTGCCCTATGTGCTGGGATTGCCGTGGCAGTTTCTTTTATTTTGACTGTGGTGACAGGAAAGAGAAGGCTGGCTTTTACGTCCGATAACAAGAACAGCAGAGAAACGTTTGGTGATACAAAAGCAAATCTTTTAAAAGAGGAAAAGACAGAAAAGGTTTTCGTATCATTTTTAAGAGGCAAGGCAATTTCTCTGGAAGAAGTGGAAGACGGGGTATTTTCTGCCGGGATTGTAGGAAGGGGATTAGCTATCTTGCCTTTTGATAACGTGGTTTATGCTCCGGCAGACGGGGAAGTGGCAGCGCTTATGGAAGACTCCAAACATGCCTGTGGCTTGAAGCTTGACAATGGAATGGAGTTGTTATTGCACGTAGGAATTGACACAGTAGATATGGCGGGAGATGGATTTGAATATCTGGTGTCAATGGGACAGAAAGTAAAAGCAGGAGATGGACTGATTCGGTTTGACCGAGATAAGATTCAGGCGGCAGGCCACCGAGACGTTACCATCTGTGTGATTCCCAATGAGGGAGATGCACAAAATATTCAGTTTCACACAGGAATGGACGTCAGGGAAAAACAGGACGTAATTGTGACGTTTGAATAAGAAAAATCAAATACTGAGAGAAAACAAAGCCAAGGGAAGAGGAATCACTTGATTTGAGAGAGGGAAAAGAAAGATGATTGATTTTAAGGATAAAGTAATTTATCAGATTTACCCCAAGTCTTTTAAAGACTCCAATGGGGACGGAGTGGGAGATCTGAAAGGGATTTTGGAAAAATTAGATTATTTAAAGGAACTGGGAGTGGATTATTTGTGGCTGACTCCGGTGTTTCCTTCTCCACAGAAAGACAATGGATATGATGTGGCGGATTATTGTGCCATTGATCCCCAATTTGGGACTATGGAGGATATGGAACAGTTGATTGGGGAAAGTGGAAAACGGAATATGGGAATTATGCTGGATATGGTTTTTAACCATACCTCTACCAGCCATCCCTGGTTTCAAAAGGCTCTTGCAGGGGAAAAGGAATTTCAGGACTATTACATTTTCCGGGATGGTTTGCCAAACCAGCTTCCTACCAACTGGCAGTCCAAATTTGGAGGACCCTCCTGGGAATATGTGCCATCTTTGGGAAAATGGTATCTTCATCTTTTTGATGTAACTCAGGCAGATTTAAACTGGGATAATCCCAAGGTGAGAGAGGAATTGAAAAAGGTTATCCTTTTTTGGAAAGAAAAGGGAATCCAGGGATTTCGGTTTGATGTGGTAAATCTTATATCAAAACCAGATGTATTTGAGGATGATTTTCAGGGAGATGGAAGGCGGTTTTATTCCGATGGACCTCATGTTCATGAATATTTAAAGGAACTGGTTAGAGATACAAAGATTGGGGAGCTGGTAACGGTAGGGGAAATGTCCTCCACTCACTTAAAGGATTGTATCCAGTATTCTGCCCAAGATGTTAAAGACAGGGAATTGTCCATGTGCTTTCATTTTCATCATTTGAAGGTGGATTATAAAGATGGGGACAAATGGGCTTTGATGGAACCAGACCGCATGGCTTTAAAAAGGATTTTTGAAGAGTGGCAGATGGGAATGGAAAAGGGAAATGGGTGGAATGCTTTGTTTTGGTGTAACCATGATCAGCCGCGGATTGTCAGCCGGTTTGGGAGTGAGGGAAAATACTGGAAAGAGTCAGCCAAAATGCTGGCAGCTATGATTCATTTAATGCGGGGAACTCCTTATATCTATCAGGGAGAGGAGATTGGCATGACCAATCCCCATTATGAGAAGATTTCTCAGTATCGGGATGTGGAAAGTCTGAATTATTATGAAATTCTTTTGCAGCAAGGAAAGACAAAAAAAGAGGCCCTTTCCATTTTGGCAGCCAGATCGAGAGACAACAGCAGGACCCCTATGCAGTGGTCTTGCGGGAAAAACGGGGGATTTTCCGACCATAGCCCCTGGATGGATTTGGCAGACAATTATTGGGAAATTCATGTGGAGAAACAGAGAGAAGAACCAGATTCGGTGTTTTCTTTTTATAAAGCATTGATTCAAATGAGAAAAGAGATGGAAGTGATCTCCAAAGGAACGATTGAATTTATGGAAAAGGAAAATCCAGATGTGCTGGCTTATGAAAGAAAAGACAAGAATAAAGTGGTGATGGTCTTTGGAAATCTGACTGAGCACAAGACTACTGTATGGGAGAAAAAGCCATGGGAAACGTTTCAAAAGGTGTTGGGAAATTATGAGGGACTCCATCGGGAAGAGGGTCAGGTGATTCTAAGGCCATATGAGGTGGTGGTGTTGGAATCGATGTGACTTTGGGGCAGACTGCTGTCAGATCCAATGTCTAATGTCAGGATACCATTTTTTAATCTTGTCATCCTTCTGTCAGGAAGTTAAGAGACGGAAAGAGGAGTGCCGCAACACTCCTCTTTTTGAATAGTTCTTAACCGTTTTTTCTTATTAGGGTCTTCTGTGTAATTACCATGGGTTTTGTACATAAAACGACACTTTTATTGTTTCGTATACATGGCAGGTGTCCAATATTGTTGATGGTAAATATCTGTGAAACAATAGGTTGCCTGGGTATTGCCCTCCAAAGGCACATTGGTAATGGCTAGTTGGGCGTCTGTAAGGGTCAGTGGTTCCCCGATAGGGTAACTGTCCTGGAAACTGCCGTCATAGCTGTAATAGTCGCAGAGAAATTCCAGTGTATCTCCAGCCTTCAGAGAGGACTCGCTTTTTGCGATTGTCTCCGTCTCATCTTCCGAATAAATCCCACGAACGCCAGCAATGTAGCCATAAGGATTTTCGTCGTCAAAAGTCAGAAGAAGCTCGGATTTTTGGCCATTGTAGAGTACAGGTACCCGTCCGGTAATGGTGTAATGGTCCCCGTCTTCCATGGTGGATGTATGATAATAGGCCACTGGCTGTCCGTCAATGGCCAGCCATGTACCGTCATAGGTTCCCAAAAGCTCTCCGTTTGAATTAAATTCAAATACATTATCCATCCCTAAGTCAATAAATCCTTCTCCATCGTCGTAGAATACATTTAGCTCCAGCTCCTGAACCAGTTCCCACTGAGATTCCTCCAGCCTTAACACTGGTCCACTGTCCTGCCTTACATCCCACACCAGATTTTCCGGAGCAAAGCGGTTTTGCGCAAGGTAGGAGGAAAGCTCCTCTGGTTCCAGGTTTTTATTACTTAAAAAGTCCACATTGGAATTGGTTAAGCCGGAAATACTGCTCACATTGCCTCCCAAAAAGCTTTCCAACAGCTGAGAAATTATTTCCGGTCCCCCATAGCTTTCCCCAAGGCTGCCCAGGAGAGCAGGAAGGGGAGAAGGAGAGCCGCCGGATACGGCCTGACCGCTGGTTTCCACACTGGCAAACTGCTGAATACAGCGAACATAAGCTTCATCCATTCCGATTTGTTTATAGGAGTTTACCGCTTTATCTACTTTGGAAACATTTTGGTAAGGAAAGTAGATGGAAAGGCCATAAGCATTGGTCATATTGGAGGAAGTCCGGTTGTATTTTACAGCTTGAAGAAGAGCATCGGCCAATGCAGCGCTTTCCGGAGTGTCTAAGTTGCGGGCCAGATGAACCAGATCTACATGGTCAATCCGGCTGGATCTGGCAAATTCCCGGGTGTGGCTGCGGGCGTCGGAAAGGGTTTTGTACTGTTTGGAAGAAATCAGCTGGCTGGCTGCAGTGGAGAACCGGGTTAAGTTGGCTGGAACTGTGGCCTCCAGCTCTGCTAAATCCACAACCGAAAGGGTGGTCAGCTGACCGGGACATTTTTTGGAACAAACATCTACAAAGTCATCTGCAATGTTCTTTCCAATCTCCAAAGTAGACATGGAGGGGTCTGCTCCAAAGGCGGTGAGCCAGTTGGTATAGTACCAGCCTACTCCTGGTTCGGTCTCTTCAGATGCAATCAGGTAATCGGCATGTTTGGTGAGCATAAGAGCATTTTCAGCAGTGGCCATGAGACAGGCGTCAAAACCAATAAAGTCAAATTTTACTTCAGCGTTTGTCAGAGCTTTATCAATGCCAGCCAGTCCCATAGAGCCGGAGGATGGGAATTTCTGATCATATCCGAAACCAGAAATGGAACCACCTCCATGATCCCAGAAGATCAGCTGATACCGGGAGGCAGGGAATCTTTGGGTACACCATTGTATGTATCCAGTCAGGGTGGCAGGATCGGTCATGGAAACATTGCCAAAGTCTGATTCCAGCTGGATGAGCTTATTGTTCTTAATCTGCCAAATCTGATTGGTAGAATTGCTGATTGGGCTGCTGTGCCAGTTGGTGCAGCCACCGGTGTAGAGCAGCAGATTAATGTTTTCACCCAAGTTTGCTGCCAGCATTTCCTGAATGTCTGCACTTCCCATTTTGCTGCGGGATTCCAAATCTGTGCCGCACATATAGACCATAATCGTGGCAGTATCTTTTCCGTCTCCCAACAGCTTGACCCGTTTATCCCGGGCGGTGGGAGCCACACTGGTATTAAGCTTACCAGTATTGGCCGGTTCCAGCCATCCACTTGATGAGCTGCCTCCATTCAGACTGCCGAGAAAAGATGCCAGATCAAAGCCGCTTCCCATAGAGGCGGTATTGGAACCTTGGGATGTGGATTGCGAACCAGGAGAGGATTGCCCCGGATTGGAGGGAGTCTGACCGGAGGGGAGTCCCAGCATGGCGCCTCCTCCACCTAGCACCAGAGCTGCCAGCAAAAACACCAGTTTGAAAAAACCTCCCGGACGGGCAGACCTGCCGCCGGATGGGGAACCGGCCCTGGCAAAACTGCCTTTAGAGTCTGGATTTGGGCCAGGTTGAAAGCGTCCGGCCTGATTGCCGCCAACAGGTCCGCCGCCAAGGCCAGAACCATGTTTCTGAACCGTTTTTTTTGAGCCGGTTACATGTTTTTCTCTGCTTTTCGGGCGATGATTGTCCATGATGAAACCTCTTTTTCTCTTAGATTTTCAGGAAATAAAAAAAGGAGCTTACTTTTTCTCCATAATAATCATACCATAAAAACAGTTGAGAGACAAGACTGGTATTCACCCTGACACAATGCTATAATCGTCTCCGTTGCACTTTATGGGGTTTGAATGAACTGGATTTACAGAGAAGAGGAGGCAGGGTAGTGGATACAAACTGGATGATTTACCTTCAGAGTCAAAACCAGTTGGCAAAGGTTATGGAGACAAACCGAACCACAGAAAAATGGGGACTTGTTTTAAATGAGCAGGAAGCAAAACTGATTTTAGAGGAACGGGCTCATGCTTTGCGTCAGGAACGAAGAGTGGAATTTGGTCCGGGAATTGCAGAGAAAGTAATATATGAATTTTGCAATTCGGATTTTATCAATCAGGAAAATTATGTGGATACAATTATCCGGCTTCAGGAGATTTTTTATTTGTATAAAAACGAAATGCAGGATGAAATTACAGATGACGAACTTCTGCACCTGATGAAGGAGCAGTTTGAAAATTTGTGTTATGGGGATTTGGATTATTTGGAGGGAACATGCCTTGACAATTTTGCCCAGGCAATTCGGGCAGGATACGAAGGGCATAAAAAGACAGACGGATATGGACAATATGCAGCCTTTGACCAGGAAAAACGATGGGATTATGAGTTGTATTATGAGACACTCAAGGAACTTTGCTGGGGGTGATGTAAATGGATTATAAAGTGGAATATGAAATGGAGGAGCTAGCGCCAGTGGTAGGATGGCTGGCGAACAAATACACTTCTGGGGAAAGCACATCGATTTCTTATGAAAAAGCGCAACAGCTTATGGAGGCCGTTCTTTACTGTATTCAGGAAATTTCCTTGTTTGAATCAAATGACCTGGCTTTGGCAGACAAAATGTCTGCCAGACAGGCTTATGAGATAGGAGCGGCCTTGGTGGAGAAAAAGGTGAGAAAGGCCCTGGACTTATACCATGAGCTGCTGCCGGAATTTGAGGATTATGGCAATTTATATTTGCACGATACTATTATAAAGGAAATGCCGAAGTTTTTTCAAAAATATGATGTGAGATTTGAACCTCAAAATACAATACTTACCTTGGATTATCCTGTGGAGAAGGACCTTTCCCAATATACAGGCATTGACCGGATTTATGAGTATTTAAAATGCATCCGTCAGGAGCAGATTTTTTTGAAACAATATCCGAAGTATACGTTTGATAACGAATGATGGAAAAATTAAAAATGGAAAAAATAAGGATCTATTCTTTTTCTTCCCCCTGTGATATGGTATAAATGAAAATAAAGCCGAAGAAGGTAGGATTGTGGAAACGGAGGAGTTATATGGAGGGCTGGTCAGGAAAAAAGACAGAGAAAACAGGAGGTAAAAGAAAGATGAAAAGAAAATTTTTGGCAGCGAAATTTATAACAGTAATGGCTGTGGTAATGGTTTTAACCGGAACCAATACAATAAGCGTTCTGGCAGCTTTAAAGGAGGAGACATTTGAGGCAAGTGAAAAAAAGCCGCTGCCCACGGAATTTGCTCATATTTTCACCTGTGCAGTGGAAGGGGACAATCAGATTGCCATTCGTGGTCAGATGGAAGGTTCCTGGTCAGACCCGTCTTTTTACGATAATTCTCTCTATCTTTTTGAGCTGCAGCCTTATGAAGATCACCTTGAGGGAAGAACCGATTATTGCGGGCAGATTACAAAAGGAGAGGAATTGTCTTTTACGGTTCCTTTGAATCTGGGGACAGATAAGAGCCGTTTGTATTCAAAGTTTGTAGTGGCTGTGTTTGACGGAACGGAATATAAGCAAATCAGCAATGCGGTTTACCTGACAAATCCAGAGGCAGTAGGGAAAAATCCGGAACCTTATCCCACAGCTCGTAGTAAAAAAGGACTTCTCATTGAGCCAAAGGAGAGTATGCTGTCCGATGCTTTCGAGCTGGGAGTAAACCATGGGATTGTGAACATTACATGTGATTTTATTATGGGACAGGGAATTGACTATGTGTGCGACGGAAAAACTTACAGTTTCAGCAAATCAGCCATGGAACATTTGGATCAGATCATTGGCGCTATGACACAGGAAAATGTAATTGTTACAGCGGTGATTCTCAACAAATGGAATGACAATACTCCTCAGCTGTTCTATCCCGGAGCCAGAAAACATCCGGAAGATCAGGTGTTTTATTATGGATTTCATGCTTCCACAAAAGAAGGATATGAGACCATCAAGGCAGTAGCTTCCTTTTTGGCAGACCGTTATGGCAGAACCAATTCAATGCATGGAAAAATATCCAACTGGATTATTGGCAATGAGATTAACAACCAACAATGGAACTATATGGGAGGCATGAATGTGGATCAATATGTTCAGGAATATGAACGTGCATTCCGTGTGTTTTATACAGCCATCCGCAGCAGAAATCAGAATGACCGATTGTTCTTCTCCATAGATTTTAATTGGAATCAGGGGGCGGATGACAAGACAAGATATAATGGTAAAGATATTGTAGATAAAATGGCAGAGAGAACCAGAGTGGGAGGGGTTCTGGATTGGGGGCTGGCTTATCATCCCTATGCCATTCCCCTGACGGAACCAGAATTTTGGGATGACGACCAGACCGGGCTGATTACCTATGACTCGGTTTCACCAGTAATCAATTTAAAGAACCTGGATGTGTTGACCAACTATATGCAAGACAGCTCTTTGCTGGATGGAAGTGGGAATGTCCGTCCTATCATCCTTTCCGAACAAGGGTTTACCTCCATCAGCCCTACCAGAGGTCAGAATGATGACTTGCAGGCAGCAGCGATTGCATATGCTTACTATGTGGCAGACAGCAATCCCTACATAGATGCTTTTATTATGAGCCGCCAAGTGGACGCACCATCCGAGGCAGAATATTTTCAGAATTTCGGACTTTGGGAATGTGACCGGAATCAGCCTTACGATATTGTGCCAACCACACGGAAAAAGTCCTGGTCCGTGTATAAAGATATTGATGATTCAAACATCAGTCTGGAAACGACTCAATTTGCAAAACCGATTATTGGAATTGAAAGGTGGAGCGATGTGATTCCCAATTTTCGGTGGAGCGGCAAAGAGTGAGAACGGACGGATTACATAGATTTGCCTTGATAAGGAACCAAAAGGATGGCAGATTATGGATAAAAAATTCCAACCCTTTACAAATTTCAATTCTGTGGTATAATCATTAAGAAGAGTAAATTATTTTTTAATATTTTTGTAATGATTTGACGACAGAGACATCTTTGGGAATAGACATGAGACGATGGAAAATTGACGAGTAGTAAACAGAGGTGTGGAATGAATCAGTATATTATGAAGGGCGGCAACCCACTTGTAGGAGAAGTACAAATCAGCGGTGCAAAGAACGCCGCACTGGGAATACTTGCGGCTTCGATTATGACAGACGAAGATGTGGTGATTGACAACCTGCCAGATGTGCGGGATATTAATGTAATGTTGGAAGCAATACAGGAGATTGGCGCCCGTGTGGACCGTCTGGACCGCCACACGGTTCGGATTAATGCGTCTACGATTCATGAAGTGTCAGTGGATGATGACTATATTCGGAAAATTCGTGCCTCCTATTATCTGATAGGAGCATTGCTTGGGAAATATAAAAGTGCGGAAGTTCCTCTTCCGGGAGGATGTAACATTGGGAGCAGACCGATTGATCAGCATCTTAAGGGATTCCGCGCCCTTGGAGCGAAGATTGAGATTGAACGGGGCGCAGTAGTAGCCCATGCCATTGATTTGGTGGGAGGACATATATATTTGGATGTGGTGTCTGTGGGGGCTACGATTAATATTATGATGGCTGCCGCCCTGGCAGAGGGACAGACAATTTTGGAAAATGCTGCCAAAGAGCCTCATGTGGTGGATGTGGCTAATTTCCTCAACAGTATGGGCGCCAACATTAAGGGCGCAGGAACGGATATTATCCGGATTCGGGGAGTTAGAAGCTTTCATGGGACAGAATATTCCATCATTCCAGATCAGATTGAGGCAGGCACCTTTATGTGCGGCGCTGCAGTTACGCGGGGAGATATTACAGTAAAGAATGTGATTCCCAAACATCTGGAAGCAATTTCCGCGAAGCTGCTGGAGATTGGCTGCGAGGTGATTGAAGGAGACGATGAGGTTCGGGTGGTAGGCAGGCCAAGACAGCATTCCACCAACATTAAGACATTGCCTTATCCGGGATTTCCTACGGACATGCAGCCTCAGATGGCAGTGACTTTGGCATTGACTGAAGGCACCAGCATGATTGCAGAGAGCATTTTTGAAAACCGCTTTAAATATGTGGATGAGCTGACCCGAATGGGCGGCAACATTAAGGTGGAAGGCAATGTGGCTGTAATCGACGGTGTGAAAGGATTTACCGGCGCACAGGTGGAGACGCCAGATCTGCGGGCAGGGGCAGCGCTTGTGCTGGCCGGACTGGCAGCAGAGGGATTTACAGTGGTGGATGAGATCGGATATATTCAGCGGGGATATGAGTGCTTTGCAGAGAAACTGAAAAAGCTGGGAGCGTGTATTGAGATTGTAGACTCAGAAAAGATGGCCAATAAATTTCGATTGAAAGTTGGTTGAAACTAAAGGTTTATCCCGTAGAAATAAAAAGAAAATTCAATAGTAAGGAAATTGTAGAAAATACGACTGGTAATTGTTACTTTTTTTTCACACTTTATACATTTTTTCCGGATATTATGATAATAGAGGAAAACAAGGATAAGAATCCGGGAGAAGGAGGTAAAAGTATGAAACAGTGGAAAAAAGAGTGGTTGAGGATTGGGGGCGTGTGTCTGCTGACAATAGCCCTCGCAGGGAATGTGATGGCAGCAGAAGAACGGACAAAGATCAATCAGGTGTCTTTGCGGGTTCAGTCTTCCATTCAGGCTGGCGGTGACAGCAGCGATGTATCTGTTACTACAGACGCCAACACTTACTCGGTGGAGGATGTATCGGTTGTCAATGACGATGGCCAGTGGACGAGCGGTGATGTGCCAAGAATTGAGGTAACTTTGGAAGCTGCCAATGATTATTATTTTGATACCATGAGCAAATCCAAAGTAAAGTTAAGCGGCGATGACGCTACTTATGTGACATCTCACCGGGAAGACAATAAGTCAGTGCTGATTGTCACGGTAAAGCTGGATGCCTTGGAAGGCAGTTTGGAGATTGAGTCTGTAGAATGGGAAGGAGATGACACTCCGGTAGCAAGATGGGAAACAACAGACGGGGCGAAAAGTTATCAGCTTCGTTTGTATCGGGGCAACACTTCCGTGGGTTCTGTGGTGACTACTACCAATGAATATTATGATTTTACCAGCAGCATGAATCGGGAAGGGGAATACTATTTTAAGGTTCGGGCCATTAACAGCAATTCCAAGCGGGGAGACTGGTACGAGTCAGATTCTCTCTACATTGATGAAGATACTGCTAATGCAGTGAAAAATGGCACTTATCAGACTAGCACAGGAAATAATAATGGCCTTGGAGCACCTGGCAGCGCACCTGTGGAAGGGGTGTGGCAGAGAAATGACATTGGCTGGCAGTATCGGTGGCCGGATGGCAATTATTCCCGCGGTGGCTGGGTAATGATTAAAAATATCTGGTATTGCTTTGATGATAACGCTTATATGCGGACTGGATGGATTCAGGCCAGCGATGGAAAGTGGTATTACTGTGATCCTAGAGAGGGAAGCGGCCAGGGAGCAATGATGACCAATACCGTCACACCAGATGGATATTGGGTAGATGCCAATGGCGTTTGGATTCCCTGATAAATCGATAAATTAAGGTCAAAAAAGCGGAGAGGAAATTTTCTTCTCCGCTTTTGTTATCCAATTATGATTTGCTGTTGGGATTGTGATGGTTGACAGAAAGGGTCTATTATGATAGACTTAAATAGAGATAGGACGATTGCAATAGACCTTTTGAAGGGAGGAAACAATGGAGGAAAAGAAGTTGTATGACGGGGAATACAGATTGATGAACCTGATTTGGGAGAAGGAACCAATCAAGTCTATGGAGCTGGCCCGATTAAGTCTGGAGCAGCTGGGATGGAAAAAGTCTACTTGCTTTACGGTTTTGAAAAAGCTTTCTCAGAGAGGATTTGTAAAAAACGAACAAGCTGTGGTGACGTCCCTGGTGAAGAGGCAGGAAGTGCAGAGAACGGAAAGCAAGGCAGTGGTGGATAAGAATTTCGGCGGTTCTCTTCCTGCTTTTGTCACTGCATTTTTGTCTGGCAGAAAGCTGACGAAGGAGGAAGCGGCGGAAATTCGTACAATGATCGACAAGGCGGTGGATGAATGGAACGAGTGATGATACATCTTTTTAACAGGAGCTTTGCAGCTGGCTGTACCGTTTTGCTGGTGTTTGTTTTGCGGTTGCTTCTAAGGCGTCTGCCAAAAGGATTTTCCTACAGCCTTTGGTGGATTGTGTTGTTTCGTTTTTTATGTCCGGTGACGGTTTTCTCCTCCTTTTCTTTGTTTCCAGTTAATCCGGAACCTGTGAAGCAGGATATTATTTATCAGGCAGAACCAGAGATAGAGACAGGGGTAATATGGGTGGACCGGACGGTAAACCAGATGATGGGAGAAAGCCTTTTCGCCGGTCATCCAGAATATTCCGTGAATCCGATTCAGGTGTGGCTGGCAATAGGTTTTTTAATCTGGATTGGGGGGATGATTTTGTTTGCAGGCTATCACCTTTGGCAGTTGGCGAAACTTCGGCAAAAGCTTGCTACAGCAGTAAAGGCAGACGGCGTGGAATCTAGCTCTGCGAAAGTGAAAGAGTCGGATCAAATTGACGGAGCTTTTGTACTGGGAATATTTTTTCCGGTGGTTTATTTGCCTGCCGCCTTAAAGAAGGAAAAGCGGGACTATATTTTATGTCACGAGATGGTTCATATTCGCAGAAAGGATTATCTTATTAAGGCGCTTGGACTTGTTATGGTAGGGATTCATTGGTTTAATCCTTTGGCATGGGCCGGTTTTCGAGGCATGTGTATGGATATGGAAATGTCCTGTGACGAACAGGTTCTAAAGATTCTTGGCCGGGATGTGAAAAAAGCTTATTCTCTGGTTTTACTCGGGGAAGCAGAGAAAAAAAGCGGACTTCTTCCTCTCGCCTTTGGAAAAAATCATACTGGAAAAAGAATCCGAAATGTATTGGCTTATCATAAACCAGGTGTCTGGTGTACGGTAGCGGCAGTGGTTTTATTGTTAGTGGCAGCGGCAGGATTGATGACCAATCCAAAACAAAATGAAATGTCAAAGGAACAAGAGGATGGAGATTCACTTATATTGGCGGGAGGGGATGGCCCTGTCAGCGTATTTGTGGCAGGAAAGCTGGACAATGGAGAAACGATGATTCATTTGAATCAAAAGCCGGATTCCCAGTGGCTGGCCTCTTGGAAGGTAGGAGGATGGATTTTGTCTGGAGATACAAGTCCAGAGGAGGAACGAGATGGGGTATCCAAGGTGGTTTTGGATTATGCCTCTGATAAAGAGGTTGTGTTTCATGGAGATTTTGGACTCTTTTCTTTTCAGCGTCAGGAAGATGGTGTGTGGAGGCAACAGGCATTTATACCAGATATAAATGGGGGAGAAGAGCTGGCTGCCATGTTGGAGCAGGTGGTTCCAGGTAAAAGTGTTTTAAAAAATGAAGAAATTTCCGATGAAGAGCGCTTTTGGATAAATCGTGGCTATGGACAAGACAGGGGAATGCTGTTTGGCAAGGGAGATTTACAGTTGGGATGCCATATGATGAAAATGGAGGATGGACAGGTTGGAATACTGGGGGCAGCAGGGGCCAAAGAATCAGAGGGACGGATGATTGATTTGTACTATGGCTATTATGATCCAAAAAATCAGGAACTTACTCAGGTGTTTTTGTTTTACGGAGACGGCAGGGAGGTTCACAATCCCAAGGGGGAAGTAAAAGAAAGTCAATGGCTGTTTGAACGGGATGGTTATGACTATTATCTGCGGACGCCAGAAGAATATTTGGATATGGAGAAGTCGGAATATAAATATTTAAACCTATATCACATTCCCTATGACCGGATGGAAATGGCCCGAAGCAAAGACGGCAAGAATGAAACGCTGGAGTCTTTGGTGCATATGGAAAAAGGAAGCCACAGAAAAGTGGTTTTGACAAAAGACCGGGTGATCTATGAAGGGTTTGCAGAGGGTACTGTCATAAGCGTCAAGCGTTCCTGTTTGGTGAGTATTCGTCTGGATGGCAGTGACCGTCAAGTTTATAATGCCCGCTACGGAGTGACGGACGGGTGGTGCTATTACGATGGGTATATTTACTATGGCGGATGGACCAATGAAGGTACGTTTCCCAAACCTTTAAGGAGAGTTCGAACAGACTTTACCGGGGAGGAAGAGGTGGGAAAGCTGCCAGGAGATTTGATCGGAATCCGGGATGGAGGCGTGTGCCTCTTTATGGATTGGGAGCAGAAGCGCATTATGGCTGGAGCTTTGGAAAAGATGGGAGAATCCGAATCTTACTGGAGCTACCTGACCGATGGAGAAACCGGGAGAAAGCAGACCTGTACCATGAAAAATGCAGGGGATGGGTGGCTGAAGATTGTGCTGACCGATCGGGAGAGTCCTTTCCGTCAGGAAGAATATTGGATTCGGATTCCCTATATATTACAGGAGGAATTTGCATTTTAAAAAGATTCCTGTCTTGACACCTGTGGTTGAATCTGTTATGATAAAAAATGTAACAGACAATAACAATTGAAAAGTGCGTAATATCCCTTATTCAGAGTGATGGAGATACATAGGATCTGTGAAGTCACGGCAACCCCGGAGTAAGCGTCTTTAGATTCTTCCCGGAAGGTGCCAACCTGAGCGAGAAATCGAGCAATAAGAGGATTTGGTGTGCAAAGAATATCAAGTCCGACGTATGTATTGCTTCGGACTTTTCTTTTGTCCGGATTTTTGGACTGACAAAAATCCGTGAGGAGCTTTTTCGATTCAAAGGAGGATTTTTCAGTGGAAAAATTATTGTTTACATCAGAATCCGTAACAGAAGGCCATCCAGATAAAATGTGCGATGCAATTTCCGACGCGGTGCTGGATGCTCTGATGGCCCAGGACCCAATGAGCCGTGTGGCTTGTGAAACCTGCACCACCACAGGACTTGTGCTGGTAATGGGAGAGATCACTACCAATGCCTATGTGGACATTCAGAAGCTGGTTCGGGAGACGGTAAAAGAGATCGGTTATGACAAGGCTGAGTATGGTTTTGACTGTGCTACCTGCGGTGTCATTGTGGCTTTGGATGAACAGTCCACAGATATTGCTATGGGCGTTAATAAGGCATTGGAAGCCAAGGAGAACCGGATGAGTGACAGCGAACTGGATGCCATTGGCGCTGGGGATCAGGGCATGATGTTTGGTTTTGCCAGCAATGAGACCGAAGAATATATGCCTTATCCTATTGCTCTTGCTCATAAGCTGACTCTTCAGCTGACTAAGGTAAGAAAAGACGGCACTTTGCCCTATCTTCGTCCAGACGGCAAAAGTCAGGTGACGGTGGAATACGATGAAAACGGCAAGCCGCTTCGTCTGGAAGCAGTGGTTCTTTCTACTCAGCATGATGCAGATGTGGAACAGGAACAGATTCACAAAGATGTGAAAACATATATTTTTGATCCGATTCTGCCTGCAGATATGATTGATGAGAATACAAAATTTTTCGTAAATCCCACAGGACGTTTTGTCATCGGCGGACCTCATGGAGACAGCGGAGTCACTGGCAGAAAGATTATTGTGGATACATACGGCGGTTATGCCCGTCACGGCGGCGGCGCATTTTCCGGCAAGGACTGTACGAAAGTGGACCGGTCAGCTGCCTATGCCGCCCGCTATGCGGCTAAAAATCTGGTGGCTGCAGGGCTGGCAGATAAATGTGAGATTCAGCTTTCCTACGCCATTGGAGTGGCTTACCCCACTTCGATTATGGTAGATACTTTCGGAACCGGAAAAGTTTCCAATGAGAAGCTGGTGGAGATTATCCGTGAGAACTTTGATCTTCGTCCGGCGGGAATTATTAAAATGCTGGATCTTAGAAGACCGATTTACAAACAGACTGCAGCCTATGGACATTTTGGAAGAACGGATTTGGATTTGCCCTGGGAGCGTCTGGACAAAGTGGATGTGTTAAAGAAATATTTAGGATAAGATTTATTTTTGTAAGCTATTTATGAAAAAATAAGGAAACTGAGTACTGGCATCTGTGCGTGGCATGGGTGCCAGTATTCTTATTCATTTCATTGTTTACAGAACAATTATATTTTGATATACTTTTGTTCAAAAATAACCTGTATTATTTTATTTTTGCGGGCAATGAACCAAGCGCTGTGCTTACACGGACAGTTGACGATGATATGGAGATAGGGATGAAATGAGAGAAAGAGACCGAAGCAGAGGACAAAAGGCAGCGCTGTACGGGATGCTGATTAGTTTGGGATTTGTGTTTAGTTATGTGGAAGCCATGATTCCAGTTCCCATGCCAGCGCCGGGAATGAAGCTGGGGCTGGCAAATTTAGTTGGTATTGTGGGACTGTATACCATTGGAGTCACAGGTGTAGTTATCATATCTTTGGTACGGATTGTATTGGTAGGATTTACTTTTGGCAATACCTTTAGCATGATTTATGGTTTGGCTGGCGGGGCAGTTAGTTTACTTGCTATGATTGGTGCAAAAAAGAGCGGCTGGTTTGGAACGGTGGGTGTCAGTATTTTTGGCGGTGTGTTTCATAATGTGGGACAACTGGCAGTGGCAGCCTTTGTAACCAGAACAGGAGGGGTCTTTATTTATTTACCAGCTCTTTTAGCAGCGGGAGTGACAGCAGGCGCAGTGATCGGGCTTTTAGGTGGGGTGGTAGCTGATCGGATTCGGCCTATGATGGGGGGAATGAAAGATCAATGACTAGTATAACTCGATTTAAATAACCTTACATTTCGCTGGTCTGCTTTCCCGATAGCACAAAGGAAAAATGCTCAACGTAGCACCACTACGCCTCCGCTTTTTCCTTTGTGCTATCGAAAAAGCATCCGCATCGAAAATGAAAGGTATTTAAATCGAGTTATACTAGGCTGTATTATTTGATAGAAACAGCCATCCATTTCACAAGAATGTGTTTTGGATCATGAGATGACAAAACAATTTTTCAGATACGCTCTAGGAAAGATTACTTGATAAAATAGGAAAAAGTGATATAATTATTTTGGATATGCTGTTTGCCTCTTATCTGCTGATAACAAGGCGAAGATTGCTCAAGTTATAATAAATTATGTTTCAAATCTGTCATAGGCCAGAGCTTTGCCGGGAAAGTCAAATAAAGGTCATGTTTTTTTATAAAATTAACATAAATGGAGGTCAGAGATGGTATACGACGCAATCAAAAAGCTAGTGCAGTATGGAGTGGAGACAGGGCTTTGCAGGGAGGAGGACCAGATTTATACCACCAACCGGATTTTGGAAGCGTTGCACATGGATGAGTATGAAGAACCAAAGCAGGATTATACGCAGATTAATCTGGAAGAAACCCTGAAAGAGCTGTTGGATTATGCCTGCGAGAAAGGAATTACGCAAGACAGTATTGGATACAGAGATTTATTTGATACAAAGCTTATGGATTGTCTGATGCCCCGGCCGTCAGAGGTTTCGGATCAGTTTTGGAAAATTTATAAAGAGCAGGGAGCCAAGGCAGCTACAGATTATTTTTATAAGTTAAGCCAGGATTCGGATTACATACGCAGATACCGGGTTTGCAAAGATCAGAAATGGATTGCAAAGACTTCCTACGGAGATTTGGATATTACCATTAATTTGTCTAAGCCGGAGAAAGATCCCAAAGCGATTGCAGCGGCCAAGCTGGCAAAGCAGAGCGGATATCCCAAATGTCTCCTTTGCATGGAAAATGAAGGATATGCAGGCCGTCTGAACCATCCAGCCAGAAATAATCACCGAATCATTCGGATTACGGTGAATGACAGTCCCTGGGGATTCCAGTATTCTCCCTATGTATATTACAATGAGCACTGTATTGTGTTTAATGGCCAGCATACGCCTATGAAGATAGAGAGAGCGGCATTTGTAAAGCTGTTTGATTTTGTAAAATTGTTCCCTCATTACTTTTTAGGTTCCAATGCAGATTTGCCGATTGTAGGCGGTTCCATTTTAAGCCATGACCATTTCCAGGGAGGCCATTATACCTTTGCTATGGCTAAAGCAGAAATGGAACAGAAGTTTGTGATGCCAGGATTTGAGGATGTGGAAGCTGGGATTGTGTACTGGCCCATGTCTGTGCTGCGTTTGAGAGGAAAAGATTCCGACAGACTGATTGATTTGGGAGAAAAGGTTCTTCTTGCCTGGAGAGAATATACCGATGAAGCGGCATTTGTCTATGCAAAGACAGACGGAGAGCCTCACAATACAATCACGCCCATTGCCAGAAAGAACGGGGAGTTTTATGAGCTGGATTTGGTGTTGCGGAACAATATTACCACAGAAGAATTTCCTTTGGGCGTGTATCATCCACATCAGGAGCTGCACCATATTAAGAAGGAGAATATTGGCCTGATTGAGGTAATGGGCCTTGCAGTGCTGCCTTCCAGATTAAAAGACGAGCTGGCCCTTTTAGGGGAATATCTTGTGGAAGGAAAAGATGTGCGCAGCAATGAAGCTTTGGAAAAACATGGGGATTGGGTGGATGAATTTTTGCCGGGATATGACAAGATCACCAGAGAGAACGTGGAAGGGATTCTTCAGGATGAGGTAGGAAAGGTTTTTGCAAAAGTCCTGGAGGATGCAGGTGTATACAAGTGTACGCCAAAAGGAAGAGAAGCTTTTGCCAGATTCCTGGAATGTGTCGGATTTCATAAAGCATAATAAAAGAAAAAAGGATTCAAGCCTGCTTTCAGAGGCTTGAATCCTTTTTTAAATGAATATTCAAAACAGAATCCTTTCAACAGTAAAGAGATTGTACATTAGAATTCTGGTTCGATCAATCCGTAGGAATGTCCTTTGCGCTTATAGACCACATTGACTTCTTCGGTTTCTGCATTGAGGAACACATAGAAATTATGGTTTAAAAGCTCCATCTGAACACAGGCTTCTTCCGGGTCCATGGGCTTGATTCCAAAACGTTTGGTCTTAACAATCTGAATTTCTTCCTCATCTTCAGCCTCTTCATTGATGAAAAAGTCGGAGAAAGACTGAGCGGACTGCTTTTTGTCAATGATTTTGTTCTTATATTTCTTGAGCTGGCGTTCGATGACTTCTTCTACCAGGTCGATGGAGACATACATATCGCTGCTGGATTCTTCCGCACGGATGATGTTGCCCTTGACAGGGATGGTTACTTCGATTTTCTGCTTGTCCTTTTGGACGCTTAATGTGACAATTACTTCCGTGTCTGGATTGAAGTAGCGATCCAGTTTTCCGATCTTCTCCTCTACGGCTCTCCGAATGCCCGGAGTTACATTGATGTTCCTTCCTGTAATCGTATAACGCATAATCATCAGCTCCTTTTTTTGAGATGATTCCAGTATACCATATTTGTTTGAAAAATTCAATGAAAAACCAAGAAATGTTGTGACAATTATATGAAAAATGACATTGTTCAGACAAGCATAAGAACAGGAGAAAAATGTATTTGAGTTTACATAAATATGAAATGCGGAAAAGAAGAGTCAAGGGTTTTTTCGTCAATTCTTGTCGAAATTTGCAAGTTTATGATAAGTGTACAAAAGAAAAACTGAAAAAGGAGGGTACAGGAGGTGGACAATCAAGGGGGAATGGGGATTGTGGATAATGTGGATAACTTGGTGTATAAGTAGTTTTTGGCGTAAATAGGACAAGTATGGGTGTGGATAATTTTTGGGGAGTTGTACACAGAAAGAATGTGGATAATGTGGATAAGTAGAAAATCGAACAGAGATTTTGTGCAATTTGCAAGGTTGACCATAACGATTTTTTTATGTTATCCACAGAAAGCCCCATTATTTGGAAAAAAAGGCAGTAGATTGACGAGAAAAGGAAAAAAGAACAGAAATGTGGAAAAAATGGCCAGTGGAAAAGTTGGAAAGAAGAAAAGAAAAGCGGGGAATACTATAAAAGCTTAATTTTTTGTGAATAACTGGCGAAAAAGTTGAATAAATTCAAGGTTAGTGTTACAATGTATAAGATTGACTGAAAACAAGGCGACAGAGAAGAGAAAGTGAGTTAGGAGAGCAGATCATGAATCTCATAGAGAAAATATTTGGTACTCACAGTGAACGAGAACTGAAGATGATCTATCCGATTGTGGAGAAGATCGAGGCTATGCGTCCGGAGATGATGTCAAAGAGCGATGAGGAGCTTCGTGACAACACCCGGATTTTTAAAGAGCGGCTGGCAGCAGGGGAGACATTGGATGATATTTTGCCGGAAGCTTTTGCGACTGTGCGGGAGGCCGCCCGCAGAACGCTCAATATGGAACATTTTCCGGTTCAGCTGATTGGCGGCATTGTGCTGCATCAGGGCCGGATTGCAGAGATGAGGACCGGTGAAGGAAAGACATTGGTATCTACGGCCCCTGCCTATTTGAATGCCCTGGCCGGCAAAGGGGTCCACATTGTCACGGTCAATGACTATCTGGCAAAGCGTGACGCAGAGTGGATGGGACAGATTCATGAGTTCCTTGGCCTGACTGTGGGCGTGGTTTTAAATCCCATGACTTCGGAAGAGCGTAAGGCAGCCTATCGCTGTGATATTACTTACGTGACCAACAATGAACTTGGATTTGATTATCTTAGGGATAACATGGCCATATACAAGGAACAGATGGTATTGCGGGACCTGGATTATGCAATTATTGACGAGGTGGACTCAGTGCTTATTGATGAAGCGCGGACTCCTCTGATTATATCCGGGCAGAGCGGCAAGTCCACCAAGCTGTATGAGGTATGCGACATTCTTGCCCATCAGCTGGTCCGGGGGGAGGCTTCCGGAGAATTTACCAAGATGAACGCCATTATGGGCGAGGATATTACAGAGACCGGAGATTTTGTAGTCAACGAAAAAGATAAGGTGGTAAACCTGACCGAAGAAGGGGTCAAAAAGGTAGAGGAGTTTTTCCACATTGAGAATCTGGCAGATCCGGAAAATCTGGAAATTCAGCACAATATTATTCTGGCTTTGCGGGCAAATTTCCTCATGTTCCGGGATAAAGATTATGTGGTAAAAGATGACGAAGTGCTGATTGTAGATGAATTTACAGGACGTATTATGCCGGGACGGCGGTACTCGGATGGACTTCATCAGGCGATTGAAGCCAAAGAGCACGTGAATGTACGCCGGGAGAGCCGGACTCTGGCTACCATTACGTTCCAGAACTTTTTTAACAAATTCCGGAAAAAGTCTGGTATGACTGGTACAGCCCTCACCGAGGAGAAGGAGTTCCGCAACACGTATGGCATGGATGCCATTGCCATTCCCACCAACAGGCCGGTGGCGCGAATTGACCATGAGGATGCTGTTTATAAGACAAAGAAAGAAAAGTTTAAGGCTGTGGTGGAAGAGGTGGCAGAGGCTCATGAAAAGGGTCAGCCGGTGCTGGTTGGTACAATCACCATTGAGACTTCCGAGATGCTAAGCAAGATGTTAAACCGCCGTGGGATTCCCCACAAGGTTCTCAATGCCAAATACCATGAGCTGGAGGCAGAGATTGTGGCAGATGCCGGTCTTCATGGGGCAGTGACCATTGCCACCAACATGGCAGGCCGTGGTACGGATATTAAGCTGGATGATGAGGCAAGAGAACTGGGAGGTCTGCGCATTATTGGTACCGAGCGCCATGAGGCAAGGCGAATTGACAACCAGCTTCGGGGACGTTCTGGACGTCAGGGAGACCCAGGAGAATCCCGTTTCTATATTTCCCTGGAGGACGATCTCATGCGGCTGTTTGGTTCCGAACGGTTGATGAGCATGTTTACGGCCCTTGGTGTGCCAGAAGGGGAGCAGATTGAGCATAAGATGCTTTCCAATGCGATTGAGAAGGCTCAGATGAAGATCGAGAACAATAACTACGGAATCCGGGAAAATCTTCTCAAGTACGATGAGGTGAACAACGAACAGCGGGAGATCATTTACGCGGAGCGTCGGAAAGTGCTGGATGGGGACAATATGCGGGACCTGGTTTTAAAGATGGTCACGGATATTGTGGAAAATGCCGTAGACATGTCCATTTCTGATGAGCAGAATCCGGAAGACTGGGATTTGGGTGAGTTAAATTCCCTGCTGATTCCCATTATTCCTTTAAGACAGATTACCCAGGAGAATTATCCGGCTACCAAGAAGAATGAACTGAAGCATCAGCTGAAGGAGGAAGCCATCAAGCTTTATGAAGCCAAGGAAGCAGAGTTTGCCGAGGCAGAACAGATTCGGGAAATCGAGCGGGTGATTCTTCTGAAAGTAATTGACAATAAGTGGATGAGCCACATTGATGATATGGATCAGCTTCGCCAGGGAATCGGCCTGCAGGCTTACGGCCAGCGGGACCCGGTGGTGGAGTACAAGATGAATGCTTTTGAGATGTTTGAGTCCATGACAGCCGCTATCACAGAGGAGACCGTTCGTTTCCTCTTCCATATCCGGGTGGAACAGAAGGTGGAGCGGGAACCAGTGGCAAAGGTGACAGGAACCAACCGGGATACTTCTGCAGCGCCTGTGCCAAAACGCCGGGAGATCCGGAAAATTTATCCCAACGATCCCTGTCCCTGCGGCAGTGGAAAGAAGTTCAAACAGTGCTGCGGACGGAAGCTTCTCCAGGGATAAGAAACGGTCAGAGGGCATGGAGCTGGAATGGCAGAGAATGTCAGAAGCGATAAAAAAATTATGAAAGAAGGTGACACAGTGGTAGAATTGGATCAGTTTAAGTACACATTATCTACGTTTCAAAAACCATTAGTGGAAGTGAGGGATTCACTTTGACCTGGATAACAAGGTCAGACGAATCGATGAGTTAGACAAATCCATGGAAGAGCCAGGATTCTGGGACAATGCGGAGAAATCTGCAAAACTGGTTCAGGAGGCAAAAAACCTGAAGGATACGGTGGAATTGTACCGGGGGTTGGAACAGGGATATGAGGACATTCAAATAATGATTGAGATGGGATACGAGGAGAACGACGAATCCCTGATTCCTGAGATAGAAGAAATGCTCCATGAATTTGAAGAAAAGCTGGAGAAGCTGCGAATGGGTACGTTATTGTCCGGTGAATACGACAAATGCAATGCCATTTTGCGGCTGAATGCAGGTGCAGGAGGAACCGAGTCCTGTGACTGGTGCAGTATGCTGTACCGGATGTACTGCCGGTGGGCAGATAAGATGGGATACAAAACGGAAGTTCTGGATTTTCTGGATGGAGATGAGGCGGGCATTAAGTCTGTGACCATTCAGATCAATGGAGAGAACGCATTTGGATATCTGAAATCAGAGCGGGGAGTCCATCGTTTGGTGCGGATTTCTCCATTTAATGCGGCTGGCAAACGTCAGACTTCGTTTGTGTCTTGCGATGTGATGCCAGACATAGAGGAAGATCTGGATGTGGACATCAATCAAGAGGATCTTCGTGTGGATACTTACCGCTCCAGCGGCGCTGGCGGTCAGCACATTAACAAGACTTCTTCCGCAGTTCGTATTACCCATATCCCCACTGGGATTGTGGTTCAGTGTCAAAATGAGCGTTCCCAGTTCCAGAATAAGGATAAGGCAATGCAGATGTTAAAGGCAAAACTTTATATGTTAAAGCAGCAGGAAAATGCAGAGAAGCTTTCCGATATTCGAGGGGATGTAAAGGAAATTGGATGGGGCAATCAGATTCGTTCCTATGTATTGCAGCCTTATACTATGGTGAAAGATCTGCGGACCGGTGAGGAGACTGGCAATGTGTCCAATGTATTAGACGGCGGACTGGACGCTTTTATCAGCGCTTATTTAAAATGGTTAAGTCTTGGCTGTCCGGACCGGAAGGCAGCGGCAGAAGATTAGTAGAAACATCGGATCTTATGGGTCCGATGTTTTTTCTCTGGATTTACAGATAAAAGCTTGCACTATCCTCATTTTTGTGATATTATCTCCCTCGTGAATACAAATGTATATGAGGTGCGTACAGTGACGTACATGAGGATTTATTATGACGGAGGAAAAGACCAAATATTTTGTGGTAAAACAGAGAGCTGTGCCAGAAGTTCTTTTAAAGGTTGTGGAGGCTAAAAAGCTTCTGGAATCGGAACAGGTGATGACGGTGCAGGAAGCAGCTGAGCGGGTGGGAATCAGCCGCAGTTCTTTTTACAAGTATAAGGATGACATTCTGCCTTTTTATGATAATACAAAAGGAAAGACTGTGACCTTTGTAATGCAGATGGATGACTGTCAGGGCCTTTTATCGGATCTTCTGCATATTGTGGCAGTTTACCGGGCCAATATTCTGACCATTTATCAGAGCATTCCGGTCAACGGTGTGGCCACATTGACCTTGTCTGTGGAGGTAAGAGCCAATACAGGCAATGTATCCCGGATGGTGGAGGAAATGGAAGAACAGCAGGGAGTTCATTATGTGAAAATCCTGGCCAGAGAATAAGGAATAAGAGGAGAGAGATTATGATGTACGCGGCAATTATGGGATATGGCACCATTGGTTCCGGTGTGGCCCAAATTCTGACAGAGTGCAAAGACAAAATCGCCCACAGCGCAGGGCAGGAGATTTCCTTAAAATATGTGCTGGATTTGCGGGAGTTTCCGGACAGCCCGGTGGGAGACCGAATCGTTCACGATTTTCATGTGATTGAGTCAGATGCCCAGATCAAGTTGGTGGTAGAGTCCATGGGCGGGTTGAATCCAGCTTATTCTTTTGTGAAGGCATGTTTAAACGCAGGCAAGCATGTGATTACTTCCAACAAGGCATTGGTGGAGGCTCATGGAACTGAGCTGATGCAGATTGCCAGAGAAAAGAAAGTAAACTTCTTATTTGAGGCCAGTGTGGGTGGTGGGATTCCCATTATCCGTACCATGTACCGCTGTCTCATGGGAGAGGAGATTCAGGAGATCACAGGGATTTTAAATGGAACCACCAATTTCATTCTCACAAAAATGGACAAGGAGGGCGCTGCCTTTGAAGATGTCCTTAAAGAGGCTCAAAAGCTGGGGTATGCAGAACAAGATCCCAGCGCTGATGTAGAAGGACATGATACCTGCAGAAAGATTGCAATTCTGACAGCCATGGCTACAGGGCGGGAAGTCCATTATGAGGATATCCATACAGAAGGAATCACAAAAATTACAGATGTGGATTTTAAATATGCACGGAAAATGGGAACGTCCATAAAACTTTTGGGAACCGCCAGAATATACCAGGATAAGGTTCTTGCTATGGTAGCGCCAGTGATGATTGACAACAGCAATCCTCTTTTTGGGGTCCAAGGTGTATACAACGGAATTTTGGTAAGAAGCCGGATGTTGGGAGAAACGATGTATTATGGCAGTGGAGCTGGAAAGCTTCCTACAGCAAGTGCAGTTGTGGCAGATTTGATTGAGGCGGTACAACAAGATCAGGAGCCGGTTTTTGCTGGCTGGACAAATGAGCGGCAGTCTGTGGAAGAATGTGGAAAATTTCAATATCGGTATTTTGTCCGGATGGAAGGAGATGCCGAACAAAAGAAGGAGCAAATCCAGCAGATTTTTGGGAACACGGATACAATCGTGTTAGACGGAGCAGACGAGTTTGCAGTTTTAACAGTGAAACTTTCAGAAGAAGAATTTATAAAACGGGCGGTTTGCTTGGACGGGGAGCTGCAGAAGGCAGGAGAAAAGGGAATCCTCCAGATGATTCGCGCAGAGCTGCCGTGAGAGAGAAACGGGATACTCGTATGGTTATCTGGTGACTAGAGCGTGTCTGAAAGGAAAATATAAGGATAGATATGGTGGGAAGCAGATACTTTTGGCGAGAGGCCGGGTTTTTGGCAGAACAGCTTCTAAAAGAACGGTTGTCCATGCCTTGTCCTTTTTACAAGTTTACAGGACTTTATTGTCCTGGATGTGGAGGAACCAGAGCTGTGAAGTTTTTCCTTCAGGGCCGTCTGTTGACAAGCTTTCGATTTCATCCTCTGGTGTTGTATGGAGTTTTGGCATTTGGGGCAGAGTTTCTGCTTTTTTTGACCAGACAAATAACGGGAAAAGACAAAACGTATTGGAGATACGAGAAAGAGCTGGCATATGGGGCGGTGGCAGTAGTGATTGTAAATTTTTTTGTAAAAAACAGTTTACTTATTGGATGGGGGATTGATTTGCTAAAAGATTTTTAACCGAAGATGAGAAAGGCTGCAGTTATTTGTATGATGAAGTAGGTCTGTACTGCCATAGGAGAATCAACGTTTTAAAATGTTTTGGCAAATTCATGGGTTGATTCTCATATGGCAGGAAATGGAAGTGATATTATTTCATGTTAAAAGCATCCATCATATCCTGATACTGGCGGAGGATTTCCCGCTGCAATGCCACATAGTCAGGATTGTCCAGCATTCGTATGGTAAACACATAAAAACCTAGGACGAGGAAACTGCATAAAATTCCCCATACTCCCATGACGGTTCCGGCTATGGCAGGGCCAGTCATGGCGCGGCCGTTTTTGGATACATATGCAACAATCAGAGCGGTGGCGCCCAATAGAAGCTGCATGGGGGGTGAGATGCAGGCAAATAGTGCAAAGATGCCCACAATCATGCTGGAGATGGCAAAGTTGTTGGACTTTCGGTCCGTTGACTGTATATGATTTGGTTCCATGAATATTCCTCCGAAGGTATAATAGTATTTATGATACCACGAAATTCTTTGATTCACAAGAGGCGAGGGGAAAAATTTGCAGTGGCTTAGTGAAAACGTTACTGTTTTCCATTCGTTATTGCCGCCCTGTGAATCGTAACAGAAAACGCTTGACAGCTTGTTTGATGATTATTTATAATATTTATATCAGCAGGTATGGATTTGCCAGAAGGAGGAATGTGGGATGACAGACAGCCAGAAGCTTGATATGCTTTTAAGTGAAATGCAGGGTATGAAGAGTGAAATGCAGGGTATGAAGAGTGAAATGCAGGACATGAAGGGCGAGATGCAGGACATGAAGGGCGAGATGCAGGACATGAAGGGCGAAATGCAGGACATGAAGGGCGAGATGCAGGACATGAAGGGCGAAATGCAGGACATGAAGGGTGAGATGCAAAAGCTGGATCATAGAATGACAAAGCTGGAGCTGCATCTTGAGAACGGCACAGATCGGAATATTCAGCTGGTAGCGGAAAACTTTGTTGAGCTTACAAAGAAACTGAATCAGGCCATTCCGGTAGCAGATAAGAACTTAGCCTATGAGGTAAAGGTGAATTATTTAATTGAGCGGGTACACGAACTGGAAGAAGAAATGAAAAAATTGAAAATGCAGATCGCATAACAGGGGGAGTGAAGACTTCTCCTGTTTTTGTCTGTCTGGTTAAATTTTTTTGATGGAACTTTTGCGGTTATGGTGTTGCTTGTTTGGTTGTGCAGTTGGAATTTTCATAAAAAGCAGTGCGAGCTTGCATAACCTTCCAATATGAATTATAATGTACAAACGGAAACCAAGGAAGGTGAGGAAAGTAAAAATATGGATATTATAAAGGTGCTTCAGGAAGAACTGCAGATTCGGTATCAGCAGGCGGAGGCTGCAGTAAAGCTGATTGACGAGGGAAATACGATCCCTTTTATTGCCCGATACCGCAAGGAAGCTACTGGTGCATTGAATGATGAGGTGCTTCGTAATCTGGACGAGCGTCTGAAATATCTGAGGAACCTGGAAGAGAAGAAGGAACAGGTGATTTCCTCGATTAGGGAACAGGAGAAGCTGACTCCGGAATTGGAAGCTCAGATTCGGGCTGCCATGACGCAGGTGGCGGTGGATGATTTGTACCGTCCTTATCGGCCGAAACGGCGGACCAGAGCGATGATTGCCAAAGAGAAAGGGTTAGAGCCGCTGGCGGATTTGATTGCTTTGCAGCTGACAAAGGAACCAGTGGAGCAGCTGGCAAAGGCGTATGTGTCAGAAGAGAAGGGCGTGGCAGATGAAAAGGAAGCCGTAGCCGGAGCGAAAGATATTCTTGCGGAACGGATTTCGGACAACGCTCAGTACCGTGCCTGGATACGGAGAGCTACCATGGAGCAGGGATTGATTTCTTCCTCGGCCAAAAAAGAGGGAGAAGAGTCGGTTTATGAGATGTATTATCAATATACAGAGTCCATTAAGCGCTGTGCAGGACATCGGATTCTGGCATTGAACCGGGGAGAGAAGGAGAAATTTCTTACCGTAAAAGTAGAAGCGCCGGAAGAGAATATTCTGCGCTATCTGGAAAAACAGACCATTACCAAAAATAACCCACATACAACTTGGATTTTAGAAGAAGTGGCAGCTGACAGTTACAACCGTCTGATTGGACCGTCTATTGAGCGGGAAATTCGAAACGAGCTGACAGAGAAAGCAGAATCCGGGGCAATCAAAGTATTTGGAAAGAATCTGGAACAAGTGTTGATGCAGCCGCCCATTGCGGGAAGAGTAGTGCTTGGATGGGACCCGGCATTTCGGACTGGGTGCAAGCTGGCCGTGGTGGATGAGACCGGAAAAGTTCTGGATACAACCGTTATATTTCCCACAGCTCCTCAAAATAAGGTAAAAGAGTCAAAAGAAACCTTAAAGGAATTAATCAAAAAATATCACGTCTCTCTCATATCCGTGGGTAACGGCACGGCATCCAGAGAATCTGAGATGGTGATTGTGGAGCTTTTAAAAGAGCTTTCCGAGCCGGTTCAGTATGTAATCGTCAATGAGGCGGGAGCTTCCGTCTACTCGGCAAGCAAGCTGGCCACAGAGGAATTTCCCAACTTTGACGTAGGTCAAAGGAGCGCCGCGTCCATTGCCCGCCGGCTTCAGGACCCATTGGCTGAGCTGGTAAAGATTGACCCTAAGGCCATTGGGGTAGGCCAGTATCAACATGATATGAATGAGAAAAATATCAATGAAGCCTTGCAGGGAGTGGTGGAAAACTGCGTGAATAAGGTTGGAGTGGATTTGAATACTGCGTCTGCTTCTCTGTTGGAATATATTTCAGGAATCACAAAGGTTATTGCCAGAAATATTGTGGCCTACCGGGAAGAAAACGGAGCGTTTACCAACCGAAGACAGCTGCTTAAAGTTGCAAAATTGGGACCAAAGGCCTATGAACAGTGTGCTGGATTTATGAGGATTTCCGGAGGAAGCAATCCATTGGACTGCACATCCGTACATCCGGAGAGTTATGAGGCTGCAGAGGCGCTTTTGAAAAAGCTGGGCTTTCAGCCGGAGGACATTACAAAAGGCAGCTTAAAAGAGCTGGGGAAAAAGATTCACGACTATAAGAAAATGGCGGCGGAGCTGAACGTAGGAGATATGACGCTGCAGGATATTGTAAAAGAATTGGAAAAACCTGCAAGAGATCCCAGAGAGGAGATGCCAAAGCCCATTTTACGGACGGATGTGTTGGAGATGAAGGATTTAACTCCAGGAATGATTTTAAAGGGAACTGTGAGAAATGTGATTGATTTTGGGGCATTCGTGGATATTGGCGTACATCAGGACGGGCTGGTGCATATCTCCCAAATATCCGATAAATATATTAAACATCCCATGGAAGCTGTAAGTGTGGGAGATATTGTGGAAGTAAAGGTGCTTCAGGTAGATGTGGCGAAGAAAAGAATTTCGCTTACAATGAAGCTATAACCAGTATGCCCCACACCAATTACCATTTTGTTTCCCGCAGGATAAATTTTCATCCGGCAAGGGGGAGGAGGGAAGCGATGGGGCGCCATTGTTGACCGACGACAACGAAGCAGGTGGAAATTTAGACAAGTGAAACATATGGATAATTGGTGTGGGTTCATACGAATAATGGGAAAGGAATCCGAGATGAATGAGGAAATGAAGTTTGAGGTAAGGCTGACAGCAAAAGAGTTGTGGCTGTTTTCCATGTATCATGCCAACAGCGGAATCATGGGACTGTTTAATCTGCTCTTTACATTGGCAGCATTGTTTTTGCTGGTGTTTCGTTGGGGAGATCTGACGGTGGCCTACAGGTTTTTGATGTTTGGATGTGCATTGATTTTTACTGTGCTTCAGCCTTTGCTTTTGTACGGAAAAGTGCGCAGACAAGCCCAAAATCCTGCCATGCAGCAGCCGATGTATCTGACCTTTCATAAAAATGGACTGAAGGTGGAACAAAGGGATCAGGAAGCAGAGTTTACTTGGGAACAAATGGGGCGGATGGATAAAAAATGGTCTATGACCGTGTTATATATGGATCGGGTTCATGCCTACTTGCTGCCGAAAAAGGTTCTGGGAGACCAAGAAGAGAAATTTTTTGCCATGGCAAAAGAGCACCTGCCCAAAGAGCAGAGAAAGGGATTTTAAGGTGGCTCGAATATTGGGGAAGAAGAAACTTAAAAGAAAATTTTAAGATTTCTAAGGAAAGGAAGAAAAACTATGGAATCCGAAAAAGGGATTGCCACAATAAGCGAAAACTCTTCCCAGGAGGATACCTACAAGCTGGGATTTAAGCTGGGACAGCAGGCAAAGCCGGGAGAAGTCTATTGTCTGAATGGGGATTTAGGCGTGGGAAAGACGGTATTTGCCCAAGGATTTGCAGCAGGTCTTGGAATCATGGACACGGTCAGCAGCCCCACCTTTACGATTGTCCAGTCTTATGAGGAAGGACGTTTACCACTGTATCATTTTGATGTGTACCGAATTGGGGATGTGGAGGAGATGGAGGAGATTGGATATGAGGATTATTTTTACGGAGACGGCGTGTGTTTGATTGAATGGTCCCGGTTGATAGAAGAGATTTTGCCCCGTAAGGTGATACAGATACAGATTGAAAAAGAACCATCCAGAGGATTTGACTTCCGAAGGATTACCGTGACAGAGGATTGAGGAAAAATCTATGAAAATATTAGGAATTGAAAGCTCATCCATGGCAGCCTCCGCAGCCGTGGTGGCGGATGACATAACATCTGCAGAGTATACGGTAAATTTTAAGAAAACCCATTCTCAGACCTTGCTTCCCATGATTGACGCCATCGTGACGATGCTGGAATTGGATTTGGCAGAGCTGGATGCTATCGCCATATCAGGGGGGCCAGGTTCTTTTACCGGTCTGCGCATTGGTTCTGCCACGGCTAAAGGGCTGGGGATGGCTCTTGACAAGCCTTTGATTCATGTGCCGACGCTGGATGCTCTGGCATACAATTTGTATGGAGCTTCCGCTCTTTTGTGTCCCATGATGGATGCCCGGAGAAATCAGGTATATACCGGGCTTTATCACTGTGAAAAAGACCTTCGGGTCATAAAGCCAGGAGGTTCCATGGATATAGGAGCCTTGGCAGAGGAACTGAACCGGCGGGGAGAAACGGTGATTTTTCTTGGAGACGGTGCAATTGCTTACCGAGAGATTTTAAAACAGCAGCTTTTGATTCCCCACCAGTATGCCCCGGCTCATGTAAACGGTCAGCGGGCGGCATCTGTGGCTGCTTTGGGGGCGATATATCTGACGCAAGGACGGACAGAAGCTGCTGCTGATCACAGGCCGGACTATATGCGCAAAGCCCAAGCAGAGAGGGAATTGGAGGAGGCCAGACGGCAGGGGAAGACAAAGGATCTGGCAGCCGGCCACAGTGTAGGAACAGGAGAGGTTTTATGATTCGTCCGATGAAAGAAGAAGATCTTGCCTGTGTGGCAGATTTGGAAAAGATATGTTTTACGGAATGCTGGTCCTATAAGCTTTTGGAAGCTGGAATAAACAGTCCTTATGATTTGTATTTTGTGGCTTTGTGCAGGGATCAGATCATTGGGTATTGCTGCCTTCGTTTGCTGGCAGGGGAGGGGGAGATTCAGCGTATCGCTGTGCTGCCCCAAAAGCGCAGAATGGGAGCCGGAAGAAAAATGATGGAAACCATGGTAAGCTATGCCATGGAAAGACATGTTTATACCATTAGTCTGGAAGTGCGGGAGAGTAATCTGGCGGCCCGAAGGCTCTATGAATCCTTTGGTTTTGCGCCGGAGGCGGTGCGGAAGAACTATTACCACAATCCTGTGGAGGATGCTGTGATTATGTGGCGGAGAGGGAATTGACCTGACTTTATACAACATTTTCCACTTAAAAAATGAATCATTATGTCTTATAATGTAGGGGTATCCGGTATAGGGGATGCCCCGTTTCTGTATTAAGATTAATCGAAAAAAACAAGCTCCAGGGAGACATGTTTGACCAGGTTACTAGAAACAGGGCGCCGCCGGTCTGAAATCAGGAAGGAAGGGCGAGAATAAGATGAGAAAGTACAAAAGCGGCGGTCAGCTGGAGGCCGTAATCTGCAACTGTTGCGGAAAAAAATTGGTGGTTAAAAGTGGTGTTTTAAGGGAGGGGGCTATCTCCATTCATCACGCGTGGGATTTCTTTTCAGAAAAGGACGGGGAGATTCATCATTGGGATATGTGCGAAGAATGTTATGATAATCTTCTGGGACAGTTTCGGGTGGAGCCAGATGTAGAGGAACAGGTTGAATTCATCTGACAGGTGTGTTATCATTCTATAGGGTTCTGTTTTTTGGGGACCCAAATAGAAAAGTGAGGAAAACACATTTATGCTGGATATTTGTTTGCTGGGAACCGGAGGGATGATGCCTCTGCCTTATCGATGGCTGACCTCCATGATGGCCCGGTGTGAAGGAAGCAGTCTTTTGATTGACTGTGGAGAAGGGACACAGGTGGCCCTTAAGGAAAAAGGCTGGAGTCCCAAACCGATTGATATTATTTGTTTTACCCATTATCATGCGGACCATATCAGCGGTTTGCCGGGGCTTCTTCTTACTATGGGCAATGCAGAGCGGACAAAACCTCTCACTATGGTAGGTCCGAAAGGATTGGAGCGGGTGGTGACGGCATTGCGCTGTATTGCGCCGGAGCTGCCGTTTCCCCTGCGGTTTATAGAATTAGAGGAAAGCCGCCAGAAGCTTCGGCTGGGTCCTTATGTGATTGACGCGTACCGGGTAAATCATAATGTGGTATGTTATGGATATGGAATTACCATTCCCCGCGCCGGTCGCTTTGATGTAGAGCGGGCCAAGGCAGCAAATGTACCTATGAAAGCCTGGAGTCGCCTGCAAAAAGGCGAGATTGTGGAAATAGACAATAAACGGTACACACCGGATATGGTGCTGGGTTCGGAGCGCCGTGGGCTGAAGGTAGCATACTGCACAGATACCCGTCCGGTTCCTGTGATTGCAGAGTATGCAAAGGATGCAGACCTGTTTATCTGTGAGGGAATGTACGGAGAGGACGGGAAAGAGACCAAGGCAAGAGAATATAAACATATGACAATGTATGAAGCGGCATCTTTGGCACAGAAAGCGGAGCCAAAAGAACTGTGGCTGACCCATTACAGCCCATCTTTGACCAGACCAGAGGAATATATGGAAAAGGTGCGAAAGATTTTTCCCCGGGCAAAAGCCGCAAGAGACGGGTGGAGTGCAGAGCTGACCTTTGAGGAAAAGGAGGAAAGTCCCTGAAAGAAACAGGGATAAGAATCGTTATGGAATCCAGAGAGATTTTAATCTTGGGGATCGAAAGCTCCTGCGATGAGACGGCAGCAGCAGTAGTCAGAAATGGAAGGGAAGTTTTGTCCAATGTAATCGCTTCTCAGATTGCCGTGCATACTCAGTTTGGCGGGGTGGTGCCAGAGATTGCTTCCCGCCGTCATATCGAGCAGATAAACCAGGTAATTACCGCTGCTCTTACAGAGGCAGGAGTCGGACTTTCGGACATAACCGCTATTGGAGTGACTTATGGTCCCGGTTTGGTGGGGGCTTTGTTGGTGGGGGTGGCTGAGGCAAAAGCCATTGCCTATGGAGCAAGGAAACCTTTGGTAGGAGTTCACCACATTGAAGGCCATGTGGCAGCAAATTTTATAACTACTTATCCAGGGTATGAGAGGCCACAGCCAGAGTTGGAGCCGCCGTTTGTGTGTTTGATCGTGTCAGGGGGCCATACCCATTTGGTGATTGTAAAAGATTATGGAGAGTTTGAGATTATCGGCCGAACCAGAGATGATGCGGCAGGGGAAGCCTTTGACAAGGTGGCCCGCGCAGTGGGACTGGGATATCCAGGAGGACCCAAAGTAGATCAGGCGGCCAAAGGAGGGAACCCTCATGCTTTTCAGTTTCCTAGAGGAAAAGTGGCAGGTTCCCCCTACGATTTTAGCTTCAGCGGTTTGAAATCTGCTGTCTTGAATCATATCAATCATGGAAAGATGACAGGAGAAGATATTTGTGTACCAGATTTGGCAGCATCTTTCCAGAATGCAGTAGTGGAGGTTTTGGTCAGCCGTTCTGTGATGGCTGCAAAGGAATATGGATACAGCCGTCTGGCCATAGCTGGAGGTGTAGCTTCCAATTCCGCGTTGCGTAGTGCCATGAAAAAAGCTTGTGAGGAGAATAAGCTGGAGTTTTATTATCCGCCGCCAGTTTTATGTACTGACAATGGGGCGATGATTGGAGCGGCAGCTTATTTTGAATATCAAAAAGGAACCCGGCATGGATGGGACTTAAATGCAGTTCCTAATTTAAAGTTGGGAGAGCGATGAAATTCTTATGGAAAAAGGGAAACGAATTGGCGCTGTGATTCTGGCCGGAGGACAGGGGAAGCGAATGAATAGCCCGGTGCAGAAACAGTATATGATGCTGGCCGGCCGGCCGGTGATTACTTATGCTTTGGAAGTGTTTTCCTGTTTGCAGGTAGATGAGATTGTACTGGTAGTGGGGGCTGGAGAGCTGGAATATGTCAGAGAACAGATTCTAAAACCCTATGGCCCTTTTAAAGTAACGGCAGTGACAGAGGGAGGCAGGGAACGGTATCATTCCGTATATGAAGGGCTTAAAGCTCTTTCTTCCTGTGACTATGTGCTGATTCATGACGGAGCAAGACCTTTGATAAGCGAAGATATTATTCTTAGAGCCATTAGGGGGGCAGTGGCACACGAAGCCTGTGCAGTTGGTATGCCAGTGAAGGATACCATAAAGGTGATTGACACAGAAGGTTTTGCAGCAGAAACTCCGGACCGCTCTTTGTTGTGGCAGATTCAAACTCCTCAGGCATTTTCCTATCCATTGATCCGACAAGCCTATGAAAAAATCATGTCGGATGAGAAACTTCAGTCAAACATTACTGATGATGCCATGATTGTGGAAAAATGGACTTCCCGAAAAGTGAAAATGATTGAAGGAAGCTATGAAAATCTGAAAGTAACAACTCCGGATGACCTGGTGCTTGCAGAAGCGCTTTTACAAAGGAAAACCTAGAATGTGTCTGAAAATGTCAAAAAATGAAAAAAATTGAAAAATATAGTTGACATATGAGGAAAAGGGTGGTAGAATACATAACTGTTGCGTCACTGAAATCAAAAGATGGTTCTGAATTAACAGAATTACCTGTGGTTGCAGCTGATGTAAAAAAGATAAAAAATATGAAAAAACTACTTGACAAATGTCGCGAATTTTAGTAAGATAGGAAAGCACATTTGAGGAGAGGTATCGAAGTGGTCATAACGAGGCGGTCTTGAAAACCGTTTGTCCGCAAGGGCGCGTGGGTTCGAATCCCACCCTCTCCGCTGGAACGACGGAGATTAGAAGTTTCAATGTCGCTCCGAATGCATCACGTATTTATATAGGAAGAAACAAACTCAGGCGAGTGATACTTTGAGCAGAAGTACCCAAGAGGCTGAAGGGACACCCCTGGAAAGGGTGCAGGTCGTTAACAGCGGCGCGAGGGTTCAAATCCCTCCTTCTGCGCTCCCGGCAACGGGGACAAATCTTCGAAAAAAGATTTAAAAAAAGTTGAAAAAAGTTGTTGACAAACTTCGCACAGTATGATATGATGAATGAGTTGCTGCTGATGAAGAAAACAACAAAGAGCAACAGACTGAACCTTGAAAATGAAAGATTGAACAG
>QXWR01000266.1 GCA_009911065.1 Clostridiaceae bacterium | reverse complement strand
TCCAGTTCTCTTGAATGTGGGACTTTGGGTTTGGTTTCAATGCATGAACCATATCAGGGAATTTCATTCCATCACGAATAAAGAAGACAGGGAAGTTGTTTCCCACCAAATCAAAGTTTCCCTCTCTTGTGTAGAACTTCACAGCAAATCCTCTGGGGTCCCTGAGAGTTTCGGGGCTACCACGCTCATGGATAACAGTGGAGAAACGGACAATAACAGGCGTTTGAACTCCCGGGCCTCGAAGGAAATCAGCACAAGTAAGGTGCGATATATCATGAGTGACCTCAAAAAATCCCTTGGCACTGGCACCTCTGGCATGGACAACACGCTCTGGGATCCTCTCACGATCGAAATTAGCAAGTTTCTCCACCAAATGATAGTCTTCAAGAAGGATTGGGCCTCTACTTCCAACAGTCAAAGAGTTGTTATTGTTCCAAACTGGAGCTCCAGAATTCGTGGTCATAAGAGGGGAATTGAAAGCACTCGACGGACGGTACTTGTAAGGATCCATTGCTAGAGAGAGAAGTCAGAGAAATTTCCCAAG
>QXWR01000265.1 GCA_009911065.1 Clostridiaceae bacterium | reverse complement strand
TTTTTTTTAAAGATAATATGATACACATAACATTAACATAATTCAGCAGAAATTAATTAATTTGTTTACATAAAACACGAATCATTTCTCAAAGTACTCCTCAGTCCTTCCCTTGAAGCCAATTTGGCCAAAAGTGAGGGTCACGAACAGTCCCAGATGCCAAAGCACCAACCACAACCAGAATGGGGAAGTGAGGGCCGGGCCGGTGGGGAAGTGGGAGAGCTCGGTGCCAATGCTCGAGAAGAAAAGCCCGGTTAAGCTGTCGCCGTTGATGACCGGAATGCTTGATGGCGCAATCCACCCGATCAAACCGAACCCGATCACGTTTAGGTCTCTTCTCAGCCAGTCTCTTTCGAAGCATGTAAATTTTCCTCCCGAGGCTTGTGCTAGCCTTAGTGGGTTCCTCGCTGCTACTGGAGACTTTAGGAATCCTGAGGAGAGGTTTAGTTTCTTTGGAGAAGACAAGGTTGTTGTGCCCAATCCGACCACAGTTGAAGAAGCGGTAGCCATTGTTGCAGCTGCCATTTTTCTGTGTGTGTGTGTG
>QXWR01000264.1 GCA_009911065.1 Clostridiaceae bacterium | reverse complement strand
TCTCTCCATTACTCCTCTCCCTCTCTCTGCTGTCAGAATGGAGTCTCGAGTGCTCAGCGGCGCCACCATTCGCGGCCTAGCTCGTCCCCTCAGGCCGTCGGCTAGGATCGCCGGGAACTTCAGTGTTCCCGCCTCGAAGCTCACCGGGAGAGTCAGCGACGGCGGGAACTTGATATGGGGAAGGCAGCTCCGACCGGCCATATTGCTGGAAGCTTCTCCGGTGATCAAGAGGGAGAGCCTCCGCCCTTGCAAAGCCGCGGCGGGCAGTGATTCTGCCGGGAGTGCTAAGGTCGGGTTCCTAGAGAAGTACCCGGCGCTTGTCACCGGCTTCTTCTTCTTCATGTGGTACTTTCTGAACGTTATATTCAACATTCTCAACAAGAAGATCTACAACTACTTCCCCTATCCCTATTTTGTATCGGTTATACATTTGTTTGTTGGTGTTGTCTACTGCTTGATAAGCTGGTCAGTTGGCCTCCCTAAGCGCGCTCCAATTGACTCAAACCTCCTGAAGTTGCTCATTCCCGTTGCCGCCTGCCATGCTCT
>QXWR01000263.1 GCA_009911065.1 Clostridiaceae bacterium | reverse complement strand
CCCAGGAGGAAATGCGCCGTCTGATTTTCGAGGCCCCCATCGCGGAGCTGGCCGAGCACCAGGGCATCACCATTGACGAGGCCGTGGCCCTGCGGGTGGAGCAGAACCTTGCCGCCGCCACCATCCCCATCGAGGTGACGGTGCGGCCCATTGAGCCCCAGAACAAACTGATAGGCTTTGCCAGCGTCAACTTCGGCGGCGTGGTGGTGGACGACTTCAAAGTGGTGAACGGGCAGAACGGCATCTTTTTGGGTGCGCCCTCAAAGCCCGACCCCACCAGCAGATCCGGCTACCGGGCCACGGTGCGTATCAACGACCGGGCCACCCAGGAGCGGCTGAACGCGGCGGGGGTGGAGGCGTACCATTCGGCGGTGGAAAAGCTGATTGCCCGGGCCGAGGCGGTGCGCCCCGCGCCCATCCGGGAGCAGATGGACAAGGCGGGAAAGGAGGCCGCGCAGAAAAATGCCGCCCGCTCCGCCCCGGCAAAGGGAAAGGAGGGACGGGATGGCAGATAGCCCGGCTTTGGGACAAAATGTCCCAAACCTTAA
>QXWR01000262.1 GCA_009911065.1 Clostridiaceae bacterium | reverse complement strand
GCGGCCGACATATCTCCGCAGCAATTCAGCAGCTCTCTTTTCCAATCTCTCTGAAGGCTAAAAAACTTTAATTTACAGCTATGGGTAAGGAAAAGATTCATATCAGTATTGTGGTCATTGGCCATGTCGACTCTGGGAAGTCTACCACCACTGGACATCTCATCTACAAGCTTGGTGGTATTGACAAGCGTGTTATTGAGAGGTTCGAGAAGGAAGCTGCTGAGATGAACAAAAGGTCGTTCAAGTACGCATGGGTTCTTGACAAACTTAAGGCTGAGCGCGAGCGTGGTATTACCATCGATATTGCCCTCTGGAAGTTTGAGACCACCAAGTACTACTGCACTGTCATCGATGCCCCAGGACATCGTGATTTCATTAAGAACATGATTACTGGAACATCGCAGGCTGACTGTGCTGTGCTTATTATCGATTCCACCACTGGTGGTTTTGAGGCTGGTATCTCAAAGGATGGGCAGACCCGTGAGCATGCTCTTCTTGCCTTCACCCTTGGAGTCAAGCAAATGATCTGCTGTTGTAACAAGATGGATG
>QXWR01000260.1 GCA_009911065.1 Clostridiaceae bacterium | reverse complement strand
AGCTTCTTGTAGACACCAGCAAAGGTCTCAACTTTGTGTTCCACGTTGTTTTGCTGTGCCTTGTCAAGGTGGACCTTGATGAGCCGACTACTGTCCAGTTTCACGCGAATCCTCTTGCCAACAATCTCACTGGGGTAGACCAAGTCTTCAAGGATAGCATCGTGCACGGCAGTAAGAGTCCGGCTCCTTGGGCGCTTCTGCTTGTTCTTTGTGCGGCTTTTCCTTGTGGGTTTGGGCAGAATTCTCCTCTGTGCAATGAAGACCACATGCTTGCCACTAAACTTCTTCTCCAGCTCACGCACAAGCCGCACCTGAATCTTCTGGAAGGCCTTAAGCTGGGGCACAGGCACGAAGATGATGATGGCTTTTCTGCTACCACCAACCTCGATTTCCTTAGCAGCAGTGATGTTGAGTTCCCTCAGCTGAGCCTTCAGGTCTGAGTTCATCTCCAGCTCAAGAAGAGCCTGAGAAATACCAGACTCGAACTCATCTGGCTTTTCGCCGTTTGGCTTCACGATTTTCGCGCTGCTACTGAACATGGCCCTATGACTCCG
>QXWR01000259.1 GCA_009911065.1 Clostridiaceae bacterium | reverse complement strand
AGGAGATCCGCAACACCATGGCCACTTACCTCGGTGAGCTGAAGTCCCGTGCTGAGCAAAATGCCGAGACAGTAAAGAGCCAGCTTGAGCCCTATGCCACACAGGTACAAGATGGCATCAGCAAGAAGTTGGGCACCATCACAGAGATGCTGGAAAGCCAGGGACAGGGTGTAAGCCTGCAGCTGGAGGAACAGGCCTTCGTGTTGAAAAAGCAGCTGGAGCAGACCGCCGACAGCCTGCGCGCTTCCCTTGAGGGCCGCATCGAGGAGCTCACCAGCCTCCTGAATCCCTACACCGAGAAGTTCCGTGAACAGCTCCAGACTGTCATGGATAAGATCAAAGAGGCCTCAGCTGCTGTCCCTGCCCCATTGTAACAACACAAATTACTGTATAACACAATGTACCAAACACAAGCAGAGAAAGTGGTGGCAATATTAGTTTAATAAAGTTTGTTACTGATGCTTTATAGTCTTCATGGTGTGACAGGGATGCAAGAAAGTGGAAAGGGAAAAAAACTGGACATGGCTTCTTAATGACACATGGAATACATGTAATTA
>QXWR01000258.1 GCA_009911065.1 Clostridiaceae bacterium | reverse complement strand
ATTTATTCGAATATATATGATGGAGGGAAAGATGCTTACATATGTCCTACTCTAAATTACAAGACCAGATTCCTCTTATACAGAGCATGTAAATGTAACAAGATTATAACATTTCCCAGCTGCAAGCATTTATTCAGTTCCAGCAATCTTCTTCTTTAGTGTCTCTATGTCTGATGCTAGTTCTTTTCTACTTGACTTGAAGAGGAGGTAACGGTATACAAACCACCCCGTGTATCCAAGCCCGACCAACTCCATGATCTTCGGCAGCAATGGGACTGAGTTAACTGCCCCGACAACGGTGGAAGCTAACCAGACTCCAACAACTGCACCTCCACCATATATGATTACAGTAGTTTTGTTTTCAACAGCATCCCACTTTTCCTTTAGGTCAGTGAACAATTCATTGGTATCGAAGGAGCTCTCCTCTGATGAAGAGGCCTTGACAAGGTGCTGGTACGACCTCCTAGACTCTTTGAGTAGCTTGAAGGGAGTAGCGGAGAGGGAAGGACGTTGGGGTAAGGGGCAGAATACGGCAGCGGGTTTGGTGGCGGGGAGGCG
>QXWR01000025.1 GCA_009911065.1 Clostridiaceae bacterium | reverse complement strand
GCGGAAGAAGGGAGTGCCAGCGGCCTGGGAGAAATATTGTTCCCAGGCAATCCAATAAACCCATATTTCAATCGTAAGAATTGCGACGGAAGTAAGAAAACGAATCATTCGTTTGTATTGCTCGTAATTTTTCATAAAAAAAATCACTCCCCATTGTGTGTTGTAAGTCTGCCCATGTGTCCAGACAAAAAATCAGCTGTAAATCGTATAAATTTTTTGCTTTATGCACCAACGAGACTTCCGATAATCGCCCTTATAAGAAAACACCTGGAAATTACGTAAAAAGTGGAGAATATAATAGAAAAATAATAATAAATAGAATATTAAATCCCAAATAAACCCGATAAAATATAATAAAAGTGGGAATAACTTGCAGATAACGATTCCAATTTTATTCAATAATTTTCAACCCAAAACAGACCAAAATGTATAAAACACAAATTTTGATAAATTAAAATTCAAAACATACAGTTTGACAGAATTTTTTCTAATTCCAAACCTCTTGCAAGCTCCCTCATTTTATGTTATGATTCACTTGATTACAATTAAGTTCTTCGGGGCAGGGTGGGATTCCCTACCGGCGGTACAGTCCGCGAACCGCATATGCGGCCGATCCGGTGAAATTCCGGAACCGACAGTATAGTCTGGATGAGAGAAGAGATTGAGCGGCGGTCAGAGATGGCTGCGGCATTTTCTGTGGAAGATGAGATGCCCCGGATGGATAGACACATCCGGGGTTTTTTGGGTCGAAATCTGACAGAAGATCCAGCCGCAAGATTCCTCCATACGATGAACTTAGAATTACAAAACGAATTTCAGGAGGATAAGAAAATGAGAGAAAATCGGTTAATGTCCACAAAAAATCTTGCCGTTATGGGGATGTTTGGTGCGCTGGCAGCAGTGCTGATGCTGTTTGAATTTCCCCTTCCCTTTCTGGCGCCCAGTTTTTACGGGCTGGATTTAAGCGAAGTTCCGATTTTGGTAGGAACTTTTGCCCTGGGTCCAGTGGCAGGTGTGGTGATGGAAGCTGTAAAAATATTGGTAAAGCTGGTATTAAAACCAACTTCTACCGGATTTGTTGGCGAGTTTGCTAATTTTGTATTTGGGTGTTCTATGGTGGTTCCGGCAGGAGTGATTTATCAGATACATAAGACCAAAAAGGGGGCAGTGGCTGCCATGGCAGCAGGCACAGGGATTATGGCTGCTGTGGGTATTGCAGGAAACGCTCTGGTTATGCTTCCTTTCTATTCAAACTTTATGCCCCTTGATAATATTTTGGCTGCAGGGGCTGCAATTCACCCGGCAGTGGGAGATGTGTGGACATTTGCCCTGTTTTGTGTCGGTCCTTTTAATGTGGTCAAAGGAATTGTGGTTTCTCTGATTACAGCATTGGTTTATAAAAGGGTCAGCGTGATGATTCATGCTGTTTGGACAGAAAGCCGTAAGCAAAAAATTGTTGTAAAGAAATGATTTTCGGCAGTCTGTATGTGTGAAAAGAAAGAGGAAATGAAATGATCACAAAGTTGGTTCAGGTCAAAGGGGCAGAGACAAGGCAGGAAACAAAGAATCGGGAAGCTGCATTGCAGGAAGCAGCCCGGATTCTTCAGTCCGGCGGACTGGTGGCATTTCCCACAGAGACCGTTTATGGGCTGGGGGCCAATGGGCTGGATGAAGAGGCGGCAAAGAAGATTTATGCAGCAAAGGGAAGACCTTCCGACAATCCGCTTATTGTACATATTTCTGCCCTGGAGGAACTGGAACCTTTGGTGTCAGAAATATCCGATGCAGGAAGGCAATTAGCCAAGAAGTTTTGGCCCGGTCCTCTCACCCTGGTATTTCCCAAAAGCAGCCGAGTGCCCTATGGGACTACCGGTGGTCTAAAGACTGTGGCAGTGCGAATGCCAGCGGAAGATTTGGCCCGCAGGCTAATTGCTCTGGCAAAGGTGCCGGTGGCAGCTCCCAGCGCCAATCGGTCCGGACGGCCCAGCCCCACAACCGCCTTGCATGTATGGCAGGATATGAACGGAAAAATTGAGATGATTTTGGATGGAGGTCCTGTGGGAATCGGGGTGGAATCTACCATTGTGGATGTGTCTGGAGATGTGCCTGTGCTTCTTCGGCCAGGAGCAATCACGTTGGAAATGCTGGAACAGGCAGTTGGCCATGTGGAGGTAGATCCGGCTATTTTCAAAGCGCCGGGGGAAAATATCCGTCCGAAAGCCCCAGGAATGAAATATCGGCACTACGCCCCAAAAGCGGAGATGACTTTGGTGGAGGGAGACCTGGAGAAAGTGCCAAAAGCGATTGCTCAACTGACCGAAGAGCGCATGGCAGAAGGTCTGGTTGTGGGAATCATTTGTACAGAGGAGACAAAACATTTCTATTCAAAAGGTATTGTGCGCTGTATGGGAAGCCGCAGCAGAGAGGAGACCATAGCCCACAATTTGTTTGCCGTATTAAGAGAATTTGACGATTTGGAAGTGGACTGTATTTATTCGGAAAGTTTGCCCTGCGAACAGTTGGGGTATGCCATTATGAACCGGCTTCAAAAAGCCGCGGGGTATCGAAAAATTTCTGTGTGATGAGGGTGGAATTTTCTGATCGATTGTGTTATGATGCAGAATAACCAATCTATAACGCAGAATCACAAATCAACAAAGAATCGGAGACAGCAAATGGAAGATATTAGGAAGCGGGCTGACTATATTTCATGGGATGAATATTTTATGGGAATTGCCGATTTGTCCGGGATGCGTTCCAAAGATCCCAACACTCAGGTAGGGGCATGTATTGTCAGTCCGGATAATAAGATTTTGTCTATGGGATATAACGGATTTCCCAGGGGGTGTTCGGATGATGAATTTCCCTGGGGGAAAGAGCAGGAAGTGCAGGACCCATACAGTGCGAAATATCTTTATGTAACTCATAGTGAATTGAATGCGATTCTCAATTATCGCGGCGGCAGCTTAGAAGGCAGTAAACTGTATGTGACGCTTTTTCCCTGTAATGAATGTGCCAAGGCGATTATTCAGGCTGGAATTAAAACGGTGATTTACAAGGAAGACAAATATCAGGAATCTCCTTCTGTACGGGCGTCCAAACGTATGCTGAATGCAGCAGGGGTTCGTTATTACCAATATGAGATGACAGGAAGAGTTATCAAGATTCAGGTATAGGCAGGACATATGAAATTTTTGCTTGTGGCAATAAATGCCAAATATATTCATTCCAATCCAGGAGTATACAGTCTGAAAAGATATGCAGAATCCATATATGAGGCGCAGGATGGCGCCGGGAATTTAGGAGGCAGATACCCAAAAGGGCAGGGCCTCCTTTGTGCATCTGCTTTGGATTATGAAAAAAGTTCAGGGCAGGTAAAGAGAACGGTTCAGGTGGAAATTGCGGAATATACCATTCATTTTCTTCCAGAACAGATTTTAGAGGACATTTTTCAACGGAAACCGGACGCTGTGGGGTTTTCCTGCTACATTTGGAACATAACCTTTGTGTTGGGGTTGATTCATGATCTTCATAAAATACTGCCGGACACGGATATTTGGCTGGGCGGTCCGGAAGTTTCCTTTGACAGTTATGAGCTTTTAAAGCAAGAACCAGAAGTGCTTGGAATTATGAAAGGGGAAGGGGAGGAAACCTTTGCTTCACTTTTAAACTGTTACGAAAAACTGGGAACTTCAGTACGAAAGGCAGACAGGGCAGGGACATTATTTCCGGAGGCAGATTTGCAAAAAGGATTCATGCAAAAAACAAGTCAGCCAGAAATTTCGTTCTCAAAGGAAACCTCGGCTCAAAAGGAAATTTCGTCCCCAAAGAAAATTTCGCCCCAAAAGGAAACCTCAGCTCAAAAGGAAACTTCAGCTCAAAAGGAAACCTCGACTCATAAAGAAACTTTGACTCAAAAGGAAACGAGAATAAAAAATGTGGGAGACAGCTTAAAAGCATGTGGGATGGACCAGCTTTTAGGCGTGTGTGTTCGCAGGCTGCCAGGGCCAGGAAATGGAAATGCCAGCCAGATTAGGGACTCTAGCCCAATCGTTGATATGAATAAAATTCCGTTCCTGTACCAAAATCTTGAGGACTTTGAGAACCGGATAATTTACTACGAAACCAGCCGGGGCTGCCCTTTTTCCTGCAGTTATTGCCTGTCTTCCATTGATAAATCCGTTCGTTTCCGTCAGTGGAGTCTGGTAAAACAGGAGCTTGATTTTTTTCTAAAACAGAAAGTAAAACAGGTAAAGTTTGTAGACCGGACTTTTAACTGTAAGAAAAGTCATGCAATGGCCATTTGGCAGTACATTCAGGAACATGACAATGGAATCACCAATTTTCATTTTGAGATCGGAGCCGATTTGCTGGATTTTGAGGAATTGGAGTTGATTGGGAAAATGCGGAAAGGTCTGATTCAGCTGGAAATCGGAGTACAAAGCACCAATCCGGATACCATACAGGCGATTCACCGAAAAATGGATTTGGAAAAACTGAAAAAGGCAGTGGCCCAGATTCATGCCGGAGGAAACGTTCATCAGCACCTGGACTTAATTGCAGGGCTTCCTTGGGAGAATTACGAAAGTTTTCACCGCTCTTTCTGTGATGTGTATGCCATGAAGCCAGATCAGCTTCAGCTGGGATTTTTAAAAGTTCTGAAAGGTTCGCTGATGTATGAAAAGGCAGAAGAATATGAATTGCTTTATGAGGAAAAACCACCTTATGAAGTGCTTTCCACCCATTGGCTATCCTATGAAGAGATACGGCGTCTGAAAGAAGTGGAAGATATGGTGGAGGTTTATTACAACAGCGGACAGTTTTCCCATACATTAAGACGTCTGGTCCTGGAATTTAAAGACCCCTTTGTGATGTTTGAACAGCTGGCTACCTACTATAAAACTCAGGGACTAAAAGGGAAAAATCACAGCCGTATGGCACGATATGAAATTCTGTACCATTTTATGGAAAAAAAGGCGGATTCATTGACAAATAATACCTTTGCATCTTTAGCGGATGCCCTTGTATGCGACTGTTACCTTCGGGAAAACTGCAAAAGCCGTCCCATCTTTGCTTTGGATCAAAAACCTTATAAAGAAAAAATCCGGAGGCTTTGTCCAGAACTTCACCGACTTGGGACACAGATTCATGTGGAGGCGCTGCGCTGCGAAGAGATATGGATGTTTGACTACAGACAGCGGGATTCTTTGACAAAAAATGCACTTATGAAACGTTTGGAGTAAGGCTGTATTTTCAGATACGCTCTCAAGAATCTGAAGGAGAGAAAATTGGAGCAGGATTATATTGCATTGGATTTGGAGACAACAGGGTTAAATCCGAAAAAAGACAAAATTCTGGAAATTGGGGCAATCCGCGTCCTTGGGGGAGTGGAGGCCGCCCGGTATCACGCTCTGGTAAATCCCAGGCGAAGTTTGGCTCCAGAGATTGTTGAACTGACTGGAATCACAGATGAGATGGTAGAACATGCCCCGGATATAGAAGCGGTTATCGAAGAAATCACAGAATTTTGCAAAGATTTTCCCCTTTTGGGCCATCGGATTCTGTTTGATTTCAGCTTTTTGAAAAAGGCAGCAGTGAACCAGGGATTATCCTTTGAAAAACAGGGTGTGGATACTCTGACCCTTTGCCGCCGCTTCATGCCTAAGGAAGAGCCAAAAAATCTGACAGCGGCATGCAGGTATTTTGGAATGGTCCGGCAGTGCCAACACCGTGCCCTGGAAGATGCCCAAGCAGCTCATTTTTTATATCAAAAACTGGCAGAAATGTTTCAAAAAAATGAAGATGGCGGCAATTTGGAAGTATTTAAGGCAAAAACCATGATTTACAAGGTAAAAAAAGAGCAGAAGGCCACGAAAAAGCAAAAAGAGGACTTGCGGTATTTAATAAAATATCATAAAATAGATGTGCCTGTGGAAATTGACTATTTAAGCCGTAATGAAGTATCTCGGCTGACCGATCAGATTATCTCAAAATACGGCAGAATCAGGTAAATTTATAAATAAAAGGGCAAAAGAGGTGAATTGAAAATGAATAATAAAAAGAGAAAACTTATTTCAACCATTGTTGTCATTATCCTGGTACTTGCCATGATTATACCTACTGTGGCAGGCGCATTGACCATGTTTGGGTAAAATGGGGTAAGAGGAGAGATTATGAAAAAGTTGAAGATCGGATATACCTTTGTGGCGGTAGCAGCGGCAACGGTAATGTTTGCTACACCAGCCAGCGGAAAGGAAAGAACCATACCACAGGGATTTTATGTGGGAGAAGTCAGCCTGGGAGGCATGACAGAGGAAGAGGCATATCAGGCCATTGAAGAAGAGGTGAAGCGTCTGTCAGACCGGAAAGTGAGCCTTGAAATTGGAGGAAATGTTTCGTCCGTGACAGCAAAAAGCCTGGGCGCTGCCTGGAGTAATAAGGACACGGTGGAACAAGCCATTGGAAATACTTCATCAGGCAATTTGGTGCAGCAATATATGACCCGTAAGGACATTGAAAAAGATTCGATTCATATTCCTTTGGAAACTCAGGTGGATGAGACAAAGGTGGACAGCTTTATTAAGGAACAGACCGAGGGCTTGATTGAAGAACCCCAAAACGCAACGATTGAACGGGTAGATGGGACTTTTCGGATTACGCCGGGAGTGTCCGGAAAAGTGGTGGACACAGCAGCCACAAAGTTGGCTTTGGATACAGCTTTGATGAATCATTCCGGAGATGAAGTGGCAGTTACAGCGGTGATTTCAGAAAAAGATCCGGATATTATGGAGGAAGATTTGGCGTCCATCAGTGATGTGCTTGGAACTTTTTCCACGGATTTCAGCAGCAGCGGTTCTTCCCGGTCTGGAAATTTAAGCAACGGCGCGGCCAAAATCAATGGCCATGTGCTTATGCCGGGAGAGACTCTGTCTGGATATGAATGTATGCACCCGTTTACAGTTGCCAATGGATACTATACAGCAGCTGCTTATGAAAATGGAAGAGTGGTGGACAGCATTGGCGGCGGCGTCTGTCAAATCGCCACAACCCTGTACAATGCAGCATTGCGGGCAGAGTTAGAGATTACCCAGCGGCAGAATCATTCCATGATTGTAGGATATGTAAAACCATCCATGGATGCTGCGATTGCGGGTACAGTAAAAGATATTAAGATTACGAACAATTACAGCACCCCTATTTATGTAGAAGGATATACAGCGAACCGGAAGCTGGTTTTTACCATTTATGGAAAAGAGACCCGTCCGGCTAATCGGTCTGTGGAGTATGTGTCTGAGACGTTAAGTTCTTTCAGCGCCGGAGCGCCCACAGAACAGGTAGATCCGTCCCTTGCTCCTGGAACCAGACGGCAGGTTCAATCGGCCCACCGGGGAGTGAAGTCCCGGCTCTGGAAAGTAGTGACTGTAGATGGAGTGGAGACAGAGAGAACGCTTCTTCATACCGATACGTACAATGCTTCCAAGGCTATTGTGCTGGTCGGACCTCCGGCAGCAGCTCCGGCTCCGGCGGAAACTACAGTTCCAGCTGAGACCCAGGCACCTGTGGAACAACCGCCCCAGCCATCTTCGGCTCCTCAGGAACCGGTAAATGTTCCAAAAGAAGGAATCCACGGAGGTCCTGGCGTGTCGGCGCCTGCCGAGACCCCAGCGCCGGCTCCCGCCGAGACTCCGGCACCGGCCCCTGCTGCACCGGCAGAAACCCCGGCTCCAAATCCGGCAGAAGCGCCGGCCCCAGCGGGACCAGGTGTATAAAAAAGTGGAAATGTTTGAATAGAAGAGAGGCAAAAAGGATGAAAACAGGGCAGGATTTAGTTGCGGCAGGTTATGCCGGTCTGGCAGGAAGCCGAATGATTGTGGCAGCCAGAAAATCCCAGCTTAAAAGCCGGTATTCTGCTGATTATCTCAATCAGTTAGAGCGTTTTACAGATCCGGCAGAAATCCTTTTGCCTCCAGGGGACTGGACATCTTTAGGAGCTACAGCATGGGAGGCTTCTGGTCAGGGAGGTATTCTGGAATCTGTCTGGAATCTGTCTGGAAGATACCGGCTTGGGGTAGACTTTTCATTACGTCAGATTCCACTTCTCCAGGGAACCATCGAGGTTTGCGAGCAGTTTGGACTGAACCCTTACCGATTGTATAGTTCTGGCTGCTGGCTCCTTACATGCGATAACGGAGGCAGAACGGTACAGATGCTGTCAGAACAAAAAATTGCGGCAGCTGTAATTGGGACTGTCATAAAGGGAATTGCCCGGATGGTAAGAGTTGGCGGAGAGCAGGGCTATTTAAACCGCCCTCAGCCAGACGAACTGCAGCAGGTAATCCCTAATTGGAAAGAACTCGTTACGGTTACAGAAATTGAAGGAGGCAATCCATTATGAGAGAAAAAATTTTGGCAGTGATTGAGAAAAACAGCCGGATAGACATCCGGGATCTGGCGGTTTTGCTGGGAGAGAGCGAAACTGCGGTAGCAAATGAGATTGCTGACATGGAAAAAGAGAACATTATCTGTGGATACCACACGCTGATCAACTGGGAAAATACCAGCAATGAAAAAGTGGTTGCTTTAATTGAAGTAAAAGTGACTCCACAGCGGGGAATGGGATTTGACAAGCTGGCCGAGCGGATTTACCAGTACAGCGAAGTAAATGCGGTGTATTTAATGTCCGGCGCCTATGATTTTACGGTGATTTTAGAAGGAAAGACCATGCGTCAGGTGGCTCAGTTTGTATCAGATAAGCTGGCTCCTTTAGATTCGGTTTTAAGCACAGCGACTCACTTTGTACTGAAAAAATATAAGGACCACGGAACCGTTCTCTGCGACCAGGTTCAGGATGAAAGGATGTTGATTACACCGTGAGAAACCCATTGTCAGAGAAGATTGTGACGATTCCTCCATCTGGAATCCGTAAGTTTTTTGATATTGTCAGCGAAATGAAGGACGCCATTTCTTTAGGCGTAGGCGAGCCAGACTTTGATACCCCATGGCATATTCGGGAAGAGGGGATTTACTCTCTGGAAAAAGGGCGCACCTTTTATACAGCCAACTCTGGTCTGCGGGAGTTGCGGGTGGAGATACATAATTATCAAAAACGTAAATATGATGTGGAGTATGACCCGGATCGAGAGATTATGGTGACAGTGGGCGGCAGTGAAGCCATTGACATTGCCATGCGTGCCATGCTGGACCCGGGAGACCAGGTACTAGTGCCTCAGCCCAGCTTTGTCTCCTATGTTCCCTGTACGGTTCTGGCAGGAGGCGAGGCAGTACCCATTGAGCTGGAAGAAAAGGATGAGTTTCGTCTCACCCCAGAAAAGCTGTTGGAAAAGATTACGCCAAAGACCAAAATTCTGGTCATGCCGTTTCCGAACAATCCTACCGGCGCAATCATGCGGCGGGAAGAGCTGGTGGAGATTGCAAAGATTGTGGAAGAACATGATTTGTTCGTCCTGTCTGATGAAATTTACGGGGAACTAACTTATGGAGAAGAGGCCCATGTATCCATCGCCTCTCTCCCTGGAATGAGGGAGCGGACGGTTTTGATCAACGGTTTTTCCAAGGCATTTGCCATGACCGGATGGCGGCTGGGATACGCCTGCGCACCGGAGATTATCTTAAAACAGATGTTGAAAATTCATCAGTTTGCTATTATGTGCGCACCCACTACCAGCCAGTATGCAGCAGTGGATGCCCTAAGAAACAGCGATGAAGATGTGAGAACTATGTGCGAGTCCTACGACCAGCGGAGGCGCTATTTGCTTCACTCTTTTGAAAAAATGGGGCTGGACTGTTTCGAGCCTTTGGGCGCATTTTATACGTTCCCCAGCATTCAGCGGTTTGGCATGACTTCTGATGAATTTGCCAATCGGCTGCTCAAGGAAGAAAAGGTGGCAGTAGTGCCGGGAACTGCGTTTGGAGACAGCGGAGAGGGGTATTTGAGAATTTCCTACGCCTATTCTCTGAAAAACCTTAAAGAGGCTTTGGGGCGGCTGGAACGGTTCGTGAATCGTCTGGACGGCAGAGCAGCTGAGACTTCAAGATAAATGCAATGAAACACCAGTGCCTTGCCAAGATTCCGGCGGTTGCGATATTATATAATTTGTGAGAAGTGAGATTTTATGGGGCTTTTCGAGAAATCGGGAAGCTCCTTTTTAAATTTTTCAATTATGGATGAACTAGACAAGGATAAAAATATAAAAAGTTTGTTCTTTTATATCGCACGAATTTTAATAATATTTTTTATATATCGTATGAATTTATTGATTTTATCCATAAAATCGCATATAATAAAAATAACCCAAATAAAAGGAGGATTTAATCATGGTTGTTACTGCAACAGAATTTAAAGCGAATTTCGGAAAGTACCTTGATTTAATTAACGAGGAAGATGTCTTTATTACCCGTAATGGAAAAACGGTTGCTAAAGTTGTAAATCCACAAGTTTCTGCTGTGGATTCCCTGCGAGGAATGCTTGGCGGTATTTCCTCTGGTATTGACATGGGTTCTTTACGAGAGGAGCGTCTGCTAAAATATGAAAATAATGTGTGATACAAACATAATCATTGATGTATTATTGGAAAGAGAACCTTTTATAGAGGATTCTTATAAGATTCTGAAGCTTTGTGAAGAACATAAAATAGACGGTTTTGTATCAGCATCTTCTGTTACCGACATTTTCTATCTTGTGAGAAAATACAGTCATAGCACAGAACTGGCATATAAGGCAGTGGGAAAACTTTTGGAAATTGTCAAGGTGTGCAGCGTTACGAATAATGATATCCTTATTGCATTTCAGAAAAAGGCAAAGGATTTTGAAGATTGCCTTGTTGCTACTTGTGCCAAATCTATACATTGTGATTGTATTGTTACCCGAAACAAAAGAGATTTTGGAGGTTTTGATATTTCTGTACTTACCCCCGCTGAAATTCTTTTAAAAATCAGATAACACATACCTTACAAATCTTAAACATAATTTTTGCAGGTATCCCTATCTGGTTTCAACCATGAATTGTAACAAAGGATAAATGTATAAGTTTTTCAATTAGAAAAACATATTGAAGAAATAGTTGAATTGCTATAATGAAGTTATCAGATCGTTTAAAGAAAGAAGAAAAACGCCTATGAATCATACACCAAGAATGAACATCGTCCTGTATGAACCGGAAATGCCGCAGAATACCGGAAACATTGGAAGAACTTGCGTAGCCACCAATACCTGTCTGCATTTGATTGAACCCCTTGGATTTAAGCTGAGTGAAAAGGCCATCCGACGGGCCGGACTGGATTACTGGGAGCGGCTGGATGTAAGAACGTACTGTGATTTCAATGATTTTCTTGACAAAAATCCAGGAGCAAAACTTTACATGGCCACCACAAAAGCGCCGAAAATGTACACAGAAGTAAACTATGAACCCGACTGTTATCTGATGTTTGGAAAAGAAAGCGCAGGGATTCCGGAGGAAGTTCTCGTAAACTATCAGGAGACCTGTGTCCGGATTCCCATGTGGGGAGAAATTCGTTCCCTGAATCTGTCAAATTCCGTTGCCATTATGTTGTATGAGGCATTGCGTCAAAACGGATTTCCGAAGTTGGAGACAAAGGGGCATCTTCATCGCCTTCAGTGGCATTTATAATAGAGGGGTTATTGGCTTTGCGGTTTATATCAATTTGTGCCTGAAGGTATTGGGCTTTTGCACTCTTTAAAATAGCGGCCTTTCCTTCCCGGAAAGAGTTTTGATACCAGTAAAGAAGCATGGACTCATCCGGAAGCAACAGTTTTTTGACCGAAGCGCCTGCTTCATTGGGAGTGACAATGCTTTGGAAAGGGTTATCAAAAGGCACGTCAAAGATTGTGTGGATGGAGGTATCCAGGGCATTTGCGATTGCTTCCATATAAACTGCCTTTATTTTTTGTACATCACCATTGATAATCCGCCCTAATGTAGAGGCCGGAATGCCAGTGGATTTGGACAGCTGGGTACGGCTAATGCCTTTTAACTCCATAAATATCAGCAGCTTATCATTTTTCATTTTGCGTTACCTCCGTAAAAATATCTGTCTTATCTAAAAATGGCCTTTTTCGGCTTGGGGGGGGGTAAAATGGAAAGGTTAAGAAGAACTCTGGCTACAAACATATTGCCATCCAGCACAAAATCCGTCTCACCGCTGTAATAAGCCACTGTTTTTATAATGCTGGAAATGCCAATTCCCTCCCCGGTACTGGACTTGGGAAGCCCCTTATGGAATTTTATATTGTTGGAACAGGTATTTTTGCACTGTATGACCAATTTGCTCTTTTTTTGTACAACCGAAACCTGAATGATTGGCTGAGGCGCTTTTGATGCAATACAGCCATGGATGGCGTTTTCAAAAAGGTTTGCAAGAATCGCAACCAGATCAATATCCCGGATTGCAATATCTTGTGTTACATTTACATTCAAAGACACCTCAATGTTTTCTTTTGCAGATCGCCTTGCATAAATGGATAGAATATTTTGAATTGCTTCGTTGCTGCAAATCAGTCCGTCTGCCCCAGAACTTATGTCTTCCTCATACTGTTTCACGTAAGAAAGCAATTGGTCCGTTTCCCCATTTTTAATGTATTCTTCAATTAAAAGGCGGTGATGGCGGGCATCGTGGCGGATTCTTGCAGTTTCTTTTGCTGACTCCTTCACAAGCTCCAGCTGGTGCCGTAAAAGTTGTTCATTCATTTTCAGAAGTTCTTTTTCCGCTTCGTACCGTTGCTCAATTCCCAAATGGAGATACAAGTGGAATGCCATATACTGAATGATTCCAGCCATAAACAACATGAGGGCTTTTCTTATGGTGTTGGGAATGGAAAATACATTTGGGTCCGGAACTGGCCAAAAGGTAATGATTGCCACAACCATAAGAGAGGTTACAAGAGTCACGGAGCTGAACAAATCCATGGTTTCATGGAGAAAATTGGTTCCTTCCAGAAAAGACAAACGAATTTTTTTGGCTATAAAACACACAATTCCTCCAATCACACAACCTCGGACCAGAATATCTGCCCACAGATTTCCGTGGAACCACAGACGGGCTGCATCAATGCCGCAAAAAACCGTTACCGTCAACATGTAAAAGCAGAGGGCCAGTTTGTAAATGGATAGATAGTCAAAAGCGCCGCTCATAAATATGCAGAATATCCCAATAACAGGAACAGAGGCGATACCTGCAAAACGAACAAAAGATGCTACGTCAATCCAGAACCAGACAGAAAAAACAACCGATGATAAAAACCAGAAGCCGATATAACATCCAATGGTTTTTTTCATGGTATATTTTGGTGTATCCAAAAGCAAATATACCGCCATCATCAGTCCAGCCCCCATGCTGTTGCGCAAAAGAGCGATCCAAAAGGTTCCTCCCAACATGGTATTTTCCTCCTTTCCCTCACAGAGAAATTATAATTATTTAGGGAAATTATAGCAGATTAGGAGGATTTTTGTTGGCTTTTGGAATACTTTGCGCTTTTTTCTGCACACTAAAAAAGAAAGGAAAAAATTCCCTTTCTTTTTCAGAATCACCGGTTTTCGTCGCAATAATATTCAAAATATTGTTCTTTCAATGGTTTGTAAGTTCCTCTGGGAAGAAACACCTTCATTCCATTATCCATCTGCATACTTTGTGCATTCAGACTGTCAATGTGATTCAAATTGACAATATAGGCAATGCCAGCTTTGATAAATTCCGGATATTCCGAAAGCATATCATAAATCCCTCCAAGGGTCATGCGCAAAAGAAGCTGGGAACCGTCGGACAGGTAAACACATTGATGTTTTCTCTGGGCTTCGCAATACACAATGTTGTTTATAGGCACACGATGGATTCGGCCCTCGGAGCGCAGCAGCAGATATTTTTTTCTCTCTTCGTCCAGGTCGGATAACACTTTATCCAATACCGGAAATAATTTATCACTGGAAACGGGTTTTAACAAATACTGTATGGCATTTACTCCAAAGGCGTCCAGAGCAAATTCTCTGGCAGCAGTAAGGAAAATAATCTGACATTCGTTTCCCATTTTCCGAAGTTCTTTTGCCGCCTCCATGCCCTGCTTCTCCGGCATATAAATATCCATAAAAATCAAATCCGGAATGTAGTTATTTTCTTTTATTTCTTCCAGAAGCAAAGATGCGCTGGTAAAACACTGGATGGAAAATTTATACTGGGAGTGGATTTTTTCATATACATTCAGCATATGTTCCGTCATGTTAAGCGCAATCATTTCATCATCGCAAATCGCGATTTGATACATTCTATGTACCTCTTTCGTTTTAATCGATCTTTTAGTTGCATTAAAAATTGGTAGGACTCATTTCTTTTCCTGCAAGGATTTCCTCATAATCTTTTAGATTCTGCTCCAGCAGGGCCGGAGTGTCCAGACCATAAGGACATTTGGAAGCACATTTTCCACAGTGAAGACATTCTTTAATCTTCATCATTTTTGCCTGTCCTTCCTGGGATAAATGGGAATCCGAAGGAGAACGGCGCAGCAGCAGGGACATTCTGGCACAGTTGTTGATTTCAATGCCAACGGGACAAGGCATACAATAGCCGCATCCCCGGCAGAAGCTGCCGCAGAGCTGCTTCCGGTCCTGCTCAATAAGAGCGCGGATTTGGTCCGTTATCACAGGGGGATGTTCCACATAACTTAAAAATTCATCCAGTTCATGTTCTCTTTGCACTCCCCAAATCGGAAGCACATCCGGATACTGGGCGGCAAAGGCATAGGCTGCCGCTGAGTTGGTAATGAGTCCGCCGGACAAAGCTTTCATTGCAATAAATCCCATGTTATGCTGCTGACATCCAGAAACCAGGTTTAATTCCGGTTCACCGGACAGATAACAGAAAGGAAACTGCAAGGTATCATAAAGGTCCGATTCCACAGCTTCTCTGGCCACTTGGAGGCGGTGATTGGTAATGGAGATAAAACGGATTTTCCCCTGCTCTTTGGCCTTTAGGGCTGCTTCATAAAGACCGCTTTCATCCCCAGGCTTGGGGCAGAAAGCCGGATTGTGAAACTGATAGATATCAATATAATCGGTTTTTAACAAAGTAAGGCTGGTCTCCAGATCTTTCCAGAACTCATCTGCAGTGCCAGCGGCAGTTTTCGTGGCGATATAAATATGGCTGCGCATTCCTTCAAAAGCACAGCCCAGCTTTTCCTCACTGTCTGTATAGGCGCGGGCTGTATCAAAAAATGTCATGCCTCCATGGTAAGCTTTTCTCAAAAGCTTCACAGCATCTTCCTTTGGAATCCGCTGAATCGGCAAAGCGCCAAATCCGTTTCGATCCGTAACAATTCCAGTTTTTCCTAAAGTAACAGTAGACATAAGCCTAATTCCTCCTTGGTTTAGAAAATTTTTAATTATGGGACCGGAAATATTCAAAAATCCATTTCCCTGACTCACTTAAGTCTTCCTGGCTCCACCCATAAGTTTTGCTGCATTCCGGCACAATTACACTGCTGGATTCAGCTTTGTTGGCCAGATTCCAACAGCAATATCCAATGGAATACTCATCTAACAGCTGTAACCACTGTCTGGCCTGATCAAAATTATTTCCGCCATTGCCAGAGGCGTCACAGGTGCCAAATTCACTGACAAATACTGGAAGTCCTTGGGCCACACAAGTCTTTAGCCGGTCCCGAAGCCAGTCTGTGTGGGTGGCGGCATAAAAATGAAGGGCATACAAAAGGTTGTCATATTCCAGCGGGTTGGCCGCAGCCTGATGAATATCCTGACTCCAGGTAGGGGTGCCGACAATAATCACTGCATCCGGATCATTGGCCCGAATGACGGGAATTACTTCTTTTCCATAGGATCGGATGCTGTCCCAGGCAGCATAGGAATTTGGTTCGTTGCAGATCTCATATAAAACATTGGCATGATCTTTGTACAGAGCAGACATTTCCTGGAAAAATTTCAGAGCATCCTCTTTGTGTACATTAGGGTCCCGGTCGTTAAGCACATGCCAGTCTAAAATCACATACATGCCAAGCTCCGTGGCATAATCCACCCCTTTTTTGACCAGAGCTTTTAATTCATCCTGGTTGCCGCCGGTGCAGTAGCCATTGTATTCTTCGGTATAAAGGGCAAGCCGTATGCAGTTCACCTGCCAGTCATCCCGAAGAGTCTGGAATGCTTCCCGGTTGACGTATTGAGGAAACCATGCAATTCCATGAGTGGACATGCCCCGCAGCTGAAATTTTTCTCCCCGGCTGTCCACAAGATTGGTTCCATCCACTTTCAGGGCGCCGTGAATCGAAAAGGGCGTGTCTGGGGTGTCGGCTAGAACCTTTAATTTTGCCCCGGAAAAAACATTGGCAGCCAAAAGAAAAACGGTTAAGAGAAGAGCAAACAGAGCACGATGTTTTTGATGATTCATAAAAATTCCTCCTAAACTGTAATTTATGAAAATTTCCAGACAGAAAAGAAAGAACTGCTTTTCCCCCATAGAAAGCAGTCCCTCCGGTCACGATCAAAAACCGTTACATTATAAAGCTTTGCCCGGTATCCCCATACCAAAGGTCAAAAGGTAATCCGCACGGTGTGCTTCTTACTAATGAAGAATATACCATTTATCTCCAAAATAGTCAATATTTTTTGTGCAAAAAATATAGAAAACTTCAAAAAATCCTCCTCTATCCTTGTTAAAAAATGCAGTTTTTAGTAGAAATCACCTAAAATTCAGCTATGCAGCATTCTAGGTGGAACGCTGGATAAATTTCAAAAAACCGCACATAATGACCTTAAAAAGAATGAATAACGTGGAGGGAACGGCATGGAATTTTCCAAATCTCTGTCGGAAAATGTAGAGCAGTTAAAAAAGGTTCTGCAGGCAGATAAAAATTTTGACATTGTATACCGGACATTTGACATTGCAGGAAAAAAGGCAGCTCTGTTTTTTGTAGATGGATTCACCAAAGATGAGGTATTGCTGAAAATGATGCAGTCTTGGTGGTCGATCAAAGAGGAGGACATGCCCCAGGACGCTTACGGTTTTTCCAAAAAATACCTGCCTTATGGGGAAATCGGGCTGGTGAAAAAAGAGGACGACATGCTGGTGCAGCTGCTGACTGGCATTTCCTGTCTGTTTATTGACGGATTTGAAGTATGTATGACCATTGACTGCCGGACGTATCCAGCCAGAGGCGTAGGCGAGCCGGAGAAGGACAAGGTCATGCGAGGTTCCAGGGACGGATTTGTGGAGACGCTGATTTTTAACACCGCTTTGATTCGCCGGAGAATCCGGGACCCAAAGCTGACCATGGAGATTATGGCAGCAGGAGAAAGCTCCCATACAGACATCGCCATTTGCTATATGGATGGAAGACAGGATGAGAGTCTGCTGAAACAGATTAAAAAGCAGATTCAGGGATTAAAAGTGGATGCTCTGACAATGAACCAGGAAAGTCTTGCAGAATGCCTCTATCCCCATAAATGGTACAATCCCTTTCCAAAGTTTAAATTTTCCGAACGTCCCGATACAGCGGCAGCTTGTATTCTGGAAGGAAATATCGTGATTCTGGTGGATAATTCCCCTGCTGCCATGATACTTCCTTCCTCAGTGTTTGACATTATTGAAGAAGCAGATGATTACTACTTTCCTCCCATTACTGGCACCTACCTGCGGCTTTCCAGGATGGCTACTGCCATTTTATGCCTTCTTTTAACGCCTACCTGGCTGCTTTTGATGATGAATCCACAGATTCTTCCGCCATGGCTGGAATTTACCATGCTTGCAGACCCATCTTATGTACCCCTTATTTACCAGCTGTTGATTTTGGAATTTGCCATTGACGGTCTGCGTCTGGCAGCCATCAACACCCCTAATATGCTTACTACCCCCCTAAGTGTTATCGCGGGTATTGTGCTGGGAGAATACTCGGTCAAATCCGGCTGGTTTAACAGCGAGACCATGCTTTACATGGCATTTGTCACTGTGGCAAATTACAGTCAATCCAGTTTTGAGCTGGGGTATGCGCTGAAATTTATGCGTGTGTTGATTTTAATTCTCACCGCCCTGTTTAATAGCTGGGGGTATGGAATTGGTGTGGCAATCTCTTTGCTGGCTATTGTGTTTAACAAAACCATTGCAGGAAAAAGCTACATTTATCCCCTCATTCCCTTCCGGTGGAAAGAGCTGAAAAAACGTTTCCTAAGAGGCCGGCTTCCCTTGACCGGTCAGGAAAAAGGCTAAAGGGAAAAGGGAGAAAAGTGGTTTGTCTATAATATAAGTCTTCCCTTACCACTTGGCTGTATAAAGAATGTCCCGGTTGACGGTTTGATAGAACCGATTTCGAATTTCTTCTGGATTTGTAGTTTGGCCCAAAATCCACATAAGCTTTGTGACAGTGGCCTCCAGAGTCATATCATAGGCTTCCAGCAGATGAAACTCCTGTTTAATGGTTTTTCCTACCTCGTAGACGGACATGTTGCTTCCCTCATTGGTAACTTGAGTTGCCATAACTACGGTTTTTCCGGCAGAGATCCACAAATCAATGGCCTTGTGGAAATCTCCCGACTCGTAGGAGGGAAGTCCGCCTACGCCGAAGGCTTCCAAAATCAGGGCGTCATAATGGTCGGCAAGATAGGTCAGCACCCCAGCTTCCATAGAAGGAATCAACTTTAACAGGGCCACCCGGTCATTGAGCGTATTGTAAAACTGTACAGGTCCGGTCAAAAGTTTTTTGTCATCCAGATAAAAAATTACATGCTGATCCTGAATAGTAGCAATGTAGGGAAAATTAATGCTGGAAAAGGCGTTGTAGCTTTTGGTCCGTTCTTTTTTTGCCCTGGTTCCAGCGATGACTTTGCCGTCAAACACCAAAGTGACGCCGTAAGCCTGGTCATGGGAAGCAAAGAGAAGACTGTCCATAAGATTGGTTTTGGCGTCAGTGATTTCCAAGTCAATGGGCTTTTGGGCGCCAGTGATGACAATGGGCTTTTTTGAGTTTTGAATCAAGTAGGACAAAGCTGCAGCGGTGTAAGCCATGGTGTCTGTGCCATGGCAGATGACAAATCCATCGTAAGCTTCATAGTGTTTTTTAATGGCATCCGCAATTTTCAGCCAGTGAAATGGCTGCATGTTGGTGCTGTCAATGTTAAGGAGCTGCAGGGTGTCTGCATGGCAGAAACCACGGGCATCTGGCACATAGGTTAAAAGTTCGTCAGAGGTAATAAGCGGTTTTAAACCAGTATCGCTGCTTTTGGAGGCGATGGTGCCTCCGGTGGCGATCATAAGGATCTGTTTCATAGGTACACCTTCCTTTACATTTCGGTTTATTTCATATATAATTCTAATATTACCATAAATTGGCTGGGTCAGACAACCAGGATATAATCTAGTCAAGATATTTAGATGGCACAAAAAGGAAGAGGAGAACGAGAAATGGCAATACCAAAAGATCCGTATATGCTGGTAAGTTATGTGAACACGCAGTTAAGAGATTTTTATTCGTCTCTGGATGATCTTTGTAAGGATCTGGAGCTGGAGAAAAAAGAGCTTGAAGAAAAGCTGGGCGCCGCTGATTTTCATTACAGTTTGGAAAAAAATCAGTTTATCTGATTGGACAGGGGTTTTAAGTGACAAACGTTTTCAAAGGGTCAAAAGGGAGCGAAGGCCAATATGGTTCATGTGATATTTGTATGGGACTGGCTGATGGAGCATTTGCTTTACATTAACCTGATTCTATCCATTGTGATTGTGTTTTTTCAGAGGCGGGACCCAAAAGCAGTATGGACCTGGCTTCTGATTCTTTACTTTGTGCCGGTATTTGGCTTTTTCTTTTATTTGATTTTTGCCCAGGATTATCATAAGAGCAAAATGTTCCGGATTAAAGAGGTGGAGGACCGCTTGAGAGCTTCTGCCCGACAGCAGGAAGGATTTATGAAACAAGATCTTTTATATTTGGATGATCCTCTTGCCACAGACTACGGAGATCTGGTACGATACAATCTGGAACAGGCAGGTTCGGTTTTGACGTTAAACAATGAGATAGAGATTTTTGCTGACGGTCAGGAAAAATTTGCAGATTTGGAGAAAGAACTTTCGCTGGCCAGACATTTTATCCACATCCAATACTATATCATAAAAGATGAGGAACCCTTTGCTTCCATCGCGCCGATTCTGATGAGACAGGCAAAAAAGGGGGTTCAGGTAAGAATCCTTTATGACGGTATGGGAAGCAGGCTTATGCCCGAAAAAAGATGGCGTGAGCTTCGGCAGGCAGGAATTAAGACAGCCTGCTTTTTCCCTCCCTTTCTTGGCCGTCTGAATTTGAGAGTCAACTACAGAAATCACCGGAAGATTGTGGTGATTGACGGACGGATTGGATATGTGGGCGGTTTTAATGTGGGCAGGGAATATCTTGGGAAAAATCCACGGTTTGGGTATTGGAGGGACACGCATTTAAAAATACGGGGGGATGCTGCGATCAGCCTGCAGATTCGGTTTGCCCTGGACTGGAATTATGCAGGAAAGGAAAACCTTTTTTTAAATGGGTGGTACTTTTCTGACTGCACCCGGCTGAAAGAAATCGGGATGCCAAAGGAGGCAGAGCCAGTTCAAAAGGAAGATTTAAACACAGACAAAACGGAAAATACAGAGACTTTGGATCTTTTGGATGCCAGGATTTTGGGAAAGCTTTTGGGAATCCAGATCATTGCCAGCGGACCTGATTCCAGTCAGCGGCAGATTCGTGACAATTACCTGCAGCTATTTCATAAAGCAAGACATCATATTTATATTCAGACTCCTTATTTTGTGCCGGACGACGCGGTTTTAAGCGCTCTCAAAATTGCGGCAGGGTCTGGAATTGATGTAAGGCTGATGTTTCCCTGTATGCCGGACCATCCCTTTGTATATTGGGCCACCTACTCTTATGTAGGGGAGCTGGTGGATGCCGGCGCCAGGTGCTTTACCTATGAGAACGGATTTCTCCACGCCAAGGGAGTCATGGTGGACAGCCGGGTGAGCTGCTACGGAACGGCGAATATGGATATCCGCAGTTTTGAATTAAACTTTGAGGTAAATGCCACGATTTATGATGAAGACACAACCGAGCGCCTGGAACGGATTTTTTTGGAAGATTTGGCGCGGTGCCGGGAAGTGACCAGGGAAGTATACGAGTCCCGCAGCCTGTGGGTGCGGGTCCGGGAACAGGGAAGCCGTCTTCTCTCGCCTCTTCTGTAAAAAACTTTGGTTTAGAATAATCCATCCTTCTCTGGTTCATACTATGCCCATGAACAGATTAAAAGATTTACCAGTTAATTTCTTAAAATGCGGTGTTACCGGATGGTGTTTGGAGGTTATGTTCACCTCTTTGGAGTCTGTGCTGTCTCACGACTGGCGGCTTATTGGCAGGACTTCTCTTCTCATGTTTCCCATATATGGAATGGGAGCTTTGCTGGCGCCAATCGGGGCAGCGGTTGACCGATGGATAGGCGGGATACGGCTTCGCCCCGGAGATCGTTTTGTGCGCCATGGAATGCTGGATATGGTGCTGATTTTTGTGGCAGAGTACTTTTCCGGCATGTGGCTGCGGGCAAAAGGCATATGTCCGTGGGATTATACCGGACGGCTGGCCAGTGTCAATGGGCTGATACGTCTTGATTTTGCGCCGTTGTGGTTTATGACAGGATTATTGTTTGAACAAATTACAAAAAAGAAGAGCAAATGACTTGTTTTTGCTCTTTTTTTTTTATATACTGAAAAGAACAGGAATTGAATGGAGAGGGACAGACAAATGATACGATTTTTATTGGTAGTAGTGTCGCTATTGGGATTTCTGGTGTTCAGCATTCCTCTGGCGGCAGGTGAATTTTTAGTGGCAAAATTTAATCCGAAAAGACAGCAAGAACACAGCCTGCGGATTGTTCAGGCCATGTTCCGGCTGATTTTCCGGCTGACGGGTTCTACACTGACGGTAAAAGGTCAGGAAAACGTGCCGGAGGGAGCTGTTTTGTATGTGGGAAACCACAGAAGTTATTTTGATATTATTGTAGGATATACCGTGGTTCCCCATCTGGCCGGGTTTGTGGCCAAAAAGGAGATGACCCGGTACCCGGTTCTGTCAGACTGGATGAGGTTAGTCAACTGTCTGTTTTTAAACCGGGAAGACATTAAAGAAGGGCTGAAGACGATCTTGGAAGGAATTGAGAAGGTAAAACAGGGGATTTCTTTGTGGATTTTTCCAGAAGGTACCCGGAATGAAAATCTGGACCCTTTGGAGCTGCTTCCTTTTAAGGAGGGAAGCTTAAAAATTGCAGAGAAGAGCGGCTGTCCGGTGGTACCTGTGGCATTTACCGGAACCGCGGAGATTTTTGAGAACCATATTCCTTTTATGCGGCCTTCCCATGTGACCATTGAATTTGGAGAACCTATTTATTTAAAGCAGCTTCCGGCAGAGTTTCGGAAGCGTTCCGGGGCCTACACCAGGGACCGGATTATTGAGATGTTACAGAAGGAGCAGCGGGCCAGGAAGTTAAGCTCACTTCCCCAGTCCCAATCTCAGTGTGTTGTCTGCAAAAGATAAAAAGCCAGACACATTCTAGCACCTGACATTAGGTATCTGGCAACCGGTTTATGGGATATGATATCAGAATTTTATAAAAATAGGGAATAAAAAATACGGAGGACAGGATAAACATGGATTTGCAGGAGTGCAGGCGCAGGCTGGATGATATTGACGGACAGCTGACGGCTCTGTTTGAGGAGCGGATGAAAATTTGTCAAAATGTGGCGGATTATAAAATAAAAGTGGGAAAGCCAGTGTATGACGGTGAGCGGGAGAGGCAGAAATTGGAGGCAGTCCGCAGTATGGTTCACGGGGAGTATAATCAGACGGCTATTGAGGAGCTGTTTTCTCAAATTATGACCATCAGCCGCCGGTTTCAGTATCAAAAGATGGCAGAGTCCGGCATTGTGGAAAGTTCCGAGTACACACAGGTAGATGCATTGCCCACAAAAGGGGCGAGAATAGTCTATCAGGGGGTGGAAGGAGCTTATGGCCATGCAGCAGCCTTGCAGTATTTTGGCCAAGAGGCAACTCTTTATCATGTGTCCACCTTTGAGGAGGCCATGAAGGAGGTCCAGGAGAAAAGGGCAGATTATGGAGTGCTGCCCATTGAAAATTCTTCCGCTGGAGCTGTGATTGACAATTATGATCTTCAGATTCAATATTCCAACTACATTGTGGCAGAGGCATTTGTGCCAGTGCGCCATGCTCTCCTTGGGCGGCCGGAGGCGGAGCTTTCGGATATTCGGACCATATATTCACACCCTCAGGCGCTGATGCAGTGTTCCCGGTTTTTGAAGCAGCAGGAAGGGGTTCGTCAGGTCAGCCTGGAAAACACGGCGGTTGCGGCAAAAAAAGTAGTGGAAGAGGCGGACCGTTCCTGTGCAGCCATAGCCAGCCAGATTGCAGGACAGATTTACGGGTTAAAGGTGCTGCAGCCGGAAATTCAGGACAGTGAGAACAATACAACCCGGTTTATTATTTTTTCCAGCCGTCCCACATACTGCAAAAATGCCGATAAAGTCAGCATTACATTTGAATTGCCTCACCGAAGCGGCACCCTTTATAATATATTGGGACACTTCATTTTTAACGGAGTTAATATGCGGATGATTGAGTCCCGTCCCATAGCAGGACGAAGCTGGGAATATCGGTTTTTCGTGGATTTGGAAGGAAATCTGGCAGACGCAGCAGTGCAAAACGCCCTGAAAGGAGTGGCGGCAGAAGGGAAAAATATGCGGGTTTTGGGTAATTATTGACATTCGCTGTTCAAATCAATGTACGGATTGCATCAGAGCATGTCTGAATCGTTTTTAAGAAGGGAGTGAAAAGCATGGTACACACATTTGCGGCAATTGACATCGGTTCTTCTGACCTGGAAATGGGGATTTATGAGGTGTCTGAGAAATTCGGCATCCGTCCGATTGATCAGGTGAGATACCCGATTGCCTTGGGAAAAGACACCTGGCACACAGGAAAGATCCATTACAGGCAGGTGGACGAAATGTGTGAGGTATTGACCGAATTTGTCCGTATGATGAAAGGGTATCAGGTGGAGAGCTGCCGCGCCTATGCCACCAGTGCATTGAGGGAAGCCGAAAACAACCAGATTGTGGCAGATCAGATTCGGGTAAGAACCGGGATTGACATCCGGATTCTCAGCAATTCGGAACAACGTTTCATCAGCTACAAGGCCATTGCCTACAAAGATGCTGAATTTCATAAGGTGATTCAGAAGGGAACAGCGATTCTGGATGTGGGAAATGGAAGCACTCAGATCTCTCTGTTTGACAAGGATTCTCTGGTATCCACACAGAATCTTCCTTTAGGGATCATTCGTCTGCTGGAAATCATGGGGAATATGAAAACCACGGCGGAGAAGGAGCGGAAACTGATTCAGGAGATTGTGGACAATGAACTGGTAACATTCCGAAAAATTTACTTAAAAGACCGGAAGATTGAAAATCTGATTGGAATCGGTAAGGTGACATTGATTCTGTACCGGAAAATCATGGGAGACGGAAGCCAGAAAGACCGGATTACCGTGGAGGAATTTAACCGTTTTTATGAGATGCTTGGGCGGATGACTCTGGATCAGATCGAGGAGACTTTTGAGATTAATGCAGACTATGCAAATCTTCTTCTTCCGGCATCCACCATTATCCGGCAGGTTCTTGAGGTAACCGGGGCAGAGAACATATGGGTTCCGGGGACTCACATGCTGGATGGAATTGCAGCGGAGTATGCTGAGGAACGGAAGCTTTTAAAGTTTAATCACAATTTTGCCAATGACATTATTGTGACTTCACGAAATATGGCCAAACGGTATAAGTGCCATATGTCCCATATTCAGGCAGTAGAAAGCGCGGCCTTGCAGGTGTTTGACAGTTTGAAGAAATATCATGGGCTGAAGGAGAGGGAGCGGCTTCTTCTTCAGATAGCAGCAGATCTTCACTCCTGCGGTAAGTTTGTAACCATGCGCAATGCCACAGAATATGCCTATAACATTATTATGGCCACAGAGATTATTGGTCTCTCCCACGTTGAACGGGAGATTGTGGCAAATATTGTCCGTTACCACTTAAAGTCTTTTCAGTATAATGACATAAAAATTGAGGCAAAACCGTCCCGCATATCCCGTCTGGCCACGCCGGATAATCTGACGCTCATTGTGGCAAAGCTGACGGCTATTTTGCGGCTGGCCAATTCCATGGACCGCAGCCACAATAACAAACTGGCCGGATGCCGGATTACAGTTAAGAACAACAAACTGGTGATCAGCACGGATTATGTAGGCGACGTGACCTTGGAAACCTTATCCATTGAAGAAAAAGCAGATTTCTTTGAGGAGATTTTTGGAATACGTCCTGTGCTGAAACAGAAAAAGAAAATATAAGGGGAGGAGAAAAAGAAAGGGATTATGGCAGAGACAGAAAACGTTTATACAGATCCGAAAAATTATGTAAATCGGGAATTGAGCTGGCTGGAATTTAATTACCGTATTCTCAATGAGTCCAGAGATAAAGCCATTCCCCTGTTTGAAAGGCTGAAATTTTTGAGCATTACAGCTTCTAACCTGGATGAGTTTTGTATGGTGCGGGTGGCTTCTTTAAAAGATCAGGTTCATGCAAAATATAAAAAGACCGATATTGCAGGATTGCGGGCAGATGAGCAGCTGGCCCTTATTTCGGAAAAGACCCATCGTCTGGTGGACTTACAATATTCCACTTACAGCAGATCTCTGCTTCCGGCTTTAAAGCAGCAGGGACTTGAGATTTTGTGGGAGCACGAGGAGCTGACGGAAAAGGAGCAGCAGTATGTGGACGGTTATTTTCGGGAGACCGTTTATCCGGTTTTAACCCCCATGGCAGTGGATTCCTCCCGGCCGTTTCCTCTGATTCGAAATAAATCCCTGAATATTGCGGCGCTGGTTCAGAAAAAAAGCGGAGATGACACGTTGGAGTTTGCCATGGTGCAGGTGCCGTCTGTGCTGCCTCGGATTGTGGAGCTTCCCAATTGTGAGGAAGGGGTGCGCCGGATTATTCTCTTGGAAGAGGTCATTGAACGAAACATTCATGAGTTGTTTTTAAATTACAACATTGTGTCAGCCCATCCTTTCCGTATTATGCGGAATGCGGACTTTATGCTGGATGAGGAGGAGGCGGTTGATCTTTTAGAGGAGATTCAAAAGCAGCTGAAGAAACGCCAGTGGGGGGAAGTGATTCGCCTGGAGATTGAGGAAAAGGTGGATAAACGGCTGCTAAAGATCTTAAAAAAAGAGCTTTCTGTGGAAAATGAAGATATTTATGAGATCAGCGGTCCTTTGGATTTGACCTTTTTGATGAAACTGTATGGTATGGGGGGATTCGACCATTTAAAATCCAAAACCTATGTTCCCCAGCCGGTTCCCGCGCTGATGAATGAGGAAGACATTTTCACCAATATCCGCAAAGGAGATATACTGCTCCATCATCCTTATCAGACCTTTGATCCGGTGGTGAATTTTGTCCGTCAGGCATCCAGAGATCCGGAGGTTCTTGCCATCAAACAGACCTTGTACCGGGTCAGCGGACATTCTCCCATTGTGGCGGCGCTGGCAGAAGCAGCGGACAATGGCAAGCAGGTGTCTGTGCTGGTGGAATTAAAGGCCCGTTTTGATGAAGAAAACAACATTAACTGGGCCAAAAAGCTTGAGAAGGCAGGCTGCCATGTGATCTATGGGCTAATGGGGCTGAAAACCCACTGTAAGATTACGCTGGTAGTGCGCAGAGAAGAAGACGGCATTCGGCGGTATGTTCACCTGGGAACTGGCAATTATAATGATTCGACGGCAAGACTGTACACAGACTGCGGTCTTATGACCTGCAACCCGAAAATCGGGCAGGATGCCACAGCCGTGTTTAATATGCTGTCTGGCTATTCCGAGCCGCCGGCATGGAATAAGCTCTCCCTTGCTCCCCTTTGGCTGCGGAGCAAATTTATTAAGATGATTCGCCGGGAGACTGCCAATGCCAGAGAGGGGAAACGTTCTCATATTATGGCAAAGATGAACTCTCTGTGTGACAAGGAAATCATTGCAAATCTTTATGAGGCTTCCTGCGCAGGGGTAAAGATCGAGCTGGTTATCAGAGGAATCTGCTGTTTAAAGGCAGGGGTTGCCGGGTTAAGCGAGAACATCAGCGTTCACTCCATCGTAGGAAATTTCCTGGAACATGCCCGGATTTTCTGCTTTGAAAATGATGGAAGTCCGGAGGTGTATATGGGCAGCGCAGACTGGATGCCAAGAAATCTGGATAAACGGGTGGAAATCTTGTTCCCAGTGGAAGACGAATCGTTAAAAGAACAGGTGATTCACATTCTCCAGGTTCAGCTGGAGGATAATGTAAAAGCTCATATTTTACAGCCGGATGGAACTTATGAAAAAATTGACAAAAGAGGCAAAGAGCTGGTGACAGCTCAGCTTCAGTTTTGCGAGGAGGCAATAGCAGCTGCCTCGGCAAGAAAGCAGGAGGAATCGGTGGATGTCCATGAAACCCGGCGATTTGCTCCGGCAGAGGCATAGACAAAAGACACAGACAAAGTCTGGAAGCAATAGCAGGGCGGCGAATCTATGGAAAAGAAAAGGTTCGCTGCCCTTTTCCATTTACCGACGCCTGGAAAATACTAGAACATTTGTAATAAAAAAGTAAGGCACAAACCGACATTTTATGCTACACTAATCAATAGAATAACAAGAGGAGGAAACCCGTATGGCAGAGACCAGCATTTTGATTGTAGATGATGAGCAGGAGATCGCGGACTTGGTAGAAATCTATCTGGTCAGTGACGGATATAAGGTGTTTAAAGCCAATAGCGCCCAGGAGGGTCTGGAGATTCTGGAGAGAGAAGACATCCATCTGGTGCTTTTGGATATTATGATGCCAGGGATGACCGGACTGGAGATGTGTAAAAAGATTCGGGAGACCAACAATATTCCGATTATTATGATCAGCGCAAAGTCCACAGATTTGGATAAGATTTTAGGACTTGGCACAGGAGCTGATGATTATGTGGCAAAGCCCTTTAACCCGCTGGAGGTGTCGGCGCGGGTCAAGTCCCAGCTGCGGCGGTATACACAGCTGAATCCCAACAGCAGCGTCCATGAGAATGTGAAAAATGAAATCAGTATTAGAGGTCTGACCATCAATAAGGATAACCACAAGGTTACAGTTTATGACGAGGAAGTAAAGCTTACTCCCATTGAGTTTGACATTTTATATCTTCTGGCTTCCAATCCAGGGAAAGTGTTCAGCACAGACGAAATATTTGAGAAGGTGTGGAACGAGAAAGTATACGAGGCTAACAATACGGTTATGGTACATATCCGCCGCCTGCGCGGTAAAATGAAAGAAGATGAGCGCCAGGATAAGATTATCACAACCGTATGGGGGGTAGGATATAAAATTGAAAAGTAAGAGAAGCGATATGCGGCATCGTTTCCGCACCCGTTTAATCGCTAATATTGTGTACAGCTCTCTGGTGGCTTGTCTGGTGGAGATGTTTTTAGTGACCAATGTGGGTATGCTTGCCAAGTATGCCAGGGAGTCCCAGTGGAACAATGCTCTTATGGCCATGATTGATGACCGGGATTTGGTGATTATTCTTGGGTATGTTCTGCTGGGGGTGATGGTTTTTTCCGTGACCTTTCTTCTTCTCCAGGAGAAAACGTTGATTTATATTGAAAAGATTTCTCATGCAGTCAGAGACATTTCAGAGGGAGATTTAAACACCACGGTTGAAGTGATTGGCGACGATGAATTTTCCTCCATGGCAGAGAATCTGAATAAGATGGTAGAGGACATCCGGCGGCTGATGGACAAAGAGCGGGAGGCAGAACGAACCAAGAATGAGCTGATTACCAATGTAGCCCATGATCTACGGACCCCTCTCACCTCCATTATTGGCTATTTAGAGCTGCTTTCCGGAAAGACGTCTGCACCTTTGCCCCTGGAGGTTCAGAAAAAGTATATGGACATTGCATATGGAAAATCCAAGCGTTTGGAGAAGCTGATTGAGGACTTGTTTGGATTTACCAAGTTAAACTATGGAAAGATTTCCATGCGGGTGTCCAAAGTGGATATTATTAAGCTTTTGGGACAGCTTTTGGAAGAGTCGTATCCGAACTTTTCCAATAAGAATCTGTCTTATGAGCTTCAGAGCAATGTGTCGGCAAAGGTGATTATGGCAGACGGGAATCTGCTGGCGCGATTGTTTGACAATCTGATTAACAATGCAATCAAATACGGTGCAGATGGCAAGCGGGTTCTGGTGAAGGTGCTGGCATCTGCAGAGACAGTACAGGTGTCTGTGACCAATTACGGATATGTGATTCCGCCAGAAGAGCTGCCTCTTATTTTTGATAAATTTTACCGGGTAGAACAGTCCCGGTCTTCCCATACCGGCGGCACAGGGCTGGGACTTGCGATTGTGAAAAATATTGTGGATATGCATGGGGGAGATATTACAGTAAAAAGTGATTTAAACGGTACGGTATTTACGGTGACGCTGAAGGTGGATTTTGATATTGACAAAGAGAATTTTGGATAAAACAAGGCGGAGGCAGAAAAGTATGGATAACAGACTGGTCAGACCAGAACAACGACAGAACCAGACCGTTACAAGGGCGCTTTATGGTCTGGCTTTTTGGATTCTGGTTTTTTGCTTGTGTGTGTCCGGCGGAGGATTCTGGCGGGCTGGTTTTGACAGCGCAGCCTTTGACTGGTTTGGTTTTGGGGGATTTGGACAGACGGTTTATGGAGCCTTACCGGACATTCCCTCGTCTGGCGTGGAGATTTTGGTGGAATATGGATACGATAATATGGCAAAGGGCGGGTGCTCCATACCAGTGGAGATTACCATTGAAAATAACCGAAATATTGCCCTGGAGGGCACGCTGGAAATTAAATCCATGGAATCCGACGGCACGATCTATTATTATACGTATCAGGTAGAATTGGCTCCGGAAGAGAAACAGACCAATCCGTACTATATTCCCATTGGAGTCAATGGGGACCGGCTGTATGTGACGTTAGAAGACGGACAGGGAACGGTGCTTTCCTGGCAGCAGGTAAATTTAAACGTCAGCCGGGATGTGCCTGAGCTGTTTGTAGGAATTTTGTCTGACCAGCCGAAAGATCTGAAATATCTCAATGGGGTGGGGATTCATTACAGCGCTCTGCGCACCCGGACTTTTGATTTGGAGCCGGAGAGTTTCCCGGAAGAAGAGCTGGGACTAAACATGCTGGATGTGCTGGTGGTCAATAATTTTAAACTGCGGGAACTTTCGGAGCAGCAGACTTCTGCCATTATGGATTGGGTTCACAGCGGCGGCGTGTTGATTTTGGGAACCGGACAGCGGGTGGGAGATACTTTGGGCCGTTTTGCGCCGGAGCTTTTAGATGACTCCTATGGAACGCCTCGTCTTCATTCTATAGATTTGGGAGAAGACTTTTCTTTAGACAGTCCGGCAGAAGGACTTATGGAACTGGTTTGTGTGGATATTCCTCTCCACGGCGGCAATGTGATTCTCTCCAGCAACGGATTTTCCCTTTTAACCGCAGCTTCCAAGGAGCAGGGGCTGATCGGTGTGTTCAGCTTTGATCTGGCAGACTTTAAAGGTTTTTGTGAAGCACGCCCTTCTTATGTAGATCATATTTTCACTTCTCTTTTAGGGGAGGCCCGGATTAACCGGCTGGCAGATGTGGTGTACAGTGGCAATTCGGAAAAATTCTGGTCTGTTCAGAGTCTGATCAATACGGGAAATGTGGAGAAACTGCCTAACCTTTTCCTGTATACAGCTGTGGTGGCTGTTTATTTGCTGCTTTTAGGGCCAGGGATGTATTTGTATCTGAAAAATCGGCAAATGCAGCTTTACTATCGGAGAGGCGTGGTCGTTATGTCCCTGGTATTTGCTGTGGTGATTTATCTGATGGGAATGACCACCCGCTTTCCTTCTACATTTTATACGTATGCATCCATTCAGGATGTGACGGAGGATTATATTACAGACACTACTTATGTGAATATCCGCAATCCTTATAACCGTCCTTATCAGGTGGAGCTGGACCCTTCTTACTCTGTCCTGCCCATTACCCGCAGTTACCAGAGCGAGCAGTCAAACCGTTCCCGGTTTACTGGGGAGGAGGAATATCAGATTGCCATAGGCCGAGAGGCGGATCGGCTGACCATCCGAGGGCAGAATATTACTGCATTTTCACCCCGGTATTTTCGATTGGAGCGGAAGACGGACAACAAGGATAAGATTGGGATTGAAGGGAATGTGGACTATTTTGAGGGAAATTTAAGGGGTAGCATCACCAATCATTTTCCATTTCCCCTGGAAAATGCTACTTTGATGCTCTATGGCAACATGGTATTTCTCGGACGGCTGGAACCGGAGGAAACCTGCCGGTTAGAAGATTTAAAGCTTCTACGCTTTCCCCTGAATCATTCCTATGTGGTTGCAGAGGGAATTATTGGAAAGGAGCTGCTTTCACGGACAGACATCCAGGATACGACTTATTTGCTGGCGTTGGAGCGGTTTAATATGCTGACCTTTTATCTGGACAACTATATGGGCAATTACAGTGCAGATGCAAGAGTGATTGCTTTTAGCACAATGAAAGAGGAAAGCCCGTTTTTGCGGGAGACGGACCCAGAGACTTATGGACATACTATGCTGACCTCTCTGGTGCCGGTGAATGCCTCCAAAGACCGGCTCCTTTACCGGTCTGTACTGATGAAGATTCCCAAGGTGGTAAACGGAACTTATGATGCCAAATCCAACTCCATGAACGGAACCGAACCTTTGACATTGGAATATCAGATGGGTACGGAGATTGAGGTGGAAAGTCTGACCTTTGAACCGGTGTCGGAAGAATTTTTAAAAGACAGCAGCGACAGTTATATTGAGGCATTTACCGGAAGCATTTATTTTTATAATTATATCAGCGGTAATTTTGACCGGATGGACCTGGAAGGACAGACCATGGATGTAGATCAGCTGCGGCCTTACCTGTCGCCGGGAAATACCCTGACAGTCCGGTACGTCTATGACGGCCCTGGCAGCTACAATGAGATTCAGCTTCCAATGCCTATGGTTGCAGGGAGGGAACGGTAATGCTTAAAATTCAGAATCTTAGGAAGGCATTTGGAAATTACCATGCTCTGGACGGGTTGGATATGGAGATTGAAGCAGGAGCTTTGTACGGCTTTGTGGGACCCAACGGGGCAGGAAAAACCACAACCATTAAGATTGTCAGCGGTTTACTTTTGCCGGATAAGGGAACGGTGGAAATTGATGGCATTGATGCTTTGGCTTATCCCCGTCAGATGAAGGAAAAAATCGGATATGTTCCAGATTACTTTGGGGTTTATGACAATTTAAAGGTGTGGGAATATATGGAGTTTTTTGCCTCCTGTTACGGACTGGAGGGACTTACAGCCCGAAAGCGTTCCCTGACCTTGTTAGACCAGGTGGGGCTTGGGGATAAGGACGACTTTTATGTGGACGGTCTTTCCAGAGGAATGAAACAGCGTCTCTGCCTTGCCCGGGCGCTTCTTCATAATCCAGCTCTCTTGGTGTTAGACGAGCCGGCGGCAGGGCTGGACCCAAGAACAAGACTGGAATTTCGGGAGATAATCCGGGAGCTGAATCAGCAGGGAACGACCATTCTTTTAAGTTCTCACCTCCTTTCGGATTTGACTGAGCTTTGTACAGATATTGGAATTGTGGATGCAGGAAAGATGCTGCTGACTGGGAGTGTGGAGGAGATTATCGAGAAAATCCACACCTCCAAGCCAGTGATTTTATCCATTTACAAAAATATGGAGACAGCTCTCAAACTGTTAAAGGAGCATCCCCTGGTTCGTTCCATCTCTGTGAAGGATGCGGAGATTTTGGTGCAGTTTGCAGGAAGCGGACGGCAGGAGAGCAGTCTTTTGACTGAGTTGATTCAGGCAGGAGTTCAGGTGCGGGGCTTTATGCGGGAACCAGGCAGTTTGGAGGCTGTGTTTATGCAACTTACAAGCCATGAAGAGGAAAAGGTGGTGCTTTCTTATGATGCTGATCGGGAATCCGGTCTATAAAAGGGAGACCATGGTCAGCTCCCGCAGTTTTCGGCTGGCTCTGGTATTATTGATATTTAACGGGATTTTGGCTCTGGTGGCTCTTCTTAACATGTATTCCACACTGGCCCAGGTGCGGGTGACAGCAGAGATTCAATACAGCAGTTTTATGGATTTGTATTTGTTTGTGGCGGTTTTGGAATTTATTATGTTGGTGTTTATTATGCCAGCCCTTACCGCGGGAAGCATCAGCGGAGAGCGGGAACGGCAGACTTTGGATTTAATGCTTTCTACCAAGATGACTCCGACTCAGATTGTAATGGGAAAGCTGGTGGCCTCGTTAAGCACCATGATTTTGCTGATCATTTCCAGTTTTCCGATTCTGGCTCTGGTGTTTGTCTATGGAGGCGTAACCATAAAGGACATGGGAATGCTGCTAATCTGTTTTGGCGCAGCGGCCCTGTTTGTCGGCAGCCTGGGGATTTGCTGCTCTGCCCTGTTTCGCAAATCCACATTATCTACAGTGGCAGCTTACGGGGTGATGGGAGCTGTGGCAGGGGGAACTTATGGACTGAATCAGCTTGCGCTGTTTTTCAGCCGGATGCCAAATGGGGCATATCTGGTTTCTGGAGGGGCTGGTTTGGAGCAAGGCACTTCCGGGGGATTTTTGTATTTGCTGCTGATTAATCCTACTGCCACGTTTATTATGACCATGCTGCGTCTGACTGGAAAAGAGCAGGCCGGCAGCGGGATTATCCGGTGGTTTGGGACTCATGGGGAAAGCTTTGTCAGCCATAACTGGGTCGTCTGCAGTGTGGTGATTCAGGTGGTTATGGCAATGGGGCTGATATGGGTGGCTGTGAAGGCGGTGACTCCCGGACGCAGAGGAAGGAAAAGATGACTTCCCTCTGCGGGGGATTGAATAAAAGCGGGAAATACAGTAAAATAGCAGGAGAATAACAATTCAGGAGGAAACTATGGGGATTATAAAAGCAGCTGCAACGGCAATCGGAGGCTCGTTGGCAGACCAGTGGTTAGAAGTTGTGGAGCCAGGGAGTATGGGGGACCAGACGGTTTTTGCCAGTGGTGTGAAAACCCGCAAGGGGTCCAACACAAAAGGAACCGACAATCTGGTGTCTAACGGTTCGGTAATTCATGTGTATCCGAATCAGTTTATGATGGTGGTAGACGGGGGAAAAGTGGTAGACTATACTGCAGAGGAAGGCTATTATACCGTGAAAAATTCTTCCTCCCCTTCCTTGTTCAACGGTCAGTTTAAGGATACCCTCAAGGAATCTTTTAACCGGATTAAATATGGCGGGGAGACGCCCAAGGCACAGAGGGTTTTTTATGTAAACTTACAGGAAATCAAAGGAATCAAATTCGGCACCCGCAATCCGGTGAATTATTTTGACAGTTTTTATAATGCGGAGCTGTTTTTGCGTGCTCATGGCACTTATTCCATAAAAATTACAGATCCCCTGCTTTTTTATGCTCAGGTAATTCCAAAGAATGCCAACAAAGTAGAAATTACCTCTATTAATGAACAGTACATGAATGAATTTTTGGAGGCGCTTCAGGCATCCATTAACCGAATGTCAGCAGAAGGGGAGCGGATTTCCTTTGTGGCTTCCAAGGGAACGGTTTTAAGCCGTCATATGTCAGAAGTTCTGGACGATGACTGGAAGAGGAACCGGGGCTTTGAGATTATGAGCGTTGGTATTGCCAGTATCTCTTATAATGAAGAATCTCAAAAGCTTATTAACATGCGCAATCAGGGCGCAATGCTTTCCGACCCAGGTGTGCGAGAAGGATACGTGCAGGGAGCCATTGCCCGGGGGTTAGAGGCAGCTGGTTCCAATTCCCAGGGAGCTATGGCTGGTTTTATGGGAATGGGCGTGGGTATGAATGCAGGAGGCGGTTTTATGGGAGCTGCATCCGCAGCAAATATGCAGCAGATGCAGATGAATGCTCAGGGAGGGCAAAACCGTCCGGGATTTGGTCAGAACATGGCTGGCGGAGGCGCAGGAATGGGAGCAGCCCCAGCAGGAGGAGCTTCCTGGGTATGTCGGTGCGGCGCTGTAAACACAGGGAAATTCTGCAGCCAGTGCGGCGGGGCAAAACCAGTATCCGATACCTGGGTATGTAAATGCGGCGCGGCCAACACAGGAAAGTTCTGTAGCGAATGCGGCAGTCCAAAGCCAGACGGAGGCCCCTGGGTATGCAGCTGCGGCACGGCTAATACCGGAAAATTCTGCAGCCAGTGCGGAAAGCCCAAAGGCTGAGGAACTTACCTATGGCGGCAATTATCTTTAAATGTCCAAATTGTGGCGGCGACCTGCGGTTTCATCCGGAAATGCAGAATTTTAAATGTGAGTATTGTCTGTCTGAATTTTCCAGAGACCAGATGGAGAAAGACGTTTCCCAGCAGACAGAAGAGACAATTCCCACAGATGAATTGCAGGCGTCAGAAAAACCAGAATCTTCGGCGGTTTTCTACTCTTGTCCCAGCTGCGGGGCAGAGATTGTGACCGACGAGACAACCGCAGCGACTTTTTGCTATTACTGCCATAACCCGGTGGTGCTGTCAGGGCGGATGGAAGGAAAATATCACCCAGATGGGGTTCTTCCTTTCACCATAGACCGGGAGAAGGCGATGGAGATTTTTGATCAGTGGATTGGCAAAAAGAAATATATACCAGAAGCGTTTTATTCCTCAGAGCAGGTGGAGAAACTTACCGGAGTGTATTTTCCTTACTGGCTTTATGGGTGTGAGATAGAAGGAAAACTGGAGGCAGAAGGAAAAAAGTATAAGACCTGGACTGAGGGAAATGTACGACTGACCCGCACAGAAGAATATGAAATCTGCCGGGAGGGAACCATGGAGGTGGACCATGTGGCCCGCAATGCGCTGTCAAAGGCAAACCGCAAACTGGTGGAAGGGGTTATGCCGTTTGATATGGAGAAAATGCAGCCGTTTCAAATGGAGTATCTTTCTGGATTCCTGGCAGAAAAGCGGGATATGGAACAAGATCGTTTTGCGGCAGCTTTGGAGGAGGAGATTCGTCAGTTTGCGGAAAGTTCCATAAGAGAGGGGCTTTCCCGCTACGACTCGGTGCAGATTCGTTCCAAGGATATGCGGATTGGAAATCCAAAGTGGAACTATGCTTTAATGCCAGTGTGGACCCTTACCTATCGGGACAAACGGACCGATAAAGTCTATTATTTCGCCTGCAATGGTCAGACCGGCAAAGTCTGCGGGGAGCTGCCAGTGGACTCCAAACGGCTGGCCCGGTTGTTTCTGTCGGTGTTTGCGCCGCTTTTTGCGGTTCTTCTTGTAGTGGGATATTTTCTTTAAAATATTTTTTGTTGGACACAGGGGAGTTGTGATGAAAAGACTTGGATTGGTTTTGAGCGTGATTTTTCTTTTACTGCTGTCAGGCGTATCTCTGGCAGATACAAAGTCAGACCAAAGGGTTTATGATCAGGCCGGACTGTTTTCAGAGGAGGAGGTCAGCAAACTGGAAGAGGAGATTCAAAATCTTCGGGAAGACATAAACATGGATGTGGCTCTGGTGACGATTTTGGACGCTCATGGAAGAACCTCCGAACGGTATGCAGATGATTTTTATGATGAGATGAAGTTCGGAACCGGGGAGGATGCCAGCGGCCTTCTCTTCTTAATGGACATGGACAACCGGGAGTTGTATATATCCACCTGTGGACAGATGATTCGCCTTTTGACCGACGAGCGGGTGGAGGCGATGCTGGATCATGCAATCGGTTATATGGGAGACAAAGACTATGTAGGCTGTGCCCGTCAGCTGATGGAGGATACCCGCCAGTGGTATGAGAAGGGAATTGAAAAAGGGCAGTACAATATAGACCGGGATACAGGAGAGATCAGCCTTTATAGAGGCGGACGCAAACGGAGCATTCGCTGGTATGAAGCGCTGATTGCTGCGGCAGTGTCCGCCTTTTGCGCGGGAAGCGTATGCCGGAACGTGAAAAGAGAGTATGCCATGGAGGATGAGAGAAGGCAGGCGTCTAATTATTATATGGCATACCGGGCAGACGCTTCCTTCCGGTTTCGGGATAACAGGGATGTGATGAAAAATTCCCATGTGCTTCGACAGGTGATTCCAAGAAGCACATACACAGGGTCCGGAGGTTCTGGCAGTGCAGGAAGAAGCACGACTCACAGAACCGGGGGCCGAAGCCATGGAGGCGGAGGAAGAAAATTTTAGTAAAATTCAACGGCAAAAAATCCGACCAGAATTATGAGAATCCTGCTTGTTTGCAGGTCAAAAATCCGGCCGGATTTTTTGCTGTCCGGGCAATTTTGGGAAGTTCCCATAAAAATCCGTCACAGATACACAAATGTAGCTGGACAAATGACGTGCATATATGGTATAATCGAAACACTTTATTTGGCTGAAAGCCGTTTAAAGGGGTTTTAACAACAAAAAGGAGGAGACAAGTAATGAAAAAGAGACTAATTAGTTTGTCACTGGCAGCTGTCATGGCCTTTTCACTGGCAGGATGCCGTGGGGCTGAGACTGCGCCTACTACCGCAGCTACAACTGCAGCTACCACTGGTGCAGAGGCTGATGCTACCACTGCAGCAGAGGGTGCTTCTGATGAGACCGAGGCTTTAACGCCGGCAGAGAATTTTAAGATCGGCATTATCACAGGTACTGCTTCTCAGGGCGATGAGGAGATTACCCAGGCCAATAAGATGAAAGAGAAGTACGGAGATATGATCGTTACTTCCACTTATCCGGATAACTTTACAACCGAGACCGAGACTGTAATTTCCAACACGGTGGCTATGGCTTCCGATCCGGATGTGAAGGCAATTATCTGGTGTCAGGCCATTCCTGGTACTGCAGCAGCCATTGACAAAGTGCGTGAGACCCGTCCGGACATGATCTTTATTGTAGGTACTCCCGGTGAGGACCCAGGCGTTATCAACCCGAAGGCTGACATTGTTCTTCAGGTAGATGAGCCAGGATGTGGTATTGTGATTCCGCCGCAGGCAAAGGCTCAGGGCGCAAAGACCATGATTCACTATTCTTTCCCCCGTCATATGAGCTATGCTCTGATCGTTGCACGTCACGAGAATCTGAAGACTTACTGTGCTGAGAACGGAATTGAGCTGGTAGATGTTACTGCTCCGGACCCAACCGGCGATTCTGGTATCACCGGCGCTCAGCAGTTCATTCTGGAAGATGTGCCGCGTCAGATCGAGAAATACGGCAAAGACACCGTGTTCTTTACAACCAACTGCGGTATGCAGGAGCCGCTGATCCGTTCCGTATTTGAGAATGGCGCTATTTACAGCTTACAGTGCTGTCCGTCTCCCTTCCATGCTTTCCCGGCTGCCTTAAACATTGACATGGCAGGCCATGAAGCTGACGTGAACTATATGATGGAGCAGCTGCAGGCAAAGGTTACAGAAGCCAACATGGGCGGACGTGTATCTACCTGGGGAGTTCCCTGTAACATGCTGTTTATCAGCGCTGGCGTTGAGTATGCCAAGAAGGTGCTGGAAGGCCAGACAAGCGGAGTTCTGGATGAGACCATTCTTCGCGAGACCATTCAGACTTGTGCAGAAGAGTTTACTCCTGGCGCAAAGATGACTCTGGATTACTATGTGGATGATGAGGGCAATGCGAAAGAAAATCACTTCCTGGTAATGTCTGATTTCGTTACTTTTGAGTAAACAAGTGTCCCACGACCGGACTAATGGATGAAGGGTTGCGTTCAGGTGTATCTGTACGGCAGCTAATAATATGATGGTATCTGGGGGTTCTGCCAACGGGGTCTTAGTGAGACATCAGTTGGCAGAACTTTCTGCTATTCGGGAATGTCAGAGATAATGTAGAAAGAGGTTGGTGACTTGGAAAAAGCAAATGAAACCTATGTTCTGAAGATGGACAATATCGCCAAAGAATATTATGGAAACCGGGTATTAAAGGGCGTAAAGCTCCACATCCGTCCCGGTGAGATTCATGCTCTGATGGGAGAGAACGGCGCAGGAAAGTCTACGCTGATGAATATTCTTTTTGGAATGCCGGTCATCCACAATACCGGCGGATTTGAAGGAACGGTAGAGGTAAACGGAGAACCGGTACAGATTGATACTCCATTAAAAGCCATGGAGCTGGGAATTGGAATGGTGCATCAGGAATTTATGCTGATTCCTGGATTTACAGTGACAGAAAATATTAAAGTAGGGCGTGAGATCAGCACGCCGAATCTGGTGAGCCGTCTGTTTGGACGGTCAATGGAGTCTTTAGATTTTAAGGCCATGCGGAGAGATGCAAAAAAGGCTCTCAAAACGATTGGATTGCAGATTGACGAATATATTAGGGTTGCCGGACTTCCGGTAGGCTATATGCAGTTTATTGAGATTGCAAGGGAGCTGGACAAGACAGGAATCCGGCTGCTGGTGCTTGACGAGCCGACAGCGGTGTTGACCGAGTCGGAAGCAGAACGTCTTTTAGAGGCGATGCGGGTGATTTCCGCTCAGGGAATCGCGATTATTTTCATTACTCATCGTTTGGATGAGGTGATGGCTGTGGCAGATTCTATGACCATTTTGCGTGATGGGGAATTTGTGGCCAGAAAAGAGATTAAAGAGACAAATGTGGTAGAGATTGCAGAGCTTATGATTGGACGGAAGGTGGAAAAGCTGGTGGATGACGGCATTCCTGACACCCGCTCCATTCGCGATGACGAAATCGCCGTAAGTTTAAGAAATTATAGAGTAGATATGCCAGGTGAAAAGGTCAATGGGATTAACCTGGACATCCGCAAAGGAGAGATTTTGGGAATCGGCGGTTTGGCCGGACAGGGAAAACTGGGGATTCCCAATGGAATCATCGGTCTTTACAAAGCCAGCGGGGAAGTAAAGATCAATGGAGAGGCTTTAAATCTGGATAAACTGGGGGACGCTTTGGAGCACAAGGTTGCCTTTGTGTCAGAAGACCGGCGGGGAGTCGGACTTTTGCTGGATGAAAGCATTGAACAAAATATTATCTTTTCCGCGATGCAGACCAACGGCAAGTTTTTGAAAAAAACTGGCTGGATGAAGCTTTATGACGCCGCGGCAGCTCACTCCCATGCTGAGGAGATGGTAAAGACTCTGGACATTCGCTGTACTGGAATCCGTCAGCCTGCTGGCGCTCTTTCTGGTGGGAATCAGCAGAAAGTTTGTCTGGCCAGAGCGCTTACCCTGGAACCGGATATTTTGTTTGTGTCAGAACCTACCCGGGGAATTGATATTGGAGCAAAAAAACTGGTGCTGGAATATCTGGCAAAGCTGAACCGAGAGTTGGGAATGACGGTTGTAATTGTGTCGTCTGAGCTGATGGAGCTGCGTTCTGTGTCAGACCGGATTGCTATTATCTCTGACGGAAAGCTGGCATGTATTTTAAAACCGGATGATTCAGATGCAGATTTCGGACTTGCCATGTCCGGCGCATGGAAAGGAGGACAGGAGAATGAGTAATCCCTTAAAATCACTGGTGGCCAAATTTGGCCTGCCACGAATTATTATTGTAACATTCTTTCTGTTCCTGGTAGGAGCAGCCGGCGTGTTTCAGATGAATTTGATGCAGCTTTTAAGCGACTGTTTAAGACGATGGGGTATGTTTGGAATCCTGGCTCTTGCCATGGTTCCGGCAGTGCAGTGCGGCATTGGACTGAATTTTGGTATTTCCATGGGAATTGTAGGTGGTTTGCTGGGAGGTTTGATTGTAATTCAGCTGCACATTGCCCAGATGCCTTCTCTGGTGGCCATTCATCCTTTGTTTGCCATGTGGGTGGCGATTTTGCTTGCTATTCTCATTGGTGTGGTTCTTGCCACAGGCATTGGATATTTGTACGGATTGCTTTTGAACCGGGTAAAAGGTTCCGAGATGACCGTAACCACTTATGTAGGATTTTCCATTATCGCTTTTATGAATATGTGGTGGATGCTGCTGCCCTTTACGGACGGTGAGCTTATCTGGCCCAACGCGGGAAAAGGTCTTCGAAATACAATTTCCCTGGCCTCCTCCTTCAGTAATGTTATGAACAATACCCTGGCTTTTAATATTGGAAGCCTGACCATTCCTACAGGGCTTTTGCTGTTTTTCTTTTTAATGTGTTTTCTGGTGTGGTTGTTTATGCGGTCCAAAACCGGAATTGCCATGAGTGCAGCGGGAGCCAATCCCATGTTTGCCAAAGCTGCTGGTATTAATGTGAATAAAATGCGGTTGATTGGAACAACTCTGTCAACGGTGCTGGCAGCAGTGGGTATTTTGGTATATGCCCAGGGATTTGGATTTATGCAGCTTTACAATGGACCTATGATGATGGGCTTTACTTCTGTAGCTGCAGTATTGATCGGCGGAGCCAGTCCCAAGCGGGCAAGGATTCCCCATGTCCTCATTGGTACATTCCTGTTTCAGGGAATCTTGGCCCTGGGACTTCCTGTGGCAAACCAGTTTATCCCGGAGAGCAACCTGTCGGAAGTGGCACGTTTGATTATCTCTAATGGCATTATTATCTACGCACTCAGCCAGGTGAAAGGAGGAAGCGGACGTGAATAAGAAAACAACCGATTTTCTGGTACAGAACATGGTGGTATTTCTGTTTGTGATTCTGTGTATTGCGGCAACGTATTTTTCCAAGCAGCCGCTGACGTTTGTAGTGTCGGAGCTGTTTACCCGTATAGCCCGTAATTCCTTTATTGTCCTTTCCCTGATCATTCCGGTTATTGCAGGAATGGGATTGAATTTTGGTATTGTAATCGGTGCCATGGCAGCGCAGCTGGCTATCTTTTTAACCACTTACTGGGGCTTTACCGGCATTTCCGGATTTTTGTTTACAGCTGCTTTAGCCACCCCGTTTGCCGTATTTTTCGGTTTCCTGGTGGGAAAGCTGTTTAACTATATGAAGGGCAATGAGATGATCGGCGGCCTGGTGCTGGGGTATTTTGCTGATGGTATTTATCAGCTGGTGTTTTTGTTTATCTTTGGCGGTGTCATTAAGATGAACAATCCCACTTTGATGATTCCCACAGGAGTAGGCGTCAAGAATACCATTGACTTAAAAGATACTGTGAAATATGCGCTGGATACTGTGCCTATGCTGACCATTGTTGAGATTGGATTTTATCTGTTTCTCATTATACTGGCAGGTTCCACTGCTTTTAAACTGGCCAAAAAACAGGGTGTGGAGTGGAAATCTGTGGGGGCAAAGGCAGCTGCGGCAGTTGTAATCTATGGATTGACCTTTATCGGACCAGTAGAGAGATTTTTGTCAACTGACCGTCTTTTGCTTCTGTCAGCTGTGGAGCTGTGGTGCCTTGGAATGGCGCTGTGGCAGCTGTTTGGTTTTGTCAAATGGAAGTTGAAGATGAAAAAGGACAAAGAGGAAGCTTTGGCAAGCACATTTAATCCAACAAAAGCCACGGTCAATGTGATTCTGGCAGCAGTGGTTTATGGACTTACCTATGTGCCTTCCATTTACAAAGTGCTGCTTGTGGTGCGGCTTCCGGTTCTGACTTATCTTTGCATTGGAGCGCTTTGCTGCTTTAACAATATTTTGATGAAAACCCGTTTGGGACAGGATATGAGGACTGTGGGACAGAGCCGTACTGTTGCAAATGCAGCTGGTATTAATGTAGACCGGATTCGTATTATTGCCATGATCTTTTCCACGGTACTGGCCAGCTGGGGGCAGCTGATCTTTTTGCAGAATGTGGGAACCATTTCCACCTACGGAGCACATACTCAGGTAGGACAGTTTGCTATCGCGGCTCTTTTAGTTGGGGGAGCTTCTGTACAAAAGGCGACCAACAAGCAGGCTTTGTTAGGAATTGTGTTGTTCCACACGTTGTTTATTGTGTCGCCTTTGGCAGGTAAAGAATTGTTTGGAGATCCTGTAATTGGTGAATACTTCCGGGTGTTTGTGTCTTACGGCGTTATTGCATTGGCTTTGGCGATGCATGCGTGGAAGAAAGCTCCTGGTGGGAAGAAAGAAAACAAAAAGGCGAACGCTTAATAGAATCCAATTTTGAAACGGAAAACCTGAAAAAGTACAGCTTCAGAGAAAGAAGAAAGTGTCAAAAGATCTTCTTTTTCTGAAGCTGATTTATTATCCTTTATTCTCCGATATTCTTTAACTTTTCCTCAAATTCCTTTTCAGGAACTGGTTTGGCGTAATGGTAGCCCTGGGCTACACGGGCGCCTATTTCTCGCATAAGCTCCACATCCCGCTCAGTCTCCACCCCTTCGCATACGATCTGTGCGCCTAGATTGTAGGCTAACTCCACAATACTTTTCATTATTTTCACCTGTCGGTTTCGGTCTTCCTGATTCAAAAGGAAGGAACGGTCTAACTTTATGACAGAAGCAGGTATTTTTTCAATAACGCCTAAAGAGGAATATCCGGAGCCAAAGTCATCAATGGAGAGCCGGATGCCTCTTGCATGGAGATCTTCCAAGGTCTGCGCTGCAGTCTTGGCTTCCATTTCCTCCATAACCAAAGTTTCGGTTATTTCAACCTCAATCAGTTCTTTGGGAATCTGGTATTTTTCCAAAACTTTTTCAAAGCGTTGAACAAAACCAGGCTTTGTAAAATGCATCCTGGAAAAGTTACAGGAGATTGTCACAACTGGTTCATTTTGGTCCATTCGCCTGCGTAGCATTTTACAGACACATTTTAAAATGAAAAAGTCAATTTCCGCGATTCGGCCAGTCTGCTCATAATAGGGAACAAAAAATCCTGGTGATACGACTGCTCCCTGGGCAGTAGGGTCAATAAAACGTACCAATGCTTCGGCGCCTACGATCTTTTCGGTAAGAACATCAATCTTGGCCTGATAGTAAGGGACAAAATTATCTTCAATGCTTACTGAGTCCAAAAGTTTTTCTTTTTCATGTCGTTCAATAATGGTTTTTTCCAGGGAAGTATCATAGACCATGATGTGATTTTCTCCGTTGTCCCAGGCAAATTCAATGGCCTGGTTGGCACAGATGAAAGCTCCCCGCAGGTCATGGCTTCCAGATGGAATATAATAAACTCCGGTTTGAAGTTCGATGCGATTTTCCATTTTATAAGAAACCTGTTCTTTTATAAAGGATTCGATCTGTTCTAAACGTTCTGGGATAGACCCATTCTCCTCAGACAGAAGAAGAACAAAATGGTCCCCGTCCGCTCTGGCACAGATTTCATTTTTATCTTTAATGGTATGAGACAAGGCATCTGCCACTGTTATTAAAAGTTTTTGTCCATTGTGCCATCCATAAATTGCCACATAGTTCTGAAATTGAGCTATGTTCAGGCAGGCAACGCTATATTGTTGTTTTGGACGGTCAGCGAGCAGCTGTTCTCCATGATAAATAAAATAATTTAAGTTGCCAATATTTAGTTCCGGATCTTTGTACATGAGTTTTTGAATCTTTCGGCTGTCTTTCACAATATGTATCGTCACAAGAATAATGGCTATGATAATCAAAATCAGGACAGCAATGATGATGTCACTATAACTTTGCAAAAAATGACTCATGGTGGCCAGAGAGTAAACATTCCGTTCCAGCATATAATCATTGATTGCTCTAGCATCAATGGAAAGGAGGGTTTTGTTTAAAATACCTGCAAGCAAAGGCTCATCTGCCCGTATGGCCATGGACAGACCGTGCTGCCCGCTTAAAACATTTTTGATTTCCAGCTCATAGTAACGGATTTTGGAACTTAACAGATATTCAGCCAAATAACCGTCGCACAGGGCGGCGTCTGCCTTTCCGCTGTTTACCATCTCAATGCTCTCCAGCTGTGTGCTGCAGGGAATCAGGGTTGTGGAGTGTAAATCTACCACATTTCCTACTTCTGGAGACAGGTAGGAAACGGAAGCGATGGAATCCATGGAGCTTAAGTCTTTCGTTTTTTTCATAATCAGCACCATGGGGACCTGTGCATAGTCTCTCATTTTGATTAGTTGATGGTCATACAACTCTTCTTCTGTAAAGGTGCTGTAAGACATAATATCAATGGAACCGTTTTTCAGGGCTTCATAGGCTTTATGGGAATTGTCAAATTTATGCCAGGAGAGAGTCACTCCGGTCACAGAAGCGGCTCCTTCCAAAAGTTCACGGGTGAGTCCTTTACAATCGTCGTCTTCACTGTAGAGAAATGGATAATAGCCGTCCAGATAACCGACTTTCACTTGGTTTGCCTGTGAAATATACTGCTTTTCTTCTGTGGTAAACACAATGGTTTTGTCCAGCCTGCTTTGGTAAAAGGAGTTGATCAGACGGGTTTCCAGATCTGGACTGGCCATTTTCAAATCAGCAATGGCATGGTTTAATTCCCGCATTACATCTTCATTGCCGGGATAAGTAATGTAATAAAAGGGTCTTGGGGCAAAACGTCCGATTAAGCGCTGGCCTTCTTTGATTTCCATAAAAGTGTGAACCATGGCGTCAATCTGGCCGCTGTCCAACGCCTCCTGAAGCTGGGCAGTGGAGTCGTATTCTTTAATTTTCGGAAACATAAGTCCGTTGTCGGATAAATAGTTGAGAAATTCATGTTTGCGCACATAAGTTTTCACCATGCCAAACGTAATACCTTTCATGGCTTCAAAATCTTCATAGGCCAGAGAACTGTCCCCATTGGTGGCAATGATGCCAAAAGTGTAGCCGCTGGACAGATCGGCATACTGATATTTGGAGGCCCGTGCTGCGGAATATTGGGCGCTTCCCACCAGATCGGCTTTTTTCTCGGCCACAAGCTGTAAGGCTTCATCCCAGCTTTCACATTCCACATATTCAATATCCCAGTCAGTAAACCTGCATAATTCATCCAGGTATTCCACATCCATTCCAGTCAGCCTTCCGTCGGCATCCTTTTCATGGTATCCATTCATGGGGAAGAAAGCCACCTTTACTGTCCGGCTTCCTTTTCCATAGGCAGCGCCTGGAATCCATATGCCTAAAATACCTGCTGCAAGCGTAAAAATCAAAAGAAACACTGGCCATTTTTTAAATCTTATGTTTTCCATTTTTTCCAACACCCTTTCGATCCTTTTCAAAATTCAAGTATCTGAAAAAAACCTTTTACAGCAATTTCCTGATTTCCTTTCTATTGTATCAAATTACTGGCATGATCGCTACATTTATTTGAGAAAATTTCTGGATTTTTGGTTACAATTTATGGTTCATAAAACAAAGTCATTCAATGAAATGTTTGTTTTGTGGAGGATGGACGTATTAACCGAAGAAAACCTTGCATAACCAGCTTAAAAAGTGTAAAATAAAGAAAATTTCAGAAAGAAGGTATGAACAATGAAAGATGGGAATTGTGCATATTGTATGCAGGGGGAGCTGGCAGCAAAATTTGCTTATCCAATCTGTAAAATGGATTCGGGGTTTTTGTATGTTTTTAAAGAGCAAAGCCATCCAGGAAGGCTGATTTTGGCCCATGACAAACATATCAGCGAGATGATTGAGCTGACGGATGAGGAGCGGAATCTGTTTTTTGCAGATGTGGCAAAGGCGGCCAGAGCCATTCATAAAGTGTTTGGGCCGAAAAAGGTGAATTATGGGGCATATGGAGATACTGGATGCCACCTTCATTTTCATCTGGTTCCAAAGTATGAGGACGGTCCGGAATGGGGCGGCGTGTTTGAGATGAATCCGGGAAAGATCTTCTTGACGGATCAAGAGTATGAGGAGATTGCAGAGAAGATTCGGAAGGCGCTTTAAAAGACAAAAGGCTTTGGAAACCAAGAGAATGAACAAGGGAGAATACAGGATTTCATGAAGTTTGTGGATTTGAAATGTCCGAATTGCGGCGGACGGCTGATACCTGTGGAGGGGAATCAGAAAATCGTTGCCTGCGAGTATTGTGGCAGTCAGTATATTCTGGAGGATGACCGGGTTATCAATTACCACATTTATCAACAGGCCCCTCCAAAGAACGATGGATTTAAGGGCAAAAACATGTCCCCTGACCAGGAAGGAGTCTTGGCGGTTGTGGTAATCCTTTTGGGACTGGCAGCTGTGTTTGGAGTAGGAATTGCTTTGAGCGCCAACCGTAAAAGCAATTTTGATCATTCCCGGTATGCAGTTTCCTCTTCCACGGTTTCTGGAATTTTGGAGGAAGAAAAGGAAGAGGTGTTAAGTTCCCATTCACCGTTTTATGATGTTTTGCTGGAGGGAATTTATGGCAAGCCGACACACTTGGTAGATTCCAAACAGAAGGGGAGACTAAAGTATCTGCGCATTGAGACAGGAAGGGATTCCTTTTCCATCGATTACAGTTTTGAGAATCTTTATGAAGATCCGTCGGCAGAGATTGTACATTTGGAGTTGAAACCAGAAGACTGGGACACCGATGATCTGGCAGAGTTTCCGGAGCTTGTGAAATTGGAGTTGGGATACCGTTGGGCAGACGGAAAGGTTTTGGATAAGTTAAGCCGTTTACAGGGACTTTCTTGCCGCGAGGTGAGTCCGAAAGATCTGACCGAATGGTTGGAGCCGGGACAGCTTCGGGAGCTGAATCTGGATAAACCAACGGATTTGGAGGGATTATCTACCTTTGAAAACCTGGAAATTTTGTCTCTTGAGGATGCTGTGGCGCCGGACATTCGGCAGCTGGTTTCCATGAAACAGCTAAAATCGTTGACGATTATTGAGGATGAGCCGGATTTGGATGAATCTTCTTCTGGTACCTTAACCGATTATTCTGCCCTTACTGTATTGACTGGTTTACAGGAGCTTAACCTGGAGTCTGCTTCGGTGCGGGACGTGAGTTTTTTAAACTCTCTCACAGGACTTACAAAGCTGTCCCTTGCAGAGACGGAAGCGATTAGCTTGGAACCTTTAGGAGGGCTTTCGGGTCTTACTTCTCTCTGTGTAACGAACAACGATTCGGTGAAGGGCTATGAATTTATCCCTAAGCTTACAGGGCTGAAAAGTTTGGTTCTGGACAAGGACGACTCTTGTTCCGATCCGGACTTATCTTCACTTAGCCAGCTGGAAGAATTGGATATTTGCGGATTTCAGTCCATGGCTCCCCTTAAAGGTCTGAAAAATTTGAAAAGCCTGTCCATTCATGGGTGTAATGTGGATGAGATCAATGTCCTTTCTTCCTTGTCGGGTCTGGAGCGGCTGACCTGCTATTCCATGTGGGCTGTCCATAAACCTCTCCGTAATCTGAACTTTGTGGACGGAATGACCAGCTTAAAATATTTGGATCTCAGTGGCATAGAAGACAAGAGCTGGTGGGGAGGCTATGGCAGGAATATAGAAATTTATGGAGATATTTCCAATGTGTTCAATCATGCAGGTCTGGAAGAACTGTATTTGAATCAGTGTTTGTTTGGCATTGATTTTGATCAGTTAAGGGACAATCCTTCACTTAAAAAGCTGCAGATGAAGGAGGTTTCTTTAAAAAAGAACTTCTATGTGGAATCTTATTCTGGTGTGACCAATATTTGGTATGATGATGTGTCCCTGGCGGAAAATATTGATTTTTTAACTCATTATTCTGAGTTGGAAGAACTGTATCTGGATGGGAATCAGTTGACCTCAATCCAATTTGCTTCCAAGCTGAATCGCCTGGAACGCTTGGGAATCAATAACAATTATGTGACGGATCTGACTCCTTTAAATCAGGCAGCCAGACTCAAATATCTGGATATTCGTCAGAATCCGGTCAATCATACGATTGAGGCAGGAGATTCGGTGGAAGTGATAAAATAGGCTTTTGTGTTCAAAGAATATAGGCATTAGGGAGGAAAGGGTAATGGAAGAACGAAATACCATGGACCAGCCTTACCGGATTGCTGTGGTGGGAATCATCGTAGAGAATCCGGATTTGGCAGGTTCGGTCAATGAGATTTTACACCAGTACAGCAGTTATATCATTGGACGCATGGGGCTTCCCTACCGGGAAAAGCAGATGAATATTATCAGTGTTGTGCTGGATGCTCCATCGGATATTATCAGCGCTGTTTCCGGCAAGCTGGGGCGTTTGCCGGGAGTCAGCTCCAAGGCGCTGTACTCACGGCAAAAATTATAAGGGATGCAGAATGGATAAGACATCCAGAAATTTAGGAATTGTGTCGGAATCATCCAAAAATCATATGACTTACAGCTGTAAGAAGCATACACAGCCCTATGCCAAACATGGAAGGAAAAAGAACAGAAACCGCGGTCCATTTCCAGGAACCGGTTTCTTTTTTTATGTTTCGGATTGTAGAGGCACATGGCCAATGAAACAGGCAAAAAACAATCATGGACAGAATCGTTGTACAGGTCCAGCCCTGGGAAGCCAGAAAGGAAAAAAGGGCGGAGGGATTTTCTATGGTCTGTAGTGTACAGGAAACATCTCCAGGCAACAGAGCAGCCACACGGGACACAGACTGGAGAATGGAAGGTGCAGCTTTCGTTAGAAAAGAAAAATCCACAGCTGGCAACGGGGAATTGTGTAGAAAAGAAAGGTTGGAAGTATGCAGGTATAAGGTAATCATAATTGGAATGATGGTTTCATTGGCAGGAATGGATAATAAAAAAGCAAAAAGAATCATTCCGTCCAGTCCCATACAGCGGCCTAAGGGTTCCAGCAGATGGAGGATGCAGTCAAAAATACCAGGAAATTCATAGATTAAAAGCCATGTGAATCCCACAGAAGCAGTTGTAGCAATGACAGCCCTCCTCATGGCCGGGATGGTTTGATCCTGAAAGGAACGCTTCAGCGTTCGACGGATTCCGGGACAACGGCAGGGAGGAAGTTCCAGGACAAATGGACAGGAATTTCCCGGAAGCAGAGTATGGGAGAGAATCCACGACCCTGTTATGACACTGGTTATGCAAAAGCAAATAATAAAGCATAAAAGTAAGGCGGAAAACAAGGATACCTGGATGGGGGAGGAAATTCCAGGAAAGATCTCTCGTTTGCCAGGGGGTAGAGCAGGGGAGGCGCCTGCCATGAAAATCAGTGAAATCATCAAAAGGAGTGTAGGAAGTTTTCTGCTGCATGGAACAAAAGAACTGGTTAAAACAGCGATTTTTCGTTCACGGGAAGAATTTAGGATTCGGCTTTGGGTTACGGCAGCAGCATTACAGCAAAAGCCTATGGCCATAGACAGACATTGTTTGCTGCAGGTGCGGCACTTTTGAAATGAAGAATCCAAATGAAATGCAATTCTAGGCAGGCAGCCGGCATCTTCTGCAAAATCAAACAAGAAAAAGAAGAGGGTCATACATGGCAGCATCAGAGAAAAAATCAGGGCCAGGGACCGGTAAATATGGTATACCAGTATGGAAATCAGCCATGGAGGAGAGCCAATCCAATTCATTGCGGCGGCAAAAGGTGATTCCAGAACAAAAAGCAGTTTCCACAATAAGGAGGAGAAAGAAAACGCTCCTGTAAGGGCAAGCCAGGAAAGTCCTAACAAGAGAAAAAAAGTGAAGAGGATTCCAGCAGCTGGTTCCATCATCACCCGCTCTGCCAAATCTGTTTTCGGATTGCAATGGCGGTATGTACAACCAATGGTTTCCTGGGCAAGCTGTATGGGACAATAATCCAGACAATCATAAAAAAAACGTTGATGGTAAGTCTCGTAAATCGTTTGTCGGATTTGATTGAAAGATTCTCCATGAAATGCGCAGCAGCTTAGAACTGGAATCTGAAGAACGTCCTGAAGGAGTTGAAAATCAATCTCAATACCTTTCTTTTCTGCTTCATCCCTAAAATTCACACACAAAATCACAGGTGTCCCCAAATCCCTGATCCGGTCAAGAAAGAGAATTTTGCGAAGGAGATGGAGATCTCGTTCCAGACAGGTGGCGTCGCAGACCATTATAATCATTTGTGCATTTCCAGAGTTTAGATAATCCCATGCAGCTTTTTCATGTTCCAAAAAAGGAGTGGTAGAAAGAAGTCCTGGTAAGTCGGTCAGTTGATATGTTTGATGGTTCATGGAAAAGGAACCATAAGTCAGGTCTGTTGTTTTTCCATGCCAGTTGCCTGTGTGCTGTCTCATTCCGGTAAGCCCGTTAAAAATGGTGGTTTTACCAGTATTTGGACTTCCCGCAATAGCAATGGTGACAATCGGTCTTTTTTCATCCATAAATAAAAGAATCCCACCTGAAAAAATCCTTATTGATTAAGTATGTGGCAAAGGTTTGGCAGGTGCCTGTATGGAAGCTGTAATTCGTATAATTTCTCTCCTTTGGAAAACACTGCAGGTTTTTCCATGGTTCTCCTAGTTCTTTTCCATGAATTATGTGTTATGATACTTCTGTAACAGAAATGTAATATTCTAGTAACAAAAGGAGGAAATCCCATGAGAAAATTGCCCTTATTTGTATGTGCAGCGGCTGTTTTGACATTTACAACCATGACAAACACTTCATACGCAGCAACCTTAAATTCCTGTAACCTGTCAGGAGGAAATGGGATTGTGATTGGAGGAGGCAGTTTCGGTGATCTAAAGGCCGTGCTGGGAAATCTTGGAGGAACTTTTTCTGGCAACTGGAAGGGAGGAGACGGAAACAATTTTTGTCTGGACAACTGGCAGGGGGGAAACGGAACGAACTTCTGTCCAGACGTTTGGCAGGGGGGAAATGGAAATAACTTCTGTCCGGATGGCTGGCAGGGAGGAAACGGAACGAACTTCTGTCCGGATATTTGGCAGGGAGGGAATGACAATTCCTTTGAAAACGGGAAACCAGGAAATCCAGGAGATAACATTGGCGGCGGTGAAGAAAAACCAGGCATACCAGATACAGACCAGCCTGGAAATGACAGCACTCAGGATGCCTTTGCAGCTGAGGTGGTAAATCTGGTCAACCAAGAACGCGCCAAGGCAGGACTTTCCCCTCTTACCATACATACCCAGGCAGAAAGTGCGGCGGCGGTGCGGGCAAAAGAGATTGAGAGAAGTTTTTCCCATACCCGTCCAGATGGAAGCAGTTTTTATACGGCGCTTACATCAGCAGGAATCCGTTATCAGTCTGCCGGAGAAAATATTGCTTATGGGCAGATGACACCCAGGGAAGTTATGGATTCCTGGATGAACAGTTCTGGACACAGAGCAAATATTTTAAACGGAAATTATACTTCCATAGCAGTTTCCCATTATCAAAATGGGGCAGGCGTTCATTATTGGGTGCAGTTATTTTTAAAGTAAAGTCTTAATATTTAAAGTAAAGTTTTCATCAAGATTTGCTGATTATGATTCATAGTTTAGAGCAGCTGACGCAATGGGGTTAGCTGCTCTTTTTCTTGATTTTTCCAGAGGGAATCTTGCGAAATATTTTTCATTACAGTATAATAGGCAGAATAACAGGGAAAATAGCAAAGACAATCACAGGCAAGGAAACAAAACAATAAAAAGGTTATGAATACAGGAGATTTATGGAATTTTTATATACAATCACAGGGGAATATGTGCGGATAGACCAGGTAGAAAATCCGGAAAGAGTGGTTCGGTTTCCGGAGAGAATAAAAGATCTTCCAGTGACCGAGCTGGGACCTTATGTGCTGGCTGACAGTGAAGTGGAGGAGATTGTTCTTCCTGTGAATTTGAAAAAAATCGGCGCTTATGGGTTTTATAATTGTGAGAAACTTCGAAGCCTTTCTTGCGGCAGTAGAACTACGGATTTGGGGGCTGGGTTATTTGCCGGAGCGGGAGGTGTAGAATATTTGGACTTGATTATATTTGAAAAGGAAAAATCTTGTCTGAAGGAACTGCTTTCGGAATTAAGACAAACGCTACGGGTGAGAATGCGCATCTATGACCAGGAAAATCAGAAAAAAGAGCGAGAAGTCCGATTGATTTTTCCGGAATTTTATGAAGAATCTGTGGAAAATACACCTGCCCGGATTTTGTATATAGAAACCCATGGGTGCGGCCATCGGTATCGCTATTGTTTTGCAGGAACCGAGTTTCAGTATAGAAAATACGATGAACTTTTTCCTCATGTAAAGGTACAGGAATCGGAAGAGCTGGTGACTGAGCTGGCTTTGGGGAGGCTGGCGTATCCTTTGGGTCTGATGGAGGATTATGAGAACATGTACCGGGAGTATGTAACCGAACACTGGAAGATGGCAGGGCAGCTGATGATTCAGGCGGACCAAAAAGGCGGGCAATCCTACACAAATCTGGAAGCAGGCGGACTTCCCTGGTTGGTGAAAACGATCTTCCAATGGGGAGAGCGGATGAAGGGACCTGATTTTGACGGGCAGCGGAAAGGACCGCAACAAGAGAAGACGCAAGAACAGCTGCAAGAGCTGACCCGAATGGCCCAGCAGATGGGTGATACCGAGATGGTCAGCTGGTTGATGGATTTCCAAAAACAGAATTTGAAAAAGAGCAGACGGCGGTTTGAATTGTAAGGAAGGAGCAATGTCATTTATGGTGGACCCAGTAAGACACCGACAGCTGGAGGAGCTGAATCAGGTGGAATTGTGTACCCGGATTCTTTTCAATGCCAGAAATGAGCTGTATCTGAACCTGCGTTTTCTGGATGTGTCTTTAGGCAGTCTGGGATATGAGGCAAGGACCGATAGCCGGGGCATGGGAACCGACGGATTTGTTATCTATTACCATCCAGATGATCTGTGCCGCCTTTTTACTCAGGGAAGAGTGCTGGTAAACCGTTGTTATCTTCATATGGTGCTTCACTGCCTGTTTTGCCACATGGATACAAGAGGGACCCGAAAAGAGGAAGACTGGAATCTAGCATGTGACATTGCGGTGGAGTCGGTTATAGACGGGCTGTATCTTCGCTGCATTCACAGGCAGATGTCTCTTTATCGACAGGATTGGTATGGCAGGCTGAAAAAACGGCTTCCGGTGTTAAACGCAGAAGGTGTGTATCATATTTTACAGGAAATGGATTTGCCGCAAAAGCAGAAGGAACGGCTTCGGGCGGAATTTTTTGCAGATGATCATGGAGATTGGAACCTGCCCAGTGAAAATCCAAAACTTCCCATGGTGCGTCAGAATCAGTGGAACAAAAACCGGGAACAGATTCAGACGGAGATGGAAACAATGGGAAATCAGCAGGATGAACAATCCAAAAGCCTTTTGGAACATATACAGGTGGAAAACCGGGAACGTTATGATTATAAAAAATTTTTGAGAAAATTTTCTGTGCTGAAAGAGGAGATGCAGGTTGACCCAGATTCTTTTGATTATGTGTTTTATACTTATGGCATGTCTTTGTATGGAAATATGCCGTTAGTGGAGCCATTGGAGACAAAAGAGGTCAGCCGGATAGAGGATTTTGTCATTGTGATTGATACGTCCATGTCCTGTTCCGGGGAGCTGGTGCGGCGTTTTCTGGAGGAAACCTATGACGTGCTGTGTGAGTCGGACAGTTATTTTCGCAAGGTCAACATACACATTCTTCAGTGTGATGAGCAGGTTCGCCAGGACCAAAAAATTACAAGCCGGGAGGAAATGGAAGCTTATCTTAGGGATTTTACCGTAATCGGCCAGGGGGGAACCGACTTTCGGCCAGCCTTTGCCTATGTTGATCAGATGATGGGAAGAGGAGAGTTTCACCGGCTGCGAGGTCTTTTGTATTTTACCGATGGTGCGGGAATTTATCCTGTAAAACAGAGGGTGTACGATACGGCGTTTGTATTTGTGAAGGACCAGTACACGGATATTTCCGTTCCGGCCTGGGCAATGAAAGTGATTTTAGAGCCGGGACAGCTGATAGAATCCGGGGCAGATACCGGGAAAGAAGGAGAGAACAGGGGATTATGAATATCAAACGGGCAAAACAGGAAATCAAGGACACCATTGGGGCATATTTAAAAAAAGATGAATATGGGGCTTATGTGATTCCTTCCATCCGGCAAAGGCCCCTTTTGCTGATTGGGCCGCCTGGAATCGGGAAGACGCAAATTATGAAACAGATTTCCCAGGAATGCCAGATTGGGCTGGTGGCTTATACCATTACCCACCATACCCGCCAAAGCGCCATTGGGCTTCCTTTTATTGAGAAGCGGCAGTTTGGGGGAAAGGAATACACAGCCACAGAGTATACTATGAGTGAGATTGTAGCTTCTGTGTATGAGAACATGGAACAGACTGGTCTTACAGAGGGGATTTTGTTTCTGGATGAGATTAACTGTGTCTCGGAAACCCTGGCTCCGGCTATGCTGCAGTTTTTACAGGGGAAATCCTTTGGGAACCATTCCATTCCAGAAGGCTGGGTGATTGTGGCAGCTGGCAATCCGCCAGAATATAACAAGTCAGTCCGGGAATTTGACTTGGTAACTTTGGACCGGATTCGCCGGATGAATGTGGAACCGGATTTTGAAGTGTGGAAAGAATATGCTGTCCGGGTAAATATTCATCCGGCCGTAAGCTCTTATTTGAATGTGCGGCCGCAAAATTTCTGCCGGATTGAAACCACAGTAGATGGAAAACAGTTTGCGACACCTCGGGGCTGGGAAGATTTGTCAGCGCTGATTCAGGTGTATGAGCAGTTGGAAATGACTGTGGACCGGGAGATTGTCTTTGAGTATATCCAATTTCCTAAAATTGCCAGAGATTTTGCCAGCTACCTGGAACTTTATTACAAATATAAGGAAAATTACCCGGCAAAGGAGATTTTGGCAGGGCAGGTTCCTGCGGAGGTATATGGGAAATTGGAGCGGGCTGCATTTGACGAGCGGGTTAGTGTGGTGGGACTTTTGCTGTCTGCCTTAAACGAGTCCTTTCGAAAGGTATGTCAGATGGCAGAGAAACTGGAGCTTGAGATGAAAAAACTGCGGGAGATACAAAGGGCAGGGGAACAGAAACTGGAAAAAGAGAAGGTTTCCGCAGCAGACAAAATCAAAGCCTTTGCTCAAATGACAGAGGATTTTTGCAGCCAGTGGGAGAAGCGTCAGGAAAATGGTCTGCTTTCTTTCGGGGAGCTTGGAGTGTATCGGCAGGTGAGCGCTTGTCTGGAACAAATGCTTTTGGATTTGCAAAAGGAGAATTTGTGTCAGGCAGAGGATGTTTGGCAATGGATTCGGGGACGATTTGAAGAAAGCCGGGATGAATATGAGGTTCTTTTGGAGGAAACCGGACAGAAGCTTGAACATGCGTTCGATTTTATGGAGGCAGGGTTTGGCAGCAGTCAGGAAATGGTTTTGTTTGTGACAGAGCTGAATACAGGATTTTACAGCGTGGAATTTTTACAAGAATATGATTGCGAGCGATATTATCAATATAACCGGAATCTGCTGTTCTCGGAGGAAGAGGAGAGGATAAAAAAGGCTGTTTGGGGCACGCAGGCGGATTCTGGCCCATTGGGAGATGAAAAAAATGTTTGATATTCTAACCATATTGAAAGAACAAGAGGGGGAGGTGTGGCAGATGTCCGGCCACCCCAATCTGGAATTAAGCTGGTTTTTGGATACATTAAAAACCCTGACTCCTAATCTAAAGGTACTTTTCTGGCGGATACTTCTGGCAGGAATAATTCTTTTGGTGGGAATCCGAATTGTCAGGGCAGTCCAGGGGATTTTAAAAAAGACTTTTGAGCGGATGAATCTGGAAGAAAATGTAAATCGTTTTCTTCTTTCTGTGATCAATGCTTCTATGTATGCGATTGTGATTTTTATAGCAGCGGAAAAGCTGGGAGTGCCATCTGCTTCCATTGTAGCTCTTATGGGTTCTGCGGGGGTGGCCATTGGCCTGTCTTTAAAAGAGAGCTTGTCCAATGTGGCAGGAGGAATCCTCATCATGCTTACACGTCCTTTTATCTTACAAGATTATATTATCTGTGGAGATGTGGAGGGGAGCGTATATAGCATTGGTTTGGTATATACGGTTCTTATTACGGTTGACAACCGGATGATTACCATTCCCAACGGCACTGTGGCTAATGCCACAGTGATCAATGTGACTGCCCAAGATAAGCGCCAGCTGGATTTGGAAATAAACATTCATTATGACTCGGATTTGAAAAAAGCAAAGGAAATTTTAACTGAAATTGTGGAAAATCATCTTCAGGTAATCCAGGAGGACGGCATCCGGGTTTTTGTCAAGGAATTGGGAGAAAGTGCAGTGATTCTCGGACTTCGGGGATGGACTACAAAGGAGGATTACTGGCCGGTCCGGTGGGATATTATAGAAAACATTAAGCTGCGGTTTGATGAGGAAGGGATTCGGATTGCGTATCATCAGGTAGAAGTACATATGACGAAGGAAGAGTAGTGTAAAAATCTTTATTTTAAAAAATTAGCACTCGATCCTTGACATGGCTAACAACATATGTTATAGTCTTGATAGAACAGATGTGATTGAGGCGACTCCGGTGGATTCCGGAAGGAGGGTGCATTTATGAATATAAGCAAGTTTACACAAAAGTCTATGGAAGCAGTACAAAATTGTGAAAAGCTGGCCTATGAATATGGGAATCAGCAGATTGAGCAGGAACATTTATTTTATAGTTTGCTGACTTTGGAAGACAGCCTGATTTTAAAATTGCTGACAAAAATGGGAATCGGAAGAGAGCTGATTTTAAATGAGGCAGAACAGAAAGTGGCAGGTTTACCCAAGGTCAGCGGCAGCGGTCAGGTGTATATCAGCAGCGATTTAAACAAAGTGTTAATTCATGCAGAAGATGAGTCCCGTGCTATGGGCGATGAATATGTGTCAGTGGAGCATATTTTTCTCTCTATGTTAAAGCACAAAGATTCGGTGATGAAAGAGTTGTTCCGTCAGAACGGAATCAGCAGGGACCATTTTCTTCAGGCCCTTTCCACGGTGCGGGGAAACCAGAGGGTGGTCAGCGATAATCCGGAAGCAACGTATGATACTTTGGAAAAATATGGTTATGATCTGGTGGAGAGAGCCAAAGATCAGAAGCTTGACCCGGTGATTGGAAGAGACGGGGAAATTCGGAATGTGATTCAGATTTTATCCCGGAAGACGAAGAACAATCCAGTGCTGATTGGTGAACCGGGAGTAGGTAAGACAGCAGTCGTGGAAGGTCTGGCTCAGCGGATTGTCCGGGGAGATGTGCCGGAAGGTCTGAAGGAGAGGAAGCTTTTTGCTTTGGATATGGGAGCGCTGGTAGCTGGCGCCAAGTATCGGGGCGAGTTTGAGGAACGATTGAAGGCAGTTTTGGAGGAAGTGAAAAAAAGTGACGGACAGATTATTCTGTTTATTGACGAGCTTCATACGATAGTGGGAGCAGGAAAGACGGAAGGTTCCATGGATGCTGGAAATCTCTTAAAACCCATGCTGGCAAGAGGAGAGCTTCACTGTATTGGCGCCACTACTTTGGATGAGTATCGGAAGTATATTGAGAAGGATGCAGCTTTGGAGCGGCGGTTCCAGCCAGTCCTGGTAGATCAGCCCACGGTAGAAGATACCATTTCTATTTTGCGGGGAATCAAAGACCGGTATGAAGTCTTTCATGGGGTTAAGATTACGGATTCCGCTCTGGTGGCAGCGGCAGTGCTTTCTGACCGGTATATTACGGACCGGTTTCTTCCCGATAAGGCCATTGATCTGGTGGACGAGGCATGTGCGCTGATTAAGACGGAATTGGATTCCATGCCTTCTGAGTTAGATGAGCTGTCCCGGAAGATTATGCAGATGGAGATTGAAGAAACTGCACTGAAAAAGGAAACGGATCATTTAAGCAAGGAAAGGCTGGAAGATTTGCAAAGGAATCTGGCGGAGCTGCATGATGAATTTGCCAGCCGGAAGGTTCAGTGGGAGAATGAAAAGGCATCTGTAGACAAACTGTCTGCTTTGCGGGAAGAGATTGAACAGGTGGGGCGGGATATTGCCCAGGCCCAGCATCAGTATGATCTAAACAGGGCAGCAGAACTGCAGTACGGCAAGCTGCCGCAGCTGCAAAAGGAGCTGGAAGCTGAGGAAGAGCGGGTGAAACATCAGGATTTAAGCTTGGTGCGGGAAAGCGTCAGTGATGAGGAAATTGCCCGGATTATATCCCGCTGGACGGGTATTCCTGTGAGTAAATTAAATGAAAGTGAACGCAGCCGGATTCTTCATTTAGCGGAAGTTCTTCATAAACGTGTGGTAGGTCAGGAGGAAGGGGTGGAAAAGGTGACAGAAGCCATTCTCCGCTCTAAGGCAGGAATCAAAGATCCAGGAAAACCCATAGGTTCTTTCCTGTTTTTAGGACCAACCGGCGTGGGGAAGACAGAACTGGCAAAGACGCTGGCAGAAGCATTGTTTGATGATGAGAACAATATGGTCCGTATTGATATGAGTGAATATATGGAGAAGCATTCTGTGGCGCGGCTGATCGGAGCGCCTCCAGGATATGTAGGATATGACGAGGGCGGTCAGCTGACTGAGGCTGTGCGCCGCAAGCCTTATTCTGTAGTGTTGTTTGATGAGGTGGAAAAGGCCCATCCAGATGTATTCAATGTGCTTTTACAGGTGTTGGATGACGGGCGCATCACAGACTCCAAAGGAAAGACCGTGGACTTTAAAAATACGATCTTAATTATGACATCCAACATTGGCTCTCACTATTTGCTGGAAGGCATTGACCAGTATGGGAATGTGGGAAAAGAAGCAGAACAGATGGTGCTGGGAGATTTGCAGAATCATTTCCGTCCGGAATTTTTAAACCGTCTGGATGAAACAATTTTATTTAAACCTCTTACCAGGGATAACATTCGCCAAATTGTGGATTTGCTTGTGGCAGATGTGAATAAACGGCTGGAGGAGAGGGAGCTTAGGGTGGATCTGACTGAGGCTGCAAAGGCATTTGTCACGGAACATGGCTATGATCCGGCTTATGGCGCCCGCCCTCTTCGAAGATATATCCAGAAACATGTGGAGACTCTGGCAGCGCGGATTATTTTACAAGGTGATATTCATCAGGGTCAGAGAATCGTGATTGATGTGGCTGAAAATGGTGAAACATTGATTGGATTTCCAGGGTAATGTTTCCAAGAAACTTCATTGACGCATCTTCTGATTTGTATTAAAATAAGAAGAAAATTTACAAATACAGATCAGGAGGACAATACGGTGGATAAAAAGCAGCTGGCAATCGAGAAGCATAGAGAGTGGAAAGGCAAAATAGAGGTGATTTCCCGTGTGCCTGTGACCAACCGGGAAGAGCTTGCCATCGCCTATACGCCCGGAGTGGCAGAACCGTGTCTGCTGATTGCAGAAAATGAGGAACTGGCTTATGACTATACCCGCAAGGGAAATCTGGTAGCTGTCATTACAGATGGGACCGCTGTGCTGGGGTTGGGAGATATTGGCCCTGCCGCCGGGATGCCGGTGATGGAAGGAAAATGTGCTTTGTTTAAAGAATTTGCGGATGTGGATGCCTTTCCTTTGTGCGTAGATTCAAAAGATGTGGATACGTTTGTGCAGACGGTTGCTTTAATATCCAAAAGTTTTGGGGGAATTAATTTGGAGGATATTGCTGCTCCGCGGTGTTTTGAGATTGAGAGACGGCTAAAGGAAGTCTGCGACATTCCTATCTTCCATGATGACCAGCATGGCACAGCGATTGTGGTGGGCGCTGCTCTTTTAAATGCAGTAAAGGTTACAGGCAAAGAGATGGGAAAGCTTCGGGTGGTGATTAACGGGGCCGGTGCAGCAGGAATTGCCATTGGGAAGCATTTGATTGCCATGGGATTTGGAAACGTGATTTTATGCGATATTCATGGAATCATTTGTCAGGGAGACCAGGGGCTTAATCCGGGACAGGAAGAGATTTCCCACATTAGCAACCAGGAAAAAGAGCATGGCAGTCTGGCAGATGCCATGAAGGGAGCCGATATTTTTGTGGGAGTGTCCAGACCCCATCTGGTCACAAAGGATATGGTGGCCTCTATGAATCATGGTATTGTTTTTGCCATGGCCAATCCAGTCCCGGAGATTATGCCAGAGGAGGCAGCGGCAGGAGGCGCGGCTGTGGTAGGAACCGGCAGGTCAGATTATCCCAACCAGATTAATAATGTACTGGTATTTCCCGGATTGTTTAAGGGGGTTCTGGCAGTGCGGGCCACAGATATTACAGATTCTATGAAGATTGCGGCTTCTCATGCCATAGCTTTCGTGATTCCAGAGGAGGAACTGACAGCAGAGTATGTGATTCCTTCTTCGTTTAACCGGCAGGTTGTGCCTGCAGTGGCCAATGCAGTGGCAAAGGAGGCAGTAAGATTAGGGATAAACCGGGTAGAATATCAAGAGATAAAATAAATAAAAAGGGTATGTAAGGCAGCCAAACTCCAGGATATTCTGGAGTTTGGTTTTCCTCATGTGAAGATTTTCTGGTAAATGGCGCGGATGGCAAGTGCGATTTAACTTTTCGCAAATTGTTTGTCAAATTCAGCATTGAAATAATAAAAATTTTTCTCATCCAGCTTCAGCTTGGTCTTTTCCAACGCCTCTCCAAATCGCTGGAAATGGACGACTTCCCTTTCACGCAGGAACTTTAAGGGTTCCAGCACATCTGGGTCGTCGATGATTCGGATGAGATTTTCATATGTGGTCCGTGCTTTTTGTTCTGCAGCCAGATCCTCAAAAAGATCTGTGACTGCATCCCCTTTGGACTGAAATTCGCAGCTGTTAAATGGAACTCCGCCAGCAGCTGTGGGCCATAGAGCCGAGGTGTGATCAACATAATAGGCGTCAAAACCAGCAGTTTTGGCATCTTCCGGTTTCATATTTTTGGTCAGCTGAAAGATGATGGCACAGACAATTTCCAGATGTCCCAGTTCTTCCGTGCCAATATCGGTCAAAAGTCCTGCAACTTCCTTGCATGGCATGGTGTACCGCTGGGAAAGATAACGCATGGACGCTGCCATTTCCCCGTCTGGTCCGCCAAACTGGCTGATAATGAGAGATGCTGTTTTAGGACAGGTTTTCCGGATATTGACCGGATATTGAAGCCGTTTTTCGTAAGTCCACATATTACACACCTCCCATGTTATCCCAGGGCAGAGGTCCGTCTGACCAGGTGAAATGTTTTTGGCCTGGGTATTTACAGTAGCTTCCAGTTTCATTGTTGGTGTCTGGGCAGACCAGATAGAGATTTAATGGTTCAAATTCTCTGGCATAATTTTGCATAAGCTGATAGCGCTGGTTTTTTGCCTGAGTAAAGGCATCCAAAGCGTCTTTGTCCAAAGGATGGGTGTCCAGATATAAAGTCAGGTCATCTACCTGAAATCCTATTTGTTGGATTTCTTCCAGAAGTTGTGTGCGGTTAGCCGTGAAAATCACCTCCTGTCTTGAAAAAAGGTTTGTCCAGACAGGGAAATATAGTACCCTGTTTTAAGGATTTGGCCGGTTCATAAGGGGTTTCCCACGGCTGCATTGGGACTGTGGCCATGGCGATAGTAAGACCGGCGGCTGGTGCGGGGGCGGGAAGTTTTTCTCCACATCCGCAAGATGCAGGGGCAGGTTTGCAAATACAGGCGCTCATCATAAATCCACTCCTTTCTTTTTGATTCCTCCTTAGTATGGACATAAAGAAGCTGGACTATATTACATAATTGATGTTAAAAAAGGGAAGATTCGTGTGTGTTACATAAATATTGAAGGAAGTAGCCTTTTGATATTTAATGAAGAAACGATTTTGGGAAGGATGAAGGTATGAAGCATTCTCTTTATTATAAGTTTATATTGGGATACCTGATTTTTGGGCTGCTGGGATTTGTTGTGATCGCTGCCGGATCTTCCCAGTTTATGTATCGTCATCTGCTGGAGAAAAAAACAGCAGATATGTATGATGAAGCGAATTTAATTGCTGCTTCCTACAGCAGTGTTTACCAGGGAAAACGCCAGGATTTGGATGCTGCTTATCCTCAGCTGCAGGCAGTGGCGGTATTTTTGGGAACAGAGATTTGGGTGGTAAACCGCCAGGGAATTATTGTGGTGGACAGTGACCAGTCCTCCCGGTCCGGTGCAATGATTGAGGATTTTGACCCTACGGCAGCGGGAAACCGATACTATAGTGTCGGAAATTATTATGGTCAGTTTCCTTATGATGTAGTGAGTGTTTCTGCGCCGATTACAGGAAATTATAATACATATGGATATGTGCTGGTCCATTTGCCGGTTTCTAAGATCCATGATGAGGCAAATGGTGCGCTGAATGTTGTGTACATTACTGCAGCAGTGATTTATCTCCTATCACTGATTATACTGCTGGTTTTTACCAAAACCGTATATTTTCCTCTGAAGAAGATTACGGTGGGCGCCAATGAATATGCGGCTGGTAATCTGACTTATCAGATTGATTTGAAGACCCATGATGAGATGGGTTATCTGGCAGATACTCTCAACTATATGTCTGGAGAATTGAATAAGATGGAGGAATATCAAAGGAAATTCATTGCCAATGTATCCCACGATTTTCGGTCTCCTCTCACTTCCATCAAAGGGTATCTGGAAGCGATTATTGATGGGACGATCCCCCCGGAGATGAGTGAACGATATTTGACGCGGGTGATTGCAGAGACGGACCGGCTTAATAAACTGACACAGGGAATGCTCACTTTAAACACCTTAGACAGCAAAGGATTTTTATCCAGAAGTAATTTTGATATTAACCGGGTGGTGAAAGACACAGCAGCTTCCTTTGAAGGAACCTGTGATGCCAAAAATATTAATTTCGATTTAACATTTTCGGATAATATTCAGATGGTTTATGCAGATTTGGGAAAAATACAGCAGGTTCTCTATAATTTGATTGACAATGCAATTAAATTCAGCCATGCAGATTCTACTATTTTTATACAGACATCCGTCCGGTATGAGAAGATTTTTGTGTCAGTAAAGGATACGGGAATTGGGATTCCGAAAGATAATGTGAAAAAGATATGGGAGCGGTTTTATAAAACCGATCTTTCCAGGGGAAAAGACAAAAAAGGTACTGGCCTGGGACTTTCCATTGTAAAGGAAATTATTCAGGCTCATGGGGAGAACATTGATGTGGTCAGTACGGAAGGGGTGGGGACAGAGTTTATTTTTTCCCTTCCAAGAGCGGCGAACCTGTAAAGTGTACAGATTCTTGGCTGAATATACTGCAGTCAAGACACTTGTTACTGCATTGTAAAAATTCCGGTGAATTTAGACAATGCAGTAACAAGTGTCTTGGTCAGAAGTTTGGCGTCTTATCTTTTTACCTCAAATTTATATCCAATTCCCCACACGGTCGTCAGGGACCAGTTGGCATGGTCTTTAATCTTGGCCCGAAGCCGTTTAATGTGGACATCTACAGTTCGGGTGTCGCCAATATATTCGTATCCCCATATATGGTCCAAAAGCTGTTCTCTGGTAAAAACCTGGTTTGGGGAGGAGGCAAGAAAATATAATAATTCCAGCTCTTTTGGCGGCATTTCCACAGAACGTCCGCAATAGGTGACGGAGTAGTTGGTCAGGTTGACAATCAAATCCGGATATTCCACATAATCCCCCTGCTGCTCGGATTTAGGGACAGCAGAGGCGGGGCTGGCATGATAACGACGTAAAACAGCTTTGACCCGCGCCACCATTTCCTTGGAATCAAAAGGTTTGATGATATAATCATCTGCGCCCAGTTCCAGCCCAAGCACCTTGTCAAAGATTTCGCCTTTGGCGCTGAGCATGATAATCGGCACCTGGGAGGTGGCACGCAGTTCACGGCAGACCTGATAGCCGTCTATGCCAGGCAGCATCAAATCCAGCAGGATCAGATTCGGTTTAAATTCAGAGAATACACGAAGCGCCGCTTCCCCGTCGTGGACTGTAGTTGTCTCAAAACATTCTTTGATCAGGTAAAGAGAAATCAGTTCAGCAATATTCTCGTCATCGTCTACGATTAAAATCCGTTGTTTTTCAGCCATGGTATTTCGTTCCTCCTTTTATGTGCCTATGGTCTCCAGATATGGCGTACTGTGATGCAATTATCCCTTAAACACAACTATCGTAACACCGGCGTCGCCTTCCCCTAACTCGCCAAGATGAAATTCTTTTACGATTTTAACCCGCTTTAAATGCTTATGGATTCCCGAACGCAATGATCCGGTACCCTTTCCGTGTACGACCCGTACTTGCTGCAAATGGGCAATGTACGCATCATCCAGATATTTGTCCAGCAGTGGAATTGCTTCATCGACGGTCATGCCAAGAAGATTGATCTCCGGAGACACGGCAGAAGATTTGGACATTTTGATTCCACTGCTGCCGGAGCCTTTTTTCCGCTCCTTTGAGTTGGTGTTTGCAACTTCCTGAATCAGTTCCAGATCTTTTATATTAACCTGGGAACGGAGAATGCCCATCTGGACAAATAAGTTGCCCTTGGAATCTGGCAAAGTACTGACCGTTCCTTTTAAATTCATGGAAAGAACCTGGACAGAATCCCCTAAGTGCAGGGATTTGGGGTCAAGGGTCTTTTGATTGCGGCTTTCTTGTCTCAAGGACAGCCCGCCTTCTACCTTTTTCAGATTCTCTCTAAGTTTTGTCCGTTCTGCTTCCAAAGCCCGTGTATCAATGCCTGAAGCAGCGCCGATTTTATTGATATTCTTAATTGTCTGGTCTGCCGTTTCCTTGGCTTCCCGCAGAATCCGGTGGGCTTCTTCCTTGGCAGAACGGATCATTTTTTCCTTCTGTTCATCAAAACGTTCTTCTTTTTGTTCCAGCCGTGCTTTCAGGCGGCTGACCTCGCTTTTGTAAGATTGAATTTCCTGCCTCTCTTTTTCGATTGTAACGCGGCTTTCTTCCAGACGGCTGATAATATCTTCAAATGCTTCATCCTCTGATTCAATCCGGCTTTTGGCATCTTCGATAATGTAGTCCGGAAGTCCCAGTTTTTGAGAGATGGCAAAAGCATTGCTCTTGCCAGGAATACCAATCAGAAGCCGATAAGTGGGGCGCAAGGTTTGAACATCAAATTCACAACAGGCATTTTCCACTCCCGCTGTGCTTAAAGCATAGACTTTCAATTCACTGTAATGGGTGGTTGCCATAGTCCGGCATTTCATATTGTGCAGAAAATGAAGGACAGCCATGGCAAGGGCAGCACCCTCAGTAGGGTCTGTGCCAGCGCCAAGCTCGTCAAAAAGGCACAAAGACCGACTGTCGGCTTTCTCCAAAATATCCACAATATTAGTCATATGGGCGGAAAACGTGCTAAGGCTCTGTTCGATGCTCTGTTCATCTCCAATATCTGCGAACACCTCATCAAAAACGGCTAATTCTGAGCCTTCGAAGGCCGGAATATGAAGCCCTGCCTGTCCCATAAGTGTAAACAGACCAGTAGTCTTTAAGGAGACGGTTTTTCCTCCGGTATTAGGACCTGTGATAATGAGAAGGTCAAAAGTATCTCCCAGCCATATGGTAATGGGAACCACTTTTTGGGGATCAAGCAAAGGATGGCGTCCATCTTTAATATGGATTCTTCCTTGTGTGTTAAATTTCGGTTCACTGCCTTTATAATGGCGGGACAAGGCAGCTTTGGCAAAGATAAAATCCAGCTGTGTCAGGATTTGCAGATTGAGAGCAATACTTTCCGTATAAGGGCCAAGCTGATTGCTTAAATCGGCCAGAACCGCTTCAATCTCTTTGTGTTCCTGAATCTCCAGAGTGCGCAGTTCATTGTTCAGCTGAATGATGGCCATGGGTTCCACAAATAAGGTGGAACCAGTAGCCGACTGGTCGTGGACCATGCCGGACACCTGATTTTTGTATTCAGACCGAACTGGAAGACAGTAGCGTCCGTCCCGCATGGTGACGACTGCTTCCTGAAGGTAAGTGCGGCTGGAATTTAAAATACTGTTTAACTGTGTATGAATCCGGTCATGGATTCCTTTTATGGAACGGCGGACCCGGTACAGTCCTGGACTGGCATCGTCACTTACTTCTTCTTCAGAAAGGATGCACCGTTTTATCTCATTGTTCACTGTAACCAAAGGTTCCAGAGAGGAGAACATCCCATCTAAGGAATCGTCTTCTGTTTTCTCCAGCTCATCTCGGCGTCCATAAGACCGGGCGCGGGCAGCCACGGTCAGCAGAGAACTGATGGATAGCAGTTCCGGAATACTAAGGGAACTTCCGATCTCCAGCCGTTTTAAGGAATCACGGACATCGCGGATTCCAACCAGGGACAGATTGCCTTTCCTGCGAACCCGGCTTACTGCGTCAGAAGTTTCTGTCTGTGCCTGTATGATCTCCTCATAATCAGAGGATGGATGCAAATTCTGGCAGAGAAGTTTGCCTGGGGGGGACACGGCAAAATCAGCCAACTGGTTAATAATTTTTGTGTATTCTAAAGTTTGTAAAGATTTCTGATTCATTGATTTTCCTCCTATTTTAGTATAACACATTTCCCAAAGTTGTGAAACCCCCGGCTGCCTTTCATTTGGAAGTTTTTGCTGCTTTCTTCCCAATTGGAAGTTTTTCTTGCACATTTCGCAGAAGAACCTTATAATAGAACAAAGCGGAAAATTACATAAGAAGGAGGTTCGGGATGCCTGAAGTAAATGATCCGAAAAAAGGTCCGGAAAAGAAGCGTTTTATTACGGAAAAAATTGTCAAACAGCCGTTGACAAAGGGACAGATGGCAAGGCGGGGTGTGTTGTTTCTTCTGGCAGCTATTCTGTTTGGAGGTGCGGCAGGGGCAAGTTTCGCCATTTCGCAGCCATGGGTATCCCGTCGTTTTGGTGAGAAGCCTCCGGAAGAATCGATGATTTCCATCCCTAAAGACGACATTGGGGAGACGACTGGCGAGTCAGAATCTGTTTCAGAGAGCAGCCAGGAGGCTGTGGAGGAATCTTCTGCAGAATCCAAAGCAGCTCCGGAGAGCGAATCGGTGGAAAAGATCGTGCGGAATGCTATGGAAAATTACCGCTATACGGTGTCTGATTTGGATGCCTTGTTTTCCAGCCTACGTCAGCAAGTGCAGAAAGTATCCAAAGGAATTGTTGAAGTCCATTCGGTTCAACGAGAAGTGGACTGGTTTGATAACCCTTTAGAGACTACCGGTTCCTATGCCGGAGTGATCATCGCTTCTACAACTCAGGAACTTTTGGTTTTGACCCCCATTGCTGCCATTGAGCAGGCAGATTCCATTAAAGTAACCTTTGCAGACGGCTGCGAAGTGAGCGGAAGGGTGAAGCAACAAGATACTCTTTCTAAAATGGCCATTGTCAGCGTCAGTATAAACGATATGGAAGAAGAGACACGTAAAGCAACAGAACCTTTGATTTTGGGCAATTCCTACTTGGTTCGGGAGGGAGACATGATTGTGGCGGTGGGAAGTCCTGCCGGAGTGGTTCGCTCTGTGGATTATGGCTTTGTATCTCACATTAAAAGGAATGTGCAGATGGTAGACCAGGCAGCTCGTGTATTATATGCCAGAGTCAGTTCGGATGCAGACAAGGGGACTTTTCTGGTGAATACTTCCGGAGAGCTGATTGGGTGGGCCATGGAAACAGAAGAAGAAAAGGGCGCCATGACACGAGTTATGGGAATTTCCGATTACAAAGGTATTTTGGAGAATCTGACCAATGGACTGGCAGCTCCTTGCTTTGGCGTAGAGGGTCAGGAGGTCTCTGACAGCATGGCAGGAAGAGGACTTCCCAAAGGGATTTATGTGCTAAATTCTGTCACAGATTGTCCTGCATATACGGCGGGGATTCAAAATGGTGACATTATTACCCATGTGGATAACCGGGAAATCACTACCATGAAAGATTTTCAAAATACAGTGGATAATATGGAGTGCGGCAGGCTGATTCATGTGACAGTGCAGCGTAATGGCAGAGATCAGTATGCTCAGCTGGAGTTTCAGGTAACAGTTGGGGCAAGATAACAGCCCCATAAGGTCACAGTAGCAGTTGGGAAAGAGGATTGTCAATCCAGGAAAAGATTTATATGTTTCCAGTCTGAACTGCTGTCTATATCAATAATAAAGAAAAGGGAAGTAGAGGAAACATGAAATATATCGACAGCCTGCGGGAAGGAATGCGCATCTCGGAAGTATATTTGTGCAAGAGCAAACAAATAGCCCTTACCAAGACAGGGAAAGAATATGGACGGTTAATGCTTCAGGATAAAACAGGTACAGTAGATGCAAAGATTTGGAACCTGAACTCTCCGGGGGTAGGGACTTTTGAAGCTTTGGATTATGTGCGGGTAGATGGAGATGTCAGTGTTTTTATGGGGGCTAACCAGCTAAATATTGAACGAATCCGCAAGGCAGACCAGGGAGAATATCTGGCAGAGAATTATCTGCCAGTCTCCACTAAGGACATAGAGGAGATGTATAAAAGTCTCCTGGCATTTATTTCCAGTATTAAAAATCCCTATTTAAAGAAACTGACAGAAAGTTATTTTACAGGAGATTCCGAATTTATTAAGAAGTTTAAGGTTCACAGTGCGGCAAAGAGCGTTCATCATGGTTTTGTAGGGGGGTTGTTGGAGCATACGTTAAGCGTTGCAAAAATGTGTGAATATTTTGCCGGCGCCTATCCCATGTTGAACCGGGATTTGCTTTTGACTGCTGCGATTTTCCATGATATAGGAAAAGTACAGGAGTTGTCAGCATTTCCGGAGAATGATTATACGGACGATGGTCAGCTGTTAGGGCATATTATCATTGGCACACAGATGGTTGGGGACCGGATTCACACCATTCCCGGATTCCCGGAGCGGTTGGCAGCAGAGTTAAAACATTGTATCCTGGCCCATCATGGAGAATTGGAGTACGGCTCTCCGAAAAAACCGGCTATTTTGGAAGCATTGGCTTTGAACTTTGCTGACAATGCAGACGCAAAAATGGAGACTATGATTGAGGTGCTGCGGGGGGCTGGGAGCAATACTGGATGGTTGGGATATAATCGACTTCTGGAGACAAATATTCGAAAAACTACAGAGGAGTAGCAAAATTATAACATAGGCTGCTGCAAAATTTTATGTGTTATAGCTAAAATTTTGCGGCAGCTTTTTGGAGGTAACTTATATTTTTAAGGGGTACTATTTATGTAAAGTGCTTCTCTTCTTTCTGAACAGAAGAGAAACAACTTATTGTTAGTCGAACCCGACAACGGTTGCGCGCTCTTTGCCACCGGGTTCTGTATGTATGAAGAATAACGAACGTTAGGTTCATTATCGTGATGTGTTTCCCTGATGTAATTTTGTCTGTCTCACATCACACATATAGAATACCGCTAAAATGTGTCTAAAGTTTGTGCGTTTTATAAAAGAATTCGAAATTAAAAAAAGAAATAATAACATTTTTTGAAAGATTTGTTTACTAATTACAGGAAAATAAGGGGATTTCTGGATATGGTATGGGAAAAAGGCACAAAAATTCAGGTTCAAATTGAAGATATGAGTGATACAGGAGAGGGAATTGGGAAAACAGACGGGTTTACCTGGTTTGTCAAGGATGCAGTGATTGGGGATTTGGTTGAGGCAAAGGTTATGAAGGCAAAGAAGTCTTACGGATTTGCCCGTTTGGAACAGGTGTTAAAACCTTCGCCTCATCGGGTTATTCCCCCCTGCCCGGTGGCGAAAAGCTGCGGCGGATGCCAGCTGCAGGCTATGGACTATGAAGAGCAGCTTCGTTTTAAAGAGAAAAAGGTATTTAACAATCTGCTTCGTATTGGGGGAATAGACTGTAAGGAGCGGTTTGAACCAATAATAAAAATGGACCATCCCTGGCATTATCGAAATAAGGCACAGTTTCCAGTGGGAAGAGACAAAGACGGTAAAATTGTTACAGGATTTTATGCCGGCAGAACTCATACCATTATTGAGTGTGAAGATTGTTTGATTGGTGTTTCGGAGAATGCCAGGATTTTGGACTGTATCCGCACTTATATGGAAGAATACGAAATATTACCTTATGATGAGCACACAAACACTGGAATGGTGCGCCATATACTGATTCGAAAAGGTTTTCAGACCGGCCAGATTATGGTGTGTCTGGTTATAAACGGACCGGCAGAGAAACTGCGAGAATCCAAAGTATTGGTGGAACGTCTGACGGCTTTGTTTCATAAGACGGATTTGAAAAACACGTCGGAACTCACGACAGTTGTCTGCAGCATCAACCAGGAAAAAACCAATGTGATTATGGGAAAGAAGCTTGTAAATCTTTACGGGCCTGGGGTAATCACGGATTGGATTGGGCCGGTACAATACCGTATTTCTCCTTTATCTTTTTATCAGGTAAATCCGATTCAGACGAAGCGTCTTTATGAGACGGCTTTGGAATATGCAAAACTTACTGGGACAGAGACCGTATGGGATTTGTATTGTGGTATTGGCACCATCACTCTTTTTCTTGCCAGAAAGGCGAAAAAAGTCTGCGGCGTGGAGGTGATTCCCCAGGCTATTGAGGATGCCTGCGCCAATGCAAAGTTGAATGGAATTGAAAATGTGGAATTTTTTACTGGTAAGGCAGAGGAGGTTTTGCCCAAGGAATATGAAAAGAATCCGGTTCCGGTTGACGTGATTGTGGTAGACCCGCCCCGGAAGGGCTGTGATGCCAGATGTCTGGAAACTATCATAGCTATGGAGCCAAAACGGATTGTGTATATTAGCTGTGATTCGGCTACTTTGGCTAGGGATTTGAAGGTGCTTGGGGAGAATGGGTATGAAGTGGTGCAGGGGAGAATGGTGGATATGTTTCCTTGGTCGGTGCATATAGAGACGGTTGTAATGCTTTCCCACAAAAAACCTGACAGTGTAATCAACGTAAAAGTGGAGTTTGGCGAGGGCGAGGGTAAAGTGCCGCTTGATAATATTGCCAAGAGAGCCGCAGCATACAAGCCGAAAGAGCGGGTTACATACAAGATAATTAAGGAGTACATAGAAGCGAAATATGGCTTCAAAGTACATACCGCATATATCGCAGAAGTAAAAAGGGAGTTAGGATTGCCGATGTATGATGCCCCCAATGCGGTAGAGGAATTGAAACAGCCGAGGAAACACCCAACACCAGAAAAAGTTGAAGCAATCAAAGATGCTTTGAAGCATTTTGAGGTCATCTAAAATTATGGGCGTATCATTAGAAATAATGGTACGCTTTTCTTGAAAGAATTTGTTGGAAGTAGTAATATAAAAATACTTAGATATATTTAGGAGGAGGAAAAGAAATTGAATCGCATCACAGAAATAACAAAACGTGACATTTTGGATTTATTCAAAAATGGATTAGAAATAGATGATTTTTTTGAAACTAGAACAGTTCCATATCCCTATTTTGGTCAGCTTAAAGAATTAAATTTTCTTAAAAGGCTATATGAGTTGAAAGATATGCCAAGTAATGATTCAAGGTATGAAAATGCAGAACAGGATATTTGGCAACATACAGTTAATAACGATGATTATCCTGACTGTTGGGTTTTTGAAGATGAGCGGTTTTGTTTGCAAAATGGTGATGATGAAACATATTTGAAATTTCTATGTGAGGTGTTCCATCCTGCTGTCAGATATGAAAAAGGCTACTGGAAAGAGTTTTTAACAGAAATCAATAAATTACTGCAAAATGATGGATATGAGCTTTATCCTGCGGAAAAGATATCTAATCGTGATGTTTATAAGTGGAGAATATATCAGCGAGAAGAATGTGCATTGTTCGTTCCATATTCGCAAAGGAATGCTAAAGATATAAAAGAAAAAAGGATAGCTTTGTCTATAAACCGAAAAGCAAGAAATCAAATTTATCAATTTTTGGAGCGATGTAATGTTGAATATCAAGCAACCGATGATACAGGATGGAATTATAGTACAAATATAGCGGCAGATGTTTTTTATGACATACAGCAGTTTTATGTACCAAAGTGTTTTAATAGCCAAAAGGAATATGTTGAAACTGATAATTTGCAAGATTTTATAATCTCTAACTCACCATTTTGTGTATTGGATGCAATAGAGTTTTTTGCCAGACATAGTATGTTGGATGACTTTGAAGCTCAAATTAACACAATACTAAAATTGAATGATATTACATTTCAGCTTAGCAATGGGAAAATAGCAAATTCATTTGATGTTCAAATAACTCAAAGCTCATTGGGAACAGTGGAAGAAGCAGGATTGAAAGAATTGTTGCAAGAGGCATCTAAATATTATGATGCAAACAATATGCAAATTGCAGTAGAAAAACTTTGGGATGCGTTTGAAAGATTAAAAACGTATTATTGTTCTCCAACCATAGATAAGAAGAAATCAGTAAATAGGATTGTGAAGGATATGGGAAATAACCAACAGGCGTTTATGGAATTATTTAATAGAGAATTTCATGAACTTACATCTCTTGGAAATGATTTTAGGATTAGACACCATGAAACAACAAAGGTTGATATTCAAGATAAAAGGCACTTTGAATATTTTTATAAAAGATGTCTGACGTTAATTTCAACAGCGATTGAGTATTTAGATGGAAGATGTTTATAAAACTAAGAAATCATGTTTCCTTTATAGTTTTGTATAAGAGTGGATTTGAGTTTATAATGAAGCTGTAAGGAGGTTGATGTCCTATGAGAGAAAAGAAAACTCACATATATATGGATAGCCAAGAAAGAACATTACTTTTACATAGCCTTGTGGAGCTGAAAAATCAGCTCATACAGCAGGGCAGATATTGGGACTGCGTTGACGAGCTTATCTTCAAGGTAGTCAATGCCCCCATCAAGAAAGTAAAAATTGAACATGTCTAAGGCACATCGAGATTGAGCCGCTTATTCTTAACCTCCATTAAGAGTAAGCGGCTTTTTTGCGTTCTGCGTTCTCTGGTACAGTTACATAGCCGCCTTGACAAAGCGGCTAAATCTATGCGAAAGGAGGACGCACCCATGTCAAATTGCAAAGTAATTGCTCTGACCAATCAGAAAGGCGGTGTCGGCAAGACCACTACGGCGGTCAATCTGGGCGTAAGTCTGGCACAACAGGGCAAGAAAGTCCTGCTCATTGACGCTGATGCACAGGCAAATCTAACGATGTCCCTCGGCTATAACAGACCAGACGATTTACCCGTCACGCTCTCTACCATCATGCAGGACATCATTGAGGACAATCCCATAGATGTTCAGAAAAGCATCCTGCACCACGGCGAGGGTGTTGACCTGTTACCGTCCAACATTGAGCTGTCGGGATTGGAAGTAAGGCTGATTAACGCCATAAGCCGTGAAAGTGTGCTGAAAACCTGCGTAAACGAGGTCAAAAAGAATTACGACTATTGTTTAATAGACTGTATGCCGAGCCTTGGTATGCTCACCATCAACGCACTTGCGGCGGCTGACAGCGTGGTTATCCCTACGCAGCCCCACTATCTTTCTGCCAAAGGTTTAGAGCTGTTGCTTCGCTCCGTGTCGAAAGTCAAACGGCAAATCAATCCCCCGTTGCGGATTGACGGTATCCTTATGACGATGGTAATGCCCCGCACGAACATCTCAAAAGAAATCACCGCCACGGTAAGGAGTGCCTACGGTCAGAAAATCAAGGTGTTTGATACCCAGATACCCCATTCCATCCGTGCCGTAGAAGCCACCGCAGAGGGAAAGAGCATTTTTGCCTATGACAAAGGCGGCAAGGTAGCCGCAGCTTACGAGCAGTTCGGAAAGGAGGTGGCAGAGCTTGGCGAAAAGCAGAGAAACCAAAATCGAGCTGACCGCATACGATGACCTGTTTGAAACAGACCAGAGCCGTGAAGAAGCGGCACTCAGCAAGATAAGGGATATTCCTCTTGCGGAGATTGACGAGTTCCCAGACCACCCGTTCAAGGTCTTAATGGACGAGGACATGGAGCAGCTTGTCGATAGCATCAAGCGAAGCGGCGTAATGACACCTGCTACTGTCCGTCTGAAAGAGGACGGGCGGTATGAGCTTATCAGTGGTCACAGGCGAAAAAAGGCTTGCGAGCTTGCAGGGCTTGAAACGCTCAAATGCGAGGTTAAGGAGCTGACCCGTGACGAAGCGATTATTGTCATGGTGGAAAGCAATCTCCAACGCTCTGCCATTTTGCCGAGTGAGAAAGCCTTTGCGTATAAGATGCGGCTTGAAGCAATGAACAGGCAAGGCGAAAGAACGGATTTAACTTCTCGACCAGTGGGCGAGAAGTTATTTAGCGTTGATAAAATGAGCCAAGATGTTTCTGATAGCAGTAGGCAAATTCACCGCTTTATCCGCCTAACCGAGCTTGTACCCGAAATCCTTCAAATGGTAGACGAACGCCAGATAGCTTTCCGCCCTGCGGTGGAAATCTCCTATCTCACCGAGGGACAGCAATACACCCTGCTTGAAGCTATGGAGTATAACGATGCCACGCCGTCACTTGCACAGGCTATTAAAATGAAAAAGTTTATGCAGGACGGCAAGCTCACGGACGAGGTTATCCAGAGCATCATGCAGGAGGAAAAGCCCAACCAGAAAGAAAAGCCTGCCTTTAAGGACGAGCGGATAACCAAGCTCATACCGAAATCCATCCCCAGAGGGCAGGAAACGGATTTCGTTGTCAAGGCGTTGGAGTTCTACAACCGACACCTGCAACGGCAGCGAAGCCAAGAGAGATAGCCGCACACCGAGGGCGAGGTCTGCCCTTTTGCGGCACGGGTGGATAGCCACATTGTCGCTTTCCCCCTCTCCACACCTCTCCCCCTTGATACTGCCAGTAACTATCCGAGAAAAAGAATATCTGCAAATCCCCGTAAGAGCTGAAATTCCCACCTTTGAGGTTTTTAGCGGTTTTCCGTATAATGGAGCCACAAAGGAGGACGATTGCTTATGAAAAAACGAATGATTGCAGGAATGATGTTTCTGGTGCTGACGGTAAGCGGATGCTCTGCTGTTTCAACAGCCCCCACAACGATAAATGAGCTTGCAGAGGAAACCAGAGCAGAAGCCGAAACGGACAGCACGGACAGTATTTTATCCTCGGAAAGTGAAAAAGCAGATGCACCCGTGGAGAGCAAAGCCCCAGAGGAAACGGAAAGCCCCCAAAGTACGGCAGCTCCCGAAGAAACGGCATCACAGCCGATTGCGGAGGAAGCCCCCAAAGCTCCAGAGCCTGCGGCTACCGTATCTTCGGAAAGTAAAGAGCCTGCGGCAGAAGCAACGCCCGCACCCACGGAGCAGCCACAGACAGCACAGCAAGAGCCGCAGGAAACACAGCCGACAACGGAAACCCCGCCGCCTGCACCGCCGCAGCCCACGGTAGCACCCGAAGAAACCAAGCCGAAAACAGCCTATGATTATGAGTTTGACATTGCGGCAATCAAGGCGGACTGTATCGGTATCGGGCAGTCGATGGGGCTTAGTATGGACAGTTCTTTGACCCCAGACAACGCCGCATGGTGGAATCCCGTTACGGCGTCCCAAAGCAACCAAGGCACAGCCCTAAAGCAAAGCCTTGAGAGCTATATCACATTCCACACAGCCGCCAACCTTGGCTCATACGGAATGGACGAAATCACCGATTTTAATATCTACTGCGAAGCAAGGGGGAACGGCGAATATTTGATATATTTCCTCTTTGCGTAACAGCCAAAACCAGACAACGGGTATGTCCCTCTGTTTTAACCGACAGGGGGATTTTTTTATGCCCAAAATCAAGAAAGGACGGTTTTTCAGCCTATGAAAACAAAGTTTAAGTTAAGCGGCAGGCGTATCCTGTCCGCCCTGCTCTGCCTGCTGATGGCAGTCACCGCCTTGCCGATGAGTGCCTTTGCATGGACGAGCGAGGAGGGAAAGAGCTGCTCTTCCTCGTTTGGCGATAAGTATGTCGGCTCTGACGGGCAGAACTATTACAGCAAACCTTCTTACTCCGTTATCGTTTATGACAGCAACGGCGGCATCTCCACCAAATCAATCAGTGCGGGAAATGCCAAAAGGAAATATCTGATGAATGACGGGAACGGCACACACCAAGTCTACTGTATTGAGTCTGGCATAGATTTCAATACGGGCAACAGCTATGTGTCCCAGAACGGCAACAACAGCTCCTATTTCCGCAACCTGCCCACCGATGCACAGTTCGGCATTATGATGGCTTTGATGTACGGATGGCACGAGGGGAAATCCTCTCCCGTGGCGGGGACAAATGCGGACGATTACGCCTTTGCCACCCAGACGATTATCTGGGAATATCAGCAGCAGCTAAGAACAAGCCCCTCTGACCTGCACAGTGCCAACGGCATTGACGGCGACACCTACCATTATTCCCTTGCAGGCAGACCCGCCGAGCAGTGCTACAACTGGATTTTATCCCAGATGGCACAGCATTACACCATTCCGAGCTTTACGGCAAGAAGCCAGAGCAGGGCAAGCACCTATACCCTCAAATACAACCCCGACACGCAGAAATACAGCCTTACCCTCACGGACACCAACAACACCATGTCCGATATGAGGTTTTCCGCAGGCGGCATCACCGTATCCAGAAACGGCAACCAGTACACCTTTACGAGTGACAGGATGATTACCTCTCCCGTGACGGTGACGGCACAGAAGAATGTCAATACTGGCTGCGATGATATGCTCATCTGGGGATGCGTGGGCAAGCAGACAATGGCTTCTGGTGCTTCCGACCCCGTGTATTTCTATCTGAAAATCGACACCGAAACCTACGGCACAGGTCATATCCAAAAGACTTCCGAGGACGGCGTTGTATCGGGCATTAGGTTCAACATCTCTGGGAACGGCGTAAACCAGACCGTCACCACCAAGGCGGACGGCACGGTGGATATTCAGCTTATGCCAGGTGTTTACACCGTCACCGAGCAGAGCATTGACCGCTATGAGCCGCAGAGCGTCCAGAGGGTGACTATCGTCAGCGGTCACACTTCCACCGTCACCTTTAACAATGTGCTGAAGCGTGGCGACTTGAAGATTATCAAGACTTCCGAGGACAATCTGGTGGAGGGCGTAAAGTTCCACCTTTACGGCACTTCTTTAAGCGGTCTGCCCGTGGACGAATATGCCGTGACAGATGCACAGGGCGTTGCCATGTTCCAGAATGTGCTTATCAGCGGCAGTACCCCGTACACCGTGGAGGAAGTGGATACCGCCATCCGCTATGTCGTCCCCGCTTCCCAGACTGCACCGATTGAGTGGAAAAAGGTTACGAGCCGCAGCTTTACCAACATCCTAAAGAAGTTCAATGTCACCGTCACCAAGAGCGACTGCGAGGCAGGCACGGCACAGGGCGATGCGTCCCTTGCAGGTGCGGTCTACGGCATCTACAATGACGGGCAGCTTGTTGACACCTACACCACCGATGAAAACGGGCAGTTCACCACCAAGTATTATATCTGCGGCTATGACTGGACTATCCGTGAAATCAGCCCGTCCGAGGGATATTTGCTTGATACCGCCGTCCACAAGGTAGGTGCAGAGCCAGAGCTTTACACCGTGGAGCGTAACAGCACCGCCAATGATGTGACCGAGCAGGTCATCAAGGGCAATATCGCCATCATCAAGCACACCGATGACGGGGAAACCCAGATTGAAACGCCCGAAACAGGAGCGACCTTTGAAGTCTACCTCAAATCCGCAGGCAGCTATGAAGCCGCCAAGGAAACCGAGCGTGACATCCTCACCTGCGATGAAAGCGGCTTTGCCCAGACCAAGGATATGCCCTACGGCATTTATACCGTAAAGCAGACCTCTGGATGGGAGGGGCGTGAGCTGATGAAGCCCTTCGATGTGTTTATCAATAAGGACGGAAACACCTACCGCTACCTTATCAACAACGCAAATTTCAAGAGCTATATCAAAATCGTGAAGAAAGATGCGGAAACAGGCAACACCATTCCGTATGCAGGTGCGGGCTTCCAGATTTACGACCCAAGCGGAAACCTTGTAAGCATGACCTTCACCTATCCCGAAGTAACCACCATCGACACCTTTTACACCACGGCGGACGGCGAGCTTATCACGCCCCAGACCTTGGAATACGGCACGGGCTATTCCCTCGTTGAGGTGCAGGCTCCTTACGGCTATGTTCTAAACTCCGAGCCTGTCTATTTTGATGTGGTGCAGGAGAACTCCGAGGAAGAAAGCGGCATTACCGTTATCGAGGTGGTACGCTCCAACATGGCACAGAAAGGGACTGTCACCGTATCCAAATCGGGCGAGGTTTTCAGCTCCGTTGCAGGCGACAAGGGCTTTTACCATCCGCTTTTTGCCGTGGCAGGGCTTGAGGGTGCGGTCTATGAGATTACCGCCGCCGAGGATATTTACACTCTGGACGGTACTCTCAGAGCATCCAAGGGCGAAGTTGTTGACACCGTTACAACAGGTACGGATGGCATGGCGAAATCCAAGGAGCTGTACCTTGGCAGATATGAGGTCAAGGAAATCACAGCCCCTTATGGCATGGTATTGAACGAGGAAATCCACGGCGTTGAGCTTGTGTACGCAGGTCAGAATATCGCCGTGACGGAAACCGCCACGGACTTTGTGAACGAGCGTCAGCGTGTGGAAATCGACCTTGTAAAGAGCCTTGAAACCAACGAAGCCTACGGCATCGGCAAGAACGGCGAAATCTTTGATGTGACCTTTGGGCTGTACGCCGCCGAGGACATGACCGCAGTAGACGGCGAGGTTATCCCCGCTGACGGGCTGATTGAGATTGTTTCCCTTGACGAAAACGGCAAAGGCACGGTCAAGAGCGACCTGCCGATTGGCAGCTACTATGTGCAGGAAATCTCCACCAACGATGCCTATATCATCAGTGAACAGAAGTATCCCGTTGTCTTTGAGTACGCAGGACAGGATACCGCAGCCGTCCACATCTCCGCTAATGACGGCAACGCCATTGAGAACGAAATCATTTACGGCTCTGTCAGCGGAAAGAAATCGGACGAGGACGGAAAGGCTCTGGGCGGTGCGTTAATCGGCATCTTCAAGACTGGCACAACCGAATTTACCAAGGAAACAGCGATTGCAACTACCGTATCCGCAGAGGACGGTAGTTTTTCTTTTGCCGAAGTACCTTACGGCACATGGGTAATCCGTGAGATTGAAAGCCCGAAAGGTTTTGTACTCTCCGAGGAAGAAATCGCCGTGACAATCAGCGAAGTGGACGAGGTAGTGGAAATTGAGCTTGTCAACTACTTCATCAAGGGCAATATCGGGCTGACCAAGGTGGACGAGGACTATCCCGAAAACAAGCTCTCTGGTGCGGGATTCGAGGTTTACTCGGATACCAACAGTGACGGCAAACTGGATAAGGACGATGTTCTGCTCGGCACGATGACCGAGCTTGAGGGCGGCGTTTACCAGATGAAAGAACTCCGCTACGGCAAGTACCTTGTCCGTGAAAAGACCGCTCCGACAGGCTTTGTGCTTGATGAGAATGTGTACCCCGTATCCATCGAGGAAAACGGCAAGACCTACACCGTGGAGAACAAGGCGGGCGTTGGCTTCATCAACACCGCCCAGAAAGGCAGCCTTAAAATCGTCAAGACATCTTCGGACGGCAAGGTGGAGGGCTTCTCTTTCCGTGTTACGGGCGTGAACTACGACCAGACCTTTACCACCGACAGGAACGGCGAAATCCTCATTGAAAACCTGCGGATTGGCGAGTACACCGTTTCCGAGGTGAACGACAAGGCTTCCGCAGGCTATATCCTGCCCGCCGACAAGCAGGCAACCGTGCAAGTAGGGGCGACCACCATCGTCCAGATGCACAACGAGCTGAGGGACACCCCGAAAACAGGCGATGACTTCAACGCCGCCCTCTGGGTGAGCCTTGCGACTGCACTTACCATCGGTGCAGGCGTTTTTGGCTTCCTTGGCATTAAGGGAAAGAAGAAAAAAGAGGACTGATAACCAAACCACAGTCTGAAATCGGAAAGGAGGTTTTATGAGAGTGGATGCTAAAACCATTATCGCCATTGTGCTTGTGGTATTTATCGGCGGTGCGGCATTGTGGCTGAATATCCGCCACAGGAAGAATAAGTAACCCATGAAACTTTAGGAACGGGGGCGGCTGAAAAATGCCGCCCCTTTTCCTTATATATGGAGGTACGCTATGCACAATCTGAAAACCATCGAGGGAAAGGTCAGAGCCATTCTGGAAAAGGACGAGGAAGCCAGAAACGATGACATGACCCTCTATCTTGCGGTCTGCAACGCCTGTCTGAAAGGCACGGGGGCAATGCCCTTTGCCGAGGTCATGTCACAGTACCGACATCTGGGCTTGCCGAGCTTTGAGAGCGTAGGCAGGACACGCCGCAAATTGCAGGAGAAGCACCCCGAACTGCTTGGGAGCCTGCGGATGCAGAAGCTCAGAGCCAGAAGAGAAAAGGCATACCGTAAGTATGCAAAAAGCGATTGAACGGAGGTCTGATTATGGAGGAAGAAAAACGCTCCAATGGCGGTTATGAAATCATAGAGGGCTGTACTATCGGGAGTACGGAGCTTGTCATCGGGCATAACCCCAAAGCCCCCAACCCCTATGTGTGTTGGTACTGCAAGGGCGGCGACAATTATTTCTGGGGATATTACTGCAACGAGCTGTCGGCGGCACGGGAAAAGCTGAATGAGCGATACCAGACCGAGAGCCATATGCCCTACAACAATCCCCCTGCCCCGAAGCAAAGGAACGGCGATGACCGTGAGCGATAAAAAGAAATATGACTGTACGACCTGCCCTTATCCCCGATATAAGGACAGGCACATTATTTTCTGCGATGTCTGTATTGTTGTCCTGCAAATTAGACGCACCAGCTCCATGCAGATTAGATGCACCTGATTTTGATGTTGCGCGTTGGGGATCAGCAGATTGCCTGCACCAGCATCAGCAAGTTATCTGATCGTTATAAA
>QXWR01000257.1 GCA_009911065.1 Clostridiaceae bacterium | reverse complement strand
GTTTATTTTTCGTTTTTTAAAAAAAAAACCCAAGTAAACAGGTATTAAAATTGACATGGCTTTGCCAAATATAGCAGCAATGCCCAAAGACATAGTCATTTTTACTGTAAAAAGATAAGAAAAGTAGCTTATGGTGAATTCTGTACCTATTTTCCCAGTTTCTCAGACTTCTAAAGAAATTAGGTAAGACATAATGCTTGACATATAACAGAATTTCATCAGTGACCCATAGGTTTCTTCCCTTAAAGAATGCAGACTCAAAAATCTATTTACAAAACTAAAGTTTAACAAGTGTGTGTACATGTCTCAAAGAAATCTCAGCATGATCATGATACAGAAAGAGTTTTTAAAAATATCACCTTTGCTTTGCTATATGCAGGTTCCCTACACAATAGGCGAGAATACCCCTTTAAAGTGTATCATTGTTCATAACCAATTGAATCATGAGCAAAACAGTGGCAGGCCTTGTTGCTATGCTGATCAACCCAGCTTATGGAGCTGAAGAATTAATATCATTCAGCTCGACATTCAGCTCTTCTGTTTTATTTTGCTTCTCCC
>QXWR01000256.1 GCA_009911065.1 Clostridiaceae bacterium | reverse complement strand
TGGATATAGGCAGGAAAAGTTTTCGGCTTGGAAATAGAATGAAATAGTATCCTAAAACAAGAAATTTCAAATGGGAAATTGAAATGGGAAAGGGGGAAAGAGTTGTGGAATCATGTATGCAGTACTATGCAGAAGATACAGTAAAGGATTTGTGTAAGGCAGAACAAGCAGTGATCTTTGGGGCAAGACTGGTAGCAGTTGAAGCAGCGGTTTGTCTTATGGGAAAACCTTATGATCTGAATATTTCGTATTTTCTGGTATCCGGAACAGGGGAAAATCCCACAGAGGTACTTGGAAAGCCGGTGATTTCTCTGGAACAGGCCAGGAAGATTTTGCCAGGAAATGTATTGATTATAATTGCAGTGATGGAAAAGCATCTGGAGTCTATTGTGGAGAATCTGCACCAATCTGGATTTTCAAATCTTCTTCCTCTTACCTTTGAAAGTGATTTGTGGAGCGATATTCGGGGAAATTATTTTATGGAATATTGTCAGAAGAACCAGAAAGAGTACTGGAAATTGGAGGAGGTTCTTGAAAGGCAGATAAAAGAACCGGAAAT
>QXWR01000255.1 GCA_009911065.1 Clostridiaceae bacterium | reverse complement strand
CCCCGGCAAAGGGAAAGGAGGGACGGGATGGCAGATAGCCCGGCTTTGGGACAAAATGTCCCAAACCTTAAACCGGAACCCTCCGGGCTCTACCTCATGGACGGCATCGCGGGCCTGCGCTCCCTGCCGGAGCACTCGGTTGATATGCTTCTGACCGACCCGCCCTACGGCACGACCCGCAACTACTGGGACGTGCCCCTGCCGCTCCCGGAGCTGTGGGAGGCGGTGCGCTGGGCGGTCAAGCCCTCCGGGGCGGTGCTGTTCTTCGCACAGTGCCCCTATGACAAAATCCTCGGCGCGTCCAACCTCTCCATGCTCCGCTATGAATGGGTGTGGTATAAGAGCCGCTGTACGGGATTTTTGAACGCACGCCGCGCCCCGCTGAAAAAGACGGAGAATATTTTGGTGTTCTATCAAAGGCTCCCCCTCTACAACCCGCAGTTTGAGCAGGGCAAGCCCTATAAGAAAATCGCATCCCACCGTGACCAGAGCCCCAACTATGGGAAGTTCGTCCGCTCCGGCAGCGGCTCGGAGGACGGGCGGCGGTTCCCGGGGAACCT
>QXWR01000254.1 GCA_009911065.1 Clostridiaceae bacterium | reverse complement strand
CCTTGCTATCAAAACTTGGCATCAGACCTTTCTCATATGGTCTTGTTGTTACAACTGTTTATGACAATGGGTCTACTTTCAGCCCAGAGGTGCTTGATTTGACCGAAGATGACCTTGTTGAGAAGTTTGCCCTTGGTGTTTCCATGGTTACATCACTGGCCCTTGCCATCTCATACCCAACACTTGCTGCTGCACCTCATATGTTTATCAATGCCTACAAAAACGCCTTGGCTATTGCTGTCGAAACTGACTATTCTTTCCCCCAAGCCGACAAAGTCAAGGAGTACCTTGCGGATCCCTTGGTTGCAGGCATGTATGCAAGATCATTGATGTGTGGGTGCTCGTACAGATCATGCGATCCAATCACACACACATTCCACTTCCTAGGCAAGTTGGTGAAAGCAGGATTTCCACGCGAATTAGCAGTGATGTACTGAGAGAGAAGATTGGTGTAAGGACGCGTGTCGACGATTTCATCGGGATCGATGCCGGCGATGGGATTCCCCACCGGATTCCTGACGTTGTCCATTCCACTCTGCAGACTAGTCAATCCAACTTCA
>QXWR01000253.1 GCA_009911065.1 Clostridiaceae bacterium | reverse complement strand
TTCATGGGGGTTGGCATGGAGGTGAGCCTCAACAGCGTGGAAGATGGCCTTGGCCTTCTCTTTGCCTTCCTTGATCTTCTCCTCCGTGATGCTGTGGTGCTCCGTCTTGGTATGGTACGTGCTCACGGTCTTCACGACCGAGCCCCCGTCGGGACCGGGGGCGATCTTCACGACGTACGAGATCGACTCGATCTCGTCGCCCAAAGCATCGCCCTCGATCACGCTGTATTTGTATGTGTAGTTGGCCTCGTCCACTTCATCCACACGGTGCTTCGCAGTCTTGTATTGGCTCCCTTCGCCGAAGGTGATGAGCTTGACGGTGCCGGGTCCGCCGCTGCCTTCGATGGTTTCGATGCTCTTGAAGGCGCCGGGGATGACCTTGGGGATGAAGTTGTCGGAGTCGAGGAGGAATGCCTTGAACAATCTGCTCGGCGGGAGTGTCGAAACGACTTCGTATTCGTAGGTCACCACACCCATGATGATGATAAGGATTTAAGCTAAATGTTGGATAAAAAACTAAAGAAGAAGAAGAGGATTATATATTAATTGTAGTAGCAAAGAAA
>QXWR01000252.1 GCA_009911065.1 Clostridiaceae bacterium | reverse complement strand
TTTAGTAGCAATGGCGAGCCTTCAGAGCACAATGCTGAGAGCCGTCCTACCCCAGAAGCCGATGGTCAGCAGCAGCAGCAGCAGCAGCCTCCGGTCCTTCCCCCAGCTGAAGCTCTTCGGCCTCAAATCCGGCAGCGGCCGCGGCGGAGTCAAGTGCATGGCCACCTACAAGGTGAAGCTCATCACTCCTGAAGGAGAGTCGGAGTTCGAGTGCCCCGACGACGTCTACATCGTCGATCAGGCGGAGGAGAAGGGCCTCGAGGTGCCCTACTCGTGCCGCGCCGGCGCTTGCTCCTCCTGCGCCGGCAAGGTCGTCAGCGGCAGCGTCGACCAGTCCGACGGCAGCTTCCTCGATGACGAGCAAGTCCAGGAGGGCTGGGTGCTGACCTGCGTCGCCTACCCCACCTCCGACGTCGTCATCGAGACTCACAAGGAGGCAGACCTCACTGCTTAATTTTGATTTCTTCCGCACTTTCTTTTCATGTATTTCCTTCATTCCATCACAAACTTATCTCCAATTGCATCTTCACAAGTGAATTTAATTTTAAAGTGTTTTGACCATAAA
>QXWR01000251.1 GCA_009911065.1 Clostridiaceae bacterium | reverse complement strand
CTTCCCACCTCTAACCTCTCTCTCTCTCTCTCTCTCTGCTCCCTCCGAATGGCAGCCATGAATTCTAGTGTTTTGGCTTGCAACTACGCCGTTTCCGGCGCCGAGCTCAGCTCCAGAGCCGGCTCTCTGCCGTCGTCGGTCGCGATGCCGGCTCAGAGAATGCCTGTCATCAGGGCCCAGCAGGGTAGCGAATCAGGAAGAAGAGCTGCCCTTCTTGGCCTCGGAGCAGCCCTCTTCACCGCCGCCGTCTCCTCCTCCAACGCCAACGCCGGCATCATTGATCAATACTTGGAGAAGAGCAAGGCTAACAAGGAATTGAATGACAAGAAGAGGCTCGCCACCAGCGGCGCAAACTTCGCACGGGCTTACACCGTTCAGTTCGGCACGTGCAAGTTCCCTGAGAACTTCACCGGCTGCCAAGATCTTGCCAAGCAAAAGAAAGTTCCATTCCTTAGTGAAGATCTAGAGGTGGAGTGTGAAGGGAAGGGCAAGTACGAGTGTGGATCCAATGTGTTCTGGAAATGGTGAAATGTATATGAATTGACTACACTTATTTTGTGCTTCAAC
>QXWR01000250.1 GCA_009911065.1 Clostridiaceae bacterium | reverse complement strand
CAGCTTCTCGGCGGCCCAATATTGGGGTATCCACAGTAAGTGCAATGGCCTTGAAACCTGCCCTTTCAGCTCTCCTCACAAGCTGAGCCACAACATTCCTGTCCTTGTACACATAAAGCTGGAAGAATCGAAGGCCAGGTCCTGTGGAAGCCACTTCTTCAACACTGGAAGTAGCCCATGATGACAATGTCATGATAGTTCCAGCTGCTGATGCAGCTCTAGCTGTTGCATACTCTCCCTCAGGGTGAGCCATTTTCTGAAAAGCAGTTGGGGCAATCATGATAGGCATAGAAATCTTGAAGCCCAACACAGTGGTAGTCATGTCGATCTTGCTCACATCAATTAGAATCCGGGGCCTAAACAGAATCCGGGAAAATGCATTTCTGTTCTCAGCCAGAGTCCATTGGTCCTCTGCACCGGAAGCATAGTAGTCGTACGCCATTTTGGGCAATTTTTCCTTGGCAAGAGCCTGATACTCGGTTACATTTGTTATCTCACCCATCTCTGCAGTTGATTCCTCGAAAGTCCCCTCCGATAATCTTAGGGCTGTGGACAAATGAGCAGGGAGTGC
>QXWR01000249.1 GCA_009911065.1 Clostridiaceae bacterium | reverse complement strand
CCTATACGAAGCGCATAGAGGACGCAACAGCCAAAAAGGTAGAAGTAGATAGAGGAAGCCTTGAAAGTGCCGAAAATCGCCTAAAAAGCGTATTGGCGGAATTTGAACGGCTGGGGAACAGAATGAAAAATGGCGGCTATGTGGATAAACGGGTTTCGTTCTACTCCATTCTTTGTGCCGTTATCTCCCTCTTGTTTGCCTGCCTCATGTGTTATTTGTGGGTGGATGCTGCCAAGGAACGGGACAGATACCAGCCCTTTTATGAATATTACCAGCAGATGCAAGAGCAGAAAGAAGGGAAGGAATAGAAATGTACGAGTTAAATGGGTAGAAAACCAAATATTTGCAAAGATAGTAATTCTTTGCAAACTCTTAAATGGCACTGATGCCATTCCTATATATAAAAGCCGCCGGGAATCTATGGAGTTCCGGCGGCTTGCTCTTTATTCAAAAAACATTTCTTCTGATTTCTCAAAAATTAAATTGGGAGAGTCTATAACACTTTTTCTAAAGGAGGCAATATTACTTGTAGATGTGTCGCCCAACATTATGACTACTTTATTCCTTCTTTCAT
>QXWR01000024.1 GCA_009911065.1 Clostridiaceae bacterium | reverse complement strand
AGGTCTATTAAAGTTACCCTTCTTCCAGAAAATCTTTTTTATTTTCCTCTTGACATTTCACCAAATTGCTTCTTTTATAATATTTGAAATATCTGAAATTACGTGACCCAGTTCATACTCTTCTTGTAATGTTTTTAAAATCAGACTACAGTTTGTTTCTATGTCATCAACATATAAATCAAGTCTTTTCAAGCATTTTTCTTCGCAGATTCTACACATTGCCTTCCAAATGCTTTTCGCCTGTACTTTACTAGTAGATATTATCTTTATTTCGTAAAAATAATCCATGATACGATTTAGTAAAGTTTCATAGGTAATATGATTTGTTCTGCTCTCTTCTAAATTTTCAATTACACGATCTAAGATTTTTTTCGGATTACTCCATCCATCTTCACTATAACTTCTAATAATAGGAATAAGCTTAATTAATGGACTAATCTCAATCGTATCACGCATAGAAGCAACTGCATCAAAGTATATTGCTTCTGTGGCAGAACCTTCATAAACGAGAAAATATTTTCTTAAAGTTTTATCCGATGTGAATACTCGCGTTCGCTCCGCAAATGTCCTTTTTTCCCTCATCACTATACCTCTCTAATCGGAAATACAGTATTGAAAACAGGAACCCCTCCATAACGCCCTTCCAAATAAGCTTTATCAATTTTCTGATCAAATCTCGTATTGTATTCCTCTAAGGAATAGAGATCACTTTCCCCTGATTTTCTTTTGTTTACAAACCATATTTCATCGCGGCGCAACAAATCAAAATCTAATAAACGTGATTCATGGGTTGTTACTATTAGTTGAATATTTTTCTGAGCAACCAATTCTAAAAATGTTTCAACAAATTTATAAGTCAGGCTAGGATGCAGGCATCTATCTAATTCATCTATGACATAGGTCTTACCTTTTCCAGATAATAGCACTTCTAATAAATCTAAAAGCCTTACCGTACCATCAGACTCTTCTGATAATTCAAATAAAATATTTTTTTCTCCATGAGAAAACTTAATCGTCTTGCAAATAATATTTTCTTCTTTCTCTATATTGAGAATAAAAAAGTCTCTATTGCTCCGCATAATGATTCCCATTCCATCTACATCAGCATCTCTCTTCATATCTACCGTTTTCTTTTCAATATCAGCCAGCAATTCCTCTTGTATCCTTTTAGGTAAATGTCCTAATACCTTTTCAACAGGAACTTCTACCATTTGAAAATCTGTAATACCAGTTCCAAAAGCTGCTATAATTCTACATATTTCTTCTACATTTTCTGTTTCCGCTAAGTAAGAATAATCAGAAATAGGTCTATCTGGATAATTAATATCTAAATTATGCCTTATCCACATATAAACATCCTGGAATATAGCTGCCTGTTCAAACTGCTGATATAAAGTTTTCTTATTCTGATTCATTATAGATAGCAATAACACACTATTATCCTGCTGAATATCCTCAGCATAGACATTCAGTTTTTCTATCAACCCTTTTGTTTTTACCTCTCCTCCAAACTCATACGTTCCTTTGATAATATCACGGCTAAAAATTAATTTTTCCTTGTTGTCTGATGTTAGCTCCACTAACCATTCTGACGTGAATCTGCTTTGATTTAAAATCACTTCAAACCCATAGGCATAGTATTTATCATTTAATAAGATTTCTAACTCAAAGTAGCTTTCCTTATCCCTACATTCTGCTGCAACTTTACAATACCTATCCGTATGTCCTTCTGGCAAACCTGACACAACAATTCTTTGCATGAAATCTAATGCTTTTACCAAATTAGATTTACCAGAAGCATTTGCTCCATAAACCGCAGCAAATTTTAGAAGTTTAATTTTTTCATCCTCATATACATGTTCTTTTTTACTTCTTACTTTTCCGGCAATCATAGAAAACTCTTCTGATTTTCCATCTTCCCTATCTGCAAATGATAGAAAATTTTTTATATTAAATCGAATAAGCAACTTATGCCACCTCCTATATTGGATAAGTATAATATATGAATTTTTCACTTTTGTCAACACTATATTAGATTATATATGGATTAATTCTATATTATAAGTGATATTTTCACTTTTTATCTTCTTAATATAAATCACTATTCTCTTCCTTTTTACCATTTGTTCCACAAGACTGCCTATTATCTTATTACCTTCTTCATCAACCGAAAACCTTTTTCCACTTCATACTTGTCCAAATTATGTTGTTCTAAATCCTCTTTTATACAACAGAAAAATAATAATTATGTTGCCGATATATTAAAAAGACTTATGATTCAGGCATATCATGCATGTCTCATAAGTCTTTTCATTCTTATTTGGGCTTTATTATTTTAGTCCGTATAAATAAGATGTCCAATTATAGGTATGAATTATAGAATATAGGTTTGTTTTGTATTTTCCAAAAGCTGGAAGTCGTGATTCTGTTTTGTATCGAAAAATGATTTATCTCTTAAACATGGAAACCATTATGAAACAAGAAACATTACAACTTTGATTTGATGCTATGTTGAATATTACAAAATTTAGTTTATAGTTTTGGAGACAGTAGTGATACTCTTTGACTCATGCATACTTCTGTCCAAATTGTATACTACATAACTGGCAGAAAGCCTATATTCACCAGCAGCTAACGCACCTACTCTATATTCTGCAGCAGCAGAAGATAAATCTCTATTAGGAAAATCCGCCTTTTTCCATTCAAAAGTTTGTGTATTCACTGTTGACCAGCTATTGCTTCCTTTTTTCTGTAATTTTACAGTCATTTTTATGGTATCCATTTCCTCATGGCATAAAATCTCTGAATTAATCCCTACTGTACGAGATCCTTCTGTAGATAATTCGAGTATAATTGTCGAAATTAATTCCCCTCTAGGTGACGCCTCTAATCCTACCAAATTTTCACTTTTATAAGTTCTTACAACCATATCATTTGCTTGTGCATATGCTGTTGCGGTAAATGATAAAGTCATAATCATCACAGTACAAATCACCATACATTTTTTTAATAAGTCTTTCATCTATTTATCCTCCTAAAACTGTTTAACGATAAACCAGATTTTCAGATATTCTATCAAACTCTTCTTTTTCCATAACTCCTGCAAGATAATAAACACCTACATCATTATTAATAACCACACTATATTCTATAACTCCGTTCTCCAATTGATTTTCTTCCACTTTCAAATCTTTATTAATCCAATCATTACGTACTTCATGATAAGTCTTTCTATCAGAAATAACATATGATATAGTATTCGCGTTTAATAATTTACTTTGTCTTAGAAATATTCTTTTTCCTTTATAATCAAATTTAATAACAGCATATGTTTCATGTTTCTCAAGTTCTAAAAAATACATCTCCTCAGGCATATAAAATGTCATCATAACTGGAATATCCAGTTGCTCAGCAATCCAATCATAAGTAGCTTCTAATTTATCATCATTATATCCTATATTTGTATTATATCGAATCTGTACATTTTCCTTCCCATCTTTTGGGTATACCATAAATTTATATCCATTTTTCGCCACCGAGTGAATTGCTTCTCTTCCCAGCAGCGCCCCTATCACCACCCCTATGATTGCCACCTTTTTTATATTTCCGCGACTCCATTTTTGCCAGATTCTCTGCTTTCTTTGTTTTTGTTGCACTTCCATCTGGATTTCTAATGTTGTTTGTGAACATCTTTCTGTTTGAATCCGGTTTTCTTCCATTCTTTCCTCTTCCGCCCGAATGCGCTTCATCAGCTTTTCAAACTGTTCTTCTGCGCTTTTTTCCATTGCTTCTGCTACTTCCGGATGTGCTGCTTTTTCCTCCTCCCATAACCGTTCTGCCTCTTCCATATCCCAAAGCAGGCTCTTTTCATCCATGTCATCGCCCCTTTGGAACGAGGGGCATGTGGAGGCTTCGTTTTCTTGATATAAATCTTTCACAATCTTCCTCTCCATTTTCCCCCAAAACTTCCTTTACTTTCTATCTGAATTGAGGGTTGACTTTTTTACGGTTATGGTTACTATAATAAATAAACGGATTCTTCAGCAGAATCGAAATCCAATACAAATGGAGGCTTCTTTTTATGAAAAAAATCGTCCTGACCGGCGGTGGAACTGCCGGACATGTTACCCCCAATTTGGCCCTTCTTCCTTCTCTCAAGGAACGCGGCTATGAAATTCACTACATCGGTTCTTATAATGGTATAGAACGAAAACTTGTAGAAGGAGCCGGTATTGCCTATGATGGCATTTCTTCCGGCAAACTCCGCCGTTATTTTGATCTGAAAAACTTTTCAGATCCGTTTCGTGTATTAAAAGGCTGTGGGCAGGCATTGCGCCTAATTCGAAAATACCGCCCGGACGTTGTGTTTTCCAAAGGTGGATTTGTTTCTGTTCCTGTAGTTCTGGCAGCCAAGCATTACAAAATCCCAACCATTATCCATGAATCTGATATGACGCCGGGATTGGCCAACAAGATTTGTATTCCATCTGCATCTAAAGTATGCTGCAATTTTCCGGAAACCTTGCCCTACCTTCCTGCCGAAAAAGCCGTTCTCACTGGTTCTCCTATTCGGAAAGAGCTGTTGGAAGGAGATCGCCTTACTGGTCTCAATTATTCCGGCCTTTCTGCAAGCCGACCTGTGATCCTAGTCATCGGCGGCAGCCTTGGGTCGGTTGCTGTCAACCGGGCTGTGCGAAATGCTCTTCCTAAGCTTCTGAAAACATATCAAATCATACATATCTGCGGAAAGGGCAATCTGGATGAAAGCCTGATCGGAAAAAACGGATATGTACAATATGAATATGTGGATACTCCTCTGCGCCACCTGTTTGCTGCCGCTGATCTGATCTTATCCCGTGCAGGAGCCAACTCCATTTGTGAGATTCTCGCTTTGAGAAAGCCCAATGTGCTGATTCCCCTCTCTGCTTCCGCCAGCCGTGGAGATCAGATTCTCAATGCCCGCTCCTTTGAAAAGCAAGGCTTTTCCACAGTTTTGGAAGAAGAACAGCTGACCGATGACTCCCTTTTTGACGCCATTGAAACCACTTATCAAAACCGTCAAAATTATATTACAGCGATGGAACAAAGTACCCTGAAAGATGCGGTTTCTACAGTCATCCATCTGATTGCCAGCTATGCAGAAACCTAATTTTAAAACCGGCACAGAAATCCCCGACGGTTTTTGACAAATCTGGCCCAAATGAACCTGATTTCCCCTGCTGATTCAGGCATATTTGGGCCTCTTTTACAAAACAGAACAAAAATAAATTTTGGTTATGCTTCTGGCCCCGGCCTCTCTGTCAAGCATCAAAAAGAGGCTTTACTCCTTCCACAGGGACGATATTTCTCTGGTTCTTCTGGACTTAGGACTTTTCTCAAGTGTTTTCTTCCTCTTGACAGTCTTGCCCTGCACGCATCTGAGCTAATATCTAGGATTTCACTTACCTCAGACATTGGCCTGCCTTCGATAATATTCAGCATGATCACCTGTACCCAGTCCTCTCTCATTTCCGAAAGGGCATGTATCACTTCTTCCAGTTCCTGGTGTTCCAGGAAAATGCTTAGATTATCACGTCCATATTTTTGACTACGCCAGCAAATCAATTCCTGAATGGTTGCAGGATCGTAATAAGTTACAGGACGTGCCTCCTGTTTTCTGTAATAATCCACGCAAAGATTTCTTACAATTTTTGATAATGTCGCTTTTACTTGACCTTCCGGCCAGTCGATTGGATAATGAAAGAAATATGCAGCAAATGTATCTTGAACAAAATCATCAATCTCATCTACTGGAATATCTTTGTTCTTTGCAACAATCCGCACCAATGGCATATATCTTTTGAAAAAGGCGCCGAATTGCTCTTCTTCTGAATAGTTATTCACGTTATATCGTCTCCATTCTGCATGTGCAATGCGTCTTTAATGATCTCAGCTGTTCTTTCCAGCTCTTTTCCATCCTCTTTGCCTGGTGTCCAGCTTACCATTACCGGACCTCCCTCATAGCGCGGAATAACATGCACATGGAGATGAAATACCGTTTGTCCTGCGCTGGCGCCGTTGTTTTGCACCACATTAAATCCACTGGCTCCAAGACCTGTTTTCATGGCGTGTCCAATCTTTCCTGCCAAAGGAAACAGTTTTGCTGCCACTTTCTCATCTGCTTCACAGAGATCTTTAAAATGGTGTTTTGGCAAAATAAGCCCATGACCTTTTGACGCTGGTCCCATATCAAGAATTACCCGAAAGTCCTCATCCTCATAAACAGTTGCAGAGGGAATCTCGCCATTTGCAATCTTGCAAAAGATACAATTATCCTCTTTCATACTATTCCTCCTTTTTTTATATTATTTTAGCAAAAAATCTCACAAAAAGACTCCTAAAAATAATACCGAGAACCGTATTCCACTCTATAAATCATCTTATTGTCGGGTTGGTAATGTCATGGATTTAATAGCGCAAAATATAAAGTATTCAAAGATAATCAGAGTATTGTTGATATTAGCTCCTTTAAACAATATTGCTCCATATCTGTCATCTCTAATTTCTGATGATAGCCGCCCCCCAGCTTTTATTGTCGAATATTGCACTCTATATTACCACTATTTTCATAGAGAATGGGTCAATATAACAAACGATTCTTATTTTGGCTGTTATCAAATATCGGATAACGCCTTAAGGGCCGCAGATAAATATCAATTTATCATCAACGGCCCTGAATTATTCATTGATTAATTTTCTTTCATTTCTTCCATTGTAGGATAAGATGCAATGGCGCCATGGCCCATTACACTCTTACCGCAAAACTTATTGGCAAACGTCAGATAACGCTCCATCTGTTCCTTTGTCAAAGCATCCAGACCAGAAGGGGTTATGCCGTCTGCTGAGAGACAGTAAAGGAGAGAACCGATAAACCCATCACCAGCTCCAGTTGTATCTACAGCTTTCACTTTCATTCCCTGGGCAAATCCATGGGCATGACGGGTATAACACTCTGCCCCCTCTGAGCCTTTTGTATAAATCACCAACTGAGTGTTACCTGTTAAAAGCTGTGGTATGGCGTCCTTTATATCGGTACATCCGGTAATAAATTCCAGTTCCTCATCCGAAATTTTCAGAACATGAGCCATAGGTGCAAACTCACGGACTACTTTTTTCAAAACATCCAAATCTTCCCATAAGGCAAACCGTAAATTGGGGTCAAAACTGACCAGCGCCCCTGCCTGGGAAGCATACTGAACTGCCTGTCTGTGAGCTTCTTTCATTGGAAAATCCCCCAGGGACACAGAACAAAAATGCAGCCCGAATATATCGGAAAACCACTCTTTCTGAATATCTGACTTCTCCATCAACATATCTGCTCCTGGTTTCCGGTAAAAAGAAAATTCCCGGTCCCCATCCTCTTTTAATGCCACAAATGCTAAAGAGGTGTTTGCAGTGGTTGTCCTTTTTATGTATTCGCAGCCAATTCCGCAGGCAGCAAACTCATCTGCAATCTTATCTCCAAAAGGGTCTGCGCCAAGCTGAGTAATCATGGATGCTTCTCCTCCCAGCTTTACATAAGCCCCGCACACATTGGCCGGCGCTCCTCCTACTGCCGGCGCAAAAGCAGATACGTTCTTCATCTCCTTCCCGGACTCTGAAGGGATAAAATCAATCAATGCTTCTCCAATCGCCAATAACCGCTTCATAATTCCTCCTCCAATGGAAAAAATATATTATGACTTAATCATAATATATTTTTTCCAAAAGAGCAACGTAAAATCAGAGATTTAAAGAAAAAAACCGCTCCAATGCGGCAATGGCCTCTTCTTCGTCTTCCCCTTCCGCAGAAACCATAACCGTATCCCCCTGTTTTATCCCCATGCCCATAATTACCATTAATTTTCTTCCGTCTGTAGATCTTCCCTTTGCCGACAATGTAATTCTGGACTTATATTTCCTGATCTCCTGCACCAACATACCTGCCGGACGGGCGTGAATCCCCATTGTGTCCGTAATGGTATATTCAAATGTTTTCATTTCGTCTCTCCTTTGTCGTTCCAGGATTTAATCAAGCGGCGCCTGATAAAAACCGCCAAAAAAGTTTTCCGTTTTCAATATGTTTACAATAATATTTGGGTCTTTTGAATGCATCAGTCTTACAATTTCCGCCGCCTCATAGGACGATACAACGGTATGAAGCAGGTACATTTTTTTCTTGCTGTAACCACCCATGGCCTCCACACAGGAAATACCATGACGATATTTGCTGACATACTCCTGGATTACTTCTTCTGCCTTTGTTGTCGTCACCTGAAGCGTCACCCGCTCATACCGGTGATGGAAAGCTGAGATGGTCTTGGTAGAAACAAACTGGAAAATAATGGAATAACCTGCATACTGCCAGCCAGAAATATATCCAAAAATGCAGAGTATCATTACATTTCCCACAAACACATATTCCCATATGGAACGCCCTGTCTTGTTGGAGACAAAAAGAGCGATAAAATCTGTGCCGCCAGTGGAGGCATTTCCCCGCAAAGCCACAACAATACACATTCCATATGCAAAACCGCCGAAAACCACATTCAGCATCAAATCATCAAACATTGGGCTGAAATGAAAAACCTCCAGAAAGAAGCTGGCAAGAAATACCTGCAGCAGGGAAAAGAAGGTAAACCATGTACTGATGCTCTTGCAACAGAGAAGGGCAACTGGTATATTTAGCACCAGCATTCCCAATGATATGGAAAAGCTTCTGCCATATACCCCTGCTATGGCGTCAAACAAAATTGCCACTCCGGTAAATCCGCCGGAAAGAAGGTTGGCTGGACGTACAAAAACCTGAATGGCATATGCCTGAAGAAACGCCGAGGCAAAGACAGCTCCAAGAGTTATAAGCCGTCTTACCACAACATGATGCTTCCATCTTGCTAACATCTCAAAATCTCCTTCAAAAACAATCATTTACAATCATTTCTATTTTCTGCCAAAAACTGCCACTTTCTCCACCAGCCCCTGTACCAAATCTTTTGATACCACATCATACTGGCGTTCCCGCTCTCCGGAGGCAATGCTATAGGATACACTTTCTCCAACTGTGGTAAGATCCGTGTTCCATGCTTTACAAGAACTGTGAACCTGATAAATCCCTGTCTTTTCCATCAGTTCACAGGCATTCACTACATTAACCCCGCTTCCTGCCAGAATTTCAATCTGATCGCCAAAACGTTTCTGAAGCTCCCCAATCAGCTCCGCCCCTTCTAGCGCGGTTGCCTTTAACCCACTGGTCAGCACACGGTCCACTCCTAAGTGAATCAGCTGCTCCATGGTCCCCCAAGGATCTTTCGAACAGTCAAAGGCACGGTGAAACACTGCTTCTTTATGAAAACTTTTGATGATTTTTATCAGTTTCTGATTCTTCTCCTGGTCTAAAGATGCATCCTCTTTCAGACAGCCAAAGGCAATGCCATCTGCCCCATGCTCCAAAAGATTTTGGCATTCTCGTTCCATGACCAGAAAATCTTCCTCCGTATAACAAAACCCAGCGCCCCTGGGACGCACCATGGCAACTACCTTTAACTTTGGAAACTGCTCCTTTACCAGACAAAGGGTTGAGATGGTAGGGGTCAATCCGCCAAGCATCAGCCCGCTGTTTAATTCAATTCTTTCTGCCCCGCCAAGAGCTGCCTGCTTTGCATCATAAAAGCTGCCACAGCATATCTCTGCCACATAGTTTCTGTTCATCCTTCACCGGTCCTTTCCTGTTGTTCTCCTCTGGTTCTTTTTTATTGCTTTCTAAGAAAGCATTCCCAAATGGTACAAAGCAAGGGCATAAATCTTTGCATTTGTCACCAGATCTTCGATTGTCATCCACTCGTTTGGATTATGTCCAATCCCTTTTTGTCCCGGAAAGCTGGGACCAAAAGGAACAATCCCTGGCATTGCTTTTGCGTATGTCCCGCCAGTCGTAGTGACAGGAGTCCCGTCTTGTCCTGTTACCTTCTCATAGCTGCGCTTCATCACATCCATCATGGGACTTTCTTTTTGAAACACCACCGGATTGTAATTGTGAACCAAAGTTACTGGAAGATTTCCTGCCTTTTCCTGGATTTTTTCCAGAATCTCTCCGATTTCGTGTCCGCTGGGATAGCTTAATGAAGCCTCAAAGCAAGGAATTTCTCCTTCCATGAACAGCTTGTAATTTCGCATCTCCATGACTCCGTATTCCGGATGGACAAAATCAATGCCCAGGCGGTCCCCATTGTTTTTAGCCCCAATAAAATATTGTGTGACAAATCCAAAGAAATCATCCAGACGGCCGTTTTCTTCCCCGTCCTTCCACCCATTTATCCGCACAACTGCCCGTCCGCGTTCCGCATAAACCACTGGAAATTTACAGTCCGGGGTAAATCCATAAACAGGAGGCTTTTCCTTTTCTAAATAGTATTTCAAATCTCCAAAACCAGATTCTTCATCGCATCCAAAAATAATGCGAATCTGATGTTTTGGCTCAAATCCCAGCCGTTTTAAGGCATAGAGTCCATACAGACAAGCCATAATCGGACCCTTATTATCCAGGATACCCCTGCTGTAAATGGTGCCGTTTTCCACATACCCGCTAAAAGGCGGCTGTTTCCAGCCGTCTCCCACAGGCACAACGTCCACATGGCCGATGGCGCAGATATAATCTGCGCCCTGCCCATATTCTGCATAGCCAATATAGTTGTCAAGATTCCGTGTGGAAAAACCAAGTCGTCTGCTGATGTCCAAAGCCGTGTCAAGAGCAGTCCGAACCCCACGGCCAAAAGGCGCTCCCTCCTGGGCTGTATCCTTTACACTGTCAATCCTCACCAACTCTAAAATTCCATCTATCATGGACTCTTTTAAAGCTTCGATCTCTTTTAGAATTCTATCTTCCATAAAACTCCCCTGTCCTTTGAACGAATCCTTATTCTTCGATTGGCGCCATCCTGGTCTTCATGTAGTTCTCCATCCACTCATCCGACGCCACCTCCAAAGTGCAGCGCCCGTCTTCCTGACGTGTCACCAGATATACGGTGGTATCCAGTTTCTCTGTGCAGACAGCAATGGAAAAACCTTCTATATTTGTGGCCACACCCCATTCTCCCTTATGGTTCATGGCAATCAGGGACAAATCCCCAGCTTCTCCCCGACGTTCTTTCAATTCCCGGTCCAGTTTAGACACAGCCTTCTCGCAGGCTTGTTGAGGATGCATCCCTTCCCCCATGAGACGTACAATCTCATAAGAAATACATCCCTTCATCAGGTCTTCCCCAAGGCCAGTAGCCGCTGCGCCGCCAATCCTGGAATCTGCATAAAAACCAGAACCCACAATCGGAGAATCTCCTACTCTGCCTTTTTTCTTCATAAACAATCCGCTGGTGGATGTGGCTGCTGTCATGGTTCCCTGTGAATCCAGACACACCATTCCAACTGTGTCATGGCCAGAATATGGTTTTAATGTTTGGCTTACTTCCTTTACCCGCTTCCGGTAATGGGCTTTTGCACGGTCAGTCAGCATGTTTTTGCGCTCAAATCCCTCTTTGTGGGCAAACTTTTCAGCGCCCTCCCCAACCAACATACTGTTTACCTTTTCACGGCTTAAACGTCTTGCAATGGATACTGGATTGGCATAGTCCTTCAGTGCGGCCACAGCTCCCACGTCAAAGGTATCCCCATTCATAAAAGCTGCGTCCAGCTCCACTTCCATCTCCTCATTCGGAAGTCCGCCATAACCTACAGATTTATAATAGGGGAAATCCTCCACCTCACGGACTGCTGTCTCCACCGCATCCCCGGCATTTCCGTTCTCTTTTAACATCTCACATCCTTTGGCAACTCCCTCAGCTGCCATTCTCCAGGTTGCAATCATACCCCACATAATACGTTCCTCCTTGGCTATCGCTTTTTAATAACACACTTCCTGTTTCAGCTTTTCCAGGGCCGGATCTTGTTCTGCCATGGCCTTTGCCATTTTGCAGATATTCTTTAATGCGTCATTGAGACCCAGTCCGCCTTTTTTCGGTGTTTTCACAATCGCCACTTTATTCTTAAACGCTTGAATGGTGTCCACGTTCTCCTCTGACATTGCTGCAAAAGCTTTTACTCCAGTAGTCGTATTAATATCATCTGCCACCCGAGCTGCCATAGCCCCATAATCCAGGAAATTAAAGGCAGGACCACAAATCACCACATCTGGCTGCAGTTTTTTGACCATGGCACAAAGCTTCCGGCTTACTTCCTGGGGGTCTGCCAAATAGGTTCCATTTCCGCAGCAAAGACAGGCAATCACATGACCGTCCATTTCCTTGAGAAACGGCTGCATCATTACAGCCGGACCCACTGGCTCTTTTTTGCCGGTCAATGGTACCATTGTATCATCTTTTGTGCCAAGTCCTGACTGAATTTGATCAAAAATCATCACAATTTTCATAATTTACTTACCCCATCCTTCCATCATTTTTGCCATAGCCCTGCAAAATTCCCCACCAGCCTTCACCAGCCGGTTCCTGAAGTATTTACGCAGGGCTGTTCTTTTATCACATTCTTACGGTCTCTTTATTTATTACAGATCGTCAAAAGATAAATCATCCAGAGACAGATCGTCCTCATCATCTGAGCCGCTGTTATTTTGGGTCTCATCCGCCAAATACTGTTTATCCATCATCTTAATAAATGGCATATAAATGAACACGCCCAGCACTAAAAGCAGTCCCTGAAGAATCGCGCCCTGCCAGCCAGTGGCCAAAAATCCGGAAAGAATTACTGGCATGGTCCAGGGAATGGCTACGCCGCTGCAGAGGGGTACAAGGCCCAGACTCATGCAGAAGTAGGATATGATGATGTTGATGGTGGGAACCAACATAAAGGGAATCAGCATCATCGGGTTCAACAGAATCGGCAATCCAAAGATAATCGGTTCATTGATACCAAATACGCCTGGAATAAAGGCCAGTTTTCCAAGCTCTTTAATCCGTTTTGACCGGCAGAACAAAAGCATGGCAATCAGCAGAGACAAAGTAGAACCTGCGCCTCCAAAGGTAGCAAACAAATCCTGGAACTGCTGACAGATAATATTCGGGATTGCCTGACCGGACTGAAGGGCTGCCAGGTTCTCCGCAGACAGTGTCTGTAAAATCGGGTTAAATACCGCTCCCACCACGGAACCGCCGTTTACCCCGAAGAACCAGAAGAAGTGCAGGAAAATATAAGCAATCACCATGGCTGGCAGGGTGTTTCCAAGCTTTAACAGCGGTGTCTGAAGAATCGTAAACACAAAATTAAATGCGTTCTGGTATGGAGTCATGGCAAAAATCAAGTTGATAATGAAAAATACCAACACAGACATACCAGCCGGAATCAAAGCTGCAAAAGACTTCTCTACTGTGGGAGGAACGCCATCTGGCATTTTGATAACCCAGCCTTTACTGTTTACCCAAGCATATACATGGACAGATGCAAAAGCACAGATGATGCCTACAAAAATACCTTTGGAACCAACCCAGCCTAAAGGAATCCCCGTGACAACCGAATCCTGGAACAGAATCTCATATGGCATAATTAAAAACCAACACACCAGCGAAATTGCCGCACCAAACAGCCGGTCTACTTTTAATTGATCTGCAAAGGAATAACCAATACCAATTACAGCCAGTATTGCCATAATGGAAAACGTAGCATCGGTTGGTTTTGAAAAATAACTCGCCCAGTTATCCCCGAAAAACCGCGCCCAAAATTCCGTCCAGCCGGGAATCGGAAAGTTTGCAATCAGAAGAAAGAAGGAACCTACAATCAATAAAGGCATTGACAAAAGAAAACCATCTCGAATGGCAATCAGGTATTTGTTCCTTCCAATTTTTTCCGCTAACGGCATAAGAACCGTTTCTAGTTTATGTAACATAATATCATTTACCCCCTGTCAAATTTGTCGTGTTACTTTGCTCCCTTCATCAGCTTAATAGCTGATTTCAAAACCTTCTCCCCGTCCATCATTCCGTAAGCCGTCTGGTCAATGACCTGAATGGGAATGCCTGTGGAGCCAAACTGATTGACGATTTCCTGATAACGATATTTCACCTGCGGGCCTAAGAGAATCACATCCGGATGCTTTTCCGCCACAATCTGGCCGATCTTTCCGTCTGGAAACGCTTCTACTTCAATGGGAAGATTGTGGCTGTTCGCAACTCCCTGCATTTTGCTTGCCAACATACTGGTAGACATTCCTGCACTGCAAAATAAATACACTCGTTTCATAAATAAACCCTCCTCGTCATACATTGAATTTTATGGTTCGGATTTTCTATCCTGACCTTTTTGCTGCTTTTGCTTTTCACTGTCTTTGCTTTTTCACTAATTTAACTTTTCTGTTGATTGCACTTTTTCACTAACTTAGCTTTTCTGTTGATTCAACTTTTCCACTAACTTAACTTTTCCACTGATCCGGCTTTTCGTTATCCTAACTTCTTTTCCAGCTCTGCCATCTTCTCATAGCTGGCAATCATCTCTTCTGCAATGATCTTAAAATTCTCTGCGCTCATCAGCTGATCTTCCGCATGAATCAAAATCAGGGACCCGCCTACCATATTGCCCTGTGCCTCCTTTTGAAGCAGAGAAAAGTGAGCTTCATGCCCTTTTAAAAACTCTTTCTGCCCTGCGGCGACACATTCTCTGGCTTCCTGAAAGTCGCCTTGTTTCGCTTTCTGAATCGCCTCAATGTAACTGGACCTTGCTGTCCCCACACTCGAAATAATCTGAAAACAAATCATTTCCAAGCCTTCCATACCTTCGTCCTCCTTAATTTTTTTCCAGAAAATGCAGCCCGTCTTTTTGACTTGCTGCATTTCTTATTTGGTTGTCCTTATTATAGGACACATATTCAATTTTGTGGCTTAATGTTATTTCACTGCTGTTAGGAAATTTTACTAATCTTTGAAAGCATCCTTTTAGCAGCTCTTTTGGTTTTACGGTAAACGCTTTTTCTTCACTCCATAATCCGTTCAATAAAGGTCTCGTAATCACAACCGCGAATTAACTGAGCCAAAAGCTCCTGACAGCTGATTATATCAGAAATCCAGTCAAAAAATATTTTAATCATCCTCTGATCTGCTTTATTGATGGCAAACAGCATCACTAGGCGAACCTCAAAAGCTCCCCATTGAATGGGATTTCTAAGCTGCGCCACTGCAATGGTGGATTTGGTGGCAAAAGCACGAAAAGCATGAGGAATTGCCAGGGCGTTTGCAAAAGATGTGGGAGCCATCTGCTCCCGGTTCAGAACAATATCCCGAAATTCCCCATCTACCACTCCCGCCTGTTCCAGACTGGCACAAAGGCAAGAAATCACCTCGTCCGGAGTCTTTAAATCCAAATCCTGATAATAGTGTTCTTTCCGAAGCAGATGGCCGATATGGGCAGAAAATTCCAGACGAAACTTCTTTTTGTCCAAACTGTTTAACATCTGCAAAATGCCAGCCTCAGTATCCGAATCTACAAACAGGCTGATGGACAAAGTAGGAATCTCCAGCTTGTGCTGAAGGGGAAATGTGGTGAGAATTAAATCTGGTTCTTCCTGCCGAATCTTTTCTTCCTCAAAGTAATGGAATTTCTTCACAATCTTCATCCGGTCCCCAAACATATCCAGAACCTTCTTCTCACACATCTCGGAAAACATCTGATTGTATGGAAAGATCATCACCACCCGGTATTTGCTGGCCTCATTCAGCCGCTCGCTTGCTGCGCCCAAGTGCAGCGCAATAAATCCGCTTTCTGCCTCAGCCACTGGCATTTCCAGAACTTCTTCCAGATAAGCCACCACATACACACCCATTTCAAAAATCAATGGATATTTCTCTTTGATTTCCTCCAAAAAAATATCTTCCAACACAACTTTGTTCTTTGTCCGTTCTACCAGACCGCGAAAGTGCATTTTCAGTCCTGCCATCAAATCTTCGTCTTTACCAAAATCAACCCGAAACACCTCATTTAGTCGGTCCAAAGCGCCTTGGACCAGCTTTCTGCTGTTGAGCCACCGGCTGCCAAACTTCATATGGTCGCTGGTATAGTTGGAAGCCTGCCTGCCCATAATCACCAAGGCAAACAAACCGATTTCCCCTTCCTGGACCCGAATATGCAGCCGTCTGGAAACCCGCTCAAAAAAGGTTTTGGAAATCTGATATTCGATTGTGTCCTCAAGTCCTGCCTGAGTCTCGTCCATCTGAACATAATGGCAGGCGCTCATTCTCTCAATGCTGGTACCCGCATGAAGAATCAACATGGCAAACAACGCCTCATGGATGGAATAATCATATTCTTCCAAAACCTTTACAAAAATATCCTTTACTTCAATCAGATCAAAATTCTTATAAAGATAAGCCAGCCGGTCCAGGTTCAGGAAATTATCCTGAACCTCAGCAATCAGCAAATCCCGGTAAAGTTTCCGTTTGCTGCGCTCATCCCCCTGGATGGAAATACGCTTTTTCTCCCTTACCAGCTTTAAGGCAGGATATGGCTCAAGCATTTTCCGGATTCGTTTCAAATCATTTTGAAGAGAGTAATCACTGATGTAAATTTGATTCTGCAGTTCCAGAAGGTTCAGCCATTGAATTTCAAACAACATCCTTTGAATCATGTAAATACAACGTGCTCCTGGTGTCTGGGGAATCTCTCCTGCCCCATATATGACCGGCTCTGCCCCAGACTGCTTTTTATCGGAAAGATCCACGGTATTCACCACAACCGCACGGTAGCCCATACGGATATTAGACTCGATGGGCGAAGGATTCATTGATTTGTTAATCCCATCAATGTCTGAGCGGATGGTTCGGTCTGTAACCTCCAAAAGTCTTGCCAGTTGTTTGCTGGTCATCCAGTCTTCTTTTTCAACCAGAATAGAGAGCAATCGTTCTTGTCTTTTATTTAACATCCCAACACACTCTCCTCTCTTTTACAAATTTCTACTATTCTTTATATAAAGCAGAAATGTTTCCAGGGTTTTGCATAGTCAAGGAGAATCTGCTCATGCTCTGGCAGGTGTCCAATGACATTCTTTCTTCCGTCATTTGGCATATCCCGCAACACAATATGCAGCTCGCCTTTATATCTGCCGTAATTATTGTTGATAATCACCACGTCTCCCCGTTTCAGATCTCTGGTATTGGCTGCTGGAATATCTTCCGAGGCATACACCACCCTTGTCATTGTGGAACGCAGCATATATTCGCTCATATCTCCCCGCACAACATGTCCCTGATTAAAATACAAAACTGCCTTTTCGGCCGGAGTCAAATCCTTCTCCAGACAAATGCCAAAGGTCAGCACAAACGGGTTTACTGCCCCGCAGGCTTCCAGCTCTTCCTTAGTGGCATAGGCATTGGCAATCAGCACATCATCTACCATGCCTGTGGCAAACATATGGCGTACCTGAAAATCTATCGGGGTTTCCCGATGCATCTCTAATGTACAAAGACCTTCTGACAACGGCCATGGACCAACTGCCTCTTTGTTCTGGCTGGACACAAAAGCCGCCACATTCAGCCCTCTCTCTTTAATAAAAGCATTACAGCAGTTAAAATGTTCCAGACTGACTCCCGTATATTTCTGAGGATAAAAATTATGGCAGGTCATAAGCTTCTCCCGGTTAGGGTAATGACTTACCACATCTTCAATAAATCCCATTTCTGTGCTGGCATTCATCTCAACTTTCAATCCCCATGAATTAAAGGTAAGACGGCTGGCCCCCATGCCGGTAAATCCTTCATCCAGACGGATTCCATCTGCGTGCATTTGAGAAAACACGCTTAAATCGGTGGATGACATTCCCAATCGGTGAAATACCGCTGGATTTACATCCAAAATTACTTCCATCCCGTTTTTATGCGCCTCGTCAATGCGAACGCGAAACTTTTCGATCAGTTCTTCCTTTTTCTCATCCCCCATACTGATCAGACAAGTAAACACTCGCTGAAACCCATATTTTCCCGCCAGACTTAAATATTCCAGATCCTTTTCCAACTCCGAATGTTCCGGATAAATCGATAATCCCAGTTTTGCCATAATATCCTTCTCCTTTTTGGTTATTTTCGCCACATACAATGCTGTGACTATATTTTTTATCTAATATCATAACCCAAAAAAGGGTAACAATAAAATAATGCCATTTCACAGCTATTAGGAAATAAACATTTCCTATATTGGAGATTATCCCGAAAAGTCAGGAGAAGATTCTGTCATTATACCCTGAAATTCTTGTTGAATCAATCCGGATTTTATGCATAATCGTATAATTTGCATAATGAGACATTCGTTGAGTCATTTTTTTCATATGAAAAGAGCTACTGGAATTATGCCATTCAGTAGCTTCTTGTGTTATCTATGTTCTTTTAACGTTTTCTTTGTCGCAATAATAATATCTTTGATAATTTGCTTTTCGCTGAGACTGCAGCCTTGCAGCAGATTGGATATATCCTGCTCAATATAGATTTCAGCCGTAGAATTAAGGCTGTCGCTGACAAGCTGATCCAGCGTCGTCCCTAAGGCATTGGCTATTTTGACAAGGGAAGAAAGGCTTACTTGTGTAGTAGCCCGCTCAATATGGCTGATATTACTGGTGGCAACATTAACGATTTCTCCCAATTTTTCCTGTGTCAGATGATTTTTCAGTCTTTGTTCCTTTATACGTTGTCCAAGTTTATTATAATTAAGCTCAATATGCACAGGTATCCCTCTTTCTAATTATTTTATTTGGCATATTGTTATTGTATGGCATATTATGCTATCATTATAATAACGTAATTGTCACATTATGATACATAATACAAATACTTTAAAATGGCGTATTCAAGTGATTTTCTAAGCAAAAAAATTGTATCGCTTTCTACACAAGGAGGTTAAAAGTGAATCCAACAATTAAACGGTTCGTAGAAAAAGTCACAGGGAATTTATGGGGGAATAAAAATGAATTTGACGGGAAAAAATTTGATCATCTTACGGATGTTCAAAAAAGCAGATTAGGTGAATTTGTCAGAGAAATCTCTCTTTTGACAAAGGAAGAAAATGCTGCCATAGAACACCGGATTCCTATGACTCAGGAATTGTTTGAGCAGTGTGTAAGACACTGTATTCAAATTGATGCCATGTTTCGAATGACCTGTCTCTTAAATGAATATCCGCAGTTTACGGATGAATATTCAAGGAAAATTGAGGCAGAAACATCAAAATTTAATCTTCTGGAAGAGACACCACAGAAAATAGAAGAGCGTGTGCAAAAACTTTATGAGAAAATAATAGCCAAATATGGAGAAGAAAAAGGAGAGTTCTATCTTTAAATCAACTGCAGAAACCCTGTTCTTTTTTCAATTTTCAAAACTGAAAAACATCCTTTGATATTGACAAAACGGGGGGGTATTTTTCAATAAATACGTATAAAATAAATTTTTGGAGGTATGAGATGAAAAAAAGTTATTGTTGGGTTTCTGTACGTCTGCAATGATGCTTCTTTTGAGTAGTACAGCATATGCTTGGGAAGCGATAGATACCAATCAGGATGGTAAAATTGTATCAGAAATACAGGCAAAGTGCATCATTACTTCCCCCCCCCTAAAAACTTTTCGGAAAACCGAATTATGCAAACAAAGGCTCCTGAGGAAAATCCTCAGAAGCCTTATGTTTTCTAGCTTTTTTCAGTTTTGACAATTTTTCTAATCTTAATCTTCAACGCTGACGATTTCTTTCTTGTTGTAGCTGCCACAAGCCTTGCATACTCTGTGGGGCATCATCAGCGCTCCGCATTTGCTGCACTTTACCAGATTCACAGCGCTCATTTTCCAATTGGCTCTGCGTTTATCTCTTCTGGATTTGGAAGACCGGTTTTTAGGGCAAATCGACATGGCTTACACCTCCTTAAATTGTTGAAATATATCCTGGATTATTGACATCCTTGGATCTGGTGAGCCACGTTCGCAGGAACAAGTCCCCTGATTCAAGTTTATGCCGCATTGATTGCAGATTCCTCTACAGTCATCTTTACACAAAACCTTCATGGGCAAATTCAGCAGCAGCTCGTTGCCGATCAACTGGTCTACATCCAGATAATAACCATCTACATAGGGCTGTTCTTCCATATTTTCTGTATCTTCTTCCCCAGCTTGTCTTATATCCAGTTCCTGGGAAATCTCCAACTCAACAGGAACATCTACTGGCTCCAGACATCTGCTGCAGGGAATACTAAGTGTAATAAACGTCTTCCCTTCCATCAGAAGCTTGCCGCTGCCCACATTCTGGATATGCAATGTTACAGGTTCTTTTGAAATCACTTCACAGGTATCACCAAAAGCCTGAAAAGAATCCATCTCAATATTTACCTTGTAACTTTTCTCTTTGCCATCTACAGAAAACAGCTCTGTCAAATTAATCCGCATATGATTCTCCTAATAGACGCTTAAAACATTATACAAATAGGAGTTCAATTTGTCAACACCTTTTTAATGATACAATGCTATAAATCTGTGGTTTTTAAACCGTTTCTTCCTGACCTGAATCCTGTTGGTTCGTCTCTTGTTGGTTTTGGTTTTCCTCACTTGGCTCCCCTGGATTCATCTCTTGTTGGTTTTGGCTTTCCTCACCTGGCCCTTGGGGATTCATTTCCTCCTGATTCTGGCCTTCCTCACTTGACTTTTCCTGATTTGTTTCTGGTTGGTTCTGGCCTTCCTCACTTGGCTCCTCTGGATTCATTTCTGGTTGGTTTTGGCCTTCCTCACTTGACTCCTCTGGATTCATCTCTTGTTGGTATTGACCTTCCTCACCTGGCCCCTGAGGATTCATCTCCGGTTGGCTTTGGCCTTCTTCACCTGACTCTTCCTGATTCAGATTTTCCTCATTTGGCTGCTCTTCTGTCTGCTCTGTGGGAACTTCCTCGGTAGTTTCATTTTGAATTTCTCCCAGCCATAAAGAGACCGTCAAAATTCCTTCTCCATAAGTAGATTCAATTATCAAAGGACTGTGATAAATATTTACAAATTTTAAATCCTTGTATCCTTCGGAAATCGTGGCATCCATCCCCACAGGCAGATAAGATACTCTGGAAGAATGGGGATGACGTTCTGTTGCCGGAAGCAAAGCATGGCACATGGCCGCATACAGAGTAGATGAAACCTGACAGATTCCTCCTCCATATTCATACCCACCAATTGCAGGCGCCATTACATAGCCGTTTTTAGGAACTCTTGACTGAACTGTGCTGCTGAAAGAAAACCCTTGTCCCGGCTGCAGAACAACTCCATTAATCCGCTGTGCCGCCAGCTCTACATTTACTGCTCTGGGCAGCGTATTGTCATAAGACGTATGATATGTACCAATTTTATTTGTTTTATTTTCCTGGGGGGTACTAATCCTCCCCTCATCCTTCCCTCGTTCCAGATAATGTCTGCAATATCCGGATAAATCCGTTTTGTATACATTCAGCAAATCTTCATTATAAAAAACATATGCCTTCAAATTAAATGTTTCTATACCAGAACGACCTTCTCGGATACCTGTAGATACAAAATGCTGAAACAGCATTTCCCCATCCTGCCCCACGGATTCCTGAAGGTCCGGATATTGATTGTAATAATACTCCGGATCAAATACGGCCCGCAAACTGTCATAATCCGTGGCTGCATGACTTTGTACCGGCCGGACAAAGCCAAGTAACATGGTACAACATAATACCGTAGCACATGTACGTTTTAAAAATTTTTTCATAATGTGATTCCCTCTCCTTTTCGCTTAAAAGCAGGACCTCTATACCATATATCCATAGAGCATCCTGCCTTTTTATCCTTTATTTTTAATTAAATCCGTGCATCCCGCTTTGTATGTGGCTCACAGGCGTTACCTTGGCAGCCGGCTCGGTTCAGGCTGCCTTGCGGCACACAGAAAAACTCACTTAGTGCTGCTGCATTCCTGCCCTGACACGGTTCATGAGGTTCTGTTGCGCAAGACCCAAACGTCAACGCTGCTTACCAGGGGCAGCCCTGCAAAACCAGCATCCGAGGCGGAATATCACCCTTGCTGGAGCGGATTGCAAGTACAGGGCACCGCTATCTCCCCGGCTGCACGGAAACTTTATGACAAAATTATCTGGGGCATTCCCGAATGAAAAATATGGAAACGCGTGTTTAGTATACCGTAGACAAAACCTTTTGTCAAGCTTCTTGTTCTTTCTTTCCGTCTTTTCCATATAAAAACGGCTCGGAAACATGGGTGTTAAACCACTGGATTACTGGTCCCATAAACAAAGCGGTAATCACAGTGCCGACATTTACCACAGCATGGAAAATCAATCCCACAATCACACAGATCAAATCACTTAAAATCCGACATACTTTAAAAGGAAGCAGTTTGTACTTATTTGCCGCAATTAGAGAAACAGCATCATAGGCTGAAACTCCCACATCAGCTGTAAAATACACAGAAGCAGAAAATGAACTTCCGATCACTCCAAGCAGCATCAGTGCCACACGCATGGCCAAATTGGGATTTGGAAGCAGTAAATCCCAGATATATTTCATAAAATCTGCCGAAATTCCTGTGCAGAACAAATTAATCAACGTGGCAATTCCTATGTAATGTTTTTCAACAAAAAAAACTCCAATCAGCAAAATCCCCGTGACGATTATATAAAATGTACTGTAAGTAGATCCGAAAATATTCCCAATTCCGGTTACAAAACAGGTAAAGGGATCTGTGCCTAAACTTGCTTTCTGAAAAGTTCCCACACAAAAGCCTGTTACAATGACACCAAAAAATGCCATGAGTATACGTTTCGTTTTTTGTGACATAATAAAAATATCCCCCAATTTTCTTTTTTGTATGATGCATCCGGCAAGCCATGCCTGGGACACATTTTGCCGGATGCTTCCTGCAGCCGGCTGGCAGAAATAAAAAGTCGCCACAGGACTATATTAATATAACCAAGTAAACACATATAATCAATATATTAATGGAACAAAAAACAGGCATTTTGACCACTGTATTATGTCTACTGGAGGTATGTGATGTTTCTCTGGTTCGTAACCTATATTCTGATTCCAGTCTATACCATCCTATTTGTAAAAGGAAATAACTGGCTTACCACAAACTTTTCTGTGATTGGAAACCGAATTGGCAAAAAAGAAGCATTTGTCCTGTGGGGACTGATTGTAGGAATCTATTTTTTCTGGTCATTGAGAATGATCGTGTCCCACATGCCCGCAGAACCTTACGGAACTTGGTTGATTCCGCTGGCACTTGTACTTCTTTCCTGTGCGGTCATTACCCCATATCTTCCAGAAGTTCTGCCCCTAAAATCTTTTCTTCATATCATCTTTGCTTTTATGGCCTCCGTGTGCCTGATGGTATGCCTCTGTTTGATTGTATGGAAATTATATAAATGGAATCACGAAAAATACCGGCCATATTTGACTGGTTTGGCCGGTATTGGAATATTTTCTTTATTTTTGTTAAGTTTGGCCGGCATAATCAGCAGCGCTCTTGAAATATTTTTTACCATTACTTCGGTTCTGATGGTTCGTCGGCTGTATCAGTCTCTTGTATAACTGCAGCATTTTTTTTCCCTTTTTTTTTGCGAAGCTCCTGGAAAAAAGCTGACAGCATTTTAGAACATTCCTCCTGAAGCACGCCTGTTTTTACCTCTGCCTGATGGTTAAATCCCTTTTCCTGAAGAAGATTTAACACAGACCCAGCACAGCCTGCTTTCGGATTCATGCTTCCGATTACCACAAACGGAATCCTTGCCTGAACAATAGCCCCTGCACACATAGGACATGGCTCTAACGTTATGTAAATTGTGCAGCCTTCTAACCTCCAATCTCCCATATATTTGCATGCTTTGCGAATGGCTGTGATCTCTGCATGAGCCAAAGCTGTCTTATCCACCATACGGCGGTTATATCCCCGTCCAATAATCTTTCCCTCATATTCAATCACACAGCCTATTGGCACCTCTCCCAAAGCTGCAGCTTTCTTTGCCTGCCGCAAGGCTTCTTTCATGTATTTTTCTTTTATGTATTTTTCTTCCATCTGTCTTTTCACCTGTTCTGTTGATGTTAATATTAATGTTAATGTTAAAATTAATATAGGTTTAGTATATACGAAAAATCTCTTGGAAACAATTCCTATTTTACAGCCGAAGATCCGTATACCAGTACCCAAACCTTCCATTTTCTTCCGGCTGCTTTCTGGCCAGAACAAAATGAGGGAATCCAAACATGGATGCCAGATTCTTCTCATTGCTGAAATAATGTCCGGGAACTCCCAGCAAATAACGGATTTCCCCTTCCGGATTCTCCAATCTGGCCAAAATCAAATGACGGTAATTATAATATCCATGAAGAAGAAAACTGTTATTGCCATATACCCAGTTTTCCCGCGGCAAAATACCAATATCCTGAGGCTTAATGGAAAGAATCTCACAGCCATAATCATAATCAAATGCCAGTACCTTTGCATACCTGCGCTGAAGCTGGTTCCAAATACTGCCTTTGGCATTTTCCTCCTGATCCTGGCGATCCCATTCCTTTAGCCGTTCTGGATTTCCTGGTTCTGGAAGTGTTTTCTTTCCGGATTCCATAACATAAGGCATCTTTTTTCCGGATTCTGATGTTTCCATTTTTCCTCTTTGCCGTAAGTTTTCCTCTGTTTCCGGATTTTTTCCCTGCATGAAAACCTTTGCAAACTTTAATACTTTATCTGAAATATTATCCCGATTCGCTCGGTTGTTTGTATCTCCCATACCCATGGAAGGTCCAGGCGTCCTCACCTGGTTTTCCACAGGGGAATTACCACTTTTCCACAAAGGTTCCACAGGTGTCCCCTGTATCCACCCTCCTTCCTCCTGATCCTGGCTCTGCTTTTCAGAGTTTTCTTCCTGATTGGAAAATCCTTCTGGCCAATTGATTCCTGTTGCCAGAGATTCTCCAGCCATACCCGTTCCTGTTACAGAAAATTTTCCTGTTTCAGCAGGTTTTGAGGTTCTGGCTTCTTCCGGCCGGATGGATTCCTGGACAGAAGAGGACTCTGACAAAACCGCTCCCTGGACAGAAGAATTTTCTGACGGACTGGTTTCTTGAACGGAAGATTTCTCTGGTTGATTGGTTTCCTGGACGGAATAATTCTCTGGCTGATTGGTTTCCTGGACGGAAGATTTCTCTGGCTGATTGATTCCTTGGATGGAAGATTTTTCTGATTGATTGGTTTCCTGGACGGAATAATTCTCTGGCTGATTGATTCCTTGGACGGAAGATTTTTCTGATTGATTGGTTTCCTGGACGGAATAATTCTCTGGCTGATTTGTTCCCTGGATGGAAAAATTCTCTGGCCGATTGATTCCCTGGACGGAAGATTTCTCTGGTTGATTCGTTCCTTGGACAGAAAAATCCTCTTCTTGTTTCGTCCCCTGAATGGAATAATTCTCTGGTTGACGGATTCCCTGGATAAATGAGTCTTCTTCTGGACGAATGGTTCCCATCTCAGAAGAATTTTCTGTCTGAATGGGTTCTTCCGTAGAAACCTCATCTCCCCGAATCACTTTTGGCTCATAAACTTTGTCTGATTCTATCGGTTTTTCAGATGACATTTCCCCTTTTTGACCAGTCTCTTTTCCAGACGGTTCTTCTCTTTGAGCCATTCCTGTAGCAGAAAGCTCCTCCCTCTCTAACTCTCTTTGAATCTCTTTTGACACAGAAGGACGCAGTTCTTTTCTGAATTGTGCCCCTACTTTATCCGAAGTTACATTGGCAAGCTCCACCTCCGCTGCCTGGGTCACTGCGTCCTCCCATATGGTCGTATAAGTGCGCCAAGTGCTTTCCGTTTCATGGATGGTCAGCCCATAACATTGTTCCATGGTACATCCGCTGCCTTCCACATTCCCGGCGCTGACACTGGTACGAAATTCTCCTGCCCCATTTCGGATAAAAATACGCCCCAGCAAAATCTCTTTGTTGGGAGAAAGCAAATAAACTCCAATGTCACTGCTTCCCAAAAAAATTCTTTTCACATTTACATGAATTTTACATTGTCCATTTCGTATCTCTATCTTGGCAAATCCGATATTTTTTCCTTTGACTCCTCCCTCGTACACATAAATATATGAGATTAACCTCCGATAATTAGACATGCTATCACTCCTTTAGTAACCATTCTATGCACTTACCTGTTCCAGCTATGACAAAAAAGTTTTTTGCAAAATAAACCCATTGAAAAACCTACTCTAAAATAATATAATGGAATTATTATTTTCCCAGAAAGGCGGCGCCGCCGACAGGTATCATTTTTATGGAACCCAAATTATGCAACCCACAAAATACAATTCAGCTGATCAAAAAGTATGATTTTATTTTTCAGAAAAAATATGGACAAAACTTTTTAATCGATACCCGTGTCCTGGATAAAATCATCGCAGCGGCAGAGATCACAAAAGACGATATGGTACTGGAAATCGGACCTGGCATTGGAACCATGACCCAATATCTGGCAGAAGCCGCCAGACAGGTAATCGCAGTGGAGATTGATGCAAACCTAATACCCATTCTGAAGGAAACTCTTCAGGATTATTCCAATGTTGTCTTACTTCACAATGACATCTTAAAAGTGGATATTACAGAGCTTGCCAGACAATATAACCAGGGCCGCCCCATTAAAGTTGTTGCAAATCTTCCCTATTACATCACAACTCCCATCATTATGGGACTGTTTGAAAAAGAAGTGCCTGTTGACAACATTACTGTGATGGTCCAAAAGGAAGTGGCAGACCGGATGCAGACTGGTCCCGGCTCTAAAGATTATGGGGCATTGTCTCTGGCTGTGCAGTATTATGCCAAACCCTACCTGGTTGCCAACGTTCCCCAAAACTGTTTTCTCCCCCGGCCTTCCGTAGGCTCTGCGGTGATTCGTCTCACCCGTTATACCGCGCCCCCGGTCCAGGTAAAGGATACGGCTCTTATGTTTCGGATTATCCGGGCTTCCTTTAACCAGCGCAGAAAAACTCTGCTCAACGGATTATCCAACTCTCCAGAGCTTGACTTTTCAAAGGAACAGATTGCTGCTGCCATTGAAGCTTTGAAACTTCCCGCTGCCGTTAGAGGAGAGACATTGACACTGAATCAATTTGCACAGCTGGCAGATACGCTGTCATAGCATTGCCAAAAAGCTGTCCCATGAAGAATAGAAAGGAACCGTTTCATGTTAAAGGTACTGATTGCAGATGATGAGCGGAAAGTCTGCCAGCTGATTGAAAAGCTAATCGACTGGAAAAGTCAGGAAATGCAGGTAATTGCCACGGCTGAGAACGGAATGGAAGCTTTGGAAGTGATTCAAAAATCTCAGCCGGATATTGTAATTACTGACATTCGAATGCCGGGATATGATGGTCTGGAATTAATTCGAATCGGGAAGGAAATCAACCCCCGGATGGAATTTATTATTATCAGCGGCTACCGGCACTTTGAATATGCTCAGACAGCCATTCGTTATGGAGTCAGCGCTTATATTTTAAAACCCGTCAAAAAGGAAGAGTTAAACGAGACGCTTCATAAACTTGGGGAAAAATTTCGTGAAAAAACCAGGCAGCTCTCCCATGAAGAACAGTTAAAACTCACCTTAAAGACGGATGAAGAAACTTTAAGACAGGCTTTTTTATCCGATTTAGTCTGCCGCCGTAATAAAGAACGGCTCAGATACTCTCTGGAACAAATTGATCAGGAATTTCATTTTTCCTTTTGCTCCGGCGATTTTTGTATCGGCATTTTGAAAATGGACGGACGTGTATTTGACGACCCGGATAATCAAAAGTTTATGGCAGATAAAGTACACAGTGCATTGGAACGGCTTTTAAGAGAATATACCATAGAACAGGAAATGGTTTTTATAGGAAATTTCTTCTATTTTCTTCTTCATTTTCCGTCTGATCAGCGAGGGAATATCCGCCGTCAGATGAAAGGGCTTCTGGATGAAATGCGAATACAGGGAGGCATTTTAAAAGACTCGGCCGTTACCATGTCTTTAGGAACCGTCTGCCATGATTTGATGGGACTGGAACAGTCTTTGAGAAATGCCAGATTATGGATTGAAGAACGGCTGGTTTCCGGAACCGGAAAATTGCTGGAAGGAGATTTTCCCCAAAGAGGATCTTTTGCTGAAAGCCCTTTGTTTACTGAATTTAATCAAAAAATGTCAACCGCCCTGGAAAGTCTGGAAGTATTTCCAGTTCGGGACGCCATGATGGATTTAAAATCCAAAATGCTTGCTCACCCTGGAATTACGGGACATGAAATTTTGCAGATGTCAAAAGAAGTTTGTAATCTTTACCTGTTCTTTATGAAAAATTACCGGATTCGGATTGAGGAAGATTTTCTGGACAGTTTTCATGGAGAAGCTGACAACTGTGGGTCTGCCTCAGAGCTTTTTGACTATCTCATCCGTAAAATTACCAGTTCCTATGAAAAAGCAGCACGGATGAAACGTCAGGACGAAAACCGGCCAATACGAATTGTAAAACAATATGTGTCAGAACATTATGGGGAACCTTTGACCTTAGAGCAGGCAAGCGCCATTGCCAGTTTGTCCCCAGCGTATTTCAGCACAGTATTTAAAAAAGATACTGGAATGACTTTTTTAGAATATCTCTCCAAAATACGTATGGACATGGCCAAGCGTCTTTTAAAAGAAACAAACCGGACGGTTGCCGATATTTGCGCTACCGTCGGCTATACCGATGTGCGCTATTTTACGAAAACTTTTACCAAATACTCTGGCTTAAAACCCAATGAGTATAGAAAGCTGTATTCATGAATGAGAAATTAAAATACCTGTCTTTCCGGCTTTTTCTTTGTGTGATCGCAGGAACCGTGCTTTTTACTGCAGCTTTGGCTATGCTTTGGAGTATGTGTCTTTCATTGAATCATGGAATGTTTTTTGTGATTGTTTTAACCATTTTATTTACAGGATACGTTTATGGAGTCTATCGCCTGATTATTCTCCCTTATAGGGAGACGAAAAAAATATATGAACAGTTTGTCATGGGATATGTGATAAATGATCTGTTTCATCTGCGCCATCCGTTTACTCCGGAAGAAGAACAGGTTATTTTTCGCCTGAATGAGATGATTGACAAAAACAACCTGATCAATGTATCCAAAAAACAGGCGGAATATCTGGCTCTGCAAAATCAGATCAATCCGCATTTTCTGTACAATACGCTGGAAGGAATCCGCAGTGAAGCCCTTCTTGCCGGACTGGACAGTGTGGCAGAGATGACGGAAGCCTTGGGGACCTTTTTCCGCTATACCATCTCCCAGGTGGAGCATCTGGTTACGTTGGAGGATGAGCTGGCCAATGTTGAAAATTATTATTACATTCAACAATTCCGGTTTGGGGATAAACTGGCTCTTAAAATTGAATATGAACCAGACGATGATCTTTGTGAACTGGATATTCTTCAGTATCGTCTTCCGAAACTGACCTTGCAGCCGATTATAGAAAATTCCATTTACCATGGAATCGAGCGAAAGATCGGAAAGGGAAATTTGCGTATACGAATTGGAGTCAGCAATGAACGGTTGCGGATTCGTATCTCGGATGACGGAATGGGAATGAAAGAGGAGACCTTAAAGCTTCTCAATGATAAATTACGGCGGCTTACCTTAGATGACGTGGAAGCTGCCAATGGAAAAAAAGGCGGCATTGCTCTTTTAAATGTAAACAACCGGATTAAGCTTTTATTTGGAGAAGAATTTGGAATCACATTTTACAGTAAGGAAGGCGTCGGAACGGATGTGTTGATTGTTCTTCCTCTAAAGCGTGTCTGAAAACCACTTTGTGGAAGGTTTTGTCCAAAGGAAGAGGGCATAGTGCAGCTTTGCAGACGTTCGAAGGAAAAGGAGATTGCTTATGAGGCAAGAACTTTTAAGAATGGATCATGTAAGCCTGATTCGAAATGGAGAAGCATTGCTGGACAACCTGAATTTCCAAATGTTTGCCGGAGAAATTATGGGACTTCTGACTGGAAGGGACAAAAAACATGGACAGTTGATTGAACTGGTGTGCCGAAATCTCCCCATTTCTTTCGGAACCGTATGGTATGATGGAAAAATTGTCAACAGTTATTCCTACAGCGACGGAAATTCCAACAAAGTCTGTGTCATTGAACAAACCAGCCACTTAGTACAAGGCTTGAGCATTGTAGATAATCTTTTTGTGCTTCGAAAAGGGTTTAAAAAATATTTTATCAATGAACGGATTCTTCAAGAACAGGCAAAGGTCTTTTTTGAAGAAAATGAAATTCAGGTTAATCTTTTACAGCGGGTGTCTTCTCTCACTCCTTTGGAACGCTGTCTGGTGGAACTGGGAAAAGGTCTGCTTTTGGGATGCCGTCTGATTATTGTGGACAACCCAGGCAACTTTTTAAGCCAATATGAATTGACTCAATTTCAGAAAATGTTACGGAAGGTAAGGGACAATCAAATCTCGGTACTGTATATTGGCAACCACCATCAGGAGCTTTTTCGAATTGCAGACAGAACCTCCTTGCTTTATGACGGCAGTATTATTAAAATTTTTGAGCAGGACGAAATGAATGATCAGCAGATCGCTCCCTATATTACAGAGTGGTTTGTCCCCGGCGCAGAGGCAGAGCCAGATTCAGAAGAAGGAATCCTGCACTTTCATAATGTTTATACGGACCACCTTCAGGGACTGCGTTTTGTTCTTCACAAAGGAGAATGCCTTACCATTCTTGACCGGGACAATCAGATTGCCTCTGATATTCTGGCGTTGATGACTGGCAATGAAACATGTTCCCAGGGACAAATTATTCTGGATCATAAGTTATTTACTCAAAATCTGGCCGAACATTATCTGGAATCCGGAATTGCCATTATACCGAAAGACTGTACCGATTCTCTGCTGTTTTGGGAGCGGACTTATATGGAAAATCTGACCTTTCTTTTAGACCGCAAATTAAAAAGAAGCTTCATTCCCGGAAAAATTTATAGAAGTATACGAAGAGAATACTCCCTTATAGTTGGAAATCTTATTGACGAAACGTCTATATCTAGTTTGTCTTTAGAAGAACAAATTGCCCTTGTGTATCATCGCATCCGGCTTTTTAAACCTAAGGTACTGGTATGTATACAGCCTTTGGCCAAAGGGGACATGTTTGTGCGAATGAAAATTCTGGCTTTGTTGAGGGAAATTCTAAAAGGGGGAACTGCTGTTTTGATCATCTCTGCCAATATTTCCGACACTCTGGAAATTGCAGATCGGCTGATGGTTGTAGAAAACGGAACCTGTGTGGTTTCCTACGAAAAAAATGAATTTGACCAGGTGGACTGGTAAAAATTAAAAATCAAAAGATTGTCCACCTTAACCGAAAGAATGCCCTCTTTTTGAGGGCTTTTTGTCATGTTATACTAAATTCAGACAAGAAAGAGGCACCTATGAAAGAATATATTGGAATTGATATTGGCGGAACCAAGTGTGCTGTTGTTCGCGGAAATGAGCAGGGAACCATTCTGGAAAAGATTCATTTTCTCACTCAGGACAAAGAACACACCTTAGATCAAATCATAAAAAGCGTGGAGCATCTGTGGAATGACCGGATCGCTTCTATCGGTGTAAGCTGCGGAGGACCTCTTGACAGCAAAAAAGGATTGATTTTAGGTCCTCCCAACCTGCCCGGATGGGATTTTGTCCCTGTCACCGAACTTTTAACCACACACTTTCATGTACCAGCTTATCTGGAGAACGATGCAGATGCCTGTGCAGTGGCAGAGTGGAAATTCGGCGCTGGAAAAGGATGTGAAAATATGATTTTTCTCACATTCGGAACCGGTTTGGGAGCAGGACTTATCTTAAATGGAAAGCTTTACTCTGGTTCTTGTGGAATGGCAGGGGAAGTAGGCCATGTCCGGCTTTTTGACCAGGGACATACTGGCTATGGAAAAGCCGGATCGTATGAAGGCTACTGCAGCGGCGGAGGTATCGCCCAATATGGTTTTGGAAGCGCGGCCCATCTGGCAGAACTGGCTGCTTTTGGAGATGAAAATTCTCTGAAGATCTGGGAACAGACCGGACAGCACTTGGGAAGGCTTCTGGCAATCCTGATTGATATTCTGAATCCGGAACGAATTGTAATCGGCAGTATCTATGCAAGAGCGGGACAATTTATGGTTGATTCTATGAATCATATTTTGGAAATTGAAGCTCTTGCCAAAAGCCGACAGATATGTATGGTGGTTCCAGCCAAATTAGGAGAAGCTTTGGGAGACACAGCTGCCCTTTCTATAGCCATGCAAAATAACAGCTAAACTAAGAAAGCGAGGGAACAAATGGGAGAAATAATCGTATCTATGCAAAACATTGTCAAGAATTTCCCAGGTGTAAAAGCCCTTGATAATGTAAACTTTGAACTTCGTTCCGGAGAGGTTATGGCTCTTTTGGGGGAAAACGGCGCTGGTAAATCTACCTTGATGAAAATATTAAGCGGCGTTTACACAAAAGATGGCGGAACCATGACCATCTTTGGAAAAAGCTATGAAAACCTGACCCCCAAACAAGCCCAGGAAGTGGGAGTGGCCATCATTCATCAGGAATTAAATATGTGCCGCCACTTAACGGTAACAGAAAACATGTTTCTTGGTAGAGAGCGGGTCAATGGAATCCTGTTGAAAAACAGCGACATGGAAGCAGAAGCGGCTGAGATTTTGGGTGAACTTAAAATTGATCTGGACCCCAAACAAATTGTAGGCGATCTGCCAGTATCCAAACAGCAGATGGTTGAGATCGCAAAGGCTTTATCCATTCACGCAAAAATTTTAATTATGGACGAACCCACTTCTTCTTTGACAGCAAAAGAAATTGAAGATCTGTTCCGAATTATCCGTAAATTAAAAGCAGATGGCTGCGGAATTGTATACATATCTCACCGTTTGGAAGAGCTTCAGGCTATTGTTGACCGAGTGACCATCATGCGGGATGGACAATACATCACAAACGGAGATTTTTCCAGTATGTCCATGGATCAAATCATTGCCAACATGGTAGGGCGGGAGATCAAAGAACAATTTCCGCGGGTCTCCTGTTCCAAAGGCAAAAAAATCTTTGAGGTAAAGAATCTGAATGCTGGCAGACTGGTTCGGGACATTAGCTTTTCCCTCTATGAGGGAGAGATTGTTGGTTTTGCCGGACTGATGGGAGCAGGAAGAACCGAGACCACCCGGGCAATCTTTGGCGTGGACCCTAAGACAAGTGGACAGATCTTTTTAGATGGCAAGGAAATTCATGTCCATTGTCCAATGGATGCCATTAAAGCTGGAATCGTACTGGCTCCTGAGGATCGAAAAAAAGATGGTCTTTGTACAAAGCTTAGCATCCGTCATAACCTTGCTCTTCCCAACCTGGATTTACTTTGCAATGTCATGGGGGTGATCAGCAGTAACAAAGAAGATAAACTTTGTGAAGAAGCTGTGGAAAACCTGTTAATTAAAACTCCCAGCGTGGAAGTCAATGCAGCAAACCTTTCCGGTGGAAATCAGCAAAAAGTGGTTGTAGGAAAATGGCTTGCGCGAAATTCCCGGGTGGTTATCTTTGATGAACCTACCAGAGGAATTGATGTGGGCGCTAAGGTTGAAATTTATAATCTAATGAACAAGCTGAAACAGGAAGGCATTGCCGTTATGTTTGTATCTTCTGAAATGCCGGAAGTTTTAGGAATTGCGGACCGGGTTATTGTCATGTGTGATGGCCGGATTACCGGTGAGGTTATGGCCCGTGAAACAACTCAGAATGAAGTGCTGAAATATGCCACGGAATTTGAGAAGAAACAACAGGTCGGCTGAAACAGCATGGTGTAATTTCCCAATACAGGATTGGAGGACAGTACTATGAATAATAATAAGCAAAGCACCTTCAAACGGCTTCTTGGAACAAGAGGAATGGGTGCGGTAATCACTGCCTTTACAGGGCTGGTCATTATTTATATCGCTTTTGGAATCATTGACCAAAATGTATTTTCCGGACAGAATATAATGAACCTTTTGCGTTCCATGTCCAAGTACCTTCTCATTGGCGTAGGACAAAGCTACCTATTGATTACTGGTAACATTGACCTTTCCATTGGTTCCATGGTTGGCATGAGCGCCATGATTTCTGCAACCATGATGACCAGAGGAATCTCTCCCGTGTTTGCCATGGCAGTAGCTCTGATTTGCTGTCTTTGCTGCGGTGTGGTGAATGGTATACTGGTAGGCAAATTCAAACTGCCGCCATTTATTGCTACCCTGGGAACCATGTTTGTTACCAGAGGCGCTGCCTATATGGTCAACAACAACCGGAATACAGACGCCATCGCCACTGGAATCGGAAAAGATGCAGGCGACGCTTTTCAGAATTTCTTCTATTATGGAAAAACCTTTGGGATTTTCAATACATTCTGGATTGCATTGGCACTGTTTTTGGTATTTTTCTTCCTGTTGTCCAAAACCAGAACCGGAAGACACATATATGCCATTGGTTCCAATGTAGATGCCGCCAAACTGTCTGGCGTCAACGTTGTTACTACTACCATCAAAGCATATCTGGTCAGCTCTGTATGTGCATGTGTGGTTGGACTGATTCTCTGCGCACAGGCTGGCATGGGCAATATGGAAGCTGGAAATATGTATGAGATGTACGGTGTGGCAGCCGGTGTAATCGGCGGAATCTCTCCTCTTGGCGGAACTGGTCTTCTTCTTGGTACATTTGCAGGCGCTGCTGTATGGCAGACTCTGGAAAACGGCTTGAACATGATCGGCGCTCAGGTAGGTATCCAGCGGTTGGTAATTGGTATTATTGTAGTATTTTCCGTTCTTTTGGATGTAGTAGTCCGTTCCGGTAATTTTGGAAAAAAATCGAAATAAAAGCACTTAACCGTTTATCAAAAGCGGTTAATCATAAAACCATTAAAAAGGAGGATGTTTTATGAAGAAGAAATTACTTGCAATGTTAAGTTGTGCGGCTTTGCTGGCTGCATCCATTACTGGCTGTAGCAGCTCCAAGCCAGCCGAGTCAGCGGCAGCTCCGGCTCCTGCTGGAAACGAATCGGCGGCTCCTACAACAACTGCTGCTCCATCTGGGGATATGAAAATTGCCCTTATTACCATGGACTCCATTGACCAGCACTGGGTAACTTTAAATGAAGGCGCTCAGAAAGCTGCTGGGGAACTGGGTGTAACTGTTACTTTCATGTCTCCCAATACCAAGGACGACGCTCAGCAGATTGAATGTGTAAATAATGCTGTTGCCGGCGGTTACAAAGCAATCATCGTTGCTGCCAACGGCCCAGATGCCATTTCATCTGCACTGAAAGAAGCTGCCTCTGCAGGTGTTAAGATTGTCTATGTAGACTCTCCTGCTAACGTGGATGCAGAAGCTACCTTCTCTACAGACAATGAAGCAGCCGGAAAAACGGCTGGCGAAGAAATGATCAAAGCTCTGGAAGCTGCTGGTATCACTTCTGGAAAGATTGGTATTGTCAATGTAAACGCTGCAACCGATTCTACAGTTAAAAGAGAGAATGGTTTCCGTTCCGCTTTTGAAGGCAAAGGGTATGAATTGATGGAAACCCAGTACGGCGAAGGCGACGCAGCCAAATCTCAGACCATCGCAGAAAACTACATTACCCAGGGTGTTGTGGGAATCTTTGGATGTAACGAAGGCTCCACTACTGGAACCGGCAACGCAATTAAGGCTTCCGGTAAATCTGATATTATTGGTGTAGGTTTTGATAAATCCGATGCAATCTTAAATCTTATTGAGGATGGTTATCTGCTCTGCACCATGGCACAGAACCCGGATGTAATGGGTGAAAAAGGTGTCAAAGCTGCTGTAAAAGCTATTAACGGAGAATCTCTTGGAGGAGCAGTCACTGACACTGGAGTATCTGCCATTAAAGCTGGTGGAAGCAGTAGTGCAGCAGCTGCTGCTGGCACACCTGCAGCAGCCACCAAAGAGTGGAAGATTGCTTTGATTACCATGGACTCCATTGACCAGCACTGGGTAACTTTAAATGAAGGCGCTCAGAAAACTGCAAAAGAAATGGGAGTATCGGTTACTTTTATGTCTCCCAACACCAAGGATGACGCTCAGCAGATCGAATGTGTAAACAATGCTGTTGCTGGCAACTATGAAGCAATTATCGTTGCTGCCAACGGTCCAGATGCCATTTCATCTGCACTCAAGGAAGCTTCCTCTGCTGGCGTTAAGATTGTCTATGTGGACTCTCCTGCTAATGTGGATGCAGAAGCCACTTTCTCCACTGACAATGAAGCTGCTGGCAAAACTGCTGGTGAAGAAATGATCAAGGCTCTGGAAGCTGCCGGTGTTACATCTGGTAAGATTGGTATTGTTAATGTAAACGCTGCAACCGATTCTACAGTTAAAAGAGAGAATGGTTTCCGTTCTGCTTTTGAAGGCAAAGGCTACGAGCTGATGGAGACCCAGTATGGAGAAGGCGATGCAGCCAAATCTCAGACCATCGCAGAAAACTACATTACTCAGGGTGTTGTAGGAATCTTTGGATGTAACGAAGGCTCCACCACTGGTACTGGCAATGCAATCAAGGCTTCTGGTAATTCAAATATCATCGGTGTAGGCTTTGATAAATCGGATGCCATTATGAACCTGATTAATGACGGCTATCTTCTTTGCACCATGGCACAGAATCCGGATGTAATGGGTTCGGAAGGTGTAATCGCTGCTGTAAAAGCTTTGGAAGGCGAATCTTTAGGCGGCGCTGTACAGGATACTGGTGTTTCTGTATTGACAAAATAAAGATTGCACAATATTTTTTAAAGTAGTAATATAAAACAGGCAGGGACACCCGTTTTTCCAGGAGTTCCTGCCTGGAACTATAAAACAGTCCTATGTTTATCGTATGAATTTAAGGAGGAATCGCTCACATGAAACGCAGTGAAATCAATGCAGCACTGAAAGAAATGGAAAACATGGTAAAGGAATATCGTTTCGCAATCCCCCCTTTCTGTAATTTTACACCAGAAGAGTGGAAAGAAAAGGGCAGTGATTATGACGAAGTCCGGGATAATATGCTGGGATGGGACATTACAGATTATGGCCTGGGTGATTTTAATAAAGTTGGTTTTTCCCTTATCACAATCCGCAATGGAAACTTGAAAATGCCCGAAAAATATACCAAAACCTATGCAGAAAAATTGTTATATATCAAAGAAGGACAATATTCCCCCATGCACTTCCACTGGTCTAAAATGGAAGACATCATTAACCGGGGCGGGGGTAATGTACTGATTCGCGTTTACAATTCTACTAAGGAAGAAGAACTGGACAAAGAAAGCGATGTTCATGTGCATGTGGACGGAAGAGAAATGATAGTTCCCGCAGGTACGCAAATCCGCCTGACCCCAGGGGAAAGCATTACCATCTATCCTTATCTGTACCACGATTTTGAAGTTGAAGAGGGCGGCGGTCCGGTTCTTCTTGGAGAAGTCAGTCAGTGTAATGATGACAATACAGACAATCGTTTCTATGAAAAAATGGGTCGTTTTCCTGAAATTGAAGAAGATGAGCCACCCTACCGCCTGCTCTGTAATGAGTATCCAAAGGCTGAAAAATAAAATAGCAGAAAGGTAGCCCCTATGGCAAATTCCAATGAAAAACTGAAAAAACTTCTTGGATTGTGCGGCAGTATAGAACAGCTGGCCGGGGTAAGACGTATCGAATATCAGGATGGCCGCGCCTCTCATCTTTCCTGTGCTTTGGTAGACAATGGTGTGCTTCAGTTTCCTTTAATGCTGGACAAATGTTTAGACCCTGCCTGGTTTCGTTACAAAGGCATAAATTTAAGTTTTCTCTCAAAACCAGGTCTTCAGGGACGAAATCCATATGACACCGCTGGAGAAGAAGCCATCTATTCCATAATGGGAGGAGCCATGTTCACCTGCGGTCTGGGTAATGTTCATGGCTGCCAGACCATTGAGGGAACCTCCTATCCTACCCATGGTAGAATCCGAACCACTCCAGGGGAAAAAATCAGTATGGACGCTTTCTGGAAAGATGACGATTACCATATCCGCATTACAGGAGAAATGCGGGAAGCGCGGCTTTTTGGAGAAAATCTGGTTCTGCGGCGTACTGTGGAAACCAAATATGGATCAAACGAAATCCTGTTTACGGATGAGATTGAAAATCAGTCATTTCAACCAACCCCTTATTGCATTCTTTACCATTGTAATGCCGGGTATCCTCTTCTTGCCCCAGGTACCCGACTGATTCTTCCAGATAAAACCTGTGTTCCTAGAGATGAGGCTGCACAAAAGGGAATGGAAGAACGGACCAAAATGGGTGAACCAAAAGTCGGAGAACCAGAGCAGGTATTCCAGCATACCATGGCATGCGACAAACAGGGATATACATTTGGCGCTGTGGTAAATGACAAAATGGAGCTGGCTTTGTGCATCCATTGGAATGTAAACCAGCTTCCCTTTATGACCCAATGGAAAAGCAGCGCTTTGGGGGATTATGCTATGGCCTTAGAACCAACCAACTGTGGTTTTGACGGACGGGCAGGAAAAACTCAGATTCTTGCTCCCTTTGAAACTTGTACCAATGAAATTCGTTTTTCTATTGCAGAAGGCCGTGATGAAATCTCCATGTTGGAAGAAGAATGCCGCCGGTTCTTATAAGCCATAAAGTCTTTTTCCATTCCGGCTTGTAATCTTAATGACTTCATCTTTGGAAATTCCCTTAATCTGACTGATCTGATTTACTACATAAGGAAGATTAAGGGAAGTATTCCTTTTCCCCCGATTCGGTTCCGGGGAAAGATAAGGACAATCCGTCTCTAAAACCATCTGTTCCATTGGCATATACTTTACTACTTCTTTCAGCTTCTTCCCATTGGAAAAAGTCACGACTCCCCCAATTCCTAGAAAAAATCCCATATTCAGATACTCTTTTGCCATCTCAACCCCATAAGAAAAGCAGTGAATCACCCCTCCTAATTCCCATGCCTTTTCTGCTTTCATCAGATCAAGGGTATCTTTTGCCGCATCTCTGCTGTGAATGATAACCGGCAGCTTCACTTCCCGCGCCAAATTCAGTTGACGGCTGAACCATTGTTTCTGCACCTTTGGTTCCGGCTCATTCCAATAATAATCCAGCCCGATCTCTCCAACTGCAACGATTTTTTCTTCTTTTGCAGCTTCCTTTAACCAATCCAACCAAGATTCTTCAAATTCTTTGGTCTCATTGGGGTGGATTCCTGCTGAGCCATACACAGAAGGATAGGTTTGAACTAACTTTAATGTATTCTTTGTACTTTGGATACTGGCTCCTACATTTACGACAGCTTCCACTCCGTTTTCACTTAAACTACCCAAAATCAGATCCCGATCCAGGTCGAAAGCTTCATGATCATAATGAGCATGTGTATCAAATATTTTCGGATTCACAATAATTCTTTCTCTTCTCTTTTATTCTTTTAAAAAATCAGGCAATAGATCCAATACAACAATAACAGATGCGCCGGATAAAACAAGTAAAAAAGATATTTTCCCCCTCCACTGCCTTTTTTCCCATTATAAAAATAAATAAGCAAAAAGGCAGCAGACAGTCCCCAAATATAATAGACCTTTCCAAGAGTTGAAAATAGCCAGAGAAAACCTCCCATACATTGAATCTTACGGTCAAACCGATAACGATGAAAAAATACAATCAACAAAACTCCAATATAACTGTAGTCTGTATTCATCCATATTGCCAGAATACATCCCCCTAATCCGGCTGCCAGCCAGAAAAAAAGATCATATTGATTTTTTGAATTAAAGGTTATATTTTTACATAAATATTCTGCCGTTTTTACCGTCAAAAGCCCGATCAGCAATGTAAAAAATACATTTTGCACTTCCCATGCTGTCAATGTGCCATATGTCATCAAGTTAAAAGGAATTTCTGACAAAACTGCAAATATCCCTAAGCGAAGTCCATATTTCTTCCAGTTTCGAGTATAGAAAATCCCTTCTGTCAAGAGAAACACATAGATCGGAAATGCCACCCGCCCTGCAGTTCTCATTACACAGTAAATCTGATACCACATTTCATATTCCGGCGTATTGTTCCCATACATTCTGCCAATACCGCTGCCAATAAACAAATAACCAATATGGTCAATCAGCATACTGACAGCAGCAATTTTTTTAAGTGTATGGCTGTCCAGATTCTTTATCAGCAAATCTCTGCTCCTGCCGGCATATTCTTCTCTGGCACCATCAGACTTAAATTACCTTCCGCATCTTCTGCACACAGAAGCATTCCCTCTGACATCACTCCTGCCAGCTTGGCAGGCTTTAAGTTTACAACTACCATCACTTTCTTGCCTACCATCTCTTCTGGTTTGTAATGTGCCTTAATTCCACTAACAATCTGTCTTACCTGATTTCCAATCTTTACCTGAGAGCAAAGAAGTTTTTTCGATTTCTTTACTTCCTCACATGCAATAATCTCACCTACCTGAAATTGAAGCTTTGCAAAATCATCATAAGTAATCTCTGGTTTTGCCTCAATCTCTATCTCACTAACTTCTTTGTCTTTATCGCCTTTTTCAGAATGATTTTTGGACTCTGTCTTCTCCTTTTCCTTATCCATTTCTTCCACTTTTTTCAGTACTTCCTTACTATCCAGACGGGCAAACAAAATCTCCGGTTTTTCTGTCACCTGATTGCCAGACGGATATTTGCCAAAAACATCCATCTCATCCAGAGAACGCTTTGATGTATTCAGCTGTCCCAAAATCTTGGCGGAAGTTTCCGGCATAAAGGATTCCAGCAGAGAAGCGCCAATGGTAATGGATTCAACCAGATTATATAAAACTGTAGCAAGCCGGTCTTTTTGTTCCTCTTCTTTTGCCAGTACCCAAGGCATCGTTTCATCAATATATTTATTACAGCGGCGGAAAATATTAAAGATCTCACTGATGGCATCTGCCACTCGCAGTTCGTCCATTTTAGCGTTTACTTTTTTTACAGATTCCAACACTACATGCTTTAGATCTTCATCTACCTCTGCCCCTGCTCCCTTATTGCAAATCTGACCGCCAAAATACTGATTTGTCATGGAAATGGTTCTCTTTACCAGATTGCCAAGCACATTTGCCAATTCTGAATTAATCCGTTCTATCATCAGTTCCCAAGAAATCACACCGTCATTGTCAAAAGGCATTTCATGAAGAACAAAATAACGCACTGCATCCACTCCAAAAAATTCTACCAGAGTATCTGCATATAGCACGTTCCCTTTTGACTTGCTCATCTTTCCGTCTCCCTCGGTGTTCGCTCCCTGCACAAGCAACAGCCAAGGATGTCCAAAAATCTGTTTTGGAAGAGGAATATCCAAAGCCATCAGAAAGATCGGCCAATAAATTGTATGAAACCGGATAATATCCTTTCCAATCAAATGAAGATCTGCCGGCCAGTACTTGCCATACAATTCCCCATGATTGCCGTCACAATCATATCCCAATCCGGTAATATAATTTGTCAGTGCGTCCAACCACACATAAGTAACGTGTCTGGGATCAAAGCTTACCGGAATACTCCATGTAAAAGAGGTCCGGGAAACACACAAATCCTGCAGCCCTGGCAACAAGAAATTATTCATCATCTCATTTTTCCGTGCCACTGGCTGAATAAACTCAGGGTGAGTATTAATGTGTTCAATCAAGCGATCCGCATATTTACTCATCTTAAAGAAATACGCTTCTTCCTTGGCTGGCTGAACTTCCCTGCCGCAATCTGGACACTTGCCGTCTACCAACTGTGATTCTGTAAAGAAAGATTCGCAGGGAGTGCAGTACAATCCCTCATAATATCCTTTATAAATATCTCCCTGATCATAAAGTTTCTTAAATATTTTCTGAACCTGAACTTCATGATCCGGGTCTGTTGTCCGGATGAATTTATCATAAGAAGTATTCATCAAATCCCATATTGTCCGAATTTGAGAAGCTACTCCATCTACAAACTCCTGGGGCGCCACTCCCGCTGCCTTCGCCTTTAATTCAATTTTCTGTCCATGTTCGTCGGTTCCTGTCTGAAACCGAACATCATAACCCTGTTCCCTTTTAAACCGGGCAATGCTGTCTGCCAATACAATCTCATAGGTATTGCCGATATGCGGCTTCCCGGATGTATAGGCAATCGCAGTAGTAATATAATAGGGCTTTTTGCAGTTGCAGTTTGTTCCCTGACACATAAGCCAATCCCTCCTTAACCTTTCATTTCGTAATCCAATTTTTAACCAGTTGAAACACTAAATGAAACTATATCACAATCCTTCAAAAAACTCAAGGAATCTGTTGGCACGATTGGAGATTTACTCAAATCGGTATCGGTATCCAGCTATGGAAATTTCATCTCCTGTAAAAAGTTCCGCCTCCTCATTATTTTCCAAAAGCCGTCCGCAAAGCATTGTGCCATTGGTGGAATTTAGATCTTGTATAAAATAACGTTCTTCTTTCTGATCGATTTTTAGATGAAGACGGCTGACCGTCTCCTTATCCAATTTAAAATCCACCAGATTCTCCTGTTTTCCAATAATAAAAGGATAATATGGTATGGGAATATCTGTTCCGATAGAATCCAATGCTCTTAATACTCTCTGTTGAGATTTTGTAGAAAAATCTGCCAGCAAAACCGTACCCTGACTTATATCTGCTGACATCAATTCTTTTCCTTCTTTCTTTGGTGCTGCTTCCGGTTGATGGTTTTTAAAAACTTCCGGCTCATAAGCGGACTCTTCTTCCTGGAACATCATCTCCCACGGAACCCGGACCGGTACAATCTCCTTCTCTCTTTTATTCCTTTTAAAAAGGCGTTGTTTCCATTTTTCCCAGAGTATTTTCCAACCAGATGGACTTGACTCCTTTTGTCTAACTATTTCTTTTTCCTGTTGATTGCTTTTACAATCTTCCTGCTCTTCCTCTTTTCCCTCTTCCTGGCAAAATTGACTATCTTTTTCCCTCTGTAAAAGCCTCATTACATCTTCCATACCATAATTTTCTTTTCGGGTTTCCTGATACAAACTATAGGCTAATACTACGCTTTCTTTATCCTGATGATCTACCTTTTCCAGCAAATACTCCAAAAATCTGCTAAAATCTTCCGGAAATTTCCTTTTTAATCCTGGAATTAAGCACAACCAGACGCGAAATGTATCTGAATTAACGTACAAATACTCTGGCTCTAACAAAATACTGCTTTCAGACAATAAAAAGGCTTCCATTCTTTCCAACACTCCGAAAATTCCAATCATTAATTTCCAGATTTCCTCTGCCTGGATACTTCGGTTTTCCAATATTCTGGCCAAAGGCTGTTTAGATGTAATTTCATAGTAAAACCGGACCCCATCATCCATCTGACGAATCTGAAACCGCAAAATACCGTCAATCTGATTTTGGGCCATCATATGACACTCATACCCCTGCCATAAAAGTTCTGTTGTATCGATTATCAAATAATTGTGTTTAAATTCCCTTTGGTAACTGATTTTCATATTTACAACCTGTTCCTTTTTCAATTAAGACAGTTTCCCATTCTCATTCCAGCAAACTCCACATTCTTAAAGCTTCCTCTGGCCGAAATATTGGCGCTGTCAGCTCCAGACTCCATCTCATTCCCTGCCCTTGCCTTGTAATCTCCTCCTCATCCATATCCAAAGCTTTATGCCGTTCCCATTCCACCTCTTCATGAACTCTAAAACACCCCACCGTTTCCCCATGAACATGAAATGCTTGATTTATCAATATCATCATAACAAAAAATACCACAGCCATAACACCTGCCGCTTCCACTGTATAACTGGCTCTTATTTCTTTTATCATCATCATAATTTATTTCCCTATCCCCACAGTTCCATTGCTGTGATCCATAATCCTGGAATTACAGCAAAAGGTAAAAAAGGTATGGTTAATTTTCTCACATCTTTTTTCCAGTAAATTTGATTCCACACAAATAAAACCATTCCATACAATCCACATAACACAACTCCCATACACAGAACCGTCAGATTTTGAAAAAAATCTAACATCAGTCCGCTAATCAGAAAAAACAAACCATCTCCAATACCGATTTCCCCTTCCAGAAAACGTCCTGCCAGAATAAGGCAGACTCCAAGACAACAACTTCCCAAATGATTGATCCATAAAAAATGGTAATCTGGCATAATCCACAAATATCCGTCCAAAACCAGCGCCAGAACGCCAAAGAAAGCATATACCCAAAGCTTCACTTTTTTCCTTTGAAAGTCCTGCACTGCCGCTGTCAGCAAAAATCCTATAAACAAAATCGGACCACTTATAAGTTCTCTCATACAACCCCTCTATTTTCCACAATAAGAACAAGCTCCCAAATACTCTACCTCGGACAATTTCACAGCTCTTGCATAAGCCACGATTGCAGTACAGTTCTTTCCTGAATGATAGCTGTTTCCATTTGGCATGATATAAACGATACTTCCCCCGTTTTTTCCACAGACACCACAAGGGTAATATTTTCCTCCACTTTCATTTCTCAGGTCTTTGATCTGATCTTTCCCTACTCCTGTCAAATTGTTAGACAGATAATGACAGCTGCGGCTTTTATGATAACGGGTGCTGTTTTTTCCTACATAAACAATCACGTCTTTCTGATTTTCAGATGTTCCTCCCCCTTCTTTATAATCCTTTCCTTCTTTTCCGATCCAGGCACGTCTCTTACAGCGAAGCGTCCGTTTTAAAGCAGGAAGACCCAATACAGGAAATGGCAAACGAATCTCGTAATCCACAATCAAATCTATGGTTTCTCCATCTTCTAATACCTGGGAACGCAGCATATGAATTTTTTCCATAGAAAAAGTATCCACATGTTCCATAATTTTCACCTGAGCATATCCTGTAGCTGCTCCGGACACAAAATATTTACAAAATTCTTTGGCAAAATCTCCTGCTCCGGCAGGCATTATTCCTTTTTTCAATTCCTTTTCCAAGTAAGCATACTGGCTGAAATCCTCTCCCATTTCCTCCAATGCCGCCTGAAGCTTTCGCTCTGTATTCATAATCTTCATAGGTAAAATCAGACAAACTGCTGCAAAAATAAATAGAGTAAGACACATTACGGCTTCTAATGTGAAAGAACCTGAGACGGACAGGAATACCTTTTTCCAATGACAGCTATGATTGATTTGTAATCTGTCATTTTTTGGAATTCGTACTTGGAGAGTCACGATTTTTTTCTTTCTATTTTTTTTGGGTATTCTGCGATTTTGCAGTTTCAATAAACGATTTTTATGATTGACTGTCATGGAAAAAGGCATTCCTGTCCGCCTCCTTTCTATTTTATTGATTTTCATTAATATTTTCGTTCTCCTACAACTTCTATGGGATAGGTATGATCATTATTTCCTGTTTGCCTTTCCATGAATCCCAGGGAAAAGAATACATGTTTTCCAATCAGATGATTTTTTAATCTGATCTGATAAGTTCCCCGGCGCATACGAAAGCTGCTTTGTTTTCGGCAGATATTCATCTGAATTAGATCCATCATGCGATACTCCTGACTTACAATCTCATCCATAAATAAAAGCAGTTTCAACCAGGATACATAAGAAAATCCCTCATCACCTCCTCCTGTTCCAATCTGTCCCTCTCTCCCCATAGTCACAAGAGAATCCAAAGTGAGCGTCCAGTTCTTTGCATTTTTCCATATCATCACTTTTTTTCCTGCCAAAAGGCCGCGCACATCCATTATCGACTCTCCCAAAGCCCATATGGACATAATAAAAAATGTAGTGAGAAATACCAAAGGTGTCAATCCTGCCACTCCTGTAATCAAAAAAGCCAGATTTTGTGCTTCCTGTCTCTTCTTGCTGTCTGATAATATATGAATCATATTTAATCCTTCCCGGATTGTCAGTAGACGGCTGACCACACTGGTTAAATTTTCTTCATCTAGTTTCTTTCCTCCAATCATATATTCCAGCTCATAGGCCAGCCCATCGTCTCCTTTCACTCCAGGTTCAAAGGAAATTTCTTCAGACTCTGATTTTTCCAAGCCATTGGTAGGAAAGCTTCGAAAAAATTTTCCACAATATTCATTTACAATCCAATGGTCGGTCAGAGAAATTCCTCTTGCTTTCGGTGTCATGTCACCACTTTCCGACGGCAGCTCTTTTGTCTCCATCATTCCGTCTGACACGTTCACTCCATCTGGAACCACCAAATTCAGCAAACTAGATTGACACATTTTTTGAATCTGTTTCAGCCATCCTTCTGTCTTTTTATCTTTTACCCCATGAGAAAAGGAGATGGAACGAATCTCCAACTGTTCAAAATGGTAAATTACCGGAGACCACAATGCCCTTAAATCAGGTCCGTCATCGTCCTCATCGTCTTCCCATTCATCAATAATACGTTCCACCTCCTCTGCCTCTTCCATCACCTCCTCTATGTGTTGGATCTGTTCATAAGACCTTGTTTCCAGCTCTTTCATTTCTTTTCTGCGCTGTCCATCCTGACTTATATAAGACTCAAACTGTTCTACTTCTCGTTCTAACTGATCATTCACCGGACTGGTACAGTTTTCTTTTTCTTCATTGAAAACCTGTCTGCTTTCTCCCAGCTTTTTAGCCAACCTGTCTGCCTGTTTTTCATATTCATTCACTAAACCAGGCATCCGCTTCAACTCCCGAATCAATTCTTTTGCTGCTCTCTGAAATCCAAAACCATTATAGTTTTTTAAGCAGGAAAGACATTTCTGTTTTTTCTCCATTTGTTTTTTCTGGCTTTCGCTGATGGATTCCAGGGCTTTTTCCAGTTTCAATGCATCCTTTGCATGTTCCCGGTAAGTTTCAGCAATTTCTTTAACCGCTCCCGCTTCCTTTGTGTTCTCCCAAAGTCCGTTAATATCCTCTATCTTAAAATCCATTTCCCAAATTCCATATTTCATATAATCCAATATCTCTTTTTCCAGATATATACCATAATCGTCTGTTGCCTTCAGCCATTCTTCCACAGTTACCTTTTCCAGTTCTGCCGGATACCAGCCGCTTTCATCCAGATAAGGCTGGAGAAATCCCGCGAAATCCGCTTCCAGCTCCTCTTCTGTCTCATATTCTGCAAACAGAAGACGGTAAGAATCCCATAACTGGCGATGATACTGACTGAATACGGAATCCAGGGAAGATGAGACGATGGTCTGTAAATACCATCTACTCCCTGCAGTCCGCGCAGACTCCAAAAGACCGCAGAACAGTGCAAATATACACATCATCACCATACTGATAAAGATCGTAACCTGACCTTTCATTTCTCTCATATTTGCCCTGTCCCCTTTCTGCACCCTTTTGTCTATGTAGTGGATTACTCACATTGTCACCTTTTAATATACTTCTTTTGACTGACTGTTAATCTGCTTAAATATATCCTCTAAAAGTTTATTGATCTGACCTTTAAAAACAATTACCAGCCCAATCAGAACCACCAGAATCAACACTACCTCAATTACTCCCACTCCGTCTTCTTCCTGTAAAAAATCCATTACTTCTCTCATTTGATTTCTCATTATTATAATCCTCCTGATTGTTTTTCCTGTTTTGTTCTTTTTTATTTTCCTTTTAACCCATAGTCATCATAGCCGGAACCATAATCATAACCATAACGATACCCAACAGCATAAACAAGGGAAGCAGCAGCCGGGTTCCTGCTTCTTCACCCAGCCGACGGGCCAGATTTTTTCTTTGTTCTAATGCATCTGCCATCTCCGCCTGTAAAATCCCCCGCATGTTTTTGGTTCCTGACTTTCGGTTCTGTTCCAACAGCCCGCTAAGCTTCAAATAAGGCTGCAGCTTACATCTTCTGCCAAATTCCTGGTAAGCTTCCCCTTCTGCCATGCCGCTTTTCATCTGGTAATACGTTCTTCTCATTTCTTCATAAGCAGCTCTTGGCTTCTTTTTCTTCTGTTCCAATGCTTCCTGGTAATCCATAACCATCCGTTCCCAGGAATTGCGCACCGTAAGCCCCGCCCCTGTAAGAACCATAATCTTTGACAGAACATCTGCATAATCTAACAACAGTTCCCGCTCCCGTTTTTGATTATTTTGTTTCACCTCACTTTTTTCCCTCATAACTAGAAGAACCGCCAACACCACTCCAATTAACAGAATGGATTTAGAATCATCTTCTTTTTGGAATTGATATCTTAACTCTTTTCCATTAAAATTTTTCGGCAATTCCAGCCAGGGTCTGGTATTTTGTTCTGTATCCTGCCTGTTTAATTCTTTCAAAAATTCCTTTAACTGTTTTTCTTTTTGGCTTCTTTCCGGTGGAAGTATCCGAATTGGGATTTCATAGTTTTGCCGGTAATCCCCCGCAGACAATTCCACGGATAAAATAACATCCTGTTCTTTTTCTACCTCTCCCATAAGTTTTCCCGATGCATTAATCATGTTAGAATCCGAAGAATACCATTTTAATCGGATTCCTTCATCTGACAGGGTTGGCAAAACCAAATCCGTTTGAACTTCCATTAAAGAAGGATTTTCTCCCCGGATGCGAACCTCCATGGTATCCATAATAGCCTGAAACGCCTCGTCTGCTTCTTCTTTGGAATGAACCCTGGGTCCTACAGTCACTGTCACAGAAATCCGTTCCTCTTCCAAACCTTCCACCCATATGGGATAATCTTTTGCCTCCCCTCCCCACTTTTCTCTGTAAATCCGCCCTTGAGCCGATACTTCATCCCCGCCTTTTTTGCTTATAAGAAGTATTCCATACAATAAAAAACTCCCAAGAATACAGATTGTTGGCAACAACCATACTTTTTTCTTTTTTTCTTTCCCCATAACTTGTTTATACCTCAATATCCAGGATTTTCTTCGCAAGAATATAAGCGGTAAGATAAACTGCCAGACAACAGCTCATTAGTGTTCTTCCCAAACTGGTTCCATACATCTGTCCAAAAAACCCTGGCGACGCACTTTCAATGTAAAACACAATGAAGAAAGGAATCATATTCATAATCTTCTGTTCAAACTGTCTGGATGCAGTCATTGTGAGGATTTCTTCTTTCACCTGCATTTTATCCCGAATAATCTCCGCCGTATGACGCATAATCCCTCCCACATCTCCGCTGCTTCGTTTTGCCACAGAAAATACTTCTGCAAAATTTAACACCTCCTCCAGACTGCTTCTTCTGGCAAAATCCTCCAACACCTGCTCCACAGAACGATTTGTGCGAATCTGCTGCACCATAAATGAAAATTCCCTGACAATCATCCCCTCCTGACCATACAGCACAGTAAGCTCCTTAACACTTGCTTCCAAAGCATTTTCTATTGAAAATCCGGCACTTAAAGACGAGGCCAGAATCATCATGCTCTCTTTAAACTGTTCTGCCAGTTTCTTTTTCCTCTCCTCAATCCGTCTTCTTCGCTCCAGCACCGGTCCAACCAAAGCAAAAGGCAGCATCCATAAAAAAATCTCCAGATTTCGATAAAACGTGTAAGATAAAATCCCGCATACAGCCACACCTCTGCCTAACCCAATCAGAAATTCTTTTCTGCTCAGTCTGTAAAAATTATATTGAATAACCGGCTGCCCGGAGTTTTCCCACTGCCTGAAGGGTTCCGACTTTTTCCAGCTGACCACAGACAGCCTTTCCTTCTCCTTGTTTTTCCTGAAACCGGAACAAGGGATTGAGCTGTATTTCTCCTTCTGCATAATTTCCCACCTCCACAATCTCAAGGACTCTTCTGCTTCGATCTCTTAATCTTCCAAGATGTATTAAAATATCAATGGCAGATGCAATCTGGCTGCGAACAGCAGGTAATGGTAGATCTGCTCCCATAAGAGCCATAGTCTCTAATCTGGACAGCATATCACGAGGACTGTTTCCATGGCCTGTGGAAAGACTTCCAGCATGTCCGGTATTCAAAGCCTGCAGCATATCCAGACATTCTTTTCCCCTTACCTCTCCCACAATAATCCGGTTAGGACGCATTCGCAAAGATGCCCGTATCAAATCGCCAATCTCCACTGCCCCTTCTCCTTCTGCGTTGGCATTGCGGGTTTCCAGCCGTACCAGATTGGGGATTTGCCGAATTTGAAGCTCAGCTGAATCTTCAATGGTAATAATCCGCTCCGTTTCCGGAATAAATCCTGACATGGCATTTAAAAATGTGGTCTTTCCAGATCCGGTCCCTCCGCTGATAAACAGGTTATACCCTGCTTTTACCAGTTTTTCCAAAAATTCTGCCGCCTCTTTGTTCAACGATTCAAGAGCAATAAGCTTCTCCACAGTGATGGCTTCCGGAAACTTTCGAATGGTGACAACCGGACCGTCCAAAGCTATGGGCGGAAGCACAACATGAACCCGCGCCCCGTTTTCCAAACGGGCATCTGCTATGGGATGAGAAACATTTACAGATCGGTTAATTCGGCTGACAATCTGCTGAATCATATCTTCCAGTTGCTCCTCCCTCTCAAAGCCATGTTCCCATCTGCAGATTGCCCCTTTCTTCTCTACAAAAATATGATCTTTTCCATTGACCATAATCTCAGTTACTTCTGGGTCATCTACCAATTCCTGCAAAATATCCAGACGGCGGAACCCGTCATACAACCGGGTCTTTAGCTCCAACCTCTTTTTTAAAGGCAAATAGGAATTTGCTGCCTCTTCCTCAATTACCTGATGAATGCATGCATTTAACTCCTCCTCTTCAATTCGGTTCCTGCTTTGAAGTTCTTCTCGAATCTGTTCCTTTAACTTCTCCAATAAAATTCCATCTATTGCCATGCCCCGCTTCCTCCTAGTTTCTCATGGAACACGAATGTGGGTCATACTAATGCTCTCTGTTCTGTCCCTTCCACAAATTCCGGACAAAATCTCCCATCTCTCCCCACAAAAGCTGCTCCAGATAAGTCTCTGTCTGACAGACCGCTCCTAGCCGCGGCAGTTTAAGAAGCTTCACCTTCTCCCACAGATAGGAACGTTTGGATTTTTCCAGATAATCTTTCCAGGATTCCATCTTTGCCGATGATACACAATCTTCCTTAATTGGTGTGTAAATCACCTGACACATTTCTAACAAAGGTTCCATTCCTCTCCCTAAATTTCCCATATCCACGATAATCCGGTCATATCCTCCATCCAGAGCTATCTTGGTAATCAGACCTGCCAGTTCTTCTCCCTGGATCTCTGCCAGATCTTCTGCATAAACTGCAGGCGGAACATAATCCATTCCTCCCCAGTTATAGATCACAGATCCCAGACGCATTGAACTATATTCTCCCTGGCGGTAATAATAAATCAAATCGGACAGACTTCCCATATACATGGTTCCTGTAAGTCTGGACAAAGCAGAGTGCTCTTCCAGACTGATCAATAACACATGACACTCCTTTGCCATAACCTGTCCAAATATCATAGAAAAACTGGTCTTCCCACATCGGTTTATGGGAGAATATACACCGATTACCATACTTTTTATTCCGACTGCCATCAGAGCATTTTGTACCGGCTGAATCTGATAACATGCCATTACCTCTCTTAATACTGCATCTGACGACTGGTACTTATATATAGTGGAATTATCCAGATTCATCCCTTCCCGACTTTCACTTAATTCAAGAATCTGTCCCGCCTTCACCTCTTTAAGCTGTTCTTTATCCACCTGATTGCCTACCAGCAAAATTTCTATAGGCTGTTTTTCAGAAAAAGCCTGCACCTTGGAAAGGCTGGTAAAAGCCACCACTGTAAATGGAATCCTTTCTTTTTGATTTGCAAATTCAGCAAACCGCTCTGCATAAAATGGGTCTGCATCATAAACTCCCAAAATTCGTTTCATAAATTTCCTTTCATCCTTTTACCCTCAGCAAAACGCCATCCAGCCGGACCACAAAACAGCAGCGCCTGACGCAATGAGATACAAATAAGTCCCTCCTGCCATACAAACTGCCAAAGGAATTGTATAAGCCCTTTTGCTTTCCAGATCTCCAACATATTTTTTAATTTTTCCTGTCTGAAACATCTGCATGAAATATACTGCAAGATTAATAAGACGTATTTTCAGACCATGACCATGCCACAGACGGCACAGCGACCATAACGCTCCAATAACCATTCCGGTAAAGATTGCCCAAATTCCTGCATCCATACCCAAATAACCTGCAATGACTGCCATCAACTTCCCATCCCCTGCTCCCATCATTCCCAACCGGAACAGAAAAAAAGTAAAAAACAAAATAACTGCCGCTGCAGGTACAAAATCCCATCCCCGACACCACACGCCTGCCAAGGCCCCCGCAAACAGCCACCAGTTAAGAATCTTTCCCTTCCAGACATCCGTCCAGGCTGCTCCTGCCAGAATAATGCATAAAAATCCTGTACTTATACTTTCATCCCCTTTCTATTGGTTGTCTTTCTCTAGGCAACTTCTTTGTTCAAAAAAGAATCTGCCATAAAATCACTATTCAATCCTGTTCTGACCAAATGAAAAACCAACCACCTCCTGCCATCTTAAACTTTTAAAACATTGAAATCATCTGCCGATACGGCATACACTGTCTGGATAAATACACTCCTACCAGACCAGCCAGCAAAACCAGATTTCCTGCACCTAGAACGGCGCATCGATTTTCTTTATTATGCACATTCTTCATCAATCTGTCAATACTTTTTTCGCATCTTTTTCATGTATACAACATACACTATTTTTTATGCAATTTCTCTAAAATTTTCTTTTCCCCCTTTTTATTTTTAGTTGACGTTACTTGAATTTAGTGATAAAATGATTTCAGTTTAAATTTTTAAACCAAGGAGAACCCCTATGGCAGACTGCAACACTTCAGTTAGCGGCAAGGAAGTGGAAACTTATTTCCATGACTGCATGCCGCTCTTTATAGCCCTGGGAGATGAAATGCGTCTGAACATCATAGAAGTCCTAAGCCATGCTGTTCAAAGCGGCAACCGGGACGGATTGAATGTAAATGAAATTACAAGACAGCTTGGCCTTTCCCGGCCTGCCATCTCCCATCACCTGAAAATTTTGAAAAATTCAGGATTAGTGAAAGTCCGGGAATCCGGAACTTCCAATTTTTATCAGCTGACCCTTCGGGAATGCACTCAGCGTTTAATGAAGCTAGGCTTCATGGTGGAACAAGTTTTATCGCCGGAATAAGATTCGGTCCGGTGACATTTTTTCACAATCCCTGCATAAGCTTCCATTTTCGGAAAATACTATAATCATACAGACTAAAAGAAACAGGAGATGGAAGTTTGGGAGCATTCTTCCGAATCTGTTTGGATGACGCCAACAAGCGCATCAGAAATGAGGGAAAAGTGAAAACAGGACATTTTATCAAAAGACGGCATGTTGTTCCGCCAGAAAATCTGGAACTGATGGAAGAGATTGATCGCACGAAAAATAAGATCGAATCTGCCCGAAACCACTTTGAACAGGTGGTAGATCCCACGCTGATTGACTGCTATATTTATGAGTTAAAAGCAGCACAGCTCAGATATCAGTTTCTGCTTCGGCGCTTCAAACTTTTAGAAGAGCTGTAAGCATCATCATCAGCAGACACAAGCAGGAGGACTGAAAGTATGAGTACCTGGTACGAGGAAGCAGTATTTTACCACATGTATCCGCTGGGAATGACCGGCGCACCAAAGGAAAATCCCAAACAAACAGAAGATAATTCATCCGGCACAGCCAAAACCCGCTTTGAAGAACTGAACCAGTGGGTTCCCCATATGAAAAGCCTGGGCTGTACCGCAATTTATATCGGTCCTCTTTTTGAATCTTCTTCCCATGGTTATGACACCCGTGATTACCGTCTGGTAGATAGACGTCTGGGAACCAATGAAGAATTTGCCCATTTTGTAGACCTTTGCCACGAAGCAGGTATCTATGTAGTGGTGGACGGGGTTTTCAATCATACAGGACGGGAATTTTTTGCTTTTGAAGATATTCGGGAGAAGAAATGGGATTCCCCCTACAAAAACTGGTATAAAGGAATTAATTTTGACTGGCACAGTCCTTTGGGAGATCCCTTTGGCTATGACGCATGGCAGGGACATTTTGAACTGCCCTGCCTGAATTTACAAAATCCGGATGTGAAACAACATTTGTTTGACACAATCCGTTTCTGGATTGACACATTTCATATTGACGGAATCCGGCTGGATTGCGCCAATGTACTGGATTTTACCTTTATGAAAGATCTGCGCCGTGAGACATCTTCCATGAAGAAAGACTTCTGGCTCATGGGCGAAGTGATTCATGGAGACTATTCCCGCTGGGTAAATGAAGAGATGCTTCACTCTGTCACTAATTACGAGCTTCATAAAAGCCTGTACTCTGGACTTAATGACCACAATTTCTTTGAGATTGCCCACAATGTACGGCGTCTGGAAGCAATCGGAACAAAACTTTATACCTTTGTAGATAACCACGATGAAAACCGGATTGCCAGCAAGCTGTTAAAGAAAGAACATCTTCCTTTGGCTTATCTGCTTTTATTTACCCTTCCTGGCATTCCATCCATATATTATGGAGGAGAATGGGCTGTGGAAGGTATGAGGACCAAGTATAGTGATGTGGAGCTGCGTCCTGCTATCCCCATAGCAAACAGCAAAAAGCTTCATTGCGATCTCACTGACTGGATCACAAAACTGTCCGAGATTCACAGCGCCAATCCGGAATATGCAGGCGGACGTTACCAGGAACTGCTACTGACCAACCGGCAATATGCCTTTGCCCGTCATAACAAAGGATCGGTTGTCATCACAGCTGCCAACAATGATGATAATGAAAGCAGCTTGTCCATACCAGTTCCTGTCTCTGCTAAAACAGCAGAAAATCTGATGGATGATTCCATCATTCCCATTAAAGACGGCAGACTTTCGATTACATTATCAGGCAACGAGGGAGTTGTTCTGAAAATCAGGGAGGATCAGTAGTTATGGCTGGCAAAAACAATCAAAAAATAACCGGAACCGGTTTAATCAGTGAGATGGACCGGTATCTGTTCGGCCAGGGAACCCATTATGAAATCTATGAAAAACTGGGCGCCCATCCTAGAAAATGGAAGGGAAAAGAGGGATTTTATTTTGCCGTGTGGGCTCCTCATGCTGTCTCTGTCAGTGTGGTAGGAGATTTTAACCAGTGGGACCCGGAAGCAAATCCTATGACTGTTTTAGATACTTCCGGTATTTATGAATGCTTTATTCCAGATTTAACCGCAGGTCAGCTTTATAAATATGCTGTCACCACAAAAGCAGGAAAACTTTTGTTTAAAGCCGACCCTTATGCGTATCAGGCAGAATTTCGCCCAGGAACCGCTTCCATCACCAGTGACATTTCCGGTTTTAAATGGGGTGACGACAGCTGGATGAAAAAACGCGGGGAACAGATTCCTGAAGAATCTCCCATGAGCATTTATGAAGTACACCTAGGTTCCTGGAAAAAGAAAAACCGTCCGGAAAAGGAAGGGTATTATACGTATAAAGAAGCTGCCTTTGAACTTGCTGAATACGTAAAAACTATGGGATATACCCATGTAGAGTTAATGGGAATTGCCGAGCATCCCTTTGATGGTTCCTGGGGTTATCAGGTCACTGGTTACTATGCCCCCACTTCCCGCTATGGAACTCCCCAGGAGTTTATGTATTTTGTAAACTACTTACATAAGAAAGGAATCGGCGTTATTCTTGACTGGGTGCCTGCTCATTTCCCGCGGGATGCCCACGGCCTTGCAGATTTTGACGGAGAACCTTTATATGAATATGCAGATTCCCGCAAGGGAGAACACCCGGACTGGGGAACCAAAGTTTTTGATTATGAAAAACATGAAGTATCCAATTTCCTTATTGCCAATGCTTTATACTGGATTAAAGAATATCATATAGACGGTCTTCGGGTAGACGCTGTGGCTTCCATGCTTTATCTGGATTATGGACGCAAGGACGGCCAGTGGATTGCCAACAAATACGGCGGCAATCAAAACCTGGAAGCAATCGAATTTTTCCGCCACTTAAACAGCATTGTCAAAACCCGCGGAAACGGTGCTATGGTAATTGCAGAAGAATCCACTGCATGGCCTTCTGTCACCCATGCCCCGGAAGATAACGGACTTGGATTTACATTTAAGTGGAACATGGGCTGGATGCACGACTTTTTGGAATATATGAAGCTGGACCCTTATTTCCGCAAATATAATCACAACAAAATGACCTTTGGACTTACTTATTTTACCAGTGAGAACTTTATTCTTGTTCTGTCCCATGATGAAGTTGTCCACTTAAAATGTTCCATGATCAACAAAATGCCTGGTTATTATACGGACAAATTTGCCAACCTGAAAGCAGGATATACCTTTATGTTCGGCCATCCCGGCAAAAAGCTCCTGTTCATGGGCCAAGATTTCGGTCAGCTCCATGAGTGGGATGAGAAAGTAAGTCTGGACTGGCATTTGACAGAAGAAGACGAACACAAAAGCCTTCAGGCTTATGTCCGGGATCTTCTTCATATTTACACCAAATATCCTGCTATGTATGAGGCAGATGAAGACTGGGAAGGATTTCAGTGGATCAATGCCAATGACGGAGATCGCAGTATATTCAGCTTTATGCGTCGGGCAAAGGATTTGAAAAAGAGTCTTTTGTTTGTATGCAGCTTTACTCCCATAGAACGGCCAGATTACCAGTTAGGCGTCCCCAAAAAAGGCACCTACACTTTACTCTTAGACAATAAACATGGCCTTTATCAGCCATCCGAAAAACCTCCTGTGTTCCGGGCAGTAAAACAGGAATGTGACGGTCAGCCCTACTGTATTAATTTACCCCTTCCTGCCTATGGAACAGCCATTTTACGGTTTACTTAAAGCCAATATAGGACTATTTACACGTCTGCACAATTGTAGGAATATAATTTTGTTAAAAATTTATCAAAAAAACAAGTGACATTCCAGGCAGTTTGTAGTACAATAAAAATTGATCGGCCATTGGTTTTTATTTAGCAAAAAATAGGAAGGAGAGCTACGTATGGCAAGAGAGTTAATATCCAAAAATGCAACCAAAAGCGTCTACCGTGATGGTGACAAAGCAATCAAATCCTTCTGCAAGGGATTTCCGAAAGCAGAGGTATTGAACGAAGCGCTGATTAGCGCCCGTATCGAAGAGATTGGCGGAATCAACATCCCGGCCACCCTGTCAGTTTCTGTTGATGAAGACGACTGCTGGTCCATCACAAAAGATTTCATCAGCGGCAAGACCCTCCAGCAGCTGATGGATGAAAATCCTGACAAACTGGATGAGTACATGAATCAGATGGTTGACCTGCAGCTGACAATTCACTCCAAGATTTGCCCGTTACTGAACAAACTGAAAGACAAGATGATTCGGCAGATCTCTGATGCGAAAGAATTAAACTCCGTCAATCGTTACGACCTTCTGACCAGGCTGGACGGAATGCCCAAACATGTTAAGCTTTGCCACGGAGATTTTCAGCCAAACAATATCATTGTTACCGACGACGGTAAGATGTATGTGCTGGACTGGGTACATGCGACCCAAGGTAATGCCAGTGCAGATGCTGCAAGAACTTACCTTCTTCTGTGCCTTGAGAATCAGGAAAGGGCAGACAAATACATGGAACTGTTCTGTGAAAAGACAGATACAGATCGCCGCTATGTTCAGCAGTGGCTGCCTTTGGTGGCTGCCGCACAGCTTACGAAACACCGTTCGGAAGAAGCAGATCTGCTTCATAAGTGGGTAGACATCTGCGATTATCAATAAGCCGATTTTTTTAACAAAGGAGGACTTGCCGATTGCGGCAAGTCCTCTTTTGTTGTATACTGGTATCAAATAGAAAAGGAGTGAGGAAATTATGCAGACAATTTTAGTATGTGATGACGATAAGCAGATTGTAGATGCCATTGATATATATCTGACTGGTGAGGGATTTCAGGTTATAAAAGCTTATGATGGTTATGAAGCGCTGGAAATCATAGAAAAAGATTCTGTAGACTTAATGATTGTAGATGTGATGATGCCTGGATTAGATGGAATCCGTACCACATTGAAGGTTCGGGAAACCAGCAGCATTCCCATCATTATTCTTTCCGCCAAATCTGAAGATACCGACAAGATCCTGGGACTTAATATTGGAGCGGATGATTATCTCTCCAAACCATTCAGCCCCTTAGAACTGGTAGCAAGAGTAAAATCCCAGCTTCGCCGCTACACCCAGTTAGGAAATATGAGCCAGCAGGCCAATGAACAAACCTTCAAATGCGGAGGACTTACCATCAACGATGAAACCAAAGAAGTGTGGGTGGATGATGATTTAATCAAATTAACTCCCATTGAATACAATATTCTGCTGCTTCTTGTAAAAAATGCAGGAAAAGTCTTTTCCATTGATGAGATTTACGAACAAATCTGGAATGAAGAAGCCATCGGAGCAGACAATACAGTTGCTGTCCATATCCGCCATATTCGGGAAAAGATTGAAATCAATCCCAGAGAACCCCGTTATTTGAAAGTAGTTTGGGGCGTTGGCTATAAGATTGAAAAACAGTAGGAGCCATTATGAGATTAAAAGACCGTTCTCTGCTGATTCAAAAAAATATTGCTGTCCTGCTGCATATGATATTTCTTGTTCTGGCTGTCAGCGGAATCAGTTTCATATATTTGAATACAGAATCCGGATCAGGCATATCTTGGCTGCGGGACAGAAAGTATGAAGATTCGCCACAGTTTATGGAACAATTTCAACAGGACTTAAATCAGCTTTTTCAATACATTTCTTATCGGGATGCCTTTGAAAATGATGGAATTTTAGATTTATCCAGCCAAATGTTTTCTGTGGAAAGAGGAGACGGACCAGAGATTCTTTATACACTGGAAGAAGTGCTCCGCTATGCCAGAAGTCAGGGTTTTTATTTAAACACAAATTTTGATGTTGTAAATGATCTTCTTGTATATGACAATGCCGCTACAGCAAAAGATTACCGAATCAACTGGCGGGCATACACAACAGAAGAACAATTATCCGGACCTGGGGACGCCTATACGTCCCTTTTGGAATTATCACGTGAAGTTTTGGACTGTCTTAGTATTTATTATAAAGTCCATTATCAGATGATAGATAATCCTTCAAATTTTTATTTTCATATTGTGTATGAAGATAATCATGAAGATCCGGAAAATCAGATGATTTACTCCAATGCCAGCCACCTGTCTCAGGAAGATCTTGTAAAAATGGGACGTTATTATTATTTGGACAGCAATTCTATATTTGTAAGAACCAACTTGTCCGATATTCCAGTCAATGTAACTACGTCCATGGAAAAAAACAATCATTCCGATGCCGATTACTACTCCATTATGGTTGCTGTAGATACCAGTTATTCGGCTGAAGATATCTATGCAGAACAGGCAAAAACGTATCTTCACCTAAGAGGAAGAATCCTGGAAGGTCTTTTGGCTCTGATCATTGGCATCATTGGTTGTATTGTCACCTTATATTACCTGGTTTTGGTAAGCGGATATAAAACCAAAGAAAGCACAGTCCCCACACTTCATGGTTTTGACACCATTAATACAGAATGTTTTATCCTTCTGGCCATTATATTTACCTTGTTTTCTCTGTTTTTAGGAGAAAAAATCGGCTACAGAATCATCCATCTTCTGACCTCCAAATCCACCTGGGAGTATGCAGAACGAATGATGACAGCTGTGATTATTTACATTTGCTTTATAGCAGCTTCATTTAGCCTTTTGCGCCGGTATAAATGCCAACAGCTTTGGGCCAACAGCCTGATTCGTCATATATATCAGACGATAGATTTATATTTTGTTCACCGAACCTTTAGTTACCGTTTGGCTTGTTTGTTTTTCATTTTTGTCGCTGCTCAGGTAATGGGAACCGGATTTATTTTACTGGCTCTTCGTCGTTTACAATATCCCATAGCCAGACTGGCAGCGCCTGTGTTCATTTTCGCTTTACTGACAATCGATTACCTGACATTTCAAAAACTGTTTTTATCTTCTCTTCAGGAAGACAAAATTGCAGAAGCCATTTCACGAATTGCAGGGGGGGACACCTCTTATCAGATGGAATTTGACGGTTTATCCGGCAAAGAACTGGAGATTGCCCGCAGAATTAATCAGATTGGAGTGGGTCTGGAACGAGCTTTGCAGGAACAGGTAAAAAGTGAACGTTTAAAAGCAGATTTGATTACCAATGTGTCCCATGACATTAAGACGCCTCTTACTTCTATTATTAATTATGTAGATTTGATGAAACGGGAACACATTCCCAATGAAAAAGTACAAGAATATTTAAGTATTCTTGATCAGAAATCTCAGAGACTTAAAAATCTCACTGAGGACCTTTTAGAGGCGTCCAAGGCCAGCTCAGGGGCTGTAAAGCTTGAGATGGTTCGTCTGGATTTGGTGGAAATGATCTGGCAGACCAATGGGGAATTTGAAGAGAAATTCTCCGAGAGGAATCTGGAACTGGTTCCGGAATTACCAGACCAAAACATTGTAATTGAAGCCGACGGCAGACATTTGTGGCGGGTTTTAGAAAATCTCTACAACAACGCCTTTAAATATGCCATGGAACGAAGTCGGGTATTTACAACCGTAACCTGCGAAAATGGATATGCCTATTTTACCATTAAAAACGTTTCGGAACATCCTTTAAATGTCAGCTCAGAAGATTTGACAGAACGTTTTGTAAGAGGAGATGTGTCAAGAACCACCGAAGGTAGTGGTCTGGGACTTTCTATTGCTCAAAGCCTTACAAAACTGCAGGGGGGAACTTTTGAAATTCTTGTAGACGGAGATTTATACAAAGCCCGGATTGGATTTGTTATTGCTGATTATCCTAATCCAGTTTAATCAAATGATTCATAAACCGGAAAAGCCATCATAAACCAAATGTCTATGATGGCTTTTCACTATTCCATTATCATACTCATTACATAAAAAGCAATCTCCCCGTCTCTCTGGTATCTTGTCTCTCTTTCAATCTTCCACTTGCCTTCACTCACATTCTCCTGACATTCCTCAAAAAATTCTTCATAAAGGGGAGTATCCTCTTCTTTCCAGTAACAGGCCACCAAATCATACCCCTGCTCCACATATTGACTTAAAAATTCTGTATTCAAATCCGTGGCACACATTACCTGATTTTTTGTCAAATAATTAAACCCAAACAAAAATCCCCAATCTTTAAACAAATACACCTGATTTCTGTTTTGCAGATGATTTTCCAACGCTTCATAAGAAATCTCATTAATCTGGTCTGTGAAAGCTCCCCTCCCACCGGTTGCCTGTATTTCATCAATAATCTTATTGCTGTTTACTAAATTTAATGAAATAAAAAATAAAAGCAAAACACTGACAGCCAAAGATTTCATTCTGCAGTTTCCAAGATAATAAATGAACTCCTTCAGCTGAAGAGCCAAAATAATTCCAAACAAAAATAAAATCGGCACAAAATGCTGAGTCTGCATTCTTGTAGCAAAAGCAAAACAACCAATCACATAGAGAATCAAGATTCCTACCATAGACTTCCACAAAGATTTTCTAGGGCTTTTCTCTTTTGTCCGAAATTCAAAAATCAACAAAACAATCGTAAGAACCAAAATAAAAATCCACCACAAATTGGTCCATCTGGTCACTTGATCTTTATAAATCAGTGCCTCCCCATCTCTTCCGGACAAAATAGCGGTCATATCTTTTTGGATGTGAAACATTCTTTGTCCTATCCCGCCTGCATCGCCGGCAATATTAAGGGAACTGGAATATCTTCCAAATACAGGAAGAACCTTGTAAATCCAGAATGCCACTATAGGAGATTCTATAAGTCCGGCCAAACAAATCAACTTGATTGTTCCTGGCTTTTCCCATCTGGAACATCTAGTAAGTCTGGAAAATACAAACAGATTCAAATAATAAAGGATTGCAAACAAAAGCAGCATCCTTTTTTGTCCTGCCAAATCCCGGTGCGTCACTGCAAGCCACATTTGGGTATACCCAATAAAATACAGCCCACACCCCATAAAATAGCCTGTCATTCCATGTAAAACTGTCAAAAAAAGCGGTTTTTTCTCTTTCCAGCAATGATATCCAGTCCCAATCAGTAATGCTGGCAGGAAAAATAGGAAGTTAAAATAACCATAAAAAGCAATTCCAGCTGTGAAAAAACTAAAAAATAAATCGTTTTGTTTTTCGGAATTTTCCACCCACTTATAATAAAACGCCAGAGAAAGCAAAATACACAAGGTCTCCGGCAGCTCAATGTAATACTGAGTAAACGTTATGGTTAGCAGCGAAGGCATGGTAGCCATCATAAAAGATACTGCAGCAGCCAGAAAACGATTCACACCGATTATTTTCGACACAAGAAATTTATATAAAATTATAATACATACAGACGCTGTAATTCCATTTACGATATGATGCTGTAAAATACTTGTTGTTCCAGTCAAAAGTATGGATAAAAAGGCAAAAACTGCAGTGAGACAGCCATGATACACTTGACAAAGCCAAGGTCTGGCCACCATCCAGTGAATTTGATGCTCTCTTGGAAATAACATCTGTACAGCAATATAGTCCGGATTAATAGCATCCAGATACAAACCTGGCAGATTTCCGGTTCTTATAATCTGAATAAGCACACACAATAAAATTCCTGCACACACTGCCAAATCCATACTCTGTCGGTACTTTTTCCAATTATCCATTCAAATTTAATCCTTTCTTGTCCATCCATAAATTACTCTTCCAAATATAGCATAAAGGCAGGAAAAAAACCAGTGAAATTTCTTCTTGTAATCGTCCTTAAATCTGTGCTAAAATATACAGTATTCGACACAGCAACGGAGACAGAAGAAAGAGAAGGTGATATTTTGATAAACAAACGTGTTGGGTATCTTTTGGGCGCTGCCATTCTAACCATTGGACTGTTTACAGGCTGTACAAAGGAACCCGTAACTGAAGAACAACCGGAAACTACAATTCCACAGATTATTTTAGATCAGGAAACCCTAATTCCCACAGAGGCTGACGAGATCGTTATGGCTTTGTCCCCAGATGGTCCGCTTCTTCCCTCAGTAGATGGAATTGAGGCAGAATATTCGGACCCGATTCCGGATTATCTTCGGTTAGGTATGCAGCATCCTATAGTGACTCAGCTTCAGGAGAAGCTTATGAGGCTTGGATTTATGGATACAGACGATCCTACAGACCTGTACGGAGAAGTTACCATGAATGCTGTTAAAGTCTATCAGCGCCAGAATAAGCTTTCCCAGGATGGAATCATCGGCCCAGACACCTTAAAAGCTATTTTGTCTCCAGATGCCAAATATTATGCTGCCCAGAAAGATGACGAAGGAGATGACATCCGGCGAATCCAGATGCGCCTTTATGAACTGGGATATCTGGCCACTGCAGATCTTGTGACTGGACATTATGGGGACAGCACAGAATCCGCAGTGAAAAAAATGCAGGAAGTAAATTCTCTGGACCAGGACGGCAAAGTAGGAAGAAAAACCATGAACCTGCTGTACAGTGAAGATGTAAAACCAAATATGCTTTCCTTTGGGGAAACCAGCGACGTGGTTCTGGCCGCACAAAAAAGGTTAAAGCTCCTTGGTTATATGACTTCAGAGCCAGACGGCAATTACGGCAGTGACACAGTAATGGCAGTCAAACAGTTCCAGTCCAGAAACGACCAGATTGTAGACGGTTACTTAGGACCATCTACCCGTATCGCTCTTAACAGTGAAGAGGCAATTCCCAACGGCCTTCGTCTTGGAGACAACGGAGAAACCATTTCCAAAGTACAAGACATGTTAAGTAAGCTTGGTTACATTCACTCAGGAAATGTAACCGGATATTATGGAGAAATCACAGAAAATGCTGTAAAGCTGTTTCAGCGAACCAATAACTTGTCTGTAGACGGAACCGTGGGCGCTCAGACCATGGCCATGCTGACAGGAGGAAGTGCAAAAAAGGCTCCAGCCAATGCTCCAAGACAGACTCAGACTACCAATAACCGGACTCAGACAAATAACAGCAAAAGCAACAACAATAACTCTTCAAGCAGCACTCCAAATACAGGAACAGCCAGTGGCAGCGCCAGTTCGCTGATTTCCATAGCCAAATCCAAACTGGGTTCCCCCTATGTTTGGGGAGCAAAAGGACCTAACTCCTTTGACTGCTCCGGATTCGTATACTGGTGTCTGAATCAGGTAGGGGTCCGCCAAAGTTATATCACTTCCTCTGGATGGCGCAGTGTAGGCAGATATACGAAAATTACAAGCTTTTCCAATTTAAGAGCAGGAGATATTATTGTAGTAAGCGGCCATGTAGGAATTGTGGCAGAGGGAGGTACTGTAGTAGACGCATCCTCCAGTAATGGTAAAGTAGTACACCGATCTTTAAGTTCCTGGTGGAGAAATAACTTTATCTGTGGATGGAGAATCTTTGGATAAACATTTCATGTAAAAAAGAACCCGTTATAAAAACAGGTTCTTTTTTATTATTAATCACACGTATAGGGCATAAGAGAAATATGACGCGCTCTCTTAATGGCAACCGTCAAAGCTCTCTGATGTTTGGCACAGTTGCCAGTAATTCTTCTGGGAAGAATCTTTCCTCTCTCAGAAACATATCTTTTCAGCTTATTGGTATCCTTATAATCAATCACGCCGTTCTTCTCACCGCAGAAAACACATACTTTTTTTCTTCTGCGAACGCCGCCTCTTCTCACTTTGGCGCCTTCGGGCTTATCCGCTTTATTGAATGCCATTGGTACTGCCTCCTTCTTCAATTAATCATGCCCTGCAACAAAGAATCTGACTACTTAGTTGAAAGGCAAACCCTCATCTTCTACACCATCCGGGATGTTCATAAAGCCGTCGCCAATTGCACTAGACGGACTTGGTCTTGAGGTAGGCTGATAGCCATAACTGCCACTATTCCCGCCGCCGCTGCCATTTTTGCTGTCGGCAAATTCCTGATCATCCACAATTACATCTGTGGTATAAACACGCTGACCTTCTTTGTTGGTATAACTGCCTGTCTGAATACGACCGGAAACCAGCACCCGCATTCCCTGATGGAAATACTTTTCTGCAAATTCTCCTGCCTTATCAAAAGCTACTATATTAATAAAATCTGCGGTCTGGCTCTGATCGCCATCCTGATTCCCTCTGGCACGGCCTCTGCGGTCCACTGCAAGCGTATATCTTGTAATTGCCATGGAACGCTCTCCCTGGGAATATCTTACTTCCGGATCTCTGGTCAGTCTTCCCATAAGAATAACTCTATTCATACCATCACTCTTCCTTTTTTAAGCTGGTCATCTATTGTCTTACTGCTCGTCCTGCTTTACGCAAAGATAACGGATTACCGGCTCCATAATACGAATGTGCGCTTCCACTTCATTCGGACAGTTGGAATCTTCAGACTCAAACCGGATGAAGTAATAGAAAGCCTCTTTCATCTTCTGGATTTCATAAGCAAGTCTTCTCTTGCCCCAATCATCCACATTGGTCACAGTACCGCCAAAACGGGTAATATACCCCTGTACCTTCTCCAATGCCGCCGCTCTCTCCTCATCTTCGAGTTTCGCGCTCAGAACAACTGCTAACTCGTACTTGTTCATTGCTTTACCTCCTTGTGGTCTCTGGCCCCTGACTCTCTGTCAAGAGCAAGGAATATTGTGTCACAATTATTAATTCTAGCAGAATCCGCCAGGAAATGCAAGTATTTTCTTCCGTTCAATCACATTTCAATCCATGTTTTTTCAAGCCTGCTTCTTTGTTTCGACTCTTATATTTTTTCTCCCGCTTTTTTTAAAGCTCTGGCATTTTTCTCCACCATTTTCCGCTCTGTCATAACTTGGTGGCCACAGCCCATACATTTCAACCGGAAATCTGCACCAACACGCAATATCTCCCACTCATGACTTCCACAGGGATGCGGCTTTTTCAATTTTACAATATCCCCCACCTCATACGTCCATCGGGTATCCATACTTTATTCCTCTCACAGAACTATTTTAAGTCCCTATATAAACTTTTTCTCATTCTATACACAGTTGGGAAAAAATCTCTCCGATTTTCCCGGTAACAACCAGGTCTGCCTTACTATCCATAGGCGTTACCGATTTATTAATGACCACAAGCTTATTTCCCTCATAATAATCCACCAATCCTGCCGCCGGATAAACCACCAGGGAAGTTCCTCCAATCACCATCATATCCGCCTGACGAATATAATTAACAGACTTCTGCAAAATTCCCTGGTCCAACCCCTCCTCATAAAGCACCACATCCGGCTTAATCATACCGCCACACTCACAATACGGCACTCCATCCATAGCAAGAATCTCATCCAAACTGTAAAACTTTCCGCAATGGGTACAATAATTCCTATGTACGGACCCATGAAGTTCCAATACTTCCTTACTGCCCGCCGCCTGATGCAGCCCGTCAATATTTTGCGTAATCACAGCACGAAGCTTTCCCTGTTCCTCCAATTTTGCCAAAACCAGGTGGGCGTCATTTGGCTTTGCCCCCGTAAACAACATTCGGTCCTTGTAAAAACGATAAAACTCTTCTGGATTTCTCTTATAAAAGCTGTGGCTGATAATTGTTTCCGGGGGATAATCATACTTTTGATTGTATAATCCGTCCACACTTCGAAAATCCGGAATCCCACTTTCCGTAGACACTCCGGCGCCGCCAAAAAACACAATATTATCGCTCTCCTCCACCCATTTTTTCAACTGCTCCAATTCACCCATACCTTCATCCTCCTTAAATTCTTTCAAATTTCCTTCTCACAATCTTATTTCTTTCCCCAATCTTCCTCATACCATATCTTTCACATAAATCCATCTAAACAATTTCATCTAAAAATACACCATCCATGCATTCTACCAAATCTTTATAACACGCTGCCCCCAATGGCACATCATACCCAAATAACCAGGAAGTAAATTCCTCAATCGTCAAAGCAAGAATCTCTTCCCCCTTCCTGTTTTCATCTTCCAAAATTTTCTCCAGCCAGGATGTCTCCCTGGTTAAATGCCACAGCCATTTTCCCTGATTTTTTGGAATCAGCGGGTCTGTAAGAGACAAGGGAATTACCTTTTTATAAACCCCATTTTCCAAATTTCTAAGACGTATGACCCTGACAAAAGACTCCGCCGAAATAATTCTCGCCATAATAGCAGGCTTTCCTAATTCCTTTTCTTCCTCCACATAAGGAGAATTACCATAAAGAAGTCTTTCTTCCCTTTTCTCTCTTCCCCAAAAGCTCCTCATGGCCACTAACGAATCTCCCTCATAAAGAAGTTCAAAACATCCGTCCTCACTGGCAATCTCATCCATCAAACGCTCCACATAAACCTTATCCCGGATTCCATAAACCTCATAACGGCTTTTCAGCCAATCATTCATCCACCAAGCCACTTTACGGGTCATATCTTCCTTTTGTATGAACTCTGTCCAGGAAACCACCTTTTGTCCTTCTAGTCCCCACTTTTTTCCAGGCTTAAAAATCGGTTTCCGAAAAATAAACGTAAATCCAAAAGGACGATAAATTGCCTCATCTGCTGGCATGAGAAAACAAAACGGAACCTTCTCCTGACTCATATCTGCCATCATTCTATGAAGAAGCTGACGCATATATCCTCTGTGACGCTTCTTTTTATCTGTGGCAACTCCCACAAGATAGTCCACGTTCCACTGAAGATTTCTTACATTCAGAAGATAAGGATTCAAATGAATCATTGCATCAATTTTCTCTCCTTCTTTCAAAGCGAGAACCCGGTTATCTTTTAATTTCTCCTTAAAATAATAATTGACAAATTCTTTTGAATCCTCCGGGAAAGCTTCCTCCCACAAATTTCTGCACCAAAACTTTTCCTCTTCTTTCAGATAATCCACCATAAGCACTCCCTGTCCTTTTGAAAAAACAATCATTGGAACGAATTGAAATTTTTCTGCAAAACCAGATATTTCCTTGCAAATCCACAAGGATTATAAGACATTTTCGCCTTTCGAAGTCCCTCCTGTCCCAAATCATCTTCCCGGTTAATCAATACTGCCTCCGGAAACTCATGAATCAGAAACTGCTGATTAATAAACTGATACAATCCCCGAATTTGTGCATTGGCCTTCTCAATATGAATCACTGCCATCTTCTCAAAGGGATTAAAACTTCCAATGCTGAAAGCCTGAAGCTTCCCGTCAATATACACTCCAGACATTCTCACCTGAAGTTGACAGCAGTGATTCAATATTGCATGAATCCCCTCCACCTCATAATCCAGATGGTTCTCCACAATCTCTCCCTTTTCCTCTCTCCAGGTATCCAAAAAGCTCCAGATTTCTCCCCGGTTCTCACAGAAAAGCCGCTTATATTCATATCTTCCCTCATACTCCTTTAAAAAAGCATTCAGATGATTCTTCTTTTTATGCAGTTTTCTTCCAGACAAATTCCGCATTGCATCTCCGTCATAAAGATAATCCTTTAAATCCTCCTGTTCAATCACCTCAAAATCACTGGATTCTTTCAGATGAAGATAATTCACCGCCTCCTCGTCTGCCAGATAAATTTTAAAAGGAACATGAAGAACCTGATTAAAATAATTTACCATCTCATAAAAATAATGGGGAAGATCCGATTCCTTACACATTGGCATAGCGCTGTGTTTTACTCCATCCTCCTCCATAAGCCATTGCACTGCCTTGCCGTCGCTGACTGCAAACTGCACATTATAATAATCCTTCCAAAGAAAACTGTCCAAAGCCACACTATCACAGGTTTTATTTGGTCTTTGGCAAAAAAAGGGACTTAAACGTTCAATATCATCCGCCTGAATTGGCTTAAAATCTAAACTCATTTCTATTTTCCTCTCTGTACATCACACTTCTTCTCACGGTTTCTTGTCTACATGGGTAGTATACCACATATTTCGGAAAAAACAAATTAACTCCACAACCTTTTCCCTAAAAACAAAAAGAGCATATCAATCCAAGTTCCTTGATATGCTCTCCTTCCGTTAAATTCCACGCCGCAAGTACAACACCTGCCTATTACCTGCGGAAATAACAATCTCATTATTTCCCGCTGCTGGGAATAAATCTTGCAATTCTTCCTGCAAATTCCGCAACATTCTGAGTCTGAAGCACCACTTTTCCTGGTCCTACCAGCCGTGTGAGAAACAATCCTTCACCGCCAAAGAAAATATTGCCAAGCCCTTTTACAGTCTCCACCTCATAGCTTACCGTCCGCTCAAACGCCACTACATTACCAGTATCTACCTTCAGAACCTCACCTGGCTTCAAGTTCTTTTCCACCAGATCTCCATCCACTTCCAGGAAAGCCATGCCTTGTCCAGTCAAATCCTGAAGAATAAAACCTTCCCCTCCAAACAACCCTGCTGATATTTTTTTGCTGAAGGTAATATTTAAGTTTACATTCTCCTGAGCACACAGAAACGCACCCTTCTGGCAGATCATTCCGCCGGTTGCAGTTACATCCACCGGATAAATTCTTCCTGCCACAGTAGACGCAAACGCAATCATAGCGCCCGCTCTTTGAGCACGGTATGTAGCCATAAACAAAGATTCTCCGGAAAACATCCGGCCAATCCCCTTCATCAACCCGCCTTTGGTGTTGGTAGACATCTCAATTCCCTCTGTCATCCATGCCATACCCCCGGACTGAGTATACATTCCCTCCCCCGGAGCGTCAAACATCACCTCAATCGCCGGCATAGTATCCCCAATTATACGATATTTCATATCCTTCTCCTTCCTGACACTACTGTTTTACCAAATGATACTGAAATGCAGAATACTCAGGAACCTCACGCTTAATGGGAATCCCTGCATTCATCAAAGCAGCGCCAGAATAAACCTCTTCCCCTCCATTTATGGTATACATCCCCTTAGGGTCTAAACCTTTTGCCCGAATATACTCCTGAGGACCATTACAGGTAAGATTGGTAACAACCACACTTAAAAGAGATTCCTTCTTATCCTTGGACACATGCTGCCATGCTGTCATATTACCAACCTTAAAAGGATTTGTCAAACGGTAAAAATCTCCTTTAAAAGTAATCGGATAATATTTACGGAACCGGTCGCTCTGCTCCTTGCAGATTGCCTGCTCTTCCTCTGTCAAATGTGTGGCATCCAATTCATAACCAAACGTTCCGCACATTGCCACCACAGCTTTTGTCTCCAAAGGAACAAATTTACCGCTGTCCGAAATATGCGCTCCCATAGTGCAGGTGGGATAGACAAAAGAAGTGCCGTAATGGAGCTTTAACCGGTCAATGGGATGGTTATTATCACTTACCCAATACTGAGGATAGTAATGAAGCATAGCCGCATCATACCGTCCGCCACCCCCGCTGCATCCCTCAAACAAAATATCCGGATGCGTCAAAATAATCTCATCCATCACCCGATACAACCCAAGAATATAACGATGGTACACCTCTCCCTGTCTGTCAGCAGGCAGTTCATTCGACCAAATGTCTGCAAGAGAACGGTTAATATCCCATTTCACATAATAAATATTTGCATCATCCAATATAGCGTTAATCCGTTCAATCAAATAATCCTGGACATCCTTGCGGCTCATGTCCAATGCCATCTGATTCCGGCTGCGCACTGCATGTCTTCCTGGAATCTGCATAGCCCAATCTGGATGAGCACGGTATAAATCACTGTCTTCGGAAACCATTTCCGGTTCAAACCAAATACCAAATTTCATTCCCAAATCATTGATTTGTTCCACCAGCTTGTGAAGTCCACATTTAATCTTATCTTCATTGACAAACCAGTCACCCAAACCGCTGTTATCATCATCCCGTTTGCCAAACCAGCCGTCATCCATCACCAAAAGATCAACTCCCATATTCTTGGCTGCCTTGGCAATTTCCACCAGCTTGACATCATCAAAATCCATAAATGCAGCTTCCCAGCTATTAATCAAAACCGGACGGCAAACCTCTGACACAAACTTGCTTTTACACAGGTTTGTCCGATAAAAATCATGATACAGATGGCTAAGACCAGTAAACCCATGTTCGGTAAATGCCATTACCACCTCAGGACCCTCAAACACATCTCCTGGTTTTAACTCATACATAAACTGTTTGGGGTTAATTCCCATAACCAGCCGAAGCTGATCATACTGGTCCAGTTCCGCCTCTGCCAGGAAATTCCCGCTGTACATCAGCGAAAATCCATAACATTTTCCATAATCCTCCGTTGCATTCCTGTCACAGAGAACCACAAAAGGATTTTGCTGATGACTGGAAGAACCACGTATACTGCCAATGGTATGTATATGATGAGTCATGGGCTGACGTTCCACCTGACGCTCCTGTCCATATCTTCCAGGTAAACTAAGTAAATCCATGTCAGACCCATTTAAAAAGTCCAGACATACCGACATAATCTTCTTTAAATGTACAGGCTTACTTCCGGCATTGATCACCTTGACAGCACGGGTAATCATATCTGCCTCCTCAAATACACTGTACAAAAGAACCACCTTAACATTGCTGGCTCCGTCGCAAAGCGTAACCTCCAAAGTTTCCACTGAGTCCTTTTCTCTTGCAAAAACGGTCGGAAGGGTGTCCAGACTGTATTTCCCTTTTACAGTCTTATAACAAACCACTTTTCCATGATAAGAATAACTCCCATCCCCATTGACGACCTCAATGCTGGTGGTGCGGAAATCTCCCTGCTGCTGAGTTGTAAATTCCTGTGGCTGAGCATCCAGTGAAAATGTGCGTGCATTCCGGGACTCATAAGGATTTCCGGAAAAACCACGGTCATACTGCATAATCTGATAACTCATATCTCCGTCGGAAATAGAGGGACCATAGTACAAATGCAGCAAATAATCCAGATTCCCAATCTTCATCTGATAAGACGTATTCCTGGTGTTTAAAGTAAATGTTTTGCTTTTTTGATTGAAGATGATTCCCATGAGAAACTCCTTTTTTTGTAAAATAATTCAGTTGCTAAATTAAAGGTATTTTACCATACTTTCCATAAAATTCCCTTATACTAATGAGATATAAAACAGGAAAAATGTAAAGTGAAAATCAACGCACATTTCATCATAGAAATCGCACAATATTCCATGGACAAATTTCCCTCTTTCCAGTATGATAAAAAATATCTATAATACAAGGAGGATGCCGCAATGATTGCATCAAAACCCCCTATGGGCTGGAATTCCTGGAACACCTTTGGTATCAATATAAACGAAACCCTGATTTTTCAAATTGCCGACACTATGGCCGAAAAAGGATACCGGGACGCAGGATATGAATATCTCATTATTGATGACTGTTGGTCCTTAAAAGAAAGAGATTCCTTCGGAAATCTGGTTCCTGACCCAGAAAAATTTCCAAGTGGAATGAAAGCTGTGGCAGATTATGTTCACAGTAAAGGACTGAAATTCGGCATGTATTCCTGCGCTGGCATTCTCACCTGCGCCGGGTACCCTTCCAGTTATGACCATGAATTTCAAGATGCTGCTCTTTTTGCAGAATGGGGAATTGACTATCTGAAATACGATTACTGCAATTTTCCCAAAAATGCAGACTGTAAAAACCGATATTTGACCATGAGCATGGCCTTAAAGGCCACTGGAAGAGACATCTTATTCGCTGCCTGCAACTGGGGTTCGGAAGAAAGCTGGAACTGGATGCGCTCTATCGGGGCCCATACCTACCGCTCTACTGGTGATATTTTTGATAACTTCCGGTCCTTTATGGGAATTTTTCAGTCCCAGCTGGAACATTTAAGCCAGTCCGGTCCTTCCTGTTTCAATGATCTGGACATGCTCACCGTAGGCATGTACAATCAGGGAAATGTGGCGATTGGAAAAGCCTGCACAGACAACGAATACCGGATGCAGTTCTCCCTCTGGTGCCTGTCTGGCGCCCCCCTGATTATGGGTGCAGACATACGCAGTATTTCCCCCCAGATGGAAAAACTTCTTTTAAACAAAGATCTTATTTCCATTAACCAAGACCCGGAATGCCGTCCCCCTTATCTGGTAGGAAAACGAAGCGTTATGGTACCAGAAGAAAATACAGACGATGCTGTGGAACCCTTGCGTATGGTAAAAGACAAACTGCTTACTTTTATTAAACATCTGTCTAATCAGGAATTTGCCATTGCCTATTATAATCTTCATGAAGATAAACAGGAAATGCACTGTATTTTTGCAGATGTCGGGCTTCCTTACACTTCCGGCTACGGTTTTGATATGACAGACGTATTTACCGGAGAACACATTGGACTCAAACGGGATTATCATGTTATCTCTGTTCCTGGCCATGACTGTCGTCTGTTTCGATGCCGTCTGGTAAACTGTGATGCCAACGACAAAAAATGAAAACATTAAAAATTTCCTCTCCTACTTCTAATTCTGACAGAAATTTCTGCCAAAAATGCGGCAGGGAATTGACATCAGATGAGATTGCCATAACAAAAAAACTCATCAACCGAGGTACATCCACTTACTATTGTGTAGATTGCCTTGCGGAAGCTTTTGATGTAAAAAGAGAAGATATAAGAGCAAAAATTCAATATTTTAAAGAAATTGGCTGCACTCTTTTTTCTAGTGTTCCACCCGGACAGAAAATGGAGTTGTGAGCGGTCTGTCACGTGCCAGCGCTCGGCAAAATTTCGACGGCGATGTGGACCGTCGACTCGAAATTTTAACGACGCAATGGTGCGTGACAGACTTTGCGGTATAGTTGAAAAAACCCTTTACTCCATATTCACAGCACATCCGATTATGTTTTTTCAATTCCTCCTATGTTAAAATCCAACTATAAGAAAACAACAAACCTGCTGGACAAAAGCAAGTGGAGGAGGACGTAAAATGAAAAAGAACCGGGTTTTATCTGCTATTTTAACCGCTGCCATGTGTACTTCCCTGGCTGCCTGTAGTGGCAGCGCCGGAGGTAATTCCGATTCTGTAGACTCTGGAAACAATTCCAATACTCTCTCAGTTTCCATATGGGACAACAATCAGCTTCCCGGCCTGAAAACCATCATGGATGATTTTACAAAAGAAACTGGCATTGCCGTAGAAATCCAGGTAGTTCCATGGGATCAATACTGGACTCTTTTGGAGGCAGGAGCACAGGGAGGAACCCTTCCAGACGTATTCTGGATGCACTCTACCTACTGCCAGAGATTTATGCGCAATGACATGCTTCTTGACCTTACCGACCGGATTGCCCAAAGTGATAAAATAGACCCAAATAATTATTACCAAGATATTCTTGGCCTATATCAGTATAATGACAAAACCTATGCAATTCCAAAAGATTATGACACCATTGCCCTCTGGTACAACAAAACTATGTTTGATGAAGCAGGTATTTCCTATCCGGATGAAACCTGGACCTGGGATACCTTTGCAGAAGCTGCTCAAAAACTTACTGATAAAGATAACAATCAATATGGTTTCGCCTCTCCTGCATCATACAATCAGGACGGATATTACAACTTGATCTATGATATGGGAGGTTATATTGTCAATGATGATCATTCTGCATCTGGATGGGATTCACCAGAAACAATCGCTGCCATGAACTGGTGGTATGACAATCTGGTAACCGTTTGTATGCCTACTCAGCAAATGATGGGAGAAAACACAACTGATGTATTGTTCAGTTCCGGAAGATCTGCCATGACCCTTCAAGGCTCCTGGATGGTAAAAGCATTTTCCGACAACGAATATATTGCAGCAAACGCAGATGTGGCAGTCCTTCCCAAAGCCAGTGATGGAACCAGGAAAACCATTTATAATGGACTTGGATGGGCAGCTTCAGCCGAAAGTCCCAACGCAGAAAATGCATGGAAGCTTTTAGAGTATTTAGGCAGCGAAACAGCTCAGAAAAAACAGGCCGACACTGGAGTTACCATGTCTGCTTACATTGGAACCTCAGATAACTGGGTCAACTGCGCCCCAAACTTTCATTTACAGGCATATCTTGACATGACCAAAGATATGGTAATCCGCCCCTATACTGCAAATACAAAAATATGGGAAGACTATTCCCAGCAAGTCATGGTACGGGCGTACACAGCAGAGATCACCATGGAAGAAGCATGTAAAGAAATTGCAAACTTTATGAACGAACAAATTGCACAGGAATAAAATAATGCTAACAATTACAGGTTCCAAAGAATCCAAATCTTTTGGGACCTGTAATAACCTTTTTTACTCTTGCTTCTTTTCCATAATTTTTAATCTGTAGTTTTTAGGACTTACCCCATAAGCATTCTTAAACATTTTAGAAAAAGTCAAAGGATTCTCATATCCGATTTTCTCTGCCACCTCCTGAATGGACATTCCAGAAGTTCGGAGCAGTCTGCTGCCCTGTTCCAGACGATAGCTTAAAAGATACTCCTGGGGAGAAATATCCATTTTCTGCTTAAAAATATGAGTTAAATAAGACCGGGTAATTCCAATATAGGAAGCAATATCACTAACCTTTGCGTCCGCATAATGATTATGGATATACCTAAGAGCATTATCCACATAAACATCCGGAGAATAATCATGAGGCAAAGGTTTATTCTGCCTTTCCAGGTTCTGATTCTGAGAACTAACCAAAAGCGCCAGAATCTGATACAAAAGTGCCGTTCTGGTAAGCTCATTGACAACTGTTATCTCGTGGTGATTCAAAATCTCCTCAGTAATTGCCAGGTATTTCTCCGGCTCCAAATAAGCATCCCGAACCGGACAATCCAATGTCAGACCCGCCTTTTCCAAATAAAGAGCTGCTTTTGTCCCATTAAAAGAAACCCATGCATAATGCCATGGATCTTCCGGAGCCGAATAATAATAAACATTCACTCCTGGAAAAGTCACAAAAATCTGACCTCTCTGTAATGTATATGTTTTTCCTGCCATCTCCAGAGTTCCTCTTCCTGATAAAACAAAATGCACATGATAATCTCTTCTCACAGTCGGACCATAAAACTTATCAACAGCACACCGCTCATTACCGCAAACAGTCAAATAGAGCTCCACATCTTCAATAGGCAGGCTTCCTAACATCCGAAAGGTAGAGCTGACACGATAACATTGAATTGGTTCATCCATCAAAAAATCCCCTTTCGTTAATTATTTTTTTCCGATTCATTCTTAATCCATTCTTATCTTAACAAAAAAACAAGGAAAAATCATCTCTTTTTTGGTAATATTTAAAATCAATGTAAAGGTATGTTACAGTTTACAAGAGGTCTGTGGAACCATAACTGCAAACAAAGCAATACAAAAAAGCATGAGAAGAATAATAAAACACATCTGGAAGCGTTCTTTTCATTCTCTCATGCAAACTTTCAGCAATTTCTTACATATTAACATTAACATCTAAATTGTTAAAGGGATTTCCTACTGGAGCAACTCCCCATATCTTCCAAGAAAGCTCTTTGTCCTCTCATTATCGGAAGCAAACACCATTTCCGGCGCTCCCTCCTCCACAATCACCCCATCTGCCATAAAAATCACCCGATCTGATATATCCCTGGCAAAAGCCATCTCATGGGTGACAATCACCATAGCAATATGTAAATCCGCCAAAGATTTAATTACCTTCAGCACCTCCCCAGTCAATTCCGGGTCCAGAGCAGAAGTTGGCTCGTCAAAAAACAAAATCTTGGGATTTAACGCCAATGCCCTTGCAATAGCAACCCGCTGACACTGTCCTCCCGAAAGCTGGCAGGGATAAGCATTTTCCTTATCCTCCAATCCCATTTTTTTTAACAATTCCCTTCCAGTCTGGTAAACTTCCTCCTTATTCCGCTTCTGTACCAAGACAGGCGCATCTGTAATATTTTTCATCACAGAAAAATGAGGAAACAGATTAAAATTTTGAAACACCAAACCATAATTTTCCCGAATCCGCTTCAAGTCCTTTTTGGGAGCATAAACCATTTTTCCAGCCTCATCACTCCATGCCGCTCTCTCCCCCATATAAATCAAATCCCCGCTATCCATTGTCTCCAACATTGTAGCGCAGCGCAGAAGCGTAGATTTTCCTGACCCAGACGGGCCAATAATAGAAACAATCTCCCCTTCTCCCACAGAAATCGATATATCCTTAATCACGGAAATTCCATCAAAGGACTTCCTGACATGGTTCATTTCCAACAGCTTCATAATTGGTTGTCCTCCTTCCTGTTACTTTACATCTGTTTTCCAACGGTTTTCATGCCCTATGTATTTACTGATAATAATTCAATTTCTTCTCCACATAATCCATTCCCACTGCAACAACCAGATTAAACACATAATAAAACACTCCGGCCGCTGCAAATGGAATCAGACTGGTCTGTGAAGAAGCCAATGCTTTGGCAATAGCAAACATCTCCAAAACACTGATCGTAAATGCAAGAGAAGTATCCTTTACCAACGTAATCACTTCATTGGTTACAGAAGGTAGAATCCTCTTAATCACCTGAGGAAGAATAATTTTAAAAAACGTCTGGCCTTTCCCATAGCCCAACAGCTTTGCCGCTTCATACTGTCCCACTGGCATGGACTGAATCCCGCTTCGATAAATCTCTGCAAAATAAGCAGCATAATTAATCACAAAACCAATCAATGCCGCCCAAAGCCGATAACGGTTGGTAATCTTAATCCCAAACAAATAATAAGGTCCAAAATACACTACCATCAGCTGCAACATTAAAGGCGTACCTCTCATAACAGAGATATACACTTTAACCAATCCCTGAATGAAAGGATTCTTTGACATCCGACCAAAAGCCACAACCATTCCAAGAGGCAGAGAAAAAATCAGCGTAACTACAAAAATCTGAACACTGACAAACATTCCTCCTGCTAGCTGCGATACCATCATACTTACTGACATTTTCCCTGCTCCTTATTCTCATCCTTTTTTATAATCTACTGCTCTAATTGCATGAATCTTGAACTACTAGAAAATTCATTCCTTTCCAATCGTTGTAACATCCCGACCAAACCATTTTTCAGAAATCGTTTTTAAAGTCCCGTCAGCTGCCATCTCCTCCAAAATCTTCTGAACCTGATCCCGAAGCTCCTCATTTCCTTTCTTAAATCCAATTCCATACTCCTCAGAGGCTAATGTCTCCTCAAGAACCACATATTTGTCCCCATCCGCTCTCTGCTCAATCTGGTATCCAGCCACAATGACATCCATAGCAATAGCATCCACTGCGCCCATCTCCAAATCCATAAAAGCTGTATTATAATCCGGAGTAGTCTGTAAAGTTCCAAAAGTTCCAGCAAGCTCCTGATTATCCTTTAATGCCGCCTCAGCAGAAGAATCTGCCTGAACCTCCACAATCTTTCCTGCCAAATCCCCAAATGACTGAATCCCCGAATCAGCTGCCACTACAAACACCTGACTGTTATCCATATACGGCTCACTCCAGGTATAATCCTCCTCACGGCCATTCATAGTAAATCCGTTCCAGATACAATCAATGGTGCCGGAATTTAACTCCATATCCTTAGAATCCCAGGCAATTGGCTGAGGCACAAACTCCATTCCAAGACGGCTGGCAACTTCTTTCGCTAACTCCAGATCAAACCCTGTATACGCTCCGTCATCCCCCACAAATCCCATGGGCGGGAAATCCTGGTCAAATCCAACTGTAAATTTACTTCCCCCTTCTCCATCCTCTAAAGCCGCTTCACTGCCCTTTTCCCCGCTATTTTCCGCCTCATTGGACGTTCCAGCCGACTCATCCTGATTTACGGTGGCAGTTGTATCTTCCTTCCCACCATTCCCGTCTGCTGTGGTCGTCCCCCCACTATTCTGACTTCCGCAGCCAGCCAAAGACATAACCATAGCACCCACTAAAAACAAACTTCCCATCTTTCTCATAATTTCATAATCCTCCTCTTTCTTTATCTCAATTCAATACATAACCGCAAAAAATTGTTTTCCATTTTCTGCGGCACGCTAACATATTAGCATACTAAAGCAATTATGTCCATCCCTATTTGCAATAAAATAAAAAAGGTTTTTATAAGAAAAAAGGAAAGAACATACTATGATGTTCCTTCCCTTCTCTGACATAACCCTTTTTTAAGAATTTTAAACTTAATTACGATCTTATTTTCCGTAGTAAGCCCGCAGATACATCTCACGAATCTCGCTCATCAGCGGATACCGGGGATTGGCTCCTGTACACTGGTCATCAAATGCCTGCTCAACCATATTATCCAAAGTATCCAGGAAATACTTCTCATCCACACCATACTCTGCAATCGTCTTTTTCACACCAACTGCAGCTTTCAGCTCCTCAATCTTCTCAATAAGCTTCTTCACAGCTTCTTCATCACTTGCAGCCTGAATCCCTACAAACCGGGCACACTCAGCATATCTGGCACGGGTATGAGGATAAGGATACTGGGAGAATGTACCCATCTTCTTCGGACACTCTTCCGCATTATACTCCACTACCAGAGAAATCAACAGTGCATTTGCAATACCATGAGGCAAGTGGTGGAATGCACCCAGCTTATGAGCCATGGAGTGACATACACCCAAAAATGCATTGGCAAATGCCATACCAGCCAGACAAGAAGCATCTGCCATCTTGGAACGAGCCTCCACATTAGAACCGTCATTATAACAAATGGGAAGATACTCAAATACATTCTTCATTGCCTTCAAAGCCAGACCATCTGTATAATCAGTAGCCATCACGGATGCATAAGCTTCTAATGCATGAGTCAACACATCCACACCAGAAGCGCTGGTCAAACCTTTTGGCTGACTCATCATATTATCTGTATCTACAATCGCCATGTTAGGCAGAAGCTGATAATCTGCAAGAGGATATTTTACTCCGGTCTCCTGGTCGGTAATAACAGCAAAAGGAGTCACCTCGGAACCTGTACCAGAAGAAGTAGGAATAGCCACAAAATATGCCTTCTCACCCATTTTGGGGAACGTATAAACACGCTTGCGAATATCAATAAACCGCATAGCCATATCCTGGAAATCTACTTCCGGATGCTCATACATTACCCACATAATCTTAGCAGCATCCATAGCAGAACCGCCGCCCAAAGCAATAATTACGTCTGGCTGGAAAGCTGCCATAGCCTTTGCCCCCTCTTCAGCATTGGCAAGGGTCGGGTCCGGCTGAACATTGGAAAAGCACTGATAAACGATTCCCAGCTCATCCAGCTTATCTGTAATCGGTTTTGTGTAACCATTCATATACAAGAAGGAATCCGTTACAATAAATGCTCTCTTCTTGCCCATAACCTCTTTCAGCTCATTCAATGCCACCGGCATACAGCCCTTCTTAAAATACACTTTCTCAGGCGCACGGAACCACAGCATATTTTCTCTCCTCTCCGCCACAGTCTTAATATTCAGCAAATGCTTTACACCTACATTATCGGACACGGAATTGCCTCCCCAGGAACCGCAGCCCAAAGTCAAAGACGGAGCCAGCTTAAAGTTGTAAAGATCACCAATACCACCGTGAGAAGAAGGAGTATTTGTTAAAATACGGCAGGTTTTCATTGCTTCTGCATGTTTTAAAATCTTCTCATGCTCATTTACATTAATGTACAGAGAAGCTGTATGTCCATAACCGCCATCTGCCACCAATCTCTCTGCCTTAGCAATCGCTTCATCAAAATTCTGAGCTTTGTACATAGCCAGAACCGGAGAAAGTTTCTCATGAGCAAACTCTTCCCGAATATCAACCGATTCCACTTCACCAATAATAATCTTTGTATCTTTGGGAACGTCAACTCCGGCCAATTTTGCAATTGTATGAGCTGTCTGTCCCACAATCTTTGCATTTAACGATCCATTAATTAAAATGGTCTTTCTTACCTTATCAATTTCATCTGGTTTCAAGAAATAACAGCCCCGATACTCAAACTCTTTCTTTACCTCATCATAAATAGAAGCAAGAACTGTCACTGACTGTTCTGACGCACAGATCATACCGTTATCAAAAGTCTTAGAATGAATAATGGAGCTGACTGCCATCTTAATATCAGCTGTTTCATCAATAATAACCGGTGTATTTCCCGCTCCAACGCCCAAAGCCGGCTTACCAGAAGAATAAGCAGCACGTACCATTCCAGGGCCGCCTGTGGCCAAGATAATATCTGCTTCCTTCATAACCAAATTGGTCATATCCAGAGACGGAACATCAATCCATCCAATAATCCCCTCTGGAGCGCCTGCTTTTACAGCTGCTTCCAAAACAATTTTTGCTGCTTCAATCGTACAACCTTTTGCTCTGGGATGTGGAGAAATGATAATTGCATTTCTTGTCTTCAAACAGATCAGACATTTAAAAATAGCTGTGGATGTAGGATTTGTTGTAGGAATTACAGCTGCTACCAAACCAATCGGTTCTGCCAGCTTCTTAATTCCAAAAGCCTTATCCTCCTCAACAACGCCACAAGTTTTTGTATCCTTATAAGCATTATAAATATACTCAGCCGCATAGTTATTCTTGATTACCTTATCTTCAACAATACCCATGCCAGTTTCTTTTACTGCCATTTTCGCCAGCGGGATTCTCATTTTATTTGCAGCTGATGCTGCTTCATAAAAGATTTTATCCACCTGCTCCTGGGTAAAGGTTGCAAAAACCCTCTGCGCTTCCCGCATTGCCTGCATTTTTGCTTCTAATGCCTCAACGCTGTCAACCATTGCTGGAATAGCCTTTTCATTTTTCGCCATTGCTTTCTCCTCCACATTTCTTTCACATAGCTCTATCGATACTTTATATCGATATTTTTTTAACAATCTAACTATATTTGCATTATACTTCCTTGTTAAATAATTGTCAATAAATATTTGAAAATTATGCTTCCAAAAATCCTCCTATTTTTATTGTTATTTTTATAACTAATTACAATAAATGAAACATATAAAAAACAGAGGACCTTATATCCTCTGTTTTCTTTGATCTTCACTCATCTGGCTCTAATTCGTCAAATAGCTCAGAATTATAAAATTCCCGAATTGTCACACCCAACCCATCCGCAATCTTATTAATGTTTACAATACCCGGATTTTTGCTCTTACCATTGATAATACTCTTATATGTAGAAGACGGCATTCCCGCTCTATAACTTACAGAGTAACCACTTAAATTCTTTTGCTGGCACAATTCGGCAATCCGGAAGCTGGTTGCCTCTCGTATATTCATAATTATCCACCCCTTCTCCATAAGTTTAGTCCAAATTAGTTATTTAACAGGACGATAAAATATACATCATATATAAGATTACCAAAAATTTCCAAAATTTTTAATGTTTATATTAAAGTATACTTCTAAAATTTGTATGGAAAATAATTACTTTTAGTGGATGTATTCATAGTAAGTCAAATCTGGATTGTTGCTGGCGGTAATAAAATAAAAAACCAGATGGAATCTCTCCATCTGGTTTGTCTACAATATTTCATGAGCGTGCGGGGATTCGAACCCCGGACAACTTGATTAAAAGTCAAGTGCTCTACCGCCTGAGCTACACGCCCATATGCCTTGGACCGGAATCGAACCAGTGACACGAGGATTTTCAGTCCTCTGCTCTACCAACTGAGCTACCAAGGCATAAAATTGCGGGGGTAGGATTTGAACCTACGACCTTCGGGTTATGAGCCCGACGAGCTTCCAGACTGCTCCACCCCGCGACAATATTTAAAATATAAAATTTTAAAATGGGAGAGAGTGGATTCGAACCACTGAAGGCATTGCCAGCAGATTTACAGTCTGTCCCCTTTGGCCACTCGGGAACTCTCCCTTATCATTTATTATATACCAGAAATTCTGGCATATAATAAAAGCCGATAATCGGACTCGAACCGATAACCTGCTGATTACAAATCAGCTGCTCTGCCAATTGAGCCATATCGGCGAAGACCAAATTTTGATTTGAAAAATGGGGCCTACAGGGCTCGAACCTGTGACCCTCTGCTTGTAAGGCAGATGCTCTCCCAGCTGAGCTAAGACCCCACATTTTCAGTTTGAAATGTGCAATAGACATTTCAGCGACCCGGATGGGATTCGAACCCACGACCTCCGCCGTGACAGGGCGGCGCTCTAACCAGCTGAGCCACCAGGCCATCAAATCGCTAAAAAACATGGAAGGTACATATACCCTCAAAACCACATATTGAAAACATCCGAATCTTTCCAGCAGTTTCACCTGCTTCCCTCCGACCTTTTCAGGTTAAGCCCTCGACCTATTAGTAACAGTCAGCTACAC
>QXWR01000248.1 GCA_009911065.1 Clostridiaceae bacterium | reverse complement strand
ATACCAGAAGTAAAAAGAACTAAAACAGAGGATAAGGCAGACCGGATTTTCCACCGGTCTAATTGTCGTGGGAAAAATTCATACCAAAAATTTATTTAAAAACCTGCTAAAAAGTCTTGACTTTTGTTAGCAGGTTTTCATAATGGAACAACAATGGTCTGATATTTCAAAAGGCGCATCAAGAAAGAATTTATATCTCTCTTTATTGTACATCTTGGAATATTCCGATGTTTCCGCCCCGTTTTCTTTATGGGGATATTTTCCCTGCAGAATAAGATAGCGGACAGGCGTTTTAATATCCGCACTCGGTATCTCTCCCCGGCTCAGGCTCTGGTAAGCTGCATTTTCCCTGTCCTCCCTCCGGTCTATGCCTACCAAATCCGCCATATAACTGTAATTCGGAATGATTTCTCCACCGCCCGCCTTTTTCTCCCGTTCTGCCAGTTTCTCCACATAACGTCTTGCGCCATACACACAGCCTGCCACTTCCTTCCCAATCATTGGTGTTAATAACTTCATGAGCTGTCACAGATTTAACCTCATCCACTGTCTCAAACTTTCTCATTTTCCTGACA
>QXWR01000247.1 GCA_009911065.1 Clostridiaceae bacterium | reverse complement strand
TCATCCTTAGGGAAGGCCTTCACCTTTCCCCTTTGGCGGTTTGCCCTCTTCCTCGGGAGCAAACCAAGGGATCCGCGCCTTGGGTGCTCAAACTTCCTGTGAGACATTTTTGCCTGCTTCAATCTGAAAGCTGCTGCTGCAGTGGAGAATGAGGCATCAGGCTTTCCTGTCAATCTTCTCTCATTTCCTTCTCCGTATGCACTGATGTGATCTTTGTGACGAAGAGAAAGGTTCAAAATCGCCTTCTTTATCACTTCGAACCCGCCTTCCTCTCTCATGCTCTTGGTGCTGTAGTTTGTGTGGGCTCCTGCACCATTCCAGTCACCCTCAATTGGTTTTGGATCAAGAGTGAGTACAACTCCAGCTTGTTCTGTAATTCTCTCAAGGAGGTATCTCGCGCACCAAATGTGATCTCCGGCTTCAATCCCAACACTCGGACCAACTTGAAATTCCCATTGGCCAGGCATAACTTCTCCATTTGTACCACTGATATTGATTCCAGCATACAAGCAAGCTTTGTAATGAGCATCAGATATGTCACGTCCAAATGACTTATCAGCTCCAGCCGCGCAGTAATAG
>QXWR01000246.1 GCA_009911065.1 Clostridiaceae bacterium | reverse complement strand
ACGGGTAGAATCTAAAACTTAGCAGTGCACTGAGCAGGGCCATGCACCATAGAGTCATCCACTGCGACTCCGTTCTTGTCCACACACCAGCACACGTCCTGCCAGCACTGCTCAGGCTTGTAGGCACCGAGCTCATCGCACTCGGGCTTGAACGATGGCAGAGAGACCTGAGCCAAACCTGCAGCTTCCTTCTGGCACTTAGTCAGAGGTGCTTTAGGAGGACTAGTGGACTCCACCTTCTTGTCGGAGAAGTCAGCAGCCATCAACCGCACGGCGCTCATGGGTACGGCCATCTTCATTGGGGTTTGATTAACCCTGGCCCTGACAGTCATTTCCTGCAGACGATCCGAGCGTCTCTCCAGCATGCTGAGCTTCTCGCTGTGCTTGTACACAGAATAGGCAGTGAAGGCCTGACCTGCAATGAGCAAGGTGGCCAACACGGTCACTCCAGCCACCACCAGTGCCTTCTTATTGGAACCCCCTCTGGAAGATCTCCCAGTGATGGCAGGCTGCTCATTTTGAGCAGAAACTAGCTGTTCTTGAGACATTTTGGATAAAGATCGAATTTGGAGGAAATCTCG
>QXWR01000245.1 GCA_009911065.1 Clostridiaceae bacterium | reverse complement strand
AACATACAATAGTAGGTGATCAAGGAGCTCTGTATTAATATGAATGGTTCCATACACTCCAAGACTAGATCCTTAGACGCATAAACACGAACTAAGCCCCGGTAAACATAGCCATAGATGCGATCAACAAAGTTCACAAATACACACAGAGATTAGCCATGATCCAGACACTCAGCAGAGGAATCTGCATACACCGGCTATCTTATTCTACATTTCATTACGTACACACTTTTGCATTATAAAACAGTCTTGTTTCAGCAGGGCCTAGTTAAGGCAGTATATCTGATCAGCATTTGCAAGGATTGCAGGAGCAGCTGGAACCGCAGCTGCAGCCGTTCCCTCCTTCAGCACCCGAGCTTTTCTCAGATCCTTCACCGTGCATCTTCACTGCAGGCGCAACCCCTTCAACGGAGATAACACTTGCGATCTTCTCCACATCTGCATACATCTCACAGCTGCAATTGCTGCCACAGCTGCAGCTGGAACCACATTTGCAGCCTCCACTCGACATTTTCTTAAAGCTCGAAACTTGTTAGAGATAAAGAACGTTTCTTTTCTTAGATCCTTCACCGTGCATCTTCAC
>QXWR01000244.1 GCA_009911065.1 Clostridiaceae bacterium | reverse complement strand
TTTGCCAGCCCTTTGTTATCGCTGATCAACTACGAAAGCTCAATCATCATGTCGCAGACTGTTGAGCTGAAGGTTGGCATGTCATGCCAGGGCTGCGTGGGAGCTGTGAAGAGGGTTCTCGGAAAATTGGACGGTGTTGAGTCATTCGACATAGACATTGAGAAGCAAAAGGTGACTGTGAAAGGCAATGTCCAGCCGGATGTAGTTTTCCAGACCGTTTCAAAGACTGGGAAAGCCACTTCCTTCTGGGAAGCTCCAGCACCGGAGGCACCAGCGGCCAAGGCACCAGCTCCAGAGGCACCAACAACCGACGCACCAGCAGCCGAACCAGAAATAAAGCCTTCGGAGCCTGTTGCTGCTGCATAATTTACTTGTTTACTCTACAACTCGTTTTAATTAATGTAACCCCACCTATTAGATTTAAGTGCTACATGAGAGCAATATGGTCCACCTGTTGTATTTGCAAGCTTGTCGACATATGTAATCCATAATAACTTCTTGCACCATGGTTCTACATCGCCATGATATGTAATGGTTTTTTCATATATTCCAAGAAAGATGGTTCTATTTTATTAACGAAAAA
>QXWR01000243.1 GCA_009911065.1 Clostridiaceae bacterium | reverse complement strand
CAAAGTTCCTCAGCGATCTTTTCTGGGTCGGAATGTTTTACCACCTCTACAATCAGCTGGCAACTAATACCCTTGAGAGAGTGGCACCCCTGACCCATGCTGTTGGGAATGTGTTGAAACGTGTTTTCGTGATTGGCTTCTCTATTTTGGTCTTTGGTAACAAGATTTCATTACAAACTGGTATTGGTACTTCTATTGCCATTGCTGGAGTTGCTGCATACTCTTTCATAAAGGCCAAGATCGAAGAAGAGAAACGACAAGCGAAAGCAGCATAAATGCAGGGAGATAGAAGAGATCTCAGCTCAAGTTGTAATAGTATGTATCCCGAAAACAAACTGGGTAGCTGAGAGAACTTCTTTGGCGTTGTGTAATTAGTCAATCAATTTTATTTCTTCTAAGTTCAACTGTCGTCTATTTTTCAATTGTTGGAGATGGCTGGAATAATATATGACTCCTGGCGCGGTCAACATTGTGATCACAAGCCCTGAGCTTTATCAATATTAGAAATTTGAGGATGAAATATGTGAATAGTATATTTTCGTGGGAACAACCGACTATTTGGAATTGGAAGGCCCTTTCGTACCAAAA
>QXWR01000242.1 GCA_009911065.1 Clostridiaceae bacterium | reverse complement strand
TACAACTGCGCCTTAAAGCGGCTGGACTGGCAGCAGGAGCAGGGCTTTATGTCCTCGCTGGCCCTCGGCTACAATGACGTGCAGATACAGCGGGGCATGACCACCAGCTCCACCGCGATTTTCATTCCCTTTATGACGAGGGAGCTCCGCATGGGCGGGCAGGCCCTCTACTACGGCATGAACGCACTTTCCCATAACGTCATCATGGCTGACCGGAAAAAACTGAAATCCGCTAACGGGATGTATCTGGGCTCCACGGGCTCCGGCAAGAGCTTTGCCGCCAAGCGGGAATTGATAAACGTCTTTCTGGCGACCCAAGACCGCATCGTTATCGTTGACCCGATGGGGGAATATTCCCCGCTGGTGCGGCGGCTGGGCGGGCAGGTCATCGAAATCGCCCCGGACAGCCCCCACCATATCAATCCGATGGATATTCAGATGGGGCTTAATGACGAGGACAGCCCCCTTTCCATGAAAGCGGATTTTCTTCTTTCGCTGTGTGAGCTGGTGGTGGGCGGCAAGGACGGCCTGCAACCCATAGAGAAAACCGTCATCGACCGCTGTGTGCGGCTGGTGTACCGGGAGCTTGC
>QXWR01000241.1 GCA_009911065.1 Clostridiaceae bacterium | reverse complement strand
TACAACTGCGCCTTAAAGCGGCTGGACTGGCAGCAGGAGCAGGGCTTTATGTCCTCGCTGGCCCTCGGCTATAACGAGGTGCAGATACAGCGGGGCATGACCACCAGCTCCACCGCGATTTTCATTCCCTTTATGACGCGGGAGCTCCGCATGGGCGGGCAGGCCCTCTACTACGGCATGAACGCGCTTTCCCACAATGTCATCATGGCTGACCGGAAAAAGCTGAAATCCGCCAATGGGATGTATCTTGGCTCCACGGGCTCCGGCAAGAGCTTTGCCGCCAAACGGGAATTGATAAACGTCTTTCTTGCCACAAGTGACCGCATCGTTATCGTTGACCCGATGGGGGAATATTCCCCGCTGGTGCGGCGGCTGGGCGGGCAGGTGATAGAGATTGCCCCGGACAGCCCCCACCATATCAACCCGATGGATATTGAAATCGGTTTGAATGACGAGGACAGCCCCCTTTCCATGAAAGCGGATTTTCTGCTTTCCCTCTGTGAGCTGGTGGTAGGCGGTAAGGACGGCCTGCAACCCATAGAGAAAACCGTCATCGACCGCTGTGTGCGGCTGGTGTACCGGGAGCTTGC
>QXWR01000240.1 GCA_009911065.1 Clostridiaceae bacterium | reverse complement strand
CTTCTTCAACAGTTGTCATATTTAAATATATATTTACTAACAATACAGAGAAAGAGACTGTAATTCTATGTTCAAGTAGTATAGAAGCAAACATGTCATAACTTTTATTATGCAACAAACATATAACAGCCTTCAAAAGGACAATCTTGATGTTATCATGTTCATTTTTTTATGAAGGAAACTCCCTTCTGAATGCTATCTGCCAGTTCTTTCTTCGCCTTCTCCAATCCAGCCCTCTCATACTCATTCAGAGGCCCTAGTTGGAACACCTCTTCAGCTCCTCCACGTCCAAGTCGCACCTTAGTTGCAAAGAACGGGAGATCTGTAACCTGTGAATCTACATAAGCGCATTCAACAATGCCAGCGTCTCCTCTTAAGCCACGAAGGCATGTATCTGCAAATTTGACTGCTGCATATGCCATTGACAGAGTTGCTGAGCCTGCACCAGCTTTCGCCTGAACGACTTCGGTCCCTCCATCTTGAATGCGCTTTGTTAAGTATTCAGTTTCCTCTGGTGTAAAAGAGCAGGGAGGTTTCACCTGCGAAAGAAGAGGCAGAATTGTCACTCCTGCATGGCCACCAACCACTGGAAC
>QXWR01000239.1 GCA_009911065.1 Clostridiaceae bacterium | reverse complement strand
CTTTTCTTCTTCATTTTCTCAAATTCATCTTTGTAGAGCAACGAGCTGCTCGTGGGAACACCAAGGAATAACCATGCTAAACCGTTGAACTTGTAGTCATCATACTTCTCGAAGAACATTTTCCACAAAAATGAACGGAAAGGAGCAATCCCAGTTCCGGTGGCAAGCATTATAACGGTTGCATTAGGGTCTTTTGGCAAGAGCATCTCTTTCCCTACAGGTCCAGTTATTTTCACATCAGCACCAGGCTTCAAGTCACATAGAAAGTTTGAGCAAACTCCTTTAACTACTTCCCCTTGATCGTTGGTGTACACGAGCCTTTTAACGCACAAAGAGACAGTCTTGGAGTCTCCTAGATCACCAAGGGCGCTGCTTGCAATCGAGTACAACCTCAGCTTATGAGGCTTCCCGTTCTTGTCTATGCCCTCCGGGATTACACCAATTGATTGACCTTCTCTATAAGGCACTTCTCCCTCAGTGCTGAAGACCATGTGCCATGTTTCACCGGGGGCGTCATCTCCAGTGATCTTGGTGTTCAAGAGGCATTTGCCAATGTATGGTTCTTTAGGCTTGTACTTGTTGACAATTACCCCTTCTT
>QXWR01000023.1 GCA_009911065.1 Clostridiaceae bacterium | reverse complement strand
TTCCCAAAAAGTGTACTTTTTGGGAATTTTTCCCATATAGCAATAATGCCCAAGAAATTCCTAGAAAAGTTCGTCCATTTTCTTGATTTTTATCAATGATTGTGTTAAAATCAACCTTGATCATAGGGTGATTTTTTGTTCCCAAAAAGTACACTTTTTGGGAATTTTAATCTTCACTTCTGTACATGTTGCTGTTTTTTGCCTTTGCAGACATCTCATCTCTTCTCCATAGCGTGTCATGAGCCAGTGCCGCTAACATACAAAATTTCCAAATTGAATAAACTCATACTTTTAGGAACGTTTTAGTAACTCTTAAAATAATCCCAAAGATGTATAAACTTCAAAGAAAATAGAACTAGTATAACCCGATTTAAATAACCTTACGTTTCGCTGGTCTGCTTTCCCGAGAGCACAAAGGAAAAATGCTCAACGTAGCACCACTACGCCTCTGCTTTTTCCTTTGCGCTCTCGAAAAAGCATCCTCATCGAAACAGAAAGGTATTTAAATTGGGTTATACTAGACTTATGATATTTTTTGATTTTAGACATTATAGATCCTGTTGTAAATCTTTTTGCCAGAGCATGTTTGAAAATCCATTTCTGGCATTTGCACGCTCTATAATTATAGAAATTCCCGTGTATAAGCAACCACTTTTTTGACCAAAAGGTTACAATTCCTAAGAACTATAGGATAAAAAACAAACTAAAAAAGACCCATCCGTGAGCTTTCTCTCATCTGATGGGTCAACTGATGACTGCATACACAATCCTAATTGTCTGTGAGGAATGGAATTTGCAACGCAGCCAGCTGCAGGGTCACCAAATACCCTTGCTGGCACGCACCAGACCGCTCACAACTCCATTTTCTGTCTGAATGGAGCACTACTTCTCAATATACGGATGAAAAATCCCCATCTGGAGACAATCCATTGTTGACTCCATATGTATCATAAACCTGATGGAATGTACCTTTTGGGGCCTGAGCAATATAACAGGCGCCATCTCCATAAGTCCCATAAAGACGCATAATCACAGCCATCTGGTCCTTGGCAATCGCCACACAGCCGGAGGTTCCCTCCTCCTCCCGCACATAGCAGTGAAGGAACAAAGCCGCTCCTTTTGACTCCACAGCATTTTTATTATAACCAGCGTCTAAAACATAATCATAATAACCGGCGTACCTATCCGTTCCTACCCGCTCTCCTTCTTTCTGGCTGCCCGCTTCCAAACGGTTGGTATCATCCTCCCACACATAATCTTCTGTCACCTTCACATAATTCTTTGGAAATCCCTCCAAAGGGTCTGCCTGTCCAAAAGGTGTGTTCATCTGAAACAGCCCAATGGGAGTGGTCTTATCCCCCACTGTCCGGTGATTGCTCATTCCGTTATTTCCCAAATTACCAGGAGTGTTCACACGCAATGTCCAGGCCTTTCTGTCCGGAGACACTCTTTCAAAAGCATATACCTGACAGGAAATGCCTCCCGTACCTTCTACCACCACCAGAACTCTGGCTTCCTCTGGCAGCACAAACTGATTTACATCAAAACTTCCCTGCTTTCCTGCCCAGTAAGGTCCGCTCTCCACAGAAGCCCAGGCTTCCTGTGGCAAATCGGCGCCTTTCCCAGTTGCCGGCAAAAAGCCAAACAATCCTGCGAGCAAAAAAACAGTTGCCTTTCTTTGCAGCTTCCTGCCTTTCCATCCATCTGCCCATTTTTTCATAGGTTTTCTATCGTCCTTTCTAAAAACGCAAGAGGAAGAAGAGAACCAAAAAACGTTTCCCTCTTCCTCTTATACATATCTTTTGCTACTGTCAAAACGATGTCGGATTTCCCGCCCATTAAAGAGTTGCAAAAAATCTTTACTCAGTCAGTCTCTTCGTCTCTCTGGCAATCGCCAACTCCTCGTTAGTAGGCAGAAGCATTACTTTCACTTTGGAATCAGCAGCAGAAATCACCCGATTCTTTCCTCTCACATCGTTGGCTTCATCATCAATCTTCACACCCAAATAGCCCAGATAGTTGCAGATTTCCTTTCTGGTCTTCTTATCATTTTCACCTACGCCTGCGGTAAATGCAATGGCATCTACTCCGTTCATAGCAGCCGTATAAGCGCCAATGTATTTCGCTACCCGATAGACAAATGCCTCCAAAGCTACCTCTGCCAGATGATTACCTTCTTTTCTGGCTGCCTCAATATCCCGGAAATCACTGGAAACACCGCCGCTCATACCCAACACACCGGATTTCTTGTTCAGAATATTCAGCACATCATTCACATCCCGGTTCTCTTTGTTGCAGATGTACTGGACAACTGCTGGATCCAGGTCTCCGCTCCGGGTACCCATAATCAATCCCTCCAAAGGAGTCAGGCCCATACTGGTATCCACACATTTTCCCCCAATGGAAGCAGAAATGCTGGCTCCATTTCCCAAATGGCATACAATCACCTTTGCAGTCTTCGGGTCCAATCCGCCAAACTTAATTGCCTCGCCAGACACAAACATATGGCTTGTCCCATGGAAACCATAGCGGCGAACGCCATATTTCTCATAGTACTCATGAGGAATGGCATACAAATATGCCTTCTCTGGCATAGCCATACCAAAACCAGTATCCCACACTGCCACATTGGCTTTTCCTGGCATAGCAGCTTCACATGCCTCAATTCCCATTAAGTTAGCCGGATTGTGCAGCGGTCCTAAATCAAAGCACTCACGAATAACTCTCTTTACATCTTCATCCACCACAATGGATTCGCTGTAAGTAGTGCCGCCGTGAAGTACCCTGTGGCCAATAGCGGAAATTTCATCTACACTGGAAATCACGCCATGATTCGGGTCCTGCAAAGCATCCATAACCATCTGAATTGCAACCTTATGATCTGGCATGGGATTCTCCACCACAAAGTTGTCCTTGCCTGCTGGCTGATGAGTAAGCTTAGAACCCTCAATTCCGATTCTCTCACACAATCCCTTTGCAATTACACTCTCATTGTCCATATCAATCAGCTGATACTTTAATGAGGAGCTTCCACAGTTCACTACTAAAATCTTCATAAGTCTCCGTTCTCCTTCATTTACCATTATTTCACAATCTCACCCATAGCGTCTCTTGGACATGCTGCTGCATTGGATTCGTCTGTATCCACATGCATAGCCAGCGCATAGGAATCACTCACCCGAACAACTACGTCTCCAAAAATCAGGCTTCTGCCGTCACTGTCAATCTTTACAGAAACAATATCGCCATTTTCAACACCCAAAGCTTTGGCATCTGCCACAGTTGCATGGATATGACGTTTGGCAACAATCACGCCTTCACTGATCTCGATCTCACCATTGGGACCCACTACTTTACAGGGACCGCTGCCTTCCAAATCACCAGACTCACGAACCGGAGCCGCAATACCAATGGAACGGGCGTCCGTCATGGAAAGCTCCACCTGAGTCTGCTTCCGAACTGGACCAAGCACAGACACACCTTTCAGCTCTTTTTTAGGACCCACGATTGTCACACGCTCCTCACAGGCAAATTGCCCTGGCTGAGACAGATCTTTTTTCTTAGTCAGCTCATACCCTTCGCCAAACAAAATTGCCAGATCGGCTGTGCTTAAATGTACGTGACGTGCAGATGTTTCTACCATGAATTTCATGTTTTTTCCTCTCCTATCTTTTTCATTCTGAATCGAAGACCCATAAATAACGATTCTAACCATATTTTATTGGTTTTATGCAATTTTTTCAAGTCCTTCCCTGTATAAATTTGCACTTTTTAACAAACAATGGATGAGATATGGATTATTTTCTCCTTTACGTCCGGAAAAATTACGGATATAATGAAAATCATTCCAGGATTTTGCCAGTATCATTTCAATCCCTCCACAATACAGCTAAGAAAGGACACCGCTTTATGAAAACTGCCGCTATCATTGCAGAATACAATCCCTTCCACAATGGTCATTTTTATCAAATCCAGAAACTACACGACCAAATTGACGCTGATTTTGTCATTGCCCTTATGAGCGGCGATTTTGTCCAGCGGGGAGAACCTGCGGTCTATGATAAATATACCCGGACTTACATGGCTTTAAACTCTGGAATTGATCTGGTTCTGGAATTGCCGGTTTGTTTTGCTACTGGCAGCGCAGAAGATTTTGCTGCCTGCGGCGTGGCTTTGCTGGACCAGCTGGGCGTGGTGGATGTGCTCTGCTTTGGCAGCGAATGGGGAGAACTCTCCCCTCTGTGCCAGGTGGCAGAAGTGCTTCTTGACGAACCAGAAGTTTATTCTGACATGCTCCGTACTCTTTTGAAACAGGGAATTTCCTTTCCGGGAGCCAGATCCCAGGCTTTAAAACAATACTTTGCCCTCAAAAAAGATACTTCCTCCTCCTTTGACTGGGCTTCTCTTTTATCCTCTCCCAACAATATTCTGGGAATCGAGTATCTGAAAGCCTTAAAGACAAGGAACAGTTCCATAAAACCATGGACCATCCGCCGCCATGGCCAAAATTACAACGACCAAACTCCAGTAAATAACCGAACCTTTGCCTCCGCTTCCGCCATCCGTCGGGCTATTCAGGAAGAAAATTATTCCATGGTTTGGGAGCAGACTCCCCAAACCACCCTTGCTACCTCTGCTGGCACAGCGCCCGCTGCCGCAAACTTTACCTCCGCTTCCACAGCACCCGCGCCCGCAAACTTTGCCTCCACTTCCACAGCACCTGCACCTGCAAACTTTGCCTCCGCTTCCACAGCACCCACTGCCGCAACCATTAACTCTCCATCCCTGCTTCCCACCCCTGTTTTCCCCGACGACCTGACCCAGCTTCTCAATTACCGCCTGTTGGACCTTTTGCAGAGCAGTTCGGACAGAGAAAATCCGTTCTCTCTTTATGCAGACATGTCCCCTGAACTCGCTTCCCGGCTAAAAGCAAATGTTTTGAACTTCGGCACATTTTCCCAGCGGATTCACCAGCTGAAAACCCGCGGCTACACTTACACCCGCATCAGCCGCGCTCTTCTTCATGTACTGTTGGGCATTACAGATCGACAGATTGCCTGCTGCAAACAGCTTGATTTCGCGCCCTATGCCAGAGTTCTCGGATTCCGCCGCTCTGCCGGAGGGCTGCTTCGCCAGATGAAACGCTCCTCCTCAATTCCGCTTATTACAAAGACCGCAGACGCCCGGAATATTCTGGACGAAAACGGTCTTACCATGCTGAACACAGACATTTATGCCTCTCATTTGTATCAATCGGTTGTATTTTCCAAAAACGGGATTCTCACGCCAAACGAGTACACAAAGTCTGTCATTATTTGTTAAAGACTCTTATAAGTTAACGCCCCATTGATTGAATCCTTTTATTCATTCAACGACAAAAGCCTTTTGAAAGCCGGGTTTACCTGAAGAAACTCCATAAGTTTATCTAACTCTTTTTGGTTTTCCTTCGGCTTTCCCTCTTTCACGGCGCGGATTAAAAGGTTTTTGGGCGTATGTTCCATTTCAATAAATTCCAATATCTGTGTCCGATAACCAGCAGCCTCCAAAAGCTCCGCTCGCAGAGCATCCGTAATCAGCGCCGCCATCCGCTCTTTGATAATTCCATACCCCAAAACAGGTTTCAAAAGATCATTTTTGATTTGCTGATTCAGTTCATGTTGACAGCATGGAACCGCTAAAATCACTTTAGCTCCCCACCGTACTGCTTTTTCCAGCGCATAATCCGTTGCCGTATCACAGGCATGAAGCGTCACCACCATATCTGCCTGTTCCACCCCTTCATAGTCTGCAATATCTCCACAATAAAAGAAAAGCCGATCATACCCATATTTCTGTGCCAGCATATTACATCGACCAATCACGTCCTTTTTCAGATCTAGTCCAACCACATGGATGGAATACCCCTTTATTATTTTCAGGTAATGGTACATAGCAAAGGTTAAATAAGATTTTCCACAACCAAAATCAATGATTTGATTTTCCCTTTCCCAGTGAAGCTTAGGTAAAATATCTTCAATAAATTCCAAAAAACGATTAATCTGACGAAATTTGTCATAACGGCTGCGGACAATCTTTCCTTCTGGTGTCATCACTCCCAAATCCACAAGAAATGGAACCGGAACACCTTCTTTCAGCAAATAATTTTTCTGCCGATTGTGCTGCAGCCTCTCCAAACCTTCCCATCCTCTGCCTGATAAACTTGGCTCTCCGGACAATCTTTCCCCCTCCCGCGAATCCGGCTTTCCAGACAATCCTTCCCCCTCCCGCGAATCCGGCTCTCCGGCCCTCTTTCGCTCTTCCCTCTCTGGCAGCCTCTTTTTCATCTTCACGGTTACAGTTCCCTTTTTCCCCACCAGAGCCGTTCCGCTTCCCTTCTCCGACTCTGCCTGAAGCTGCCGAAAAGCCCCCGTCAGTAAATTTTCCACATAATCAGGCAATTCATCTCTTGACAGATTTCGATGAAAAGCCTGACTGCCCTTTTGTTCCTCTGCCTGGAATCGAAGCTCTCCCCGAATCATCACCGGACGTACCCGCACCTTGGAAAAACAATCCCGGTCAATCGGGTTGCTGAAAATCATTTGTCTTAAATATTCATCTGCAAAAAAGTCAACCAAAGACTTAAGCTTTCCTTCTGGCATCCAAACTGCTCCTTCTAATTTTTAAAACTGTGAATCGGAGCTGGTATTCTTCCGCCACGGTTTACAAACTTTTCACAGGAAAAACGGTTCACTGGCATCACCGGAGCATATCCTAAAAGACCGCCAAACTCCACCGTATCTCCCACTTTTTTCCCAATCACAGGAATCACCCGCACTGCTGTTGTCTTCTGATTAATCATTCCAATGGCAGCCTCATCTGCAATAATTCCGGAAATGGTGGAAGCCGATGTATCCCCAGGAATTGCAATCATGTCCAGTCCAACCGAACAAACACAAGTCATAGCCTCCAGCTTTTCAATGGTCAGGGCTTGGGCTGTCACCGCGTCAATCATTCCCTGGTCCTCACTAACCGGGATAAAAGCGCCGCTTAAGCCGCCCACATAGGAAGAAGCCATTACGCCCCCTTTTTTCACCTGATCATTGAGCATGGCCAGGGCTGCTGTAGTTCCCGGAGCGCCCACACGTTCCAAACCGATTTCCTCCAAAATTTCTGCCACGCTGTCTCCCACTGCTGGAGTAGGCGCCAAAGACAAATCAATAATCCCAAAAGGAATGCCAAGACGTTTGGAAGCTTCCTGAGCCACCAGCTGTCCCACCCTGGTAATCTTAAAAGCAGTCTTTTTGATGGTCTCACACAAAACCTCAAAATTCTCTCCTCTGGTCTTCTCCAAAGCAACCTTCACCACCCCAGGACCAGAGACCCCCACATTGATGATGGCATCCTCCTCTGTAACTCCATGAAAAGCTCCAGCCATAAAAGGATTATCATCTGGGGCATTACAAAACACCACCAGCTTGGCACAGCCAAGAGAATCCTGTTTGCTGGTAGCTTTGGCAGTCTCAAGAACCACCTCCCCCATCAGACGCACTGCATCCATGTTCAGACCGGTACGGGTAGAAGCTACATTGACCGAACTGCACACCCGCTCCGTACATGCAAGAGCTTCTGGTATCGAACGAATCAGATTCTCGTCTGCCGCTGTCATTCCTTTTGACACAAGGGCCGAATAACCGCCAATAAAATTCACTCCCACCTTGTTCGCTGCCCGGTCCAGAGTCTTTGCTATCGTCACAAAATCCTTGGGACTCTTACAGGCACATCCGCCAATCAAGCCAATGGGAGTCACTGAAATTCTCTTATTGACAATCGGCACGCCAAAATCTCTGGCAATGGACTCTCCGGTCTCCACCAGCTTACTGGCATATTTTGTAATCTTTTCATAAATCTTTTCATTAAGCTTATTCAAATCACTGTCACAGCAATCCAACAGGCTGATTCCCATGGTAATGGTCCGCACATCCAGCCGCTCATGCTCAATCATATTGTTGGTTTCAATTACTTCAAACAGGTTTAACATTCTGTCTTCCACCTCTCTGTTATGGAACTAACTTCTACCTAAAACTTCCCATCTGACCTGTATTTTTCTTAAAAATCGGTCTCTTACCTTTTAAATTCGATGCATTTTCGTGAAAATTTCCTCTCGCTGACAGTGAATTTTCACTCCGATTTCCTCTCCCAAAGTCTCTAAACGAGTATAAATTTCCTCAAATGATGCCGTTGCCTGACTAATATCTGCAATCATCATCATATTAAAATATTCCTGTACAATCGTCTGAGAAATATCCAGCACATTCACATTATTTTCTGATAAATAGGTGCATACTTTCGCAATAATTCCCACGGTATCTTTTCCCACTACAGTAATAATCACCTTGTCCATTTCCTGACCTCTTCTTTCCTTTTCCATTTCAATTTTCCACTTTATGTCTTTTTGTGAAACAATACAAAAAGCACTTTTTACACATATACAATCTGCGACATCTCATTTCTCCGGGCCACTGCAATGGAAAAATCCGAGGCATGATAGGGGGTATCCCCCTGGTCAATCTCCAGCTTTACTGTCTCATAAGCCAATGCCTCATAATTATTTTCTTTGCTTAAATGGCCCAGAAAAATGTGTTTCAAACGGTCATGAAGCAGATAGTTTAACAATCTTCCTGCATTTTCATTGGACAAATGACCATGATCTCCCAAAATTCTCTTTTTCAGATAATAAGGATAAGGCCCTGCCTGAAGCATATTCACATCATGGTTCGACTCAATCAACAGTGCGTCTAATCCCTGAAGATGGTCAATAATACTCTGGTCATAATGACCTATATCTGTGGCCACCGCCACATGTTTTTTTCCATGCCGGATTCGGTAAGCCACTGGATTTGCCGCATCATGGTCAATGGAAAAAGGAAGAATATTCAAATCCCCCAAGGCAAATTCCACGTCCGGAAGAACCCCTGTCAGTAACTCTTTATCATATTCACCAAGACATTTTTTACCCTGAATTTCTTCCAAAGTCTCTTTTGTTCCATATACCGGAATCTCATATTTTCTGGCCAAAATTCCCAGTCCCCGAACATGATCCGAGTGTTCATGGGTAATCACAATCCCGTTTATTTCCCCTCCCTTTACCCCAATCTCATTCAGGCCCTGCTCAATCCGCTTACTGCTGATTCCTGCATCTACCAGAATATGTGTATTCTCCGAACCTATGTAAATACAATTCCCACTGCTGCCGCTTGCAATACTCACAAATCGCATGGATATTCTCCCACCTGTTTCCTATAAAAGTCCCTTCGTCTAAGACGGTTTTAACCTTTCCTTTTCCAAAAGCCGCCGAATCTGGTCTTTGGTCTCCTCCATTGTTTGATTATTGTCAATCACCTCATCTGCCAGGGTGAGAAATTCCTCCCGACACGGCTGATTTTTCATAATATCCAGACATTTTTCCCGGCTGTACCCCCGGTTTTCCATCAACCGTTGGATTCGCTTTTCCTCTGTAACATCCACATACCACAAAAAATCACAGATTTTTTTGCTTTCCTCCTGAAACAGTGCAGACTCCACCACAATCAAGTCCACTTCTGCCTCCTTGGAAAGCCTATGGATTTTTCTCTGAATCGCCTGCCAGGTGAGAGGATGAAGGATGGCATTGACTTGGGTAAGAACCTTTGGATCTTTAAAAATCTTCTGGGCAAACGCCGTCCGGTCCAGTCTGCCATCTTCCCCTAAAATCCCGTTTCCAAATTCCTTCGTCAGTAAAGCCAGCCCCTCCTGCCCTGGTTCCTCCAGCTCTGCAGCCACCTGGTCTGCAAGAAGAACCTGGGCATGGTGCTTTTCTTCGAGAATTTTCAAAATTCGGCTTTTTCCCGCGCCTACTCCTCCGGTCACTCCGATTACGATTGGAACTTTAGTTCCCTCTGGATGCATTCTGCTTCGCCTCCCTCTGCTTTAGCAAAGAAAGCAGCAGATCCTTGGTAATGCTAATATTTTCCCCATAAGGGTTGATCACAAATCCCCTCAGATCATTGATGTTGCGAATGAGAATATTTCCGAAATCCTCCATAGTCATAATCAAGGCATGGTCATGTTTTCCATCCTTGTTCCATTTGGCATATTCATCCATATCCGTAAAGGCCAGATAATACTTGTCCCCCTCCACATTCTGGATATCCTCAAATTTGATTCGAGTAGAAGGTCCTTCCTTCTCTGTGAGTACGGTCTGCTTCTGAATCGGAGACAGCAGCCGGGAATTCATCAGCACTGCCGCCATATGTCCCCGCGTTTTTTCCGTATTATGCCGGTTTACTGCAGCCATAGCTTCAATCAGTTCCGGATTCCTGATTTCTTCTGATAATTGATTTTTCATATGAATCCTCTCTTTCTGTCTAAACCTTCCTGCGCTCCATACGTGACGCACCACCATAAAAAATATTCCGGGCGCATTTGGTATACTTGATGTCCAAAATTCCCCAAGTGTTCCCAGTATATCACAAATTCTTTCTCCCATCTATACTATCTTTTATTTTCTTCTTAATTTCCATTCTTATTCATTACGGTTCAGGGCTGCTTATAAATCATTTTTTTCCAATAAAGAAAGGAATGTATGGTATCCTTTCCTTCCAGCAAAATAGCAGGGGGATTTAAAAAATGTGCCGCCAGCAGGCGGCTGACGGCACAAAGACAAGGAAGTCATTACAAAATCAGATGGATTTGTCACAGGTACTTCAGGCGTCACCACAACCACAGCCATCATTGACAGCAGCAGTTGCAAGAGGCATAATTCCAGCGTTGCCGCAGGCATTGCAGCCATCCTGGTATCCGTTGTTGTAACCCTGATTATATCCGTCCCGGAATCCGGCCCGATAACCCCGGCGGTTGCAGTTGCAGCCGCAGCCGTTTCCGCTGCAGTTGTTGTCACATTCATGATTGCAGCAACTTCCGCAATTGCTGTTGCAACAAGTTCCACAGCAGGTATTGCAAGTTCCACAACTATTATTGCAGCTGTTATTACAATTATTATTGTTACAGTTGTTATTGCAGTTATTGCTGCAGTTGTTATTGCAGCAGCTTCCACAATTATTATTGCAGCAGCAATTTCCATTGTTGGTTCCTGCTCCGCCTACTCCAGTATTGTTGCAGTTACAGTTATCGTTACAGCTATTGTTACAAGTGCAGGTACAGCGACAAGTACACCGGCAGTTTCTGCCACACCCAATACCAATTCCCCATCTATTGCAATTACATCCACACATATTTGAAAACTCCTTTTATTTTGTTTTGTAATGTATCTTATGTGGCAGGCCAGACAAGTGTGACATCCTCCCTGCTTTTCCATTTTGTTTCTCTTTTCAGACCTTTTGCTTATTTGGTTCCCATCCGTTTCTCCTTCTGATCTTTTCCCATTTGATTCCTATCGGTTTCTCTTTTTGAACCTTTTTCCCATTTGGTTCATATTTATATCATTAGAAACTTTCGACCATGGAAAGGAGTTCTATTCTATATGAATCCAAACAACAACCAGCGGTGCGGCTGCCCATGCAGACCGCAGATTCCTGCGCCTCCCTGCATGAATACGGACTGCGGATGCGGCCGGTGCAGCAACATGCCCATGCCCCCTTCCCCCTGTATGCCGCCTCAGCAGCCTGCCTGCAATATGGCGCCCCCCACAGTTCATCTGCATGTAGCCTGTCAGGACAGCGCACCCCAGCCAATGCCTGCCAGCCCCGCTTCTGGACCACAGCAGATTTCCTCCGGTCTTGGCTCCATGCCGCAGCAGATTCCCTCTAGCGCTGGCAGCGCCCCACAGCCAATGCCTGCTAAAACCAGCTCTGCCGGAGTCGGCTCTGCCTCGCAGCAAATTCCTGGAAACTCCGGAAATTCTTTGTCCGGACAACAGACGTTTCCTCCTGCCATGCAGCCATCCTCTGCCCCTGGCCACAGCCATAATCCTGCTTCTGTAACCTCCTGTGGATGTGGGTCTGGCAATCCGATTGTGCCAGATGCAGATCTTGGCCGAATGCCAATTGGTATGGGATATGTACCCTGGCAGACATGGGGTCAGACTTATCCTATGGAGCAAGGATTTGTAAGAGGAACATTGTTCCCGGATCTGGATCTGCCATTTTTAATGGGGAGGTGCCGCTAATTATGTGCGAAAATCAACTGCTGCAGAAAGTATATGAAACAGGGTTTGCCCTGGATGAAATCGCCCTGTATCTGGATACCCATCCCATGGATACGCAGGCAATGGCCTACTATCAATATGCAAAAAAAGCAAACCAGGAAGCTGTCGCTGCATACGAGAAAGTCTATGGTCCCTTATTGATCAATCAGGTTAATTCCGGCAGCTGGACCTGGACCGTCAATCCATGGCCATGGGAAGGAGGCATGTAATATGTGGAGATATGAAAAACGTTTGCAGTATCCGGTAAAAATATCACAGACCAACCCCAAACTGGCCCAGTATATTATCAGCCAGTATGGCGGTCCTGACGGTGAAAGCGCTGCCGCCATGCGCTATCTGTCGCAGCGCTATGCCATGCCCTACGAAAAAGGGAAAGCCATTATGACCGATATTGGGAGTGAAGCATCGGAAATGTTCCTTAGGAATTTAACCATTTATCTGTTTGACTTTCCCATTTTTGTTGTAATTCATCCTCATTCACAATCGCTTCAAATACAGGTTCAAGGAAAGTTTGTATTTCCTCAATGACCGCTGAAAATTCAAGCATATCATCTTTTATGGTTTTCAAGAAGAATTTCCATCGCTTCTGCATATCCACATCCTCGGCAAGTGTGAGAATACGCTTGAAACTGTCCTTTTCATAGGGCGTCCCTCGCCGTTCCAATGTTTTGAGTATTGCTGTCTGTAACTTCGCTCCGTCAAAATCAAAAGTCCTTGCCAGATAGTAAATGTCATAAAAATCTTTCATCCTGCCCGTTAGTTCAAACCGTTGCAGAATCGCATCAAATTTTTCAGGTCTTTTACATACCCTTGTATTGCTTTGTTAAAAATCTCTTTATCCATTTTGTTCATATTCCGCAGTACATCGCAAATGGTACGGTCACGGTCGTAGATACGGACATCAATAAAATTGATACTGCCTTTCGTTTCACCAAGAGGCACTAAATTTGGCTCAACCCGATATGCCTTTACAAAGGGGTAGTCAATATTTGTACGGCTTCTGGAGATATTTTTATCAATCGTAATATTCCACTCGGCAGGATTACGATCACTATACTGATAGTAAAAGAGGGCAGTTTCCATGCAAAGTACCGCATCGGGAAAAAGACGGTTGATAATTTTAACTTCCTGTTCGCCATAAGTTTCCGTCCAATGATAATAGCCCCATTTGATTTTTTCAATGAAGCCCTCATTTAATAGCTGCTGAATATCAGCATAGTAAATTCTGTAGGAATCCAGTTGTGCAGTAGTCATTATATAATCGTGTTTGGAAAAAATCTTCCTAACAACGTTTATCGATTTTTCATCAAGCATTGTCTCACCTCTACTAAACTATACGTAAATTTCTCAACAATAGTGTGGTTTACTATAATATATCCGATTTTCTCCAAAAAATCAACTTAATAAAGTACACATAATTAAAGATGATAATGGTGTGGTTTCCTATAAAAAAATGAGCTTGTCCGACTATGCCAGACAAGAATTGACCGCTTGTCTTTCCATATTAGATATGGTATGATAGTTTTCATCGATTACAGGAAATTTTCTGAAATTGTACAAATATTATAAAAAGACACAAAGCCAGATCAAGAGGAGTTTGGACATGAAGTTATGGATAAAAATTACAATCGCTTCCCTTACCTTATGGGCAGTCAGCAGTATTTTAAAAATGACCAATATTGGCAACTGGATTTTTTTTAATAAGGGAATCTTGCCTTTTGGAATCTTTTTTCTTTGTCTGGTCGTTCTGCCCAAGTCCCTTATCCGTTGGAGAGAAGATAAAAAAGCCTTTCTTGTAGAATATCTCATGGGATTTGCACTGATTTTCACAGAACTTCTGGGAATGGGAATGCGGCTGGAACTGACTGTTCCACAAGAACCGTGGATCGGGGGAAAAGAACTTTTGATTATGGCAGGAACCTCCGCTTTACTTTCGTTTCTGACGGAACCATTATTTCGCAAAGCTGTAACCTTCTCCCTAAAACCGGCAAGCACGTCCCTGCTGCCGTTTTCCTTAAACCAGACTTTTCTCATTGTATGGGCAAGCCTGTTTATCGGCTATATTCCCTGTATGCTGGCTTTCTTTCCCGGACTTTGCTGTTATGACATCGGCTGGCAGCTGGAACAGATTCGCACCTGGACATTTAACACTCACCACCCTCTGATTCACACCCTTTTTGCCGGCGGTCTTTTAGAATTTGGAAAAAGAGTTCTTGGATCTTACTATGGGGGAGCTTTCCTTCATTCCCTGATTCAGCTGTTCTTTTTTTCCGGCAGCATGGCTTTTGCCGTCCGTTTTTTGGTAAAACGAAAAACCAATTCAGGGATTGTAATCCTAACCTGGGCCTTCTTTTTGCTGTTTCCGTTTTTTCCAGTACTGGGAATCAGCACTACAAAGGATATTCTGTTCTCTAGTTTTTTTCTAATAACCTTTGTATGCATCTGCGACATGGCAGACAACCAAATCTTTTACCAGGGAATCAAACTGGCATTTTTTCTTGCCTGCACGGTTCTTATGTGCCTGTTCCGTAACAATGCAATTTATGGTCTGGCAGTCATGGCCGGTATTTTTTTCCTGACCTATTTTTTTCCTGGAAAATCCTTTCAGATGAAAAATTTTTCCAGGACTGCCATTTGCCTGATTGCTGTTGTCATTGTGTTAAGCCAGGGAATCTTTCTGGTTTTGGAAAAGGGACTCCATGCCACCCAGGGATACATTGCGGAAAAACTCAGCATCCCCGTACAACAAATGGCTCGTTCCTATGTATACCATCAAGACGAATTTTCCCAAACCGACCGACAGCTTTTGGAGGAAATGATTCATGAAGATTGTCTTTGGAATTACAAATATTATATCTCAGACCCAGTAAAAGCAGGTCTTCATTTGGATACACATGGAAAGAAGGATTTTCTTTTTCTTTGGACAAGGCTGGGAATGCAGTTTCCAGAAGAATATATACGAGCTGCCCTTTATCAGACAATGGGGTTGTGGTATATGGGCGGAGATATCAGCGCTTATATGGAATATGACATGTGTCCTCATCTGAAAGAAAATTATGGAGTCTATGTAGAAAGCAGGCTTCCTGAACTTAGGAATTACTATTCCTGGTTCACCAGTGAGAATTTACAGTCCCACCTTCCTTTCCTGTCCCTGTTTTTCTTCACCCCCTTTTACAGTTGGTCCGTTCTCTTTGCTGCCGGGATTCTCCTTGCCAAAAGACAGAAACAACTTCTGATTCTGCCTTTGTTCCTGGCTTGTTACCTGTTTACGCTGGTATTTGGACCTTGTATCATTATCCGGTATATTTTGGGAAATATGATGTGTACCCCTGTGCTGGCTGGAATGATCTTTCAGCCAAAAGTCCCATCCCGAACAAAACCATGCTCCACAGCTTCGCAGCTTGGTTAAAAGGTTCTTTTCAAGATACATTCCTAATGATTTTTGCTGACTACAACCATTTTATCAAACGTTACTTTCTCTCCCATGTACTTTCCACTTTATGAGAAATCTTGTCCAAAGAAAGAAGACGCAAAGAACTGCAATAACGGAATTTGGATCAAATATACTGCAAGGTGGAAAGTGCAGATGGCGGGAAAAGGAAATCTGGCAAAAAACGGATTTCTCCTTATAAAAAAATCGGTATTTCCAACGGATGCTTTCCATAAACCATTTACCTTGCGGACTGTTTATGGAATTGCAATGGCATAACTCCATCTGTGAGGCAGCAGATGCAAGTACACATCAATAGAATCTTTGTCATGTATAACCATTTTATCCAATATTTCTTTATAAAAATCATCTTCGTATTCCACACCATTTACAAGCTCGCGGATGGTTTCTGCAATTTCCCCTATAAGCTTTTGCTGTTTTTCCATCATTTTCTCTTGTTGATCTGTCTGATCAAATGTTCCCATAAAACATTGGTCTGAATATTTTGGTATGCTTTCGATAATCGATTGAAGTTTTGCAATCTCATTCTCACATTTTACTCTTGCTGCCGCAAATTCATCTCTGGTAATATCACCAGATATAAAAAGTTCAATAAGATTTGTGCTTTTTTCCTCAATCTTTTTTATCTGTAATTTTAATTTTTCATGGTCTGCACCTGCTACACCTGCTGCATCTAATGCAAGAATGGGCTTAATCACTGCAAGCAAATGGTCCGTGATTTTCTTCTTATTATAATTTAAACTTTTTGTGACAAGATACATGATATGGATTGCCTCTTCATTCTGTATACTCCTTCCTGTGCAGCCAACCAAGTTTCCTCCCGAATCCATATGAGGACTTCCATGCTTGGCAGCTTCGTTACAGCGCCATGCCTTGTATCGGCTTTTGTTTTTTCTGGTTTTATATCGTGCCACATAACTAGAACCGCAGCATCCACACTTGATTTTTCCAGAAAACGGATAACGGTTACTATACTTTGCTTTCCCTTTTTGGGACAAAGAACGCTCGTCTAAAATATGGTTTGCTTCTTCAAACATTTCACGGGATATGATTGGTTCGTGATGATCTTTGATAATAACAAACTCCTCTTGTCCTTGATTGTATTTCTTTTCGTGGGAAAGGAAATCCGGCGTATAAGTTTTCTTCTGCACCAAATCCCCGCAATATTTCTCATTGCGGATGATGCGGAGAATTACCGTATTCTGCCACTCCTTTACACGGCCCATGGATTGTATCCCTGCTTCCCCAAGTTCACGGGCTATGACGTGAGTGCCTTTCTTCTCATTCACAAATTTATGAAAAATAAGGCGGACGATTTCTGCCCCTTCCTCATTGACATACATTTTGCCATCTTTCACATCATAGCCCAGCATACTCCTCCCGAACACAACTCCCTTTTCCATCTGCCGTTTCTGCCCCCATTTCACCCTTTGGGAAGTTCTACGGCTTTCTTCCTGTGCTATGGAGGACATAATTGCAAGACGAAGCTCTGCATCTCCGTCTAAAGTATTGATGTTATCATTCAAAAAGATAACGCCCACTCCATATTTTTTCAGATCACGGGTGTAGTAAATGCTGTCCAGAGTATTCCTTGCAAAACGTGAAATCTCTTTTGTGACAATTAAATCAAAATCTCCATTCCTGGCACACTCAACCATACGGTTAAATTCTTTCCGTTTTTTTGTGTTTGTGCCAGAAATGCCTTCCTCTGCAAATATCTTGTAAAGCTCCCAATGGGGGTTGCGCTCAATATATTCCTTAAAGTATCGCTGCTGGCTTTCAAAAGAGTTTGTCTGGTCTTCCTTGTCGGTTGATACGCGGCAGTATGCCGCCACACGCTTTTTCTTGTCTGAGATTTTGCGCTCTTGGTTTAAGCGTTCGTATCGATTCATTCCAGTACACTCCTGTCCTTATTTTGGCCTGTCTTATTCACACATATAGAGATGCCTCCATGGGTGTCTGTTGTCAAATCTTATTGTTTTTTAATCGGTAACGTTTTTCCAGTTCAAGCAAACAGCGTTCCCTTTGGGATATGGTTAATAAATTTCGTTTTTCCAGCGATAAAAGGATTGCCTTTTGAATATTTATAAGAAACTCAGCATGTTCCTGCTCATTCAATTCTGGAATCGGTTCACCAACATAGATAAAATCTCTGTGTTTCATGCAACAGGCACCTCCCTCATCCTCAATGTATGAGCCAATGTTTGTACCATATAACAAAAAGGCGAATCGCTTTTTCGGGGAGAACTTCATTTGGAACATTTCTGAACACAATGTAGGTACCGAAGAACTGGGGCACTGGGAAATCATTGCAGCTATCGTTCATCAGCTGACCCGCAACTTAACCCCTGAAGAAATCGAACAATCTGGGTTTGGTCCCTATTACATTGACCATACCACTGGTATCTGGCCTCAAGCTGCTGGCGGCATTCCTTTTAACGCCTGCGAATTTCAATCCAAAGGAGATCCCATCACAGACCTTTTTGAGGATTTGGCAGCAGAGCAGAAAGCCCGCACCACCTACGACAACATTCTGCGGGTAGTAAAAGATCATGATGTATGTGACCCCATCCGTTTCCTGCGGGAACGGGAGATCGTCCACTTCCAAAGGTTCGGTGAAGCTTTAAGGGATGTTCAGGATCATCTGGACAGCCGTAATTTCTATGCCTTTAACCCAGCCTTTGATCAGCCTCAAAAATCCAATGGTACCAACAAGTAAATCAATCCTATTACTCATACTTTAACACACCAAAGGGCAGGAAAAATTCCTGCCCTTTTCGTCACCCTATGAAATCCACACAACCAATGATGGATACCGTTTCATAGATCCAGACGGCTTCTTGCTGCTATCCTATTCCTGGCCTGCCGCCTTTTTATTATAATAATAACGAATAATATCCTTTCTTGTAATGATTCCGATAAAATATCCCCGGTCATCCACTACTGGAACAAAATTTTGATTCAAAGCCTTATCAATCAAATCTTCCATGTCCGATTTGGCCTGCACCGGCAGATTGTCCATCCGCCTGTGAATCGTTGTCACCGGAATGCTCTCGGCCTCCCTCAGATTCAGGTTATACTGATTCTTGATTCCCCACAGCAAATCTCCCTCTGTCAGAGTTCCCACATACTTTCCGTTCCGGCCAAGCATGGGGACTGCCGAATACTTGTGAAATTCCATCCGCTCTAATGCCTGTCGAAGAGAATCATCCTCATAGACACATGCCACTTCACTCTTTGGCGTAATAAAAAACAAAATGTTCATATGTACCTCATAGCTTTTCTTTCAACGATAATAAATTGTGTAACACTTTACGGAACACTTCCAGTAGTATACCATATAATGGTTCATTTATATACGAACAAATCATTAAAAATTAATTAAACAAAATCCTTCCCCAATATAATATTCCGTCAAATATCCCGCTGCAAGCAACGGGGTATTTGACGGAATGAGTACATCTTCCTGGTCATTCCAAATAATCCAAAGGATCAATGGAAGCACCCTGATAGTTCATTTGGAAGTATACGTTACTTCCTTCCACAGTATAGTACTTGGTCGGCTCTGCCACATATCCCAAAAGCTGACCTTTCTCCAGGTACTCTCCTTCCACAGCGGCAACTTCCTTTAACTGTCCGCAAAGGGCTGAATACCCATTGCCCAGATCTAACGTCAGATAGTTGCCGATTTCCTCGTTGACGCCCACAGCTGTCACCCGTCCATTGGCAGGAGCATACACCGGACCACTTACTTCACCCTGGATAACCAGGCCCGGATTACATTTGTACTGATCCAGGGTCGGGAAATAGATGGTGGAATCCATACTGTAATCCAACACCACATTTCCTTCCACCGGCCAGCCAATCCGGCTTGTCTCTGCAAAATCCAGCACAAGCGCTTTGGCGGCATCCTTTCCGGTTCCTGCTGCCTGTGCTTCCTCTGTCTTTTGACCAGCAGATTCATAAGTTTTTTCCTGAACCACTGTATCTGGATTGGTTTCTTGTTTTACCACTTTCTCCTCTGTCTTTTCCGGCACAGGACGGGCGTTGGATTCGCCTGCCACCGATATCTGAGACTCAGAAACCGGATCTTTGGCAAGCAAATCCTCCTGGCCCTGCATTTCCACATAGGGATTCTGCTCCTGGCCGTCTCCTCGATTCATTGTAACAACACCTGCTGCAGCAACTATAGTCAGCAGGCCCAGCACCAGCATGACAAGGAATAGTTTGTCCTTGAACATTTGATTGATTCTCTCTTTCACCGTTTATCACCTCGGTAGTAGTTTTACCAAAGCGGCAAGAGTTATTCAGAAATCAGAGAGATATTTTTATAATAATGATTCAAAATCTCCTCGTACCCCCATCCCTCCTTTGCCATGCTGTCTGCTCCGGCCTGACTAAGACCATATCCATGTCCTTTGCCCCGGACGCGAACCCGAATGACGTCTCCTTCTCCCTCAATGCTAAAGCTGGGGGAATTAAGTCCCAAAGCCGCCTGAATCTCGTCTCCGGAATAGGTTCCCGTCCCAATTTTCATCTCTACCATATATCCCGCATCATCTTTTTTCACCGTCTGAATCTGTCCGGGAAGCTGCTCTGCGGTCACTCCGGGAGAACCGGGAATCTGACTGATTGCAGCTGCAAAAGTTCCCCGGCTCCACTCCAACACCTGCATATAATGATCTCGTTTTGTATCTGCCACACTCTCTGCAGATTGAAGATAAGGAAAATCCAGATCTCCGTTTCTCGTCCGCCCTGCACTCATTCCATGAAACAAAGGCAGCAAATACCGGTCCTCATATTTCATTACAATCCCTTTGGTGGCTTCCGCTGCTTCCTGACACCGTTCCAATCTGGTAAGCAGCTTCATCCGATCTCCCGAAAGACTTCCTTCTCCCTCGCCCAGATAGTCCATATCCAGCTCTTCCTCATAGATCTCTTCTCTTCCATCCATAAGCCGGTACACATAAGTCCGGGCAATGACAGCCTGACATTTTAGCGCCTCCATTTCATAATCCCCATCCATCTGGCATACCATCACTCCAGGCAGATAATCCTCCAGATCAATGTAAGTTCGAATCCCTTTACGTTCTACCAAAATCCTTCTCTGTATGCTTCCTTCTTGGTGCTTTTCCCCGTTCCCAGTCAAATTTCCTGCTTCTAAAGCCATTCCTTCTCCATTTAATTCGGCGTCCTCTTCTCCTTCCCTTTCGCCCTCTGTTCCACTCCTTGTTTCCTCACCTGTGCTCCCATCCCCTGCTCCCCTTTCTGCCTCATCCAAAACCTTGTCGTTTCCCCCGCCATCGGCCTGTCCCCCCGCAGCCGAATTTCCCGCTGCCTCTGCCTGAATCCCTACAGACCGCATCCAGACCAGAGAAACCGCCCAGGGAACCAAAATCATCACCGCCGCCGCAATCACCCATCTACGCATAAAAAAGAATCCCTCCTGACTATTACCAGTCTATGAAGAGATTCTTTTATCTATTCCTAATACAACACTTTAAAGCATACCTGAAAAAACTTGCCCGTTATTTCACCTTACACTTCTACCTTTACCTTCTTCAAATGCCAAATATCCTTCACATACTCCTCAATGGTCCGGTCCGAAGAGAACTTTCCGCTGCATGCCACATTCAGCATAGCTGCCCGCGCCCACCATTCCTGGTCGCGATAAGCCTTATCCACCTTTCTCTGAGCCTCCGCGTACATCTGGAAATCCTTCAGAATAAAGTACATATCAGCCCGACTGCTGCTCTGAGTGTTCAACAGTGAATTATAAATATCCCGGAACAGCTCTGTGTCATAAGGTGAGAAATATCCATTGATCAGCTGCATCAGCACCTGGCGAATATCCTGGTCATTGTTAAAATACTGCATAGGATCGTAAGAGCGGTTGTTTTCCAGCTCAATAATCTCATCTGAGGAGGTGCCGAAGATAAAAGCGTTCTCCTCGCCAACTTCCTCCACAATCTCCACATTCGCCCCATCCATGGTACCAATGGTCAAAGCGCCGTTTAACATAAATTTCATGTTACCTGTACCGCTGGCTTCCTTGCTGGCTGTGGAAATCTGCTCACTCACATCTGCTGCCGCAAAAATAATTTCAGCGTTGGATACCCGGTAATCCTCGATAAATACCACCTTCAGCTTGTTGTTGATGGATTTATCATTGTTAATCACATCAGCAACTGAATTGATCAATTTAATAGTAAGCTTTGCAATCTTATATCCAGCTGCTGCCTTTGCGCCGAAAATAAAGGTTCTCGGTACAATGTCCAGATTCGGATTCTCCTTTAACTGGTTGTACAAATACATGACATGGAGAATGTTCATCAGCTGACGCTTATATTCATGAAGTCTCTTTACCTGTACATCAAAGATGGAACGAGGATCTACGTCAATTCCGTTGTACTCCTTAATATACTTTGCCAGACGCAGCTTATTCTGATATTTAATGTTCATAAACTCATGCTGGCACTTTTCATCATCCACATACAGCTTTAACTTGCTGATAGAAGAAAGGTCTGTAATCCACTCGTTTCCGATCTTGGAAGTCACCCAGTCAGCCAAAAGGGGATTGCCGTGAAGCAGGAAACGTCTCTGAGTAATGCCGTTGGTCTTGTTGTTAAATTTCTCTGGCATCATCTCATAGAAATCCTTCAACTCCTGATGCTTCAAAATCTCAGTGTGCAGCTTTGCCACACCGTTGACCGAGAAACTTCCGGCAATCGCCATATGAGCCATCCGAACCTGTCCGTCATAGATGATCGACATCTTTGCAATCTTCTGCTGATTGTTGGGATACATCTGACGAATCTGGTTCTGGAACCGCCGGTTAATCTCCTCCACAATCTGATAAATACGAGGCAGCAGACGGGAGAACAGCTCAATCGGCCATTTTTCCAAAGCTTCTGCCATAATGGTGTGATTGGTATAAGCACAGGTCTTTGTGGTAACTTCCCAAGCCTCATCCCAGCTTAACTCATACTCATCTAACAAAATCCGCATCAGCTCTGCCACTGCCACAGTGGGATGGGTGTCATTGAGCTGGAACACGTTTTTCTCATAAAATTTCCGCACATCATCGTGCTTTTCCATATATTTTGCCACTGCACGCTGTACGCTGGCAGAAATAAAGAAATACTGCTGTTTTAAGCGCAGTTCTTTTCCTGCGTAGTGATTGTCATTGGGATAGAGCACGTCGCAGATCGTCTTGGCCAGATTCTCCTGCTCCACGGCCTTATGGTAATCTCCCTTGTCAAAAGATTCCAGGCTGAAGGTATTAATAGGCTGAGCATCCCAAATCCGCAGCGTATTTACCACGTTGTTGCCGTAACCTACAATCGGCAGATCATAGGGAACCGCCAGAACAGACTGATAACCTTCCTGCACAAACTTCTCATGGCCGTTTTCTGTGCGCTCTACCCGCACATATCCGCCAAATTTCACCTCTGTGGCATACTCGGACCGACGCACCTCAAAAGGATTGCCGTCTTTTAACCACTCATCTGGCACTTCGATCTGAAAACCGTTCTCGATTTTCTGTTTAAACATTCCGTAATGATACCGGATTCCACAGCCATAAGCCGGATAACCCAAAGTTGCCAAAGAATCCAGGAAACAGGCAGCCAGTCGTCCCAAACCTCCGTTTCCCAGAGCTGGGTCCGGCTCCTGATCCTCAATCACATTTAAGTCAAAGCCCATTTCTTCCAGCACTTCCCGGATCTCATCCTTGGCCATAATGTTGATGATATTGTTGCCCAGGGCACGTCCCATCAAAAATTCCATGGACAGGTAGTAAACGGTCTTGGCATCTTCTTTGGCATACGTTTTCTGAGAAGCGATCCACTCGTCAATGATCACGTCCTTCACAGCATAAGACACAGCCTGAAACACCTGAGCCGGAGTTGCCTCATCCATGGTTCTCCGGAACAGATTCTTCACATTGTACACAACCGATTTTTTAAACTCTTCTTTGTTAAAAACCTTACTCATTTTACTTTCTCCTTCTGGTTACATATTGATCTTCTCAACGCCTAATGTGGTCTTTTCACCGTTGATATTCCACTCTTTTTTATATCCGCCCTCCAGACCGATTCGAATCTCATCTGCAAGAACTTCCCCGCCGATCTCTGCCCTGTGTCCATTCAAAATCTCTGCCAAACGGTCGTTTCCGCTCTGGTAGACATAAATCCGGTCCATCACCTCAAAACCAGCTTCTTTCCGCATTGTCTGAATCTTGCTGACCAGCTCCCGGACAAATCCTTCCTCCAAAAGCTCCGGCGTCAGATTGGTATCCAGAGCCACTGTCACCTGATTGTCACTTTCAGACACATATCCTTCTGTCTGAGCCATATCAATCAGCAAATCCTCCTGGGACAAAATCACTTTCTCCTCTCCAAAGGTGAAGGTCAGACAACCTTCTGCCTTCAAGGTATCCATAGCTTTGTTTCCATCTATCTCGGTCAAAGCCTTGCGGATATTTCCCAGTTGTTTCCCATATTTAGGACCAACCGTCTTTAGCTGAGGCTTAAAGCTGTAAGTGGTAAAGCTGCGCACATCTTCCACAAACTCTACAGATTTTACATTCAGCTCGTCTTCTATAATCTCCACATAAAACGAAGACAACTCATGGTCTGCTTTCACATACATTTTCCCAATCGGCTGACGGTTTTTCAGATTCGCCGTATTTCTGGCCGCTCTGCCAAGGACCACAATCTTTAACACTTCATCCATATCTGCTTCTAACTGTACGTCAATACAAGTCTCATCCACAGGTGGGAAGTCACACAGATGAACACTTTCCGGAGCCGTCTTGTCAATATTTCTCACCAGATTCTGGTAAATGGCCTCGGTCATAAAAGGAATCAAAGGAGCAGCTGCCTTTGCTGTGGTAACAAGGGCTGTGTAAAGAGTCATATAGGCATTAATCTTATCCGATTCCATTCCCTTAGCCCAGAAACGCTCCCGGCTCCTTCTTACATACCAGTTACTCATGTCATCCACAAATGCCTGCAGGGCGCGGGCTGTCTCTGGAATCCGGTAATTCTCTAAGTTCTCATCCACACTTTTTACCATGGAATTAAGCTTTGATAAAAGCCACTTATCCATGACTGTCAGTTGATTATAATCCAAAGTGTATTTAGTTGCATCAAACTGGTCAATGTTGGCATACAACACAAAGAACGCATAGGTATTCCATAAGGTTCCCATAAATTTGCGCTGACCTTCCTTCACAGCCTCTCCGTGGAAGCGGTTGGGAAGCCAGGGGGCGCTGTTAATATAAAAATACCAGCGGATTGCATCTGCCCCATAGGTAGCCAAAGCATCAAAGGGGTCCACTGCATTTCCCTTGGTCTTACTCATCTTCTGTCCGAACTCATCCTGCACATGCCCCAGGACAATTACATTTCTAAAAGGCGCTTTGTTGAAAATCAAAGTGGAAATGGCAAGTAAAGAGTAAAACCATCCTCTTGTCTGGTCCACAGCTTCAGAGATAAAATCTGCCGGAAACTGTTTTTCAAACAATTCCTGATTCTCAAAGGGATAATGATGCTGGGCAAAAGGCATGGCCCCGGAATCAAACCAGCAGTCAATCACTTCCGGCACACGCTTCATTTCCTTCCCGCACTTGGGACAGGTAATGGTCACTTCATCTATAAAGGGACGGTGCAGTTCAATTTTCTCCGGACAATTTTTTGACATGGATTTCAGCTCTTCAATGCTGCCAATGGAATGCTGATGCCCGCACTCACACTCCCAAATGTTTAAAGGGGTTCCCCAGTAACGGTTCCGGCTGATGCCCCAGTCCTGTACATTCTCCAGCCAGTCGCCAAAACGGCCTTTGCCAATACTCTCTGGAATCCAGTTAATCGTATTGTTATTGCGAATCAAATCTTCTTTGACAGCAGTCATCTTGATAAACCAGGACTCCCGCGCATAGTAGATAAGAGGCGTATCACAGCGCCAGCAATGAGGATAGCTGTGTTCAAAGGAGGGAGCGGAAAACAAAAGTCCTTTTTCCTCCAGTTCCTTTAACACCAGGGGATCTGCTTTCTTTACAAAGGTTCCTTCCCAGGGAGTCTCCTTTGTCATCTCTCCCTTCGAATCTACCAGCTGGACAAAGGGCAGGTCATACTTGCGTCCCACCTTAGAGTCATCCTCACCAAAAGCAGGTGCAATGTGTACCACACCAGTACCGTCTGTCAAGGTTACATATCCATCACAGACTACATAAAACGCCTTTTTCCTCTGTCTGTCACAAACCTCATTGGCATAGGGAAGCAGCGGCTCATACTCCTTGTATTCCAAATCTTTCCCCTTATACCGCTCCAATACGGTATATTCGCCCTGCAGCACCGTATCGCACAAAGCCTCTGCCAGATAGTAGGTGTAACCATCATTTTGCACCTTTACATAAGATTCGTCCGGATTAACACAAAGAGCCACATTGCTCGGCAGCGTCCAGGGGGTTGTGGTCCATGCCAAAATATAAGCATCTTCTCCCTTTACCTTAAACCGGGCAATGGCAGAACGTTCTATCACATCCTTATACCCTTGAGCCACCTCATGGCTGGACAAAGGAGTTCCGCAGCGGGGACAGTAAGGAACAATCTTAAATCCCTTATACAAAAGTCCTTTTTCCCAAATCTGCTTTAATGCCCACCACTCAGATTCAATGAAATCGTCATGGTAAGTCACATAAGGATTGTCCATATCCGCCCAGAAACCAACTGTGCTGGAAAAATCCTCCCACATGCCCTTATACTTCCAGACACTTTCCTTGCAGTGAGCAATAAAAGGTTCCAGACCATACTGCTCAATCTGCTCCTTGCCGTCCAAACCAAGCAAACGCTCCACTTCCAGTTCGACTGGAAGTCCATGGGTATCCCATCCCGCCTTTCGGGGAACCAGATACCCTTTCATTGTGCGGTACCGGGGAATCATATCTTTAATTACACGAGTCAGCACATGACCAATGTGAGGCTTGCCGTTGGCAGTCGGCGGACCGTCATAAAACATATAGCCAGGGCCGTCTTTTCGGTCTTCCATGCTTTTTTTGAAAATATCATGGTCTTTCCAAAATGCTTCTACTTCCTTTTCCCGGTCTACAAATTTCAAATCTGTAGATACTTTCTCATACATTTTTATTACCTCCGTTTTTGTGGCAGGGTGGAACTTTGTAACCTTCAAGAGATTCTTTGCTGTTTCTTACAAATCCCTGAAACAGATATACGCTGCACAGTCCCTTTGACTTTGTGTGCATAAAAAAAGCCCTCGTCCTGTAATAAGGACGAAAGCCTGCGCTTCTCTGCACCACCTATTACTGCATACTTGTCATACCCCATTGGGGAAAATTCAAACCTTTCATAAAAGAAATGATTTCAATTCCTTCCAATACGGTATCCGCATATACGCTCCCTGTAACGGCGGGAACGCCGGCTCAGCCTAATAAATGCCTTTTTCTCCTGCAGCGAATAATTTGACATCTTTCGACCTGCAACTCAGGAGTGATCTTCAGAATCTGCTTCCAGCTTCGGACTTCCACCTTCCCCGAATCGCTGATGCCTTCCACAGCCCTACTGTCTCCGTCTTAGTCATTGTCTCTTCATTTCACTATTATATTGACTGAAAGGGAAAATGTCAAGGTCTGGAAGAAAGGTGATGGAAAAAGATTATTGTTTATTTCCGGCCATTATTTGGAAATCCCCACAAAATCCCTGTAAAACAGGAAAAACCGCTTGCATTTTGATGAAAATTTTGGTATACTCAGTGTTGTTTTAGAAGATATTCCTCGATAGCTCAGTCGGTAGAGCACGCGGCTGTTAACCGCGCTGTCGTAGGTTCAAGTCCTACTCGGGGAGTTTGAAATTGAATAGTCCAATAAAAAACCTGTGAGCGTGGTCGTTTACAGGTTTTTGCATATTCCAGTTTCTTTGAAAGGTAAGGTGCGGACGATACGTCAAAAGTTAAGATAACCGTAATGTTACATGTTGGACTTTAAAGTTGGAGTATAATGACAATTATTGTTTTAACTGAATGGAAAGAGGTTCCTGTTAATGGAAGTGCAAAAAACGGAAATGATAGAATATCTAAAATTATCTGAAAAAGTCGAGTCGGAATATCAAAGCTCTTAAAAATCATCAAATCAGAATCATACTTTATAAATAGAAAGGCTGGAGTGAATATGTGGACTGACAAAGATAACGAAGAACTTATTGAAGCCCTTGTAAAAGCAGCAAGAGCAGCGTTTCTGTCTTTAAAAGAAACAACCAAAGAACATTTTTATTTCTATGCGTTTATATTCGATGAGGGCTTGCATCCATATATTTCAGCATGGTCTTACGAAGCTTTGGAAAAATCAATTATGGAACAACAAATACCGGATGAAGAGAAGAGTTGGTGGAAATGGGACAGCGCAGATTCTCCCTATGCGGTTTATGGATATGACGAATTTTTTGGTGAGGTAAGGGAATTGCTGGACAAAAGAGCAGATGGATTATCTGATGATGAACTTTATGGGATTGAGTGGGGTATACGAATGGATTCCATGGAGGAAGCACTGAAAAGGCTTGATGGTTCGGGTCTTTTTGGAACTGGAAAAGAGCGGGAACATGTAGTGATTAATGTAGAACAGGCGCCCCCTGACGAAGATGGCTCTGAATACAACAGGGCATTGCGATTAAATCCATCTTCTGCGTTACTGTCTGAATATTTAGAAACGTGTGAGTAAATGGAAAAATTCTTTTGTGATAAAAATTCAAATTTGATTGTGGAATTTATGATGCTTAATATTACAGATATTTTGGGCAAGTTCAGTTTGAATGATGAATTTATGGAATTATTGTATTTTTCCATAGATGGTTAATTGATAGGGGCTATTTTCTGTCTGTTTTTTGTGGTGTTGTGGGTGGGATTTGCATGCTTTGGCACAAGACCGGGTTTTTTAAGTCTATCACAAAGGTGTGCAAAATTCTACAATTCCACAAATCGTCAAATTTCCTCTTGCAAAATAAATCTAATTGTGGTAGAATATTTTTTGTTGAGTTCTTGTATAAGTTGTTTTTAGCAGAAGTGGCGGAATTGGCAGACGCGCACGGTTCAGGTCCGTGTGGTAGCAATACCTTGTGGGTTCGACTCCCATCTTCTGCAGTTTATGAAGACCCTTGAGATGCTGGGATTTGTGATGATGACCAGTGTTTTCAGGGGTTTTGTTGTGGGTGGGGTAAGTTGGGTGATGGGGGCGATTTCGCTTTGCTCTATCTTACTGTTGGGCTTTGCTTTATGAAAATGGTGAAGCTGAAGGGGTGGGATGGATGGCTTTATAAATGTTTTGGGTTCTTTTGGCTACCCCGCAGTGCGACAGTTCGATTCCGCTTCGCTCCATCTCACTGTCGGGCTTCGCCCTATGAAAATGAAGGGCCAGAAAGAGTCTTATGTGCAAGCACAACGTCTCTTTCTGGCCCTTCATTTTCGCACTGCTCATTGCTTACGCCATGTTTCGGTATTCTTGTTTCCAAGTGTGGAGGAGGTCGGCGGCTCCGGATTGGCGTTTGATGGGGTCTTTTTGGAAAAGGTTTTCTAGGTCTTTTACTTTTTGTGACTTTCTGGCAGTTTCTCTGGCTTGTTGGAGCTTTTTGTCCCATTGGGCTTTTTTCTGCTCTGTGATCTGAACCATGAACTCTTCTCCCAATACCAGACGTTCATCGATTTTGCTTAATTCATACAATCGTTCCAATACAGTTTCCTGCTCATTTTTTCTGTATGCGTTCTGAAATGCTTCAAAAGCTTTATTTAACTGAAACATCCGCCCGTAACAAGCGCCCAGGTTGTTCCATACTCTTCCCAAAAATAAATCATCTACAAAATCCCCATAAGGCAGCTGCAAAAGTTCTTGGTAAATCTCTACTGCTCTCCCATACTGTTTCAGAGAAAAAAGCTCGTCTGCCTTCATGCGGTTAAAATCTGCTGGATGTTTTTTTCGTAAAGCAGCAGCCATTTGACGAAAACGGCCTACTTCTGCCATGCTGTAATAATCACATTCCTGCAAAATGATCATTAAAGCTTCGTCCATGCTGCCTTTCTTTTTTATCCATCGTTCCAACTTTAAAGCCAAAAAACCCTGATTTAACTCTTCCCGCAGAAAGGTGAGAAGCCGTTCATCAACAAATCCATCCATCACCAGCAGCGGATAATTAAAAATTACATAAGACAACTCCTGGGATGAATACAGATGGATTCCCATAGCCTCCATAAAATAGGGTCTTTTCACATGTTCCTGCCTGCACAGCAATAAACTCATAGCATAACCTCTTGTTTGATCTGCATACCGGAAGTTGGAAACAATTCTCCAAACCCCCTGTCCTGAAGGGTCACTTCCATGGTTCTCTCGTCTAAAAACAACACCCGGATTTGTACCCGCGTAGTTCGATCCGGCCGTTGGGGAAATCCTTCCAAAGGAATGGAAATCTTCTTTTTATTTTTTGAGTCCACAGAACTCACTTCAAAATCTACGGAATCCTGACGGTCCGGAATCACATCAATCACCGAAACCCGGTCATACCAGCAGTCTCCCGCAGCTGCCACCGTCACATTGGTCTCCTGTCCCCGGTGAAGAACGTTCATGGACACCGTGGTTTTTAATCTGCCGTCACAGATACAAGTAAACGCCGGGGTCTCTCTTCCTTGTGCATCCTCTGCGGCCCGACATGCCGCCCCCTGAGCAAACAGCCCCTGCTCCATAAAAACTTTGCGCTTGTTGCACAAAAATTTCATCAGTCCCGCCGCCCAGTGCTGGCTGGTAAAACCTTTTCCGGTTAAAAAAATCGTTGAATACGATTTCCTGGCCATAATACGTTCTGCACAGGACGTAAGAATCCGGTCTGCCAGCCGGCTTCCGGAAGTGGTCTTTAAAATATCCAAATTAAATCCCTCTTCCAGATTCTCATACTCTGCCACCACAGTAATTTTCTTCATTCCCCGCTGTACCTTCATCTCATAGTACCGCAATCCTACTTCTGATAAATCAAACATTCCCACTGTATTATTCCAGATTTCCTTTTTCTGGCTCAATATATAGTAAATAAATCCTTCCGAATGACTGATCACCTGCACCTGGTCTGGCAAAATTCCCAGCTTTCCCCCACAGTCCCGAAGCATTGTATTCATCCGGGGTTCCAGCTTTTTCACCGCAAACACCAGTCTTAAAATTTCATTCTCTTTATATTCTTCTTTGGGCAGCTGAAGCACCCGCTCCAGATAAAGCTGCAAAAGTTCCTTTCCCCCGTAACGCACATCCCCCAAAGTAGCTGTTCCATCCCGCAATGCCAGGTTCAGCAACTTGTCCACAATGATGCCGTCCCCTTTCAGCGTGTGGGCAAAAGCTTCCTCCCCTACATACCACTCATCCGCATATTTATTCCGGCAAATCACTGTGGGAATCGTCCACGTCTTCTCCTCGTCCGGGCAATGGATCTGAGTATATTCGTCACACAAATCCACTCCTACCAAAAGTCCGTCCATAGATTCCTCCCTCTTTCCATTCTGTCCTCTGTTCCCCTCTGGCATGTACCCTTTCTTTTACATAACCTGGAACAGTTCCTCCATTACTGCGCTGTCTTCTATGTACTTTAACATTTTTCCCTTCAGGGCTTCTTCTTCCTTAAGGGCAAGGCAAAGTCCCATTTCATTTAAAGCCGAAAAACGGCTTCCTTCCTGCTTCTCTCTGTCTGGCTCCCAGGAAATGCTTCCCTCTCTCACCAGAGTCAGTTTTTCTTCCTGTTTCTCGTAGACCCTGTACTCCAGAATCTCCCCTTCAAACAGCACTTTCTGCCGCACAAAAATCCCAGAATACACCCGACGCATTTCCTCCCAGTGATAATCTTCCTCCTCTGGAAGAATCCGCACCTGCAAAGCCGGCTTATCGTCCCGGCTTCCCTGATACTCCACAATCACCTGTTCCATAACCGAATCCGGCATAGGAACCCATTTCCCTAAATCCTTAAACCAGGAGAACACTCTCTCCTCTGCCAGCAGCTGTTCCACAATGGCCGCGCAAAGCTTTTGACGGTCTCCCTCCAACAGCGGAAGGGTGGAATAATAACGGGACAGCGCTAACAGATATACCGTAGGCACCTTGTCCAAATCTTTGATTCCCTGAACAGCCCCTTCCAGATATTCAAATACCCGGTCCTTGGCTGGCTGACCTTTCAGAAAATATTCCGATGACTTCATGGTAAAATACGCTTTTATCAGATTTTCTCCGGTTTTCTTCCCAGCAACGTACCAATCAAACACTGGGTCCATCCGGTCCGTCTCCCCGGTAAAAAGCTGCTGGGCCAGAAGCCTCTCCGGCAGGTCATACACCTCCACCCGCTCCCGCACTGCCTGATTCAAAATCCGAAACATCTGCTTGGCTGAACCGTTAAAATATTGGCACAGATAATCCAGCACCACTCCATCATATTTCCCTTTTGAAAACAAATCACAGGAAAGAAGAAGCAACGCTTCATCCTCATCGGGCTGATGCTGCACAATCATCCGGCTGCACAGCTTTAAAAGTCTCTGACTCTTCACGTCTTCAGCCCCATACCGGCGAATCCGAATCCATGCTTCTTTCATATAATCCTGTTGAATCAGAGTCTCGCATACCCCAGCTCTCTCCAGACGGGATAACCGCTCCATGTTCAGGCTAAGAAAATATTCCCCGCCCCCAGTTGTCCCGATTCCTTCGGTCTCTGACCGGTTCTGATAATACTCAATAATCCGATCCAGAATCCGTTTTTTATAAAGAGATTTAAGCTTCATGTCTGACAAAATCCGTTCCAGAGTCATCAGCTCCCCATCTCCGGATATGCCTTGCTCTACAATCTCACCGCACTCCTGCATTCGTAGCATTTCATGGCGGGGATACACTTCATAGCACTGTTCTTCCAGTTCCTGCACGTTATCTTTTTCCATGGCAGGAACCTTTTCATAAGCAATGTTGGCAAACCGGTTGCCATAACTATCCTGAAACAAAATCACCGAATGTTCCCGGAAAAGAGGCACATAGGCGGCGCCGTCTTTCACAAGAAAGGCATCCTCCTCCTCCAGCTCCTCATAACAAACCACCACATATTTAATATTGGGATTATTGATCTCAATCCGGCAGGACCGCAGCACAGCAGGAAGCACTCTTGCCACCTTCTGATCAATCATTTCCTTATAAATCATATGTTGGTACAATACCACCAAACGCTGATTTACCCTGGCCCCAAGAAGCTGTTCCATGGTAAATTTCTCAATGTCCCGCTCATATTGCTTATAAAGGTCTGAATTTGGCTTCATGTACTTTAATATATTCATGTACAACATGGAGCGGCTGTAATCGTCCATGGATTTTTCATAGGAAAAATACAAAAGGACTTCCTTGGGCAGCAGATAAGAATAATTTTCCGGCACAGAATAGAGAAAATATTCATAAAGCCCAGTAAGGCTCACTCCTGTCTCCAATGCTTTCTGATACCAGGAAAAATATTTTTCCTCCCGGCAATCCCCTTTTATCAACATGCCGCAAACCGCACTTAAAAACGGTTTCTTGGGATACTTTTCATAAAGGCCAGTCAAAAGGCCCAAGCCGGATTTGGTGTAATGCTTGATTGTACCAGAAAGCTCTGATACCCGTCCAGCCAGCTCCTGATTCATAAGCCCTTTTTTCACGGCAAATATCATCACCTGAATCTCAAATCCTCCCAGCCGGTGCATCAGCTGGGGATCTTGCCGGTAAATCAAAAACGCCTGTGCATACAAAAACGGGCTGCAGCACCCTCTGTCAAACAGCCTTCTCATCCGGTCCAGAAGCTCTGCCGGATTTTCTTTGACCGCCGGATCAAGCTTCAGCCACAAAAAGAACAAATAGGGATGACGGTTTTCCTCCCACAAAGATCGTCGGATCAGACGAATCACACTCTCCCTCTGTCCTTCTTTTTTGTTTAATATCTGTAACAGATATTGATAAAAGCAGTACAGCTCTGGCTGTTCTCTTCGCATGTCCGAAAAATCGGCCCGATGTCCGTCTAACAGCACATCTGCCCGGTCCTTCTGCCCTTCCATGGCGGCAAGCTCTGCCTGCAAAAGCAGAATAAGCGGCGTCTCTCCGTCTTTTCTCCGCATACACTCGGTTTCCTGCTTCATCTCATTGATCAGCGGACGAGGCTCTGACATACCAAGCTCATATTTAAGCCTCAGGTTTAGATAACGTCCAAGGCTTTCCTGGTCTCTGCTCCCAGTAAGATGAAACTCCTCGTCTCCCCCCTGGGCCTCCACCCGCACCATAAAGGATTCCCGGACTGTGGCCACCAGAAATGCTCCCAGATTCCTGCCTCCATGAAGCCTTGCGGGATTTATCACATATCCTACCTGACACACTCCATCCTTAAAATCCGAAGGTCCGAACATTTTCTTTGGAAGCTCTAAAAAATCCCCGTCTGCTGTAATCTGAAACTGCACATATCCCCAAGTACTGGCATGAACTTCCAGCAGTTCCTTTGTAGGTTTTTCCATGCGTTCAAAAGACAAACGGCGGTTTTCCACCTCCAATGTTACAGGTTCCTTGACTTTTAACGCCACCAGAAATTCTTCCAGCAGATTCTGCCGGTTTCCCCGGCTTCTTAAACCTTCGTATAGGGTCCGGATGTGAATATCCTGCATAAACGGCGCTTCTGTAAAATCCTGATACTCAAAAAGACGCAAAGCGGTCTCCTGATCCTTTCGTGCCAGTTCTGCAAAATCCTCTGCCGTGTTCAGGTTTTCCAAGGTCCTTCCGGACGCCTCCACTGCTATGGAAAAAGAATACGGCACTTTTCGTTCCCCGGCACTGGTCACAAGATAAAAGGCACCCGTAATCACATCCTTCTGGGTCAGGTACATGCTGTCGATGTCGAATGTAATGCGATTGCGGACGCCGCCAAATGCGTTGTTTGCAATGCGGACACGGATATTGGAAGAATAGATCAGCCCTTTAATAAAGCGGTTTTCTTCCTCTGCCACGTTTATTATCTTTCTCGTCACTTCTCCGGCATGAACCGTATCCGTCAGTTCCTCCGGATCAATAACCAGCCTTAGGGACTCCGGGTCCACAACCCCCTTTGCCAGCCGGTTTATTCTTTCTCTCATAGTACCACCTGTTCAAAATTTCGTCATTTCATCTTATCTTAGCATATTTTCACTTGATTTAAAAGGTTTAAATTGGTATGATAAAGAAAAAGTTTAAATACAACCTTTTTGCTGCTTTCGCATCCCTATAAATCGGTTGCTGTTTATTCTTAATAACAGGAAGAGGACATGCCATGTTATCGGACCCCATGACCCTATACAAATTGATGAATCTTTATATGTTAAAGCAGGTGAATTTCCCCCTGACCAATGCACAGCTGACGGAATTTTTCCTTCAGCATGAATATACCAATTACTTTACCTTACAGCAGGCCCTGAATGAACTTCAGGAATCCGGCCTGATTCACGCCGAGTCCTCCCACAACAGTACCCGGTATGAACTCACCAAAGAAGGAGAGGACACATTAAGCTTTTTTGGCGGCAACATCTCTCCTGCCATTGTGGAGGATATGGACAATTATCTGAAGGAAAATCGTTTCCGGATGCGTAATGAAGTCAGCACCATGGCTGACTACTACAAATCCACCAACCAGGATTACATCGTCCGCTGTGAAGTGCGGGAAGGCCGCAGTTCTTTGATCAATCTGGAACTTTCCGTCCCGGATAAAGATCAGGCTGAACTAATGTGCTCCCACTGGGAAACCCGCAGTCAGGAAATCTATGCATTTGCCATGAGGACTCTTATGAGGGACGATGGGTAAAGAGCTTGTCCAAGGGTGTTTTGAAAAGCCTGCCGATGTACTGGCAGGCTTTTTTAAACCGTCCTATTCTTCGTATCCGCTTGGATTATTCTTCTGCCATCTCCAGGAGTCTTCACACATCTCCCGAATGCCATATTGGGCCTTCCAGCCCAGCTCTTTCTCCGCCTTGGCCGGATCTGCATAGCAGGCCGGAATATCTCCTGCACGGCGGTCTTTAAACACATAGTTGATCTTTAAATCATTGGCTTCCTCAAATGCATGAATCACATCCAGCACGCTGTATCCAGTACCAGTACCCAGATTATAGATCCAGACGCCGCCGCTTTCTCCTGCCATCTTATTGAGAGCCTTCACATGGCCGTCTGCCAGATCAACTACATGGATATAATCCCGCACACAGGTGCCGTCCGGTGTGTCGTAATCGTTGCCGAACACTCCAAGACATACCAGCTTTCCTACTGCCACCTGGGTAATATAAGGCAGAAGGTTGTTGGGGATACCCTTTGGATTCTCTCCGATTCTTCCGGTCTTGTGTGCGCCGATGGGATTGAAGTACCGAAGCAGCATGACCTTCCACTCCGGATCTGCAGTATGCAGGTCTGTAAGAATCTGCTCCAGCATTCCCTTGGTGCGTCCGTATGGATTGGTAATCTCTCCTTTGGGACACTCTTCGGTAATGGGAATAAATGCCGGATCTCCGTAAACGGTGGCAGAGGAACTAAACACAATGCTCTTTACCCCATGGTTCCTCATGGAATCGCAGAGAATCAAAGTTCCGGTAATGTTGTTGTGATAGTACTCCAGCGGCTTGTACACAGACTCTCCCACTGCCTTTAATCCGGCAAAATGGATGACTCCGTCAATTTTCTCATTGTCAAATACCCGGTCCAAAGCCGGCTTGTCCAGCAAGTCCACCTCATAGAAAGTCAGACTCTTTCCGGTAATCTCCTCCACCCGCTTTAAAGATTCCTTGCAGGAATTGCACAGATTATCCACCACAACCACATCATATCCTGCATTCAAAAGCTCCACGCAGGTATGGCTTCCAATATAGCCTGCCCCTCCTGTAACTAAAATAGTCGCCATGTCTCATTCCTCCTTGTCATAGGGTCCTCCTTACCACTGGACCTTTCCTTTTATTATAAACGCAAATATAAGATAAAACAATAAAAATTTTAATGACGTATTTTAAAATATGCTTCCAAAATTCCTTTAATGTGCTGATACCGTCTGGCATAGCAGTTTTCCACCCGAATCAGCTCTATCTTATGGGTCTGACAGATCTTTTGCTTCTTTTTGTCCAGCTCTGACATCATCTTTTCCTCAAAATGCTCTTTTTTGTCCAGCTCTACTGCCAGCACAGGAGTTTTCAGTCCAGCTTGCCTATTTCCCTGCCATTCATACACCACAAAATCGAATTTTCCCGAATAAAACAGGCCGTCTTTGTCCTCCTCCCCAAGAACCTGTAAAACCTCCACCTTCTTTTCCACAAAAAACCGGTTTTGAGACAGCCAGATGTTTTCCAGGGCATGGTTCAAGTTTTGCAGAAAGGCTTCTTCTATGGCTGCTGAAAATGGCTTAATCCCCAAAGCTCTGGAATCTACTTCTTTGGAGGCAACCTGGGACGTGCCGTTGGACTTTACGTACCGGATCAGATCATAGAGATCATCTTCTCCTTCCTGTCTGTGAAGCCGTTCCAGATTCCGGCCGTTTCCCAACACCACCAGCTGATCTCTGGCACGAGAGGTCGCAACATTAATCAACTCTTTATTGTTTTTCAACCATCCATACGTTCCCTCATAAGTTTCATCCGTAAGGGCCGTGGAAAACAAAACTACATCCTTTTCGTCTCCCTGAAAAGCATGGACCGTCCCACAGGCCACATTGCCTAATCCCCATCTAGCCAGACCCTTTTCAATGGCATTTTTCTGATTTACAAATGGCGTAATGACCCCAATGGATTTATCCTTGTGCTCCATGGCATACTGCAAAACAGCCTCCACCTCTGCCGGAGCCACATTTCTCTGACCGGTTCTGCCGTCTTTTACATCAATGTAAACAAGCGGCTCTTCCTGAGTGCTTTCTGACTGAATTTTCAATTTGGAATTGTAGTATTTTTTGTTGTTAAAATCAATGATCTTTGGGCTGCACCGGTAATGAAAACGCAATAACACTTCATCGCTGACTGAATCGCAGGCGAGAAACGTCTTATAAAGTGAATTTTTTCGGTAGTCATATTCTTTTGGAACTTTATACTTTCCCCTTAAGCGCTGGTTGGAAATCTCATCCAGCAAAATGACGGGACTTAACTGCTGAGGGTCTCCCACTAACATCAGATTTTTCCCCCGAATTACCGGAACCAGCCCAATGGCTGTATTGCACTGACTGGACTCATCCATGATCGTCATGTCAAAGTAAGGCTCTGGGCTTCCCAGCCGTCCTGCCGAAATACAGGTGGTGGCCACAACCGGAAAGATCTGCAAAAGACGTCGTACATTTTCCCCATCCTTTAAATACCGGGAAAACTCACTAAGACGCTCTTCATTATCTCCCATAAACAGAATCTCCTTCAGCCTCTGTCCTGTCGGCTCATCCAGCTGGCGAATGCACTTAACAGAAGCATAATAGAGATATTTTTTCAGCTCTTCCACATCCTCAGTCATCAGAGCCAACGCATCCTTATCGGTGATCTGTCCCAGCTTTTCCAGCTGACGGTTTACCTGCTGCAGCTGCCGTCCGCCCAAATCCGTCTCAAAGGGCAGCATCTGCATGGAACGGCTGCGCCCGCGGCTGTACTCCAAAAGCCTTCCAATGGTCTCACTGCGCTCTTTTAAGTCCAGCACATCTTCATATCGGCGCAAAAGCTCAGCTAAATGTTTCATTTGTTGGCTTTGCCTGTCCCGGTTCCGGTCTAAAGTCCGGTCATATACCGGAATATCTCTTGTTTCTTCATACAGCTCTTCCATAACCGACAATGCCTGCCGCAGCTTTCCCGTATTCCCAAGGCGAATCACCGGAAAAGGAATCCGCCTGCCCTGATAAGTCAGACGGCTTAGCTTTTGAACCACTCCGTCAATGGGATGGTTGTTGTATGCCACAAACAGCAACGTCTTTTTGTTAAAAAACGCCGTGATAATGGTGTGGATAATGGTATTTGTCTTTCCGGTTCCCGGCGGACCCTGAACATAAGCCAAAGGGTATTTCATAGCATGGTTAATGGCAAGAAGCTGATCTAAGTTTACCTTATGATCCAACAAGGTGATGGGAACCATCCGCCGGCTTCTTGGCCGTTCCAAAAGGTCTCCGAAAAATGCCTGGATTGGCGCTGTCACCTCCCCTTTCTGGTACATTTCCAAAATGGCATTGTACTCCCTGCGCAAATCCAGAGCCACATCCATTCCAAGACCAATGATATACGGCATATCATCCACGCCCATATTTCCCCGGCTGTGACAGGTGATGACATCCTTTATTTTCTCCTGGTTTGCCTCAAAATCCTGCAAAAGTTCATAGTCTTCCCCGTCCAGATAACGCCGGATGCTTTCTTTTTTTCCGTTTACCGCAAACTCCGTACAGATGGTAATATCCTCGTCCGGGCGAAGACACCGCTGCCGCACATCCAGATTTAACTTTCGGTATGCCAGCACATACAGTCCTTGAAAGGTATGAATGCTCATCACGTTCATGGCAAGACTCTGAATGGTCAGATGCCTTTCTCCCGAAGCGTCCGACAACGAAATCTCCTTTTCCGCTTTGTATTGAAATGCCTGGACAATCTTCTGAAACTGCTCCTCCCCCAAAGGATAGGTCTTTCCAGAAAAACTTTCCCGGTCCAAATAACGAACCAGTGCAAAATCCTTCCGGTACGGTACAGCATCCATTTTGCTACAGTGTTCCAGATAGTCCAGTACTTTTAAGTTGGCCACCTGATCAAATAAATCCTTGTATTTCCAGGGGTGATCATGAATATCCTCCACCAGCTTCCAATTAATCTGGCAGTAAGAGCCGTCCAAAACGCTGGAAGACAAAATCGAATCCATGTAAATCCGGTCGTATTGTTCCAGAGTATATTTTCCCAGATGAAATCCCTCCACTTTTAAGGTTCTTCGGGCAATATTCAAATCAAGAATGCTAATCCAATACCGAGTCACCTGCTCCTGCCGGTTGCGGTACTCAATGGTCATCCATTTTCCCTCATGAATTGCTTTGAAAATATCACGGTGGATGGTATTCATCCCATTTACTCCTTACTCTATTTTTTCCGCCTTCTGCTATCTTTCTCCTTTTAGCCAGCTATCCTTGCACTGCTTCCAATCTCATCTCCTCCCTTATTTTTTGTCACGATAATCTTTTTTTCAATGCGTTCTTTCAGTTCTGCCACATGGGAAATGATTCCCACCATACGGTCTCCCTCTGCCAGTCCCAAAAGAGCTTTCATCGCCTGGTTTAAAGCCTCCTCATCCAGAGAGCCAAACCCCTCATCCACAAACATGGTATCCAGACGTATCCCACCTGCACAGGACTGTATCTCGTCTGAAAGGCCCAAGGCCAAAGACAAAGAGGCCTGAAAAGACTCTCCTCCAGACAGGGTTTTTACACTTCGTTCTGTGCCGTTGTAATGGTCAATCACATTCAAATCCAAACCAGCCTTTTCCCTTTTATTATCCCCATCCTCCTGCCGCTTAAGCTCATACTGCCCACCGCTCATGGTGAGAAAACGCAGGTTGGCCCGCCGCAAAATCCGGTCAAAATATGCCATCTGAATATAGGTTTCCAACTCAATTTTTCTTTTTCCTGAAAGGGTTCCGTTGGCTGTATCGGACAATGCTTTCATCCACACATAATCCTGTTCTACCACTGCCATCTCCTGCCAGCTTCCCTGCACCGAATCAAAAATTCCCTGATTCTTTTTATAAGCAGCAAACTGCTCCTGCTTCTTTCCAGACAGAACCAACTTTTGTTCCAGGCGCTGTCTCCGTCTTTCAATCAACTCCTCCTCGTTCATTTCCCCCGTTTCCAAATCCTGTTCTTTCAACGTCTGGTATTTGGCCTGAAGCTCTGCCACCTGTTGACTACACCGGACAAATGTTTCTTCTGCCTTTTCCCGGTTTTGAATCAGCCTGGAAAGTTCCTGCTGGTTTTGCTCCATTTCCTGAATCCACGCTTCCCTGGTTTTCTCCCCCAAAGCTTCCAAAAGCTGCTCTCTTTGTACCTGCAAATGTTTCTGTTCTGTAAGAAGTCTTGTCTGCTCCACCTGCACCTGGGCCAAAATTTTCTCCTGCTTTTGAATCTCCTGTTCCAGTTTGGGAATCTCCTGTCCCAGAACTTCTTTTCGCTCCAGCTGCCTGCTATTTTTCACAATCTCCTCTTCCATACGAGCCAATGTGATCTCCATTTTCCCGGCAGCCACTTCTCCTGCCCTGTACAAATCTTCTTCGGTCAGCTTTTTTGGACTTTCATAAGCCTGTCCCCAGGGCTGCTTTAAATTCAAGCCCTGCAAAAGTCTTTTTTTGTCCTCCATACTTTGATTTTCCAAGACTTGCAGACGGCTTCTTTTCTCCTGGATCTGTTCCCGGCATTGTTCCAGTTCTTCCACTTTCTTCTGGACGATCTTCTGATAATCATTGCGCATCTTCAGGTCGTTTCTTGCCTTTTCTTCCTGCCTGCTTATCCTCTCCATAAGCTTCTCTAACTGTGACAAAACCGCTTGTGTTAGTGTCTTCCAGTCTTCTGCCCCATTTGGCCAGGATTCTCTGGATTCTGTCTTATTTGCCCCGTCTCGATTGTATTCTTCAACTTCTGTCTTATCTGCCGTTTTATCCCCCTCATTCCCTTCCTTTGTTGCCAAATCTGCTTCGGTTTGGATTCCAGATTTTGTTCTGTAATTCTCCCTGATAATCCCTTCCCTTGCCTCCTGGATTCCAAGAGCAAGCTGCTCTAAGAGCGCATTGCGGGTACCAACCAGTCCGCCCAAACCAGCGCGGATTTTCTGAATCTGTTCCCCCAGTTTGTTCCTCTTTTCCTCCATTTCTTTCTTCTGGATCTCCACTTTTTTTAAACGCTGCTGATTCTCTTCTGCCTGCTCTAAGACTTCCTCTGCCTTTTTTAACCGCTCCTTCAATCGTTTGCCCAGCTCTGTAAGACCTTGTTTTATTTTATCCTTTTCCAAAACCCCATCCTTTTGGGGAAGGATTATTTCACTGCCATATGAAAAATACAGGTCCTTTTCTTCCCCGCTCCATATGCTTTGCCACTCTTGTGACATTTGCTCTTTCAGATGCCGGATCTCTGCCCCCAGCTCCTGCACTCTGGCTTCTGCCTTAGACAGCACCCGTTTCTTTTCATCCAGTCTGCTTTTCTCCGGAACCTCCTCCAGCAACAATGCTGGCGCCGGATGATGGATTGACCCACACACCGGACACTTTTTCCCATCCTGTAAATTTCTGGCAAGAAGTCCTGCCTGAGCATCTAAAAATCTTCTTTCCAGATGATAGGCTTCTTCCCGCGCCTGTCCCCATTCTGCAGCCGCTTCCTTATAAAGTTCCTGCTGTTTTCGGTACTTTTTTTCCAGTTCTGTAAACCGTTGCTCCTTTTTATCAAATTCCTCTGAAAGCCGTCTGCATTCTTCTGCCTGATGGCGGCTTTCCACCTGTTCCCGGTCTGCATTCTTTAACTGGTCCTGCTGATGCAAAAGCGCCTGCCATTCTTCTGTCATCTGTTTCTCTTTCACCAGCAGTTTCGCCTCTTCCTCCTGGCTGGTTTCCTGCTGCTTTTCGGTCTGTTCCAAATCCTGTCTGTTCTTGCCCAGTCTGGCCTGCTGCCCCTCAAGCTCTTTTTTTCTTCCAGACAATGCCTCTAAAATCACTTCCCGGTCTTTTAAAGCTTCCAGCTGCTCCTGAAAACCCTTCACCTCTGTCTCTAACTGCTCTGCCCTTTTATTCTTCTCTTCCTGAACTTTTATGGCATCTTTCCTTTCTCTTTCCAGAATGTTTCTGCGCTCTAAAAGATTGGTCAGCTCTTCTTTCTTTTCCTGTATCACATCTCTGCGGTGAAAAAGCCTTTCCCGCTCCTCTCCCACATGATTCAGGCTCTCCCACTCTTGGGTCCTGTCCTCTTTTTTCTTTTTTAAATCCTCTGCCTCTGTTTTTGCCTTTTCCCCTGCTTCTTTGTTCCGAATTGCTTCTGTCCTTATTTGTTCCAGCTGAAGATTCAATAAAGAAAGTTCTTGAAATTTCTTGGTTTTTTCCTTCCCTTCCCGAATCTCCATTGTGAGTCTTTCTTCCTCTTTCCCCTGTTGCCTCATCTCTTCTCTGGCTTTTTTCGCCTCTTCCAGCTGTGGCAGCTTCTCTTCCAAAAGAATTTTTGTCTCGTTTCGTTCCTTTTGAATCCGTTTGTTTTGCTCTATTTTGCCAAGCAGACGATCTTCCTTTTGAATCTCATTTTCCACATGATTCAGTTCCTCCTCCAGTTTGGCAAGCCACCTTTTATCCCATGTCAGCAATTCCCCCAAAAGCTCCAGTCCCCTTTGAACCTTTCCCTCAAATTTGGCTTTTTTCAAAACTTCCAGCTCCGCAAAAATCCGGTGAAAGGGATAATCATCAAGCTCTGGCCGATCCTCACATATCACACCATTCATATACTGACTGATGCTCCGGCGAATCTCGTCGTATGCCTTCCACTGATCTCTGGCGGCATCCTTTAACTGGTTCTGAACTTCCTGATACAGCCTTGTATGAAAAATCTGCCGGAAAATCTCGCTGCGCTCCATAGTTCCTGCCAACAAAAGCTTTTGAAAATCCCCCTGGGCAATCATGGCAATCTGGGTAAATTGCCGGTAATCCAGACCAATCAGCTCTTCCACTGCTTTTGTCACATCCCGCATTTTTGTAACCGGCTGTCGTCCGTCCGGATACTCCAGCGTTGCGTCTGCCTTTTGCAGAGTATATCCGCTTCCTCGTCCCTTGGGACGCAAATATTCCGGGTTTCTTTTAACCCGATATTTTTTCCCTTGATATGTAAACTCCAACTCCACAAATGTCGGCACATCTTCCTTAGCATACTTGCTTCTAAACATTCCCGCCTCCCGCACGGTACCGCTGGCTTCCCCGTACAGCGCAAAGGCTATGGCATCAAAAATCGTGGTTTTTCCCGCTCCTGTATCTCCGGTAATCAAAAAAAGTCCCTGTCTCCCTAACCTGGCAAAATCAATCTCCAGCTTTCCTCCATAAGGACCAAAAGCGCTGACTGTCAGCTTTTCCGGTTTCATTCCCTAATCCTTTCTTGTTTTTGTACCGCTTAATTGCTCCTTTGACATGATCTTCCCTGTATGTTCTCCATTAACTTTTCCACAAATGCTTTTTGAGTCTCACTCATAGGCTGATTATTCTGCAGCTCGTAAAACTCCTCAAACAATTCCAGACCTGATTTTTTCTCTACCCCGCAAGCCCCAGTCACCTCCCGGCTGTCCCTGGTTCTCTTATTGTCATATTCCAGCCTCATAAGATTTGGATAAATGACTCTCAGCTTCTGCATCCCGTCCGGCACATCCTCCTCATCGGTGAGCGTCACCTGCACATAATCCTCCTGATTGGTATTGCGGTAAAAATCCAAAGCTGTCACCTGTAGATAAGTCCCCCGAATCCGCCGCATATCCCGCAGAGGAAGAAGAGGAATGGTACGGATCTCCACCATCCCTTTGGCTTTTAATTCCACCACGGTTACGGTTTTCTCCTGTTCGGCCTCGGAAAAGGAATACTTTAAAGGCGTGCCACAGTACCGGACTGTCTCCCGCCCCACATGTTGAGGACTGTGAATGTGTCCCAACGCCACATAGTCAAAAGAGTCAAAAATAGACACATCCACATTGTCCATTCCTCCCACCAGAACCTCCTCAGAATCGCACCGAAACGCCCCTGTCACAAACTGATGAGCCACCAACACATTTCTTTTGCCTGTATCTAGGTTCATGTGTTCCACAGCAATCTTAACCGCATCCTGATAACTGGCGGCTTCCGCTTCCTCAAACACATGACGCACCACCGCTGGCTTTACAAAAGGCAACAGATGAATTACAACTTCCCCATATTTATCTTCCATGGAAACCCTTGTCACAGTCCCGTCATATACTGGCGACAAATGAACTCCCTGCCCCCTCATCAGCCTTGCCCCAAAAGCCACCCGCTCTGGAGAATCATGATTTCCGCTAACCGCAAACACAGGTATTTTCTTTTCTGCAAGACAGGTTAGAAACTCGTCAAAGACCTGAACCGCCTCAGCAGGCGGCACTGGCTTGTCATAAATATCTCCTGCCACTAAAACCCCGTCTGCCTGCTCCCGGTCCGTAATGTCCAAAATCTGTTTCAGTATGTATCTTTGGTCCTCTAACATGGAAAATTCGTTGACCCGCTTTCCAATGTGGAGATCCGATAAATGGATTAGTTTCATGTGTTTCTCCTTATTGGTGAATCCTTTGGCACCCATTCTACTTCTATTTCATTTATTAATTTTATTCTGCATTTTTCCAGAAGCTCTTTCACTGGTCCCCACTGCCACTGATACTTTCCAAGTTTTGTATCAAATATTTTTCTTCCATAATCGGTTGGCCCCTCCCCGGTAACTGCCACCAAATTCTTCATAAAACCTGCTCCTCATTTTATATGCGCCAGACAAATATCAATAATTTCATGGTTATCCATATTGTAAATAACCTCTCCAGGATACATATATTCCAGCTTTTCTGCCAATTCTGGCAATTCAAAAATTCTTACTGCTTTTGTATTTCCCCGCGTTTCCTCCCGATATAGAAAAACAATATCTTCCTTTCTGACAAAATCCAAGAATACCACACTATGGGTTGTCGCCATAAATTGCCTTCCTGAATTGCTCATTTCATAAAAAATCTCCATCAATTTCTTTGCATAGGTGCTGTTAATCCCATTTTCAATCTCATCCCACAAAAACAAAGAACCGTCATCCCCTTCACTTACTCCAAGAAATGCAAGAAGCCGTAGCATTCCATCACTTAAGTGACGGGAAGATATGGTATACTGCCAATTATCATATTTTTCTGTAATGTTTACATAGGTCCATCCTGGTTTTCCCTGTGTCTCTGATGTTACATCTTCAATCCGCTTATCCAACAAATCATGCAATTTTTGCAAAAAACCCTTTCTTTGTCTCTCTGACATGTTTTTCAGAAAAGAAGGCAGATTTTTTCCATTTGCAGACAAACTTTTACTTATCCCCCTGCTGCTGGCTCTCATCTGCTCTGGGGTCAAAAGTTCAAATGACCGAATTTCCTGTAAAAACCGTTTCAGCGTCACCAGCTCCGGATACTCTTTTCCTCCCCGGTCCACATTCACCAGCACCTTCAGCACAGAAGATTCCCCTGTCAGTCTTGGAAATCTAAGCGACTCTTGTTCTCTTCGGTAAAGCGTGATTCCGGATTCCTGACAATCCAGATATATGTTATCGGAATCCACATCTTTCACAATCTCATGCTGAAGAATCAGCTGATTTTTGTTAATTACATACTGAAGAATCATTTCCCAACGTAAATGGCGATATTCTCCTTCTACATCCAGATAAAATTCTGCTGCCAAAGTTAAATGTTTGGACAACAGTCTCCCCTTACATTTTGACCGCAAATCTGCAACCTTCCAACCACGTCTAGCCAATATCCCGCTAAAATCTTCCCGCACACTGCCAAACATCAAATCCATAACTTGTAACAAAGTGCTTTTCCCGGACGCATTATTTCCCACAACTATCGTCAGCGGATGAATTTCCAGTTCAAATCCATTTAATGACTTAAAATTATCTGCTTCCAATTTGCATAACATCTCTGTCACCTCACCTGTTCTGGCTTCCCGCCTTAAAGTTATATACCGGCTTTAACACCTCTGTCACCTTCACGGTATCTTGTATCTGTTCTAAAATCATTTCCAGAGAACGATAGGCAAACGGCGCTTCATCCAAAGTCCCAGTTCCCACACAGGTACTATAAATTCCCTTCATCTCTTTTTTAAACTGAGACACTGTATATTGATTCTTTACCTCTTCCCGCTTCATTCTTCGGCCTGATCCATGAGGCGCTGACTCATTCCACTCTGGATTTCCTTTTCCCACACCTAAAATCACCCCATCTCTCATATGAATCGGAATCACCAACTGCTCCCCTTTTCTGGCAGAGATTGCTCCCTTTCGAAGGATTCCTCTGTCGTCAAGATAATTGTGTGCCACAGAAAACTGCTCCACAGCCTTCCATTTCATTCCTTTTAAAATCTCCTGGACAATTACCTGACGATTCCACTCTGCATAATCCTGAATTATCCTTACATCCTCCACATAATCCCTCTTATCCTCCCCTTCCAGATAGCTCATATAATAAGGAATCTCTCTTCCTTCTTCCTTTAAACGACGGCTTGCCAGTCTGGTATAATATTCCGCCACCTCTTCCCCTAAATGGCGGCTTCCCGTGTGAACCACCAGATACAAACTTCCGTCCTCTCCCTTATCTACCTCAATAAAATGATTCCCGCCCCCCAGGCTCCCCATACTTCGATCCGCCTTGTTTCGGTTAATCTGCCTAAGACAATGAAGTCCCTCATAGGAAAATTCTTCTGCCATGGAATGGGGGTTTCTTCGCACATCAAATCCGGAAGGGACTTTTTCTCGAATCACTTTGTCCAGCTTCTGGAACTCTGCCTGATTTTTATTCAGCTTTACAACCGTCATTCCACAGCCAATATCTATCCCTAAAAGCTGGGGAATTACCTGATTTGTGACGGTCATGGAAAGGCCAATCGGTCCTACTTTCCCCGGATGAATATCCGGCATAAGACAAATTCTGCTTTCTCTGGCAACTTCATTGTCACAAATCATCTTCACTTGAGCTTCTGCATAAGGTTCCACATCCTCTGTAAATATTCTGGCCTCTCCATATACACCCTTAACGATCTTCAATTCAATTCCTCCCACAATTCAAACCATTCCAGACAGCTTTCATGCCACTTCTTCCACGCTTCTGCAGCCTCGATCTTCCCCATTTCATACGCCGTCTGACTTTCCCGCAACGCTTTTTGTCCCTGGCATATTTCCGGTTCCCCTTCCTGTTTCCAAAATATCTCTGACTCTTCCCAAAATACCTCTGACTCTTCCCACCGCCTGCGAAGCTGTTCTGCCTGAAGCCATTTCACTTCATATTCTCTGGCGGCTTTTTCCATTTTCTTTACCCCAGGAGCCAAACGCCACTCCTCATAAGCTTCCTCTGATGAAATCTCCCCAAGATAATGGCGTTCTGCTCTCGGTACGGCACGAAGAGAATCAACCAACGCCTGATCTTCTGCCAAAACCTGGGCTGACAGACGGATTCCTTGTCTTCTCTTTTTCATCCGTTCCAAATAGTGTTCATAGCCAAAAGGATAATAATATGCTTTTCCTTCCTGAAAACACAAAATAGATTCTGCTACCTGACGAATAAAATACCGATCATGGGATACAAACAGAATAGTCCCTGTATATGCCTGAAAGGCAGACTCCAATGTCTCTTTTACCGGAATGTCCATGTGATTTGTCGGTTCGTCCAGAACTAAAAAATTCGGTCTGCTTTGTAAAAGTTCTGCCAGCACTAGTCTTGCCTTCTCACCTCCGGAAAGGTCGCTGACCCGTTTTGCAGCTTCTTTTCCCCCAAAATGATACGCCCCCAAAACAGACCGTACCTCTTTGTCTGTCAAAGAAGGAAAACAGCTGTGAAAGTGCTCCAGCACACTTTTATCTGACTGAATTTCTGCAGAATGCTGATCAAAATATCCAATACTTACATGACGTCCCAACCGTGTCTCTCCTTTACGCCCAGGCAACAGTCCGGCTACTGTCTTTAAAAATGTGCTTTTTCCTGCTCCGTTCCTTCCAATCAGCCCGATTTTCTGTCCTCTGCGAATCCTAAGAGAAAGCTCTAAAATGGTCTGATCATATCCGATCTCCAAATGTTCTGCCTCAAATACCAGTTTTCCTCCTGGATTCACCGGATGAAGCTCTCCTGTAAATAATGGAAACTTTTCTCTTTTTGGCGTTTGCACCAGAGCCATACGCTCAATCTGTTTCTTTTTGGCCTGTGCAAAAGAAGCTTTTGTGGGCTTATGTTTAAATCTTTTTACCACATCCTCCAACCGTTGTATCTCCTTCTGCTGCCGTTCCCATTCCTTCTTCCACAGAGCCATACGCTTTTTCTTTTCCTGACGGTAGGCTGTGTAATTTCCCGGATATTTTACTGCTTTACCATCCTCCAGCTCCCATACGCTCTCCGCCACCTGATCCAGAAAGAAACGGTCGTGGGACACCATAATCACTGCATGGGGATATTCTCGTAAATATTCCTCCAACCATTGTGTCTTCTCCAAATCCAGATGGTTGGTAGGCTCGTCTAATAACAAAAGGTCTGGCTTTTCCAAAAGTAGCCGTATCAAAGCAATGCGTGTCTGTTCTCCCCCGGAAAATTCAAAAAGCCGTCTCTTTTTATCCTCTTTCAAAAAACCGAATCCAGTAAACAACACATCGTATTCTCTCTCATAATCAAACCGTTCCCTGGATGAAACGTCTTTATGAGGACAATGGAAAAGAATCTCCTCCTCCACAGTCCGGCTGTTATCAGCAAATGCCTGTTGCTTTAAAATTCCAATGGTCAGCTTTCTGGAAGCTTCCATTCCCAAATCTCTGCGCCTATCATCCCGGTCCAGCTCCACCTCCCCTGCAATCAGCCTAAGAAGCGTGGTTTTCCCAGCTCCGTTAGCGCCTACAACAGCTACCTTTTCCTTCCCTTTGATCTCAAAATTCAAATGGGACAGCACTCTATTTCCCCCAAAAGAAACCGTACCGTCATGAATCTGAAAACGCATGATCTTCCTCCTGTTTTTCCTGCCTTTTTGAGATGTTGGTTCTATTGTAACATAATTTTGCTATATTTCAAACCCTTAGAAATGCTGATAAATTCTAAGGAAGTTAAAATACGTTACCAATCACCATGCACAAAGACAAGGATTAACCATATTTATGTTGCAGCTGAACTTTTTACCAATAACAATCGGGAGAAATCAGCAATATTGTAATCCGTACATTACAAAAATAGCAGCAATTCTTTGCAAAAAAAATAAAACCTGTCTCTGAAAACTGATATTCGTTTCCAGGACAGGTTTTTCCTTTTACATTCTCTCTTCTACCTTTGGCAAAGCCTGAATCGCCTTTGCCAGCTCCTCGTCTGACGGAACCGCATCTCTCATCTGACCATCATTAAACCGCTGGTATGCCATCATATCAAAATAGCCAGTTCCAGTCAACCCAAATACAATGTTTTTGGCCTCCCCAGTCTCTTTGCATTTTAAAGCCTCATCCATTGCCACCTTAATGGCATGACTGCTTTCCGGCGCTGGCAGGATTCCCTCTACCTTTGCAAAGGTCTGAGCGGCCTGGAACACTTCTGTCTGCTCCACACTTCTGGCAGTCAGAAAACCCTGGTGATACAGCTCTGACACTACGGAACTCATACCATGATACCGTAGTCCCCCCGCATGACTGGCAGACGGAATAAATCCACTTCCCAAGGTATACATTTTCGCCAAAGGACACACCCTGCCTGTATCACAGAAATCGTAAGCATACACACCACGGGTCAGGCTTGGACAAGATGCAGGCTCCACAGCAATGATTTCATAATTGGCCTCTCCCCGAAGCATCTGCCCCACAAAAGGAGAAATCAGACCACCTACATTGGAACCTCCTCCGGCACACCCAATAATGGTATCTGCCTGAATTTCATACTTATCTAACGCTGCCTTTGTCTCCAGACCGATCACCGACTGATGCAAAAGCACCTGAGTCAATACAGAACCCAACACATACCGGTATCCTTCCTGGGTCATTGCAGCCTCTACAGCTTCTGAAATGGCGCATCCTAAACTTCCCGTAGTCCCTGGAAATTCTGCGTTCATCCTCCGCCCTACTTCTGTATCCATAGATGGAGACGGTGTCACCTTAGCCCCGTAAGTCCGCATCACTTCCCGGCGGAAGGGCTTTTGCTCATAAGAACATTTCACCATATAAACCTGACAATCCAAATCCAGATATGCACAGGCCATGGAAAGAGCTGTTCCCCACTGTCCTGCTCCTGTCTCTGTGGTCACTCCCCGCAGCCCTTGCTTCTTGGCATAATAAGCCTGAGCAATAGCAGAATTTAGTTTATGACTTCCAGAAGTATTATTCCCTTCAAATTTATAATAAATATGGGCTGGTGTATCCAGCTTTTTCTCCAGACAATAGGCCCGCACCAAAGGCGATGGACGGTACATTCGATAAAAGTCCCGAATCTCCTGGGGAATATCAAAATATGCCGTAGTATCATCCAGCTCCTGCTTTGCCAGTTCTTCGCAAAAAATCCCTGACAGTTCCTTTAGGGTAATCGGTTTTAAAGTTTCTGGATTTAATATGGGTGACGGTTTCTTCTTCATGTCCGCCCGAACGTTGTACCACTGTTTTGGCATCTCCTGTTCTTCCAAATAGATTTTGTAAGGGATATTTTTTTCCATATTTTTTCCTTTCTTTACAAACGGTTTTTGTTCCCAATCAGTTTCCAAATCCTTTTGACTTGGCTTTTTTGCTCCGCAGGTAAAAACTGTTTTAAACGTCAATTTTAAATGTCAAAAATTGCTGCCCCAAAATCTCTTTCAAAAATTCAAAAAACTCCTGTCCTACAGCTATCATAGGACAGGAGCTTTCACTTCTGCGGTGCCACCTAACTTCATTCTCACGAATGCACTCATACCATGTACCATCATACATGCCCTGCTGTAACGTGCAGACACGTCTCGCCTACTGTGGGAATCCGTCCCCTTTCAGTTCGCCCTCACGGGTCCATTCTCTGTCATCTTATGACTGCAATTCCACCATCTGCAGCTCTCTGTGCATAATCCAGACAGTTACTTGTCCCGGTCAATGGTTTGTAACTAATTGACTTGTCAATAGGATATAACAGATTCATCGGAATGTCAAGAGGGTCTTCCAAGGTTGTCATGGCAAACGTTAAGCTTGGGGATGAAACTGTTTGTATTGTCATTTAGCCAACTTTAAAAATGCTTCTTTGTTGTCTTCTATTAACTGTTCTGTCATTTCAGTAATTCGTTTCTTTTTGGATTACTGAATCATTTTTTTGCCAATCTGCAATCAGACTGACAAAATCAGAACACATACCTTAATTTTTCGACTTATTTATACTTAGAAATCTGCAAACGTCGTATAAACTCCTTGGAATGCAGATCGTCATGTATTCTCCATCCAAACCCTATAATCAGCTGGCATAATGTCTGCTCGTAAGGTATGCTCCTGATGATGCCAAAAGCATACTGATAAAATTCAAAAACATCATCAAACTAATGAACAAACTCGTAAGCGGTCTTCTCCATGGGCAGCAATCTGCTGATATAGGTTAGAAAAATGTCGTCATTTTTAATCTGGTGCTTGAAACGGTTCTTTGTAATATCCGTACAATTGCAGCGTTTTACGAAATCATCCTTGCCCAGGATAGCACCTACGACTGTGATAATGCGTTCATTTATAATCCACAAGGCCCTCGCGGGCCTCGACCTAATTATCATCCGAAGATATTTGCTGCGAAGTATTTCAATCCACAAGGCCCTCGCGGGCCTCGACCCAGTTTGGAGCCTCCTCCTTGATGCAGGTTCCTATTTCAATCCACAAGGCCCTCGCGGGCCTCGACCTAATTCTATTGTCCACTGATAATTATTTTAACATTTCAATCCACAAGGCCCTCGCGGGCCTCGACACCAGAGCAGGGGCGCTATTTTTTGCGTGTGATGTATTTCAATCCACAAGGCCCTCGCGGGCCTCGACGGAGATGATCTCAAACGGAAGTAGGGTACATTGATATTTCAATCCACAAGGCCCTCGCGGGCCTCGACTCTGCTCGTCCGTAACCTCAACTCCCGCTTCTTTCATTTCAATCCACAAGGCCCTCGCGGGCCTCGACGGTCATGTTGACCCCTTTGAATTATAAAGGGGTCATTTCAATCCACAAGGCCCTCGCGGGCCTCGACGGCTTGGGGGAACGGAACAGTGAAACGTGCAGCAGAATTTCAATCCACAAGGCCCTCGCGGGCCTCGACGCATAATGTGATATTTCATTTCTTCCTCTGTTTCATTTCAATCCACAAGGCCCTCGCGGGCCTCGACAACACCTGACAGTTTTCATTTTGATACGACTTATATTTCAATCCACAAGGCCCTCGCGGGCCTCGACATCTAAATTTTCTTCCGAACACAAACTTTCAGTATTTCAATCCACAAGGCCCTCGCGGGCCTCGACGCAGTCTACCCGAATGATTGTAACCCCAGCGGCGGTGGATTTCAATCCACAAGGCCCTCGCGGGCCTCGACCCCCTTTCAGTTCAATTTGATGTGTGCTGGAAAGATTTCAATCCACAAGGCCCTCGCGGGCCTCGACTTCTTCTCTTGTTGTATCTGCCCTCTTATTTTAGGATTTCAATCCACAAGGCCCTCGCGGGCCTCGACATGGAAACAAGTCCTTCATTTAATAGAAAAGAATATTTCAATCCACAAGGCCCTCGCGGGCCTCGACGCGGAACAAGCCAAGGATGCAGCAGAGAGAGCTATTTCAATCCACAAGGCCCTCGCGGGCCTCGACGACGATAACATTGTAATTACTACGGAGTCTGAAAATTTCAATCCACAAGGCCCTCGCGGGCCTCGACCCATCTGAACGCCCTCCGATTTCTTTCTATGGGTATTTCAATCCACAAGGCCCTCGCGGGCCTCGACCCGGCCATCCGCCGCCATGCGTTCACCTCCAAACATTTCAATCCACAAGGCCCTCGCGGGCCTCGACGAATATTGGGCCAGATTTTTAAACCCTTCTACTATTTCAATCCACAAGGCCCTCGCGGGCCTCGACGTCTACTGAAAATCAAAAATAACAGCACGCTTCCATTTCAATCCACAAGGCCCTCGCGGGCCTCGACAAGTGGTTATAAAGGAGTGCAACAATGTATCGACATTTCAATCCACAAGGCCCTCGCGGGCCTCGACCCGCCCCCAGCAGGTTTCCCGGTAGTGGGAGCTGTATTTCAATCCACAAGGCCCTCGCGGGCCTCGACTTTTAAAATTTGAATAACTATACGTTCTCGTTTATTTCAATCCACAAGGCCCTCGCGGGCCTCGACATTTGCCTTTCTTCGGCTACATCAGAATCGCGATATTTCAATCCACAAGGCCCTCGCGGGCCTCGACGGCTGCCTATCAGGCATTACGGGCCGAAATCGATATTTCAATCCACAAGGCCCTCGCGGGCCTCGACCGCAATTTTTACTAATTTTTTTAATTTTTCTTCATTTTTCTATTCATAATGCTTCATTTTTCTCATTCAACTTTCCTTTCCCATCCAAAAATCCCTATTTTCTATACCACTTTTCCCGCTTTTTCAAGTGCGAATATTCAAGCCTTTCCATGTCCACTTCACATCCGCACTAAAAAATCAACGGTTCTGTTACATCAAATCCAGGCTTTGCTCCTATATGCTCCACCTTATTTTTATATTGGTTCCCCAGATAATAAAATCTCAGGCTGTCTTTATCTTTATCAATAAGCCCTTCTAAGATTGCTTTTACCTGTCTGCATTTTGCTGCGTCCATATTACATTCAAATACAGAATTTTGCACACGCTGTCCATAATTTACACATTGCTTTGCCACCTTTCTCAAACGTGCCTTGCCTGCCGCCGTCTCTGTATTCACATCATAGGTAATCAAAACCAGCATTCTCACCACCTACTTCCATAAAAACGAAGGATATTCATCCAAATCTCCACGTAAAAACCTAGACAACAAAAGAGCCTGGACATAAGGAACCATTCCCCATTCGATCTTTTCATCTAAAAACGGATGTTTTATTGTTTCTTTCTTTTTTTCCTGCCAGAAAGCCAAAAATTGTTTTCTGGTATCATCCTTCATAATCACAGCGCCGTCTTCTTTTTTCAAAAAGCCTTCTGCTCCGACCATTCGCTTATTAATCAACGTCAATACAAAGCGATCCGCCATGACAGCACGCAACTCCTCCATCAAATCCAGTGCCAATGACATTCTCCCCGGCCGATCCGTATGAAAGAATCCCACATATGGGTCGAGTCCAACTGCCTCTAAAGCAGCACCACACATTCCCGCCAGTAATGTATATGCAAAAGAAAGCATCGCGTTTGTCAAATCCATGGGCGGCCGTTTACTTCTTCCATGAAAATAAAAATCCTGCTTCTGCTGAAGGATCAAATCATCAAATACGGAAAAATATACAGAAGCGGCCTCGCCTTCCAGTCCTAACAGTTCTTCCGCCGAATGGCTCCCGCGAATTTTCGGTATACTGGCCGCCAGAAAAGATGACTTCAATTTTAACTTTTCCGCATCCAGTCTCAAAGGATAATCTCTGGCCGCCCGCTCCAGCACCCAACGGGAATTGTATACTTTCGCCGCAATAAAATTTCTCCCAATCGCCAGAGATTGTTCTTGATTATCACTAACCCGATACTGCTCTTTTCTCAGCGTGACGTTTCCTCTGACTTCCCCGGAAACTCTGGCCAGAAAGCGGCCGCCGGGTGAAAGGAAGGATAAGTCAATACCTCTCTTGGCACAGGCTCCCATCAATGCAGGGCTGGCTCCCGCATATCCAAAACTCACAATCGCTTCCAGGTTATGCAGAGGGACCCTGCCGATTTCTTCGTCCTGATTCTTAACCACAATATTTTCGCCATCCAACGACAAATATCGGTCCTGTGCCGTCACATAAAGAGTGTTAAGCAGCCTTTTCATGACTCTCCCTCCTTCGCCGCAAGCGTCCGTTCCATATAGGCTTTGGCCGATTTTTTCTTTCCCAATACAGGAAGACAGACATCCCGCAGAGAACATGCATTACAGCCTTTAGTCCATTTCACACGGGGCGTATAACGACGTCTATAATACTCATGCATTTCCAAAAACATTGTCTTTACTTTATCACGCAGTTCTTTACTGATCTCCACCTTTGTCCTGCGCCTTGTTTCACCATAGTAAAGGTATCCCCAGGAAATCTGACAACAAAGCATTTCTTCCAGACACAAAACCTGTGCCGTCAACTGCAGCGTATCCACATCTGTAACCTTGGGTCTCCCTCTCTTATATTCAATCGGCACCACCTGATACAAACCATTCCTTCCGGTCAGGGAAATTCCCTCATCACCACGATGAAATTCTACAATATCACATTCTCCGCTGATTCCCAATTCTCTGGATTGCACGGGCATCGCTCTGCTAATAATACAGTCGCCTCGTTTTTCCGCTGCCGAAGCATCATGCGCTTTCAGATGCATCAGTTTTCCTTCCACAGTTCTCACATTTTCCTGCCACTGCAGTTCAATATAGGCCAACGCCCACTGTCTCCGGCAAAACGCAAAATGCTGAATACCGGAAAGCTGGAGAAAATCTTCCTCTTTATACAAGATCATACACCTCTGGTTTCACACAAGGCAGCTCTGCCAGATAAATCTCATAATCAGAAAAAGATTCCGGTCTGTCCTTCTTTTCCTTAATCTGAATGCTTCTATGTATTTTCGCGGTGGATACTGCTGGTGTCTTTTCTTCATGCTGCCACCAGTACAAACGGCATACCTCCATACTCCCCTCCGGCCGCGCCGACGAAGCGTCATTTTCAAACAGCGTTTTCAGTGCTTCCTTCAGAAGCTTTGCGTCCTCCTGAGAGAATCCCGTCTTTTCTGCCAGCTGAACATTTACACTTCCTTTTATTACATAAAGGCCAAAACCGACCCGATGTTTTGTCCCCATGGTATCCGATGCCTTTCCATCTTTTCCGTCCTCACTGTTCACGCTTTTTGTAATCTGCATACTGACAATATCCACCGGGGACACACTGACCGCCTGCTGAACCGATACCGGGCCGCGGACTCCAACGGATACATTCACCCCCTTAAACGCAAACACCTGCCCAAAAGCTCTCACATCAATCCACTCCCTGCATGCAGCCTGACTGAACTGATCTCGATCCGGATTTTTATTCTTGCTTAAAATTACCTTCAGCTCCTCACACCCTTCTGCACGGGCCTTCAGACTGGTAAATCCGTCATCCGCACGTTCATCTGATTGGACAAATACACGCTCTCCCAAATCCTGAAACCGGTTTCTGATTTTCCGCTTAATGCACACATCGGATATCTCTCCATACCCGTCAAAATTTTCTCTGGGACGGTTTCCATTCAGCGGATCTCCATTGGGGTTTGCGTTGGTTGCGGATATTATCACTGCAAAATCAATTTTCCCTTTTAAGTCTGTCATACTCTCACTCCTCTTCTTTCTGTTCATTTGCCGGTTTCTGCTTCAGCGCCATTGCCTGACTGTGAAATCCCAATAAATACAGTCCGCTCAGACTCTCATCTTTTTCATATGCCTCAACCGTAAATTTATCAAAAATTTCCTCAATTAATTTTTTATACGCCATACACTCAGCCGGTTTCAGTTTCCCCCAGTAGGGCTGCAGTTTCTCCTCCAGAACCTTCCAGGTACGCATAGGTTTCTGAGCAAACACCGCCATATACCGCTGCGCATTTGTCTCGCGCCGGTCATCCTTATCATAAGTACGGTACTCCACCCGGTCCGCCACTGCCAGCAATCGCCCAAACAGATAATCCCTCTTATCACACCCTGTATCCAAAGCCACCTTCCATACCTCCTTCCCATGGTACTCATATCGCTGTTTCTTCACAAATGAACATGCCACTGCCAAAATTCGTTCCCAGTTATACCATTCTTTAAAAGTCATCGGCGAAGAAGCTCTCTGCACGGCCAGCCTCACCAAATCCAGCGGGATTCTCCGCCGCTCTGAAATGCACGGTAAAAGCCTCTTAAACACCTCTTTGTACAGGTACTGATTGTTTTTTCCGGTAATCGTCAGACTGCCTTTTTGCTCCGTACCATACAAAGCTTCTGCAATTTTCTTAATTCCAACCATCCCCTGAAACGGAAAGGACCCGCCATTTTTATATTTAACATGCTGCCATTCACAGCTCATATGCCAGTACCCGATATTTTGCAGATAGGTACTTGACTCAAACTGTTTGTATTCTGTCATCGCCAGCCGCCCAGGAGTTGCGGAATCCAATGCCAGCAGTACGGTTCTGGATGCCTGCCCCAGACACGTTCCATATCCCCGCATCGCCGCGGCAAACTTGGAAGCCCCAATCTCATCCGTTCCCAGATATTCTGTTTGATGTTCTTCTTCCTCTCCCCAGCCTTCATAATCCTCGCATGTCTCATATATCTCATCTGTATCTGTGCGCAAATCCGGCAGAGGGTTCATATCAGATTCCCAAATTGCCACATACAGGCTGTCCCAGCTATACCCCTGCTTACGGATAATCCACTTCAAAGCATTATGTGCCTTTTGAGAGTCCTCATATCCTATGGAAAATGCCTGGGATTTATCAGAAAACCGGCCGCGAAACGTAAAGTTCTGCTCATCGTTGGACGAAATTAATTTTGCTCCGTCCCCTTCATTCCGAATTTTTTTCGGCTGAAGAAACGACAGTGGTTCCACCTTTCCGGACAAATAAGACAACCCCTTTTCCGCCGGGAGAGAACGGTAATATTCTATAAAACATTGCTGAAGGGTCTTGTCTCTCCAACATTCTGCACAGCTGTTTCCCCCTTCGTCCGCCAGCGCCGCCTCATCCAGTTCTTCAAGATGCCAGACCCGAAACCTCACAAACGCGTCTTCCTGGGCAACCGCCTGTATTTTTTCTTTTTGTGCAATCTTTCCATGGTTATCCAGACGGATCACTCCGGCCCCAGCCAGATCCTGAATCAGACTCCCTTTTCTCAGATACCGGTAGATACTGTTTACCTTCTCATGGCTATATTCCGATTCACTCCAACGCTGCAGCGCTTTTATGTACATCTGATAATTCTCTGAAAAATCCTTCTCTTTTCCTTCTTTACCACCATAGTAATCCATATAATCTCCGGCCAAGTACTTTAGATTATCACACAGTGGATGAGGCGCTTTGCCTGCTGTACGGCTTCCGGATTCCGCCGTAACCGGAATGATCGTTAATTTGTCCTCTTCTGCCACGGACTCCGCAGAGATAAAATTGCCGTCAGTATCAATGGTAACAGTAATCTGCGCCGTTACCGTCGTATGAGAAATCGGAAGCAGCACCAGACTTGTTTTTTCAATCCTTTTCCTGGTCTTTCTGTCAACCGTTTGGATTTCACCGGCAAGATCCTGATTTTTTTCATACAGATCATAAAGCTCATTCAGCCAGTTCACAGCCCCGCCTCCTCGTCACTAAATTCTTCTGCGCCGCAAAAATTTCCCTGACAAAATATTTTTATTTCCATTTCTTTAATGTGCCGTTTTTCCATGCATTGTTCCGGACGTAAAAATTCAATCTTTCCTCCCCTTGTCATCTTGGGACGCCAAAAACGCACGGTCAATTTCCCTTTATCCTCCGGCAAAACCGCCTCATCTGCATAGGTAATTCCATGATACAGAAAGCCGTAAGCAATTTCTCCGTCCAGATCGTCATAAGCACTTTCTCCTTCACCGAACACACACGGCTCCACATATCCCTGACATTCTCTGGTTCCAAGAAACACATCGCGCCTTCCTCCGCGGGCAATCATCCGTCTGGCAATATTATGATGCTTATGTTCATTCCTGTCCTGCTCCAACTCCGGCCGGTTTTCATTCCATTCAAAATGAGCACGTACCTGATAACAGACATTTTTCAAATACGTATAATAAGCCAGCTCATTTCCTCCGTTATAGCAGATCGGCCGGATTCCTTTGGTCTCTGTCCGAATCGGATTCATGACACGCACGGCATCAATGATCCACACAAATGTAGGCTTCCAATAAACGCTCTGCAAGATTCCCTTCAGCGCCTCATAGGTGGGAATATGATAGGAACATTTTTCCCCTCCCACTCTGGTGACAGGATCAGAAAACAGCGCATAATCCCCGTTCACCTGAAACTCAACCGTATTCCGATACTTCAAATGGATTCACCTCCCCGCATATTACATACTTAACAGCTCCATACCGACCGGCTCTGTGCTGACACCGGTCTCCTTGCTGTAATAGCTCATGCTCAAAACATCAACAAGCCCTCCGCACAGAGGAGTAATGGCCCTACCTAATTCATTTTTCATCTGTTCCGAGATTCCAACTGACGCTAACTGCAGCCTGCGCAAGATTTCCTTTTGCCGCCCATAAAAAATATATGGATTTTGAAGTTCTTCCAACATAGAAACAACAACCTCGTCGTACTCAACCACTACATTCCTTTTCCCTTGTTCGGAAATCACCTCAAACAGATCGCCAGCAGTTTTAAAGGACTGCTTCAACATGCTTTTCAAAGGTTTTCCCATATGGCGCCTGTACTGGCGCTTTGCCGTTTCATTCTCTGAAAGTAATTCCACCAAAGTCGTATCCGCACCATGTACATTGACACAAAACTCCGTCTGCCTTGTCTGATCCCGCAGATATCTGAGGTAGTACTGCTCTTTTGCTTTTGCCGACAGCAAATCCCTGCCAACTGTTTCCGGAGCCTCCTTATAGCAGCGTAAAATTTCCTTCATGGCAGTTTGTGCAATCTTAATCTCTGTAAGGCGAGAAACATCTTCTGCCTCATTTGACATTTTTACAATATAAACATTTCCGTTTGCCCATGCTCCATGACGGTTGCACCGTCCTGCAGCCTGTATCATATTATCCAGTCCGGCAAGGGAACGGATCACGCATCGAAACGATAAATCTACCCCCGCCTCGATCAATTGTGTACTGACGCAAATCACCGGCTTTGGGTGATTCTCTGTTTCCAGACACAACTTAAGTCTGTCCAGGACTTCCCTGCGATTCAGCGCACACATATTTGTACTCAAATGAAACAGCTCTCCCGCCAGACCAGAGCGCGCTTTCAAATAAAGATAAAGATTCCTGGCGCATGCCTTGGTATTTACAATTACCAGAATCTGCTTTTCCACAGCAAACTGCTCCAGAACAAAATCCCCCAGTTCCTCCACTGTCAGGCCGTCTGGTTTTATCTCTGTCCGGTCAATCAGCGTAACCCGCCGGAACGCTTCATCATAACGAACGTAATCTTCCACCAGTTCCCTAGGCGGAAGCAATCGATTTCTAGGAAGTTTATCAAATACCGGTTGGGTGGCGGAACATAAAACAACCGTTGTATCACAGAAGGTCGTAAGATAATTTACAGCTAAATTAAACAAGCTGATGGTGCGGACAGGAAGTGCCTGTATCTCATCAAACAGAATAATGCTGCCGCATAAACTGTGCATACGGCGGACATTTTCTGTTTTTGCTGAAAATAACGTATTCAAAAACTGCACTGCCGTCGTCGCAATCACAGGACTCATCCAGTTTTCTGTCAATCGCCCATATCGTTCCTGTGCTTCTTCTGTGTCAGAAATCACATTGCAGTGATGTTCCAGAACAAGCTCCGCCTGTCCGACAGCCTGACGGATCATTTCCGAATTTTGCTCCAAAATGCTCGTAAAGGGAGCCACATAGATAATTCGCTGCTTACCAAATTTTTTTCCATGATGAAGGGCAAAGCGAAGACCGCTCAAGGTCTTTCCCGAACCGGTAGGCAAGGTTAAACGATAAAGCCGTGTCTTTTCAGATGCGGCGCAAAGACATGAGTCCGATATCTCTTTCCGAAACTCATCAATTTTTGTTTTAACCTGAAATCCTAATATGTAATGTTCAAAATGAACAATGCACTGCTGCCAGACCTGAGTTATGGCTTCCTCCGTCTGCGGTTCTCTCTTAGGCGTACCATTCGTACCATTCATAAACTCTGACGTATTGCTATGGTCTGCGTCAATCAGAAGAGACAACAACATCCGCTCATGCATCCCCATATAAAAGTCCCTGCTCCCATAAACACCCACCGGAGTCTGTTCCATAAACTTTTTAATTTGCCCCACCAGTGTTTTCATAGATTCACGTGCCCTGCTGCACACTGCATTTAACAGTTCCTTATCCGTATACTGATAAAATCGCTGCTTTACGCGATCTATTTCAATTTTTTCATGTTCCTGATACTCCTTGCTCTGACGTCTTTCAATCAACCAACTGCCTGTCTCCAAATCAACTGCATCCTGGAGTCCATGATGAGAATAAACCACGATTTGAATGATCTCCGAAAGGCTGGACTTCGGTGCTAACTCCTCCATGAGTATCCCGCCTGCCGTCGAATGATTGACTTCGCCCCTCCTGAAAACAGACGCCTCTCCCTGACGGATATATTCTTGGAAACGGTTGCTATATTTACCGCAGTCGTGAAGCACTGCTGCCAGATAGCTGATGGCCGTCAGCTCTTTCATCGTACAATAGGACTGAGCCAGCTGTGCGGTTTCCTGATTATGAGCAGAGACGGATTGGATCTCTTGCAAATCATCTTTGCAGTGTGCAATGTAAGGATCGTCTTCGATACACATTATTTTCATGTAATTTCTCCATTGACAGTTGATTTTTATACGATTTTTTATACAATTTGATTATGATTTAAAAGTTATTATAACATTCTATACTACTATTTGTCATCCATTTTTCAAATTTTTCATGTAATTCTATCCTCTTCTCGTTATAGCCCACTTCAAAACCTGTCATAAAATTTCTGACATAAATCAACTATGTGGTTGGATGATAAGAAGATTTTACCAGTTGACAGAAGCTCTATAAACTGATATTTCGTACAAAATAGGTAGTTTTTGTCTTTGTCGGGAATCACAAATTAAACGGTCTAAAGATGTGCTCAAACTTTTCATGGAAAGAAAGGAATACCCTATGTCAAAAACATTACAAGCATCCCAATCCTTTTATTTTCATCTAAAAAGAAATGATTTTTTACCAACATATATGCTAAACGTGCTGCCATTTTCTCAATTGATAGGTATATTTCTATCCGTAAGAAAAAAACCATAAAACAGATTCCCTCTGCTCTATGGTTCTAAGATATGACTATATATTCTCTGCCTTTTTTAAATAATTATATGCTTCATCTATATTTATATTAAATCTCTCTTGTAACTTTTTCAGAATAAAATCATTTGACATATTTAATTCTTTTAATGTAAAGATCAATCCAATAACACCTATTTCCATACCTTTTTCAATGTTCTCTCTATCTCTCATTAACAATGTCATATACTCAATCCTCCATTCCTTATTTAATCTTGCTTTTTTAACTGCTTCTTCCAGCTTTATTATAAATGTATCTGAATTATACCCTGCTTCCGGTTTGACTTCTTGCCGCTTCTCTCTTAACTGCCAAACATAAATAATTCATCCATTACCTCCCTAGGCAGATAACTAGAGCGTGTCTGAAAATTGCTTTCCGTCAAATGCGCGTCACAGTTTGCGGGAGATTTGGCCCGAATGAGGGAGACATAGTGGGCTACATTGACGGAATAAGAGCCAAATATACCGCAAAGTGGGGCGTGCAGATGGCGAGAATGAATTTTCAGACACGCTCTAGTACATTGTTATGCTCTAACTCCCTCACCTGAAATTTGTCAACATCCCGACAACTCTCCCCATCATCTTCTGTCCCCGCCTTCCAAGCTCATCTCCCTTTTCCAGTCATTTAAGCCCCGTAAGTGCCTCCTCTGCCGTCTGAAAGCGGCGTTTCGGATCAAACTCTGTACATTTACGTATAAAAACTCCCAGTCCCCCTTTGCACATCTCCTCCCCCGAAAGTTTCCCTGCAGCAAGCTCATACAGCGTCATCCCTAGAGAATAAATATCCGTGCGGCAATCCGTCTGCCTGTACCCAAACGGTTCCGGCGAAACATACCTTTCGTCCCTTTTAACATAGTATCCCTTTCCTTTTCACCATAAAAAACCCTGGCAATATAAAAATCAATCAGCTTTACCTTTTCCTTTTCATCCATCATCACATTCTTCGGTTTCATATCCCGGTGAATGATACCGTTTTTATGCAAGCGGAAAACCCCTTCAATATCTGCTCCCCCACGGAGAACTCTTTACTGCCAAAGGTTCCCCTCTGTGTTAAGATCCAAAAAAGGGATGGCCCGTGTACATATTCCTCCACCCTATAAAAAGTCTCCTTATCCGAAAATACACCAAGAACCCGTACCACATTAGGATGTCGGATGCTCATAAGCCTTTCATAGACTTCCCGATTCTCCCAGGACAACTTTCTCATAACAAATGTTTTTCGTGTCACAAATTCCTGCACCACCCACAAACCGCCTTTTGCGCCAAGAGTCTGTATCTTCCTATAACATGGCAGCTTATCTGCAGACAGATCATGATTTTCTCGCATGAACCATTCTCCTGTTCTTCATTAATATCCGAATCATATAGGAATCCTAACATAAATCCATCACGGAAAGCGACAAATATATGACGGGACAAAAAAGAAGATAGACATGTTCCGAATACAAAGTCTTGGAAAGCGAAATCGGCTCCTCTCCAATCAACCAATGTTTTAGACGTGCTTAAGAATGTTTTATTCAAGCTGTGCCAATAGATAATCCACCTTTTCTCTTTCTTTCAGCCCATTAAGCCAACGTTCCGGGATTTTGTGCAGTCCATAACAGATTCCGGCCAGACCTCCCGTTATGCAGGCAGTTGTGTCCGTATCATTGCCCAGCAAAACAGCGCGTTTTATAGCATCCTCATAATCCGATGCCTGCTCCAAGACCATAAAGGCGCTGCGGAGACAATCCACCACGTACCCGGTTCCCCTGCCCTCCCATGGAATATCTGGACGAACGCTCCATTCCAGTTCCCGTTCATACTCCAGCTGTTCCCGGTAAATGGAACGAAGTACACTGACTCCCTCCTGAATTGCCTCCCGAGCCTCCTTTCCCTCAAGGAGCGCCTGGGCCGCAAGGCAATACAAAGCGCAGCAGACCTGATTACACAAATGTCCATGAGTAATCTGGCATTGACTGTGGGCATCTCTCACCAACTCTCTACTTCTTTTCTCCAAATCTGTATCTCCCTGTACAAAATGCCATAATGCCAGAGGCAAAACCCGCATCAGCGCTCCGTTTCCTTTCCCCTCCGGATTCATCAATCCGCAGTCTTTTACAGGAATCCCTCCTTTATATGCGTTAAGCGCATCGGCTGTCTGAACCCCCACATCAAATACGACTCCTCCTACAGCCCAAAAGCCTTCCTCATACCAGGCTAAAAGGGCGTCGGAATAGGCTTTTAGAGAGAATTTTGCGTGTTTTAAAAGAGTGTCCATAAGGCACAGCGCCTGAGCGCCGTCATCGGACCATGTTCCGGCAGCTATCTTGGGGTAAGTCTTTCGAAATCCCGACGGCGGCGTCATCTCAATTGTCTCATAGGCAGGAAGTTCTTTTGCCTCATAAAACTCATAGGGTACTCCCAGAGCATCCCCAACCAGCAGGCCATACAACCCTCCCGCAATTCTTTCCCTCGGTAACATCATGTTTCCTCCTAACCTTGTCTATGTACTCTCGGAATCTCTTTGTAACGGATTATTTCGGGCTTATGTCCTATTACCACATTCCCTCTACAAAATCATCATCTATTTTATCCGGCGCGTTGGTCCACCCCAGAGGGAAACGGTAATCGTCAAAATTGACTAAAACTCACGAATTATACATTATCTTTCAATTATCTTATAGCAATTTCCCTTGTTAGATCCTTACAGCATAACCCCTCTATATCTCCTATCGCTTTTCTCATTTTCTCCAAAACTTTCTTGTCTAACTCTTCAACTCCTATTTTATGTGTCGAATATCCCTTTCCTTTTTATTCTTCCCGCACATATAATATAAATATGTCCGCCCTCTGGTTGATACCGACTTCTCCACAAAAAACTGCCACACTCCTTACATATGGCAATTCCAACCAAAGCACTTATTTCCATACGTTTTCCTACCACTCTTGTATTTAGCGTCAACATTCGTCTTGCTATTTCTAATTCTTCCTTAGCTATAGCATTATATCTTTCATTCCCATAAATTGGATCTGACAATATCTTTCTTATTTCTGCCAAAGGCTACCCTACTACCTTATCTTTCTTATATTTGGCCGGATACTTTAATCCCTTGAGAATCTATAACATTCTTGATCTGCCCCAGACTCATTCCATCAAGGCATAAGCTGAACATCAATTTCACTGATTCCATTTTTTCACAATCCATTACCACTACATCATACTTTTCATGTCTCATAAATCCATATGGGACTTTTTCTGTAATTTTTCCGTTCATATAAACTCTCTCCATTCGTAAAATATTCATACTGCCAGTTTAAACATTGTATAAAACCATCTAAATTCATCTATCTATTAGACCAAGTACAGCACAAACACTGTATCGGTAATCCTTTCGTATCCTATAAAGCATCAAAAAATCAGTATTACCTTCTCCACTCCTACCATCGAAGGTACGGTCCTTACCCGCAACAAGGCAGACGCCAGCAGCAATCATCCTTGACAGGCAGAAGTCACCGAAGGCGATACCGGTGTGGCAAACGACACCATCACCAGCTGGTACAAGCAGGTCTATGATCCTGTTATCACAGCTACTGCAGAGAAGGGCTAATAGATGGATACAGAACGCAGCGCAAATATTACTATCGGCGGTGAGGATTACGAGCTTATTCTCACCACAAAAGCCACCAAGGAAATCGCTGGCCGCTACGGTGGCCTTGAGAACTTAGACGATAAGCTCATGAAGAGTGAGAATTTTGAGATGGCCATCGGCGAGATCGTTTGGCTTATTACGCTCTTGGCAAACCAGTCCATTCTCATTCACAATCTGAAGAACAAGGAAAATAAGCGTGATTTGCTGGCAGAGGATATTCTCGAGCTTCTGACTTCTCCTCTGGATCTGGCTGACTATAAGGCAGCTATCACCGAGGCCCTGTATAAGGGAACCAAGCGCAATGTGGTCAGCGAGGACAAATCAAAAAACGCAGTGGTCGAGTAAGTGACGCAGAGTTATTTACTCGACTTTTGTATTACAACATCGCCCACCTTCATCTGTCACAGAATGAGGTGTAGTTGATGCCGTTTGGCTTGTTACTGGACCTTTGGGAATGCCATAAGTAATATCACGGCATGGCAAAACCGAAACGTGAAATGTATATCGACGACATTATCCTGGACGGAATCTAAGTCTCTCACCTTATACTTGCGACGTAAATGTCGCAACTTTATCATAAACTTTCTGCGGTACTATTGATAATTTAAGAAAATTGCGGTATACTATACAAGAAAGTAGCGACGTAATCGTCGCAAGTACGAGGTAACTGTAATGATTAAACGAGATTCTTATTTGAATCGTATGATTCATCATATGTGGAACAGCGAGGTCAAAGTAATCACTGGCATCCGCCGCTGCGGAAAGTCGGTATTGCTGTTTGACCTATTCTATGAGTATCTTCTCTCACAGGGAGTTCAGGAAGACCATATCATAAAAATCGAGTTGGACCAGAGACGTTACTATAAGTTCAGAAATCCAATCACGCTTTGTGAATATATCGAAGACCTTGTTTCCGGAAAGAAAGACGAGAAGTTCTATCTTTTCATAGATGAAGTTCAGCTTACTACCAAGGTTATCGACAAAGAAAATGGCGGAATTGAGGTTTCCATCTATGATATGCTGAATGAACTTAAGGCATATAAGAATTTGGATGTATATGTGACCGGCAGCAACTCAAAAGGATTGTCTAAAGACATCGCTACAGAGTTCCGTGGCCGTTCTACCCAAATCCATGTATTCCCTCTGTCCTTTGAGGAGTTCTACTCTCATGTGGGCGGTGATGAGCGAAAAGCTCTGGACACCTATATGCTTTACGGCGGCATGCCACACCTGCTGGCATTAACAGATGAAAAGGACAAAAAGGATTACCTGTTCTCTCTGTACAGCGAATTGTATGTAAAAGATATTGTGGAGCGCAACGGCATTGAGCGTGAGGATATTCTGAATGACATTTTGGATTTCCTCGCTTCACAGATTAGCTCTCTGACCAATCCTACGAATATTGCCAATGCGCTGACCAGTATGAAGAATGAAAAGGTCAACTCCACTCTGGTTTCCAACTATGTGCAACACATCATGGATTCGTTCCTTATTTCTATGGCGAAGCGCTATGATGTCAAAGGGAAGACCTATTTCAAGTATCCTAACAAATACTACTACATGGATATCGGTCTTCGTAATGCCCGATTGAATTATCGCCAATATGATCCCGGCCACATTATGGAGAACATCATCTACAATGAACTTCTGTGTCGAGGATATTCCGTTGATGTTGGTGTAGTGACCGACCGTACCGGTGGTGCAAATGTACAGAAAGAAATTGACTTCATTGTAAATGATGCAGATAAAAAAATCTACATCCAGTCAGCTTTCCAGATGGATACGGATAAAAAGGAATCCTCTGAACTTGCATCGTTGATATTGACAAAAGACTTTTTCAAAAAAATCATTGTTCGCATGGATATTCCTCATAACTTCTATGATGACAACGGAATTTTCCATTGCAATCTAATAGACCTGCTGCTTGGTCGTGTAGAATTGTTCTAATCAATAAGCCAAACTGATACTGCAAATACCATTTAGGAGTAGCCTTTTGGGGTTGCTCCTATTTTTATACCGTTTGGCATCGTCTGCCGTATTCTTGCGTCGCAACTTTCTGGTGGAAAGATGCTTTTTTCATGCCATTAAGGAGGTGATATCTGAATTCTCATTAGAAAGGAGCCATTTTTTCCCAAATACCAAGGAATCTTTGATTACGTCCAAGGCATTCGGAACACTACATAACAGAAAAATACCGCCCAATCGCCATAATTGACAATTAGGCAGTACCTGATATTTTTCAGTATTTTCAGGACTTTGCGGGTACACACGGTCTATCACATTTTCGAACAGACAAAATGTGATAAGCTGCAAAAACCTTTTCTAAATCCGTATTATCAAACGGATGGGACACACGCTTTAAGGGAAGCCTTGCTATACAAACCTCATGTCATAGCGGATTTCTTCTTCCATGCCTTTTGGAAGTTCTCCGGCCTTTTCCTTTAATGCTCTGCAGATTTCTTCCTTCTGCATTTCTGGCACCCGTGCATACATAAAACGGCAGTGAATGCCGCCCTTTACGCTCTGTTTTTCCTGCTCCGGCAGGCCTTCGTTATAGAGGCGGATCAGCCAGGGCAGACGGTTCCACGAATTCTCCCTTAAAAGCAGACGCAGCAGGTATCTCTTTTGGTGTTCCTTCTTTGAACTGCAGTACGCACAATATAGTTTCTCTGCACCAGGATAAAATCCCCGTTTTTGTATAGAAATACAGGCAGCCTTGGAAATATCCTCTTGTTCGTCCAGTAGATATTTCCACAAAAGTTCTTCATCTTCAAAATCTTCCTGCCATCCCAACGCCAGCAATGTGTATTTCTGTACTCTTTTTATGGGATTTTTAAGCCCCGAAAGCAGCGCTGCCACATTCCCTCGATGGCTGTATTCAGACAACCCCAGAATCGCATAATCGGGCCGTTCATCTCCTAAATGACTCAGATAATAGTCCCTGATATCCAGATTCGTATGTTTCTCCAGAATATAAGAGGCATACTCTCTCACACCCCGGCTGGAATCAAGAAGCATGGAATCAAGTCCCGGCCAGCTGTCCTTCAGGCATTCATACTGATACGCCAACGCACGCTTTCTTATCTGAGCGCTGGGATAGATAAGATACTTCTTGGCCCGCTCCAGAGTGCAGTCTGGATGAGACAAAATTCCCTTAATAAGCATGGTCATTCCAGAGGAATCCTTTTCCCTGCGAAGCCATTCATCCATCTGCTCCATACGCAAAATCCCCTGACCTTTTGCCATACGGTACAGAGATTTCCGCACAAAAAAATCTTCCGGCCAAATATCCCTCCAGCCTTCGCCTTTTAAGATCTGCTCCAGTTTTGCAAATATCCGTATCTTCAATTCCTGCAGCTGTTCATCGGAACGTCTGCCAGAACTCTCCAGCTTTTCCAGCACCGGCATAGAAAACAGAATTTCTTCAACGCTGCATGAAGCGATATAACGGTTCAAAAGAAAAAAAGCTTTTTCCCTTACAGGCTTCACCCAATCGTTGGCCCGGAGCATCAGATAGGGGAGCGCTCCGCTTTCCTTTGCCATTTCTTCCATACATCGCTCCCGGAAATATCCATTGGGATGAAATGTCCCTAAAATCAGTACATATTTCCGCTCTTCCCCCTGGTCTTTCCCACAAAGTGCCCTCAGAATGGAGTTCAGCGACAGGGAGGACCAGTCAATGCTCCATTCCAGAGAAGTAAATGTGCGAAAGCGCTCATAAAGCCCGATCATCTGCCTCAAAGTAAGGCTTTCCAACTGTTTTTGTATGGCATGTCCGGCCTGTCTCATCAGTTTTTTATCTCCCACCGCAAAAGCACAATACACCGTCAAAAGCGCTCTCATATCTCCCGATTCCAGTTTTTCCAGTTCCTTTTCGATTATTTCCAGCCAGTATGTCTGCCGGCTCTCTCCCAAAATCATTCTTCTCCTCCAAAGCATCCTCTTGTCTAAACCACGGCATCCCATCCCGGTCAAGAATTGGTCTCCTTAGTTTTCCTTCTGCTTTTTCATTACAAACGACTTATTGTCAATCGCCCGCATGGTTGCCAGAATTCCATCCAGATAATCATACTCATGCTGAATAAGTTCAGACATATCGTCGTCCATACGCATTTTCTGTTCCACCCAGTTTTCATCCAGATACGTCAGAATACAATGCCGGTAACGTCTGACCCGAACCAGCAGTTTGGGAAATGACATACAGTCATCAAGCAGTTCCATCTGCTCGTCTCCGATAAATTCCAAATGTGGATTGAGAATCACGGTTCCGCACTGGAAACTCCACACTTCCAGAAGTCCCATTACATAGGCAGCCTCAATCAATGCTCGGTAATCCGTGTACTGATCTGTCATGATCTGCGTTTCCATTAACTGCATAAAACTTTCCAGGTCGCACCAACGGCCATTCATCATAAGATCGAGCCCTAAAAAAGGAAATTTTTCAGCGGTATGTCTTCTTCATCCAGTTCCATTCTCAGCTTCATGAACTCCACGCGCCTGATGTTGTTGGTCATACTGTTTTGAAAAAAACTCCTCCCATACTTCCTGTGTAAAAGAATCCTCCCTTAGAGGAATCGCCCTTTTGCTGCCCCAGTCCTCCTGGTTCTGTAAAAATTCCAGGCAAAAACAGATGGACTCTATGGCATCGAAAACCTTGTCCCGGTAGTTTAAAAAAGCCTCTTTCCCATACTTCTTTATGGCCGCCTCCGCTTCTTCACGGATCTTTCCCATAGAATTTCATCCCCCTTTTCTTTTCATTTCTCTTTTCTCCCGGGCCAGTCGTTTTGTTTTTTCCTGCTTCAGTCGTTTTTCCAGCTCCCTCACATAAGCCAGTGGACGGTCAGCCTCTCCTTTCGGCCGCTTCCCCGGCTGCCTGTCCCTTAAGATCAGGGCAAAGCAGCTCTTATCCTTCTTCAAAAGCTCTCCCAGCTCTCCCAGCCACCTCTCACTCTCCGAAAGCGTTCCATCATATCTCCTAAAAAACTGAATAAACGGAAGGATAAAATCCGCTCCGAAGGCAAAAGAGGCATAGTGATTCAAAAGGATTACTCCGATCCCGGCATCCTGGCTCTCATGCAGAGTATCCCGGTACACAAGCCACTGCTCATCCTCCCGGTCAAACTCCTCCTCCCAGGGTTCTGTCCGGTTTACCAGTATCCCCTTTATAGCCGGAAAAAAGGGGGATGCCATGGTCTCCACCAGGGTCCCGGAAGGATAAGGAAGCCTCAGGTAGTGATAATCACAGGGACCGATCCGATAGTCCCCCCGCTCCTCGGCCTCAGCAGTTTCCGGCAGGCAGTAGATCACCTCTCCCTCCGGGTTCAGAAGGATATTCCATTCCAGCTCCAGATACCGGGTTCCCCTCCTATAAAATTTGCGGAGAACTCCAAAAAAAGATTCTGTGCTGATCCCGTATCTGTCCGCTGCCTCTCTGATCTGCTCCCTGATAAACTGGACTCCGGGCTGTGGAAGAGAAAAAATCCGCTTTTTTATATATTCTTCCCGGCTTCCACGGCAGAAGATATCCGTTTCATAAAGATTCCTGAATCCGCCCACCATATGGAGAATCTCCTCCAGGGTTTCCCCCGTCTCGATTTTCTTATCCAGAAGCTCCAGTTCCCGCGGTGCGTCTTCCCTGACGGACCCAAAAGGCGAACCGCCGTCACCTGCTTCCCTTTGCCGTTCCTCTCTGGCTTCCCGGCAAAGCTCCCGCAGACCCTCCAGCTTTTCGCCCAAGGTTCTGTGGGGCGCGGAAAGAATGCAGTCTGTCAGTTCCGTAAGATTCAAATCTCTCCCTTCGGACAGCCACCGGGCTATGTCCGGAGAATAAATCCATCGCTTTAAATCCATTCGGCGCTTCCTCCTTTGATGAGCTTATTGTAGCATGTTCCTGACATGCTGCCTCCGGCGGATGCACACGATTCGCCCTGGTATTTATCCGCCCTTCGGACGGATGCGAATCGGCGCAGGTACTATATCTGACGATATCGTACCATATCCCTCCGGCATACAGCGACATTTATATGACGTGTCCAAAGGTTCTTATTCCCCGTGCGGGATACTTCTCCGGTCCATTGCCTGTCTCCCGCAGGTTTCTCCATAAGAAAAGGCACTCATATCTATGGAATACGGTATCCTGCTTTTCACAGCAGGTTCTTTCTTAAGGTCCAGTTTTTTATATGCCTCCGTCACCTCTGCCAGAGTCTCCAACATAAGCTCATATCCTGGCTCTTCCTTACTTTGCGCCTCAAAAGTCTCAAGAACTCCCATACAGAATCCGTCTCTAAAGCTTTGCTCCTGATTTTTCAGGCCTGCGTATTTCTTTGCTCCCTGTTCCATAAACCGGAGCAGATATTCAAGAAGGGCCAGAGCGGCGAAGGTATCCTCCTCAAACCCAATGAATTTGATACGAGGGGTCTCTCCGTACTGGTGGAATGTTTTACACCGGAAATTTTTAGCCAGAATAAAAGCCAGTATCAGGTAATGTTGTTTCATGGATGTCCTCTTGAATCTCAGTTCCTTTATGGATACCTGGGAACCGCCTAAGGGGCTTTCCCCGTCTTTCTTTTCCCTTTCGTAAATACGAGAGACTTTCTGAACCGTTCTCCATATCCTCCAATATGGTACACTGATAATGGGCGGAATTATCAATCCTGACCCGGATATCCAGGTGTCCGATTCCAAATTTTTCCCTAATCCGTTCCAGATAATTTTCACAATTTAAAATCTGCGGATTCATAAACACCAGGGCTCTTCCACGGGAAATTTCCACCCGCCCTCTGGGGAAATAATTCCAGGGAATTCCTCTCAGATCCTTTCTGCCTGCCGTGACCGCCTTCCAGGAATCCTTATGGGTATTGGGAGCGGCCGTTTCGGGAGTAATGCGGGCTTCAATCCTGTCCGTAAAAATAAGCTCCCCTTCCGCTCCCACCAAGCAGGGAAACCAGAAAATGCCTTTACTCATTCTTTTCCCCTGCTGCAAAATACTCGTAAGCCTCCATGGAATGAAAATCCAGCCGAATCTTATTGATACTGTCGGCACTGTTTTCTTCTTCATATGGAAAGAAAGCAAAACGGCAGTCCCCGTCTGTCCTGATGTCCGTGTATTTTTTGGCCAGTCCTTTTACAAATCCGACTGCGTTTTCACGCCTGCCGCCCACAAATAAAAATCCCTGCCAGAGCTTTGGGACATCAAAAGCCTTCATCGCCTGATAGATGGCGTCGCTTATCAAACCATACTCCCACAGATAAAAGCTCCTTTCTTTTAACTCCTCCGTAATGATTTTTACGGCTTCGCTGTTTTGTATGATATTCCGGGTATCTGTATAATGTTTCCCCAGATTCCCGGTACTCGCATCCGCGTATTTCAATTCAATAAACCCAAAGCCACGATTTTTATCAAATACAACCATGTCCGGCGTAAATATTTTAGACTGGCTCAGTTCTTTTTTAACCGTGTACTGCATATCCACCACACACCAGCCATCCTCCGGGTCCTTTTTCATATGCTGCTTTACAATCGCTGTCTGGATTCTCCGCTCGCCCAGATCTCCGCCCTTTTTCGTAAATTTTTTCTGTGCCGCCTTCAGAATCAGATCTAAATATTCAGACTCCGTAAGCCCCCAATCCCAGGGTTCATGTAACAGTTCCCGCAGCCGGTAACTTAATTTCTCACAAAGGGAATCCCCCTTGTAGGCATCTTCTCTTTGTGCATACCGTTCCTCCATATACTCCAGGTACTTCCTGTCAATCTCGTTACCTTCCGAAAAATATGCTTCACTTAAATAATTCGGATATTCCCTGCTTTTTGCCAAACTGGAATCGCGTCCGTCTGTTGCTATCCGCCCTATCTGGCCGCCATACGCATAGGCCCTGAGCATCGTCGTTGCAGTGCCATCCGGTCCTACGATTGCAATCGGGCTGTCTGTTCTCTCTCCGTCATAAAATTCATATTTCAGCAGACAGTTAATTTTCGTATAGGCATTGTCATAAAAAATCAGGGAACCGCGGCCGCTAAAGTCAAACCAGAGATTATATTTGCCTGAAATATCCCCTAGTTTATGCCACAGTTTCTCTGCTTCATCACCATCTCCATAAATATCCTCCTGATACGCAGAATACCCATATAGTTTATCGCATAATTCCCCATCACACGCCATGTACGCCACACACTCGTCTTTCCCTGACAGTGTAACTGCGTTTTTTCCGTCCTGAAATTTGTCCGCCTCCTTCAAACAATACTCCGCTGTCTCCACTGTCTCCTTCGCTCCTATAATCCACGAAAACGGAATCATTTTCTTTCCGATATACATACAATGTTCATAATAAATCAGATTTTTATTGATCCTCGCGACTGCTTTTACAAAATCAACCGTAAAACATGCGATCCTTTCTTCCAGTGTCAGTTTTCTTCTCATACCCTCTCTCCTTTCATTCAAAACGGCAGCCAGACTGCCCCTTTCTCTCCATGTCCCTCATAGCCGCAATCAAGGCCTGTACCAGGTAAACATGGTACTCTGCCTGATTTCAGGAACTTCACGGACTCAGAAAGCAGCGAAAAAAGTGATTTACAGTAAAACCACCGGAACTGCTTTCCCTCTTTTTGTGTCATCTTCATACACTTCATCCAACTCATCATCCCAGACAATATACATCTTCCCGGACTCCATAAATTGCGGATACTCCATAACGAATATTTCTCCATCCAATGTATAAAGTGTGCCGGAATCTAAATACTGCGCCACACCATCCTCATGCAAAAGAACAAAGACTCCAACATATCTGCCTTCTAACTCAAGATATTCGTCTAACTCCTGTGCGCCTCTCTCAAGCAATTGATCCTCTTCCATCACTTTTTGTGCCACAACCTGTCCATCCATGATACTCATTCTATATGCTCTTTTCATCATTTTTATTTTCCCCCTTTCATTCAAAGAATCTCCGGGAATGCTCTCAAAGCGGCAGCCGGATTCCGTCCCGAAGCACCTGCACCCGGTCACGATAAGGGGCAAATTCCGGGATGAATGTAAAGTCCTCAGGAGATTTTGTGTGCATGGGAATGATAATTTTCGGATTTACCAGCCCGATCAGTCTGGCAATGGTCTCCACATAGGCGTGTCCGCTGGTATGTAAAGACTCATAAGGGCGCCCGCCGATAAACCGGAGCAGCTGCCAGTCGGCATGTTCCTCCTCCAGATACCCTTTCCACATGGAGTAAATAATCTGCCCGTCTCTGTCAAAGAATTTATCCAGCAGTTTCTCAAAAGGACTTACGTAGTCCTCCGGACGGGTATTTTTTCGGGTCAGCATAACAAAGCCGTCCCGCTCCAGTTCCTCTTCCGTGACGGAACGAAACCACAGGGGATGTTTCATGGAATCCCCAATCCGGCGAAGCTTTGCCCACCGGCTGTCCGGCTTTCCCAATACCCATACCACGGGATGTTTCTTTGATGGCCGGTATTCCGGGAAATTGCCCCTTCTCTCCATGTCTCTCATAGCCGTAATCAGGACCTGCGCCTGGTAAAAATCACAGACAAACCGCAGATTCTTTGGCGTATTATGATAAAACTCCATGATACTGTCCAGATTCGTGGAAGAAACCAGTACAAAATTATATTTATGCTTTTCAAAAAGTTTTCCTGCTTTTTCACCCAGTTCCTGCTCTGACTTAACAAGCAGATTCTTTGCCTCTCCCAAACGGCTGAGCATGGTACCCTCGGTAATCAGAATATCCACCGGCCCGGGCACATATGTTTTGAGTACCCGCTCTAAGCGTCCCCTCTGGCCCACAATGCCATGTTCCCGAAAATCCCCGGTAAATAGGATGCTTTTTCCGGAAACCCTGATGTAAAACATATAAGAATCCAGGGCAGAGTGATCCACGTAGAGAGGAAGGACCTGGATTCCGGGAACGGGCGTGATCCATATTCCGGCTTCATAAGTACGCATCCGCTCCACCGCGGGAAGCCCTTTTTTCTCTGCTCCCCGGTCCATATAAGGAACAAGGATCTCCAGGATGTCTTTTGCCAGAGAACCGATGTACATGGGAACATCGTCGGGGATCTCCTTAAAAAGGCCGTAGTGATCGCCGTGGTAATGGGTAAATAAAACAGCGCCCTTCCTGACAGAGCCAAACACCTTTTGAAACATTTCCGAGTCTTTTATCCCGGCATTTTGGTCCGTCCCCGGCAGATTCGCCCCGAAATCTATGAGGATACGGCTCTCTCCTGTGCTGATCTGGGTACAGCAGCCGCCAATCTGACTGCTGCCCCGGTGAATCATAAGATCCGCCATGGTTTTATTCCTTCTCTTCGTAACGATTTTCAAACTGTCTTCATTTTATCATATCTCCCCGGGAGCCGCAACTGCTTCTCCGTCTTCAGGCATCCAGCCCCATAATCTTCCTCCACTCCTTCGTATAAGCGCTGTGATAATTCCCCAGGATCTGTTTCTGTTTCCCATCCAGCAGTCCAAACACATAGCCGTTGAGCAGCAGCTCAAGATCGCAGTTTCCCTTTAAGTATTCACTGATGAGCTTTAATGCCCGTTCTTTCCCTTCCAGGGGCCTTTCGTAATATTCCAGATCCAGATACTCCCTGTAACCCAGGTCCTTGTACCATACCCCAAAGTTCTCGCGTATCTCATATCCATACGTCCACATGCCGAAACAGTTTCCATTTTGAAAACATCTGGTTCTTTCTTGGTCTCCTTGTTCTGCCTCTTCTTCCGAAAATCCGTTTTCCAACCATTTTCCCCGATCCCAGGCAGCGATATAATCAAGCACAAAAGGCTTTCCGTCAGAATGGCATACCAGATCCCCCCTGCAAAAAGGCGCAGGGATGTCAATACACATGTTCGAACAAAACATCCTATGCAGTCAATTTATATATATTGTTGCCTATGCTTTTCCCTTTGAGAAAAGCAAACGCAGCAGGCGTTCCACCTTTTCTTTTAATGCCTTGAGCCACCGCTTTGGAATTCCCTGCAATCCATTACGGATTCCAGCCAGACCTCCCGTTACGCAGGCTGTGGTATCCGTATCATGTCCCATCCACAAAGTCATCATCAATTTTATCCGGTACATCCATCCACCCCAGGGGGAAACGGTAATCATCCTGATAAAAACGATGCTCCATAAAATCATAAGAAACATCAAATCCAAACAAGTTTCAGGCGCATGGCCCCGGAATCATCCACTAAAGATCTGCTCCACAATCCTCCCGCCATACAGATCATTCTCTTCATCGCTTTCCGACGTTCCTCTGTGTCACATCCATAATAGTTCCAATAATCTTCTTTTGTCCACCAACGGTAAGAAATTTCCTGCCGCATCTTTTCCGGCAGATTTTTTCGGAACCGGTCTCTCAGTTTTTTATCCGCGCAGGAAAGTGCTTTTTCCAAAGTTAGATAGTCAATCTCTTCCATCATACAGCAAATCCCTTCCTCCTCCATGTGATAAAACAGTTTATGAAAATAATCCTTTGTCCTGGAAAACTTTGAAAAGTTCTCTTCCATATGCGTCTCATCCATTTTCTGCTTCTCTTTCTGCCACATTTCGCGCAGTAAACGAAAATCCTCATCATAGTCTTCCTGCGCTTCCTCTGGAACCAGTGTACGAAACCGGTCCAGAAGAATGTCCGGCTTCGGAGGGTAATTCTTGATCATACAGGCGCCCAAAAAATACAAATACGCCAAATACAGCTGGTATCCGGAATATTGCTCCAGGCGAATCCCCTGTCTTAGCTGTTCCAGTCCGCTACCGTCTACTATTGCGGCTACAGCATCTTTCCACAAGGATGCCAGCGGCGTATCCTCTTCCTCTGCGTTTTCGCAGTATTCTTCCAGCGCAAGGAGTCCGCTGTTTCTGGCTATCTCACTGTATTGACAGATTGTCTCCAATACCTGATATACCTGTATCCGGTATCCGAAAAGAGCTTCCCTTGCATATTTCAGGGCATCCCGCCTTAATTCCGCTTCTACTAATTTCCACATATCTTTTCCGCCTTTCTCGTCATGTCCTGCAGCAGGCTGCTTAATCCTTCTCCATGGATTGATTCCGGACTTCTTCCACATGGGCCTCTATGTTGTTCATCCTGGATTCCAGATCAGACCAAAAGCTGGGATAAAAAGATTTCATCCAGTCTTCCAACAAGATTTCCTGTTCTTCATCTGACAATTGTTTCAAAAGCCGGAGCCTTACATTTTTTTCTCCATAAACAAATAGTTCCGCCAAACGGCACAACTCGTTATTCTTTCTCTCTAATAAAAAGCTTTTCAGCTCCTCCGGTTCCATTTCATCTATCCCATAACCCGCCTGACGAAACGCTTCCAGATCTGCCCCTTGGGACAACCGGGCCTCTACCCATTCATGAAACGCATTCTCCGGCATCGCCCTGTATATTTCGTTGAAGCGGGCAGCCACATGGGCGCTTTCATTTCCCTTTGCCATCTTTATCCAACGGTCAAACCGTTTCTCCACGGTTTCCCGCATAGATGCATTCCGTTCTTTTCTCAGTTTGCGCCCGATTTCCTCACATCCCTGGTCATAAGTTTTCTGCTTTCCTGTGGGAACCGCAAAACGAAACATTTCCACCAATTCCTGAAAGCTGCTGCCTTCCCGGATTTTCACCAGTCCCAGCAGGTAGATATATTCCTGAAACAGACGAATCCCCGAATACTGGTTTACTAAAATCTGGTCAGACATCCACTCAAACCATTCTTCCTTCTCTTTTTCCCATTTATGGATACCCACCATCAGTCGGACGCCGGATAACAGGAAATTTTTGAGGGGAATCTTCTCCTCCGTCCATTTCTCCCTATTCTCCAGTGCGCGGTTCAGCTCCTGAAAGGATTCCCCATGCAATTCTTCTGCTATGGGCATCCATATCGTATCTCTCCATTTCCACATCTCCCAATCCTGCACCACATTTCTGCAGCGGCATATGGCTCCCAATGCCTGAAAAACCTCTTCTGTGTGTCTGTCAAAAACTTCTTCTCCCAGTTTCTGCAGATCGCTTTTAATTAAGTTCAGATTCATTTGTCCCCTCCTTTACTGAAGACTCTTAAACATAAAAAATCCTCTCATCCTCCAGCCGCAGACAGGCCAGTTTCCCTTCCGGCTCAATGTCTTTAAATGCATAGCCGCAGTCCAGATCATAAAATATACAATCCGTCTCTTCGTCATAAAAACGGTAAACATTTCCATGATTAAAAGGAAGTTCATACATTGCCGTAGTGGGCGTATGGCCTGCTATGACCATTCCGTGTTCCACACCGCCGTAAATATACGCATCATCCCTGGCCTTCAGATAAAAGTCCTCCAATGAGTCATAAGAACCATCCATATCTGCTCCCTCCAAACAGGCAAGGCTTTCCACATAACCGCCATGGACAATGATGCACCTTTTCCCCTTTATGGCAGTCTCATAAAAATACGGCATGTTTTTAATACATTTCGCCCACTCTGACAACTGGTGAAATGACATCCTCTTTTCTTCCATCAGATTTCCCACAGTACCGTACACGTCAAAATAGGAAGAAAGCCCTCTGGCCGTCCGATACGCCCGTATGGTATCCTCTGGGCTGGAAGTTTTCAGTCCGTATTTTTCAAAGATCATTCCCATCACTTCCACATAACAGCGAAATTCTTCATCATGGTTCCCTCTGACCAGAATGACATTTTCCCCAGGACTTTCTATCCACTTAAGCATCTTATAGCTGTCCGGCCCTCTGTCAATATAGTCCCCTGCCAAAATCATCCTGTCACCTGCAGAAAATCCGATTTTATCAAGCATACGTTTCATAGGGTCATAATGCCCGTGAATATCCGTCATAACATAAGTACTCAACTATATATCCCTCCCAGCGCGTCCCGCCCATAACACACACTTATGTTCATTCCTTATTGCCAATCTCCCGCCTTCCATAAAAAGGAATACTCCGTCCGTCTACTGCCCTTCTCCCGCTTATCTTCCCGCTGGAAAACGCCGCCCCATCCAAAGCCATATGCTCCGTGGGCCTGCTGCCGCTTTTTTTCATGAGCTTCAACTTTTCAAATGCTTCATTTACTTCCCGGGGTACGGCCGCCATGATCTCATATCCCGGCTCCTCTCTGTCCTGTTTTTTAAACGCATCGTCAACTCCCACGCAAAATCCGTCTCTCCAACCATATTCCTGGCTTTTGCTCCCCCTGTATGCCGCTGCTCCCTGTTCCATAAACCGAACCAGGTACTCCATCAGCATCAGGGCGGCATGGGCATCTTCCTCAAATCCCAGAAAACAGGTACAAATAACAGGTTTCGATCGACAAAATGTCCTGCACCGAAAATTCTTTGCCAAAATCCATGCCAGCATCAAATGATGCCATTTCATCGGCATCCTCTTAAATCTTAACTCTTTTACTGCTATATTCTTTTGGATTCCCTCTTTCCCCTTCTCTTCCTCCACAGAAATATGGTACTTCATCATAAGTTTTCTGGCCGCCTGTACGGCAGCCAAAGCCTCATTCTCATTATCACTCTCTGCTAAAGCCAAAAGATTTTTTATCTTCCGCCGTACTGCTTCCCTGTCCAATATCCTGTCCTCTCTGTATCGTTTTTAGATAATGTCCCATTTTGTCTAAAACAATCCCGTAATACGGTTCCGGATCGCTTCTTCATCCACATAAATGGGAGTATCCGGGTCCACCTCCGGAGGAAGTTCTATGGTTTCGTACCATTCTGCCCGTCTCCTGATTTCCTTTATCTGACTCTCAAATCGCAGACTCCCCCACAAATAATCATTATAAGTTAATCTTTTAATTTTATAATCATTATATAACTTTGTAATTTCCATGTTTAATGTATCAATGCTCTGCTGTTCCTGGGGTGTCAACGCCCTTGTATGCTTAATCTTATTTATCTTCGGTTTTCTCTTTTCTTCTTCCTTTTTATATGCATCTCTTACTGCCCTTTCCTGTCTGTCTTTAATCGCTTTTTCTTTCCATGACGCCCAAAATCCCTTTTTCTCACCATCTTTCGTCTGTCCGGATGATTGAGGCTGACCAGTCTGGATCTTTTGGCCTGCCGCCTGCCGTCCTTTTTGGCCTGCCTGGGGCTGAACCATCAGTCCCGCCTGTCCTGCTCCTGTCGGATTCACCGATCCCGCCTGTTCTGCCTTATCCCCCTCTTTTTCTCCCCCCTTGACCATATTCCCAAAAGCTATACACACATCCACAATCCAGCCAATGCCAAACAATCCCGCGGTAAACAGCCATATAAATCCTGTCACATATTTTTTCTTCATGAACCGGTGTATTCCAAAAAGCCCAAGAAAAAACGTAATCAAAAAATCAGCCACTTCCCAAAATCCTCCTCTTTTTAATATCTTCTTCCCCCATTTACTCGTGAAAAACAATCTTATCCGGCTCTGTCACATAGCCGATGCTGTCAAGCCAGCTTTCCAGTCTCCGGTCCAGTTCCCCCGGCTTTATCTCCAGTAGTTTTAAACCCAAAAAAATCTCCCCCTTCTTCCTATAAACACTCCTCGCCAAACTCATAAAGAATATCATTGACCTCTACCACGGAAATCCCCCGCGCAATCCCGAATATAACTATAGAGTCCCTTTTATTTCGGGCATCCAGACAAGCCATACGTCCAATCCGCAGTAAATGCTGGGTTTCCTCCAAATCCAGCTTCATGGCCAACGCAATGCACAGGACCACATCCCTGCCCGGATTTTTAATTCCGCGAAACACCTGATAAATATACTCCCCTTTATTGGATTTGTCCGCTGCCTGGGATACCCGCATCCCCTTTTTTTGCAGCAATTCTTTCAGATGCGCAGAAAGCGGAATATCCAAAAATTCTCCCCTATTGGAAGCAAGATACTCTGCCACGCTCTTTCCCTGTGTAATCTCATTTACCAATTCCTCTGTAACCTTTTTCATCGACGCCTCCTGTTTCTCCATGCCATCAGACAAACCAACTCTGATCAACGCTAATAATTCTTATAGTAGCTATTATACTACTTTTGGTGCATTTATCAAATCTTTTTATCCGTGTATACTATTTTTTAAAGGAGGTTTCCATGAACGATTCCGTCAATTACCTTGAAATCGGGACAAGAATCCGCAGACAGCGGGAACAGATTGGTCTCACCCAGGAACAGCTGGGGGAGGCTTGTGATCTGTCGACCTCTTTTGTGGGCCATATCGAACGGGGTTCCCGAAAACTATCCGTAGAAAGTCTGTGCCGCATCGCATCCGTACTGGGCATCAGCACCGACTCCCTGCTCTTTGACCGGATGGAACAGGAAACCGCCCTCCCGGCAGAGATAGCCTCTTCCTTAAAAGGAACGGACCCGTCCAAAAAAAGCCAGTTCTGGCGTACCGTAAGAATACTGGCTGGTCATATTGAAGATATGTAGTATGATCATCCTCTATTATATACCCGCCGCCCCCTTTTGTACTGTACTGCCGGCACAGTGCCTAAGACGTGTTTGAAAATTGCTTTCCCCATGATTTTCCGCCCTTGCCTTCCAAGCCTGTATCCCTTTTCCAGCCATTTAAGCCTCCTAAGTGCCTCCTGTGCCGTCTGAAAGCGGCGTTTCGGATCAAACTCCGTACATTTGCGTATAAAAACTCCCAGTCCCCCTTTGCACATCTCCTCCCTCGGAAGTTTCCCCACAGCCAGCTCATTCAGCGTCACCCCCAGAGAATAAATATCCGTGCGGCAATCGGTCTGCCTGTATCCGAACTGTTCCGGCGAAGCGTACCCTTTCGTCCCTTTTAACATAGTATCCCTTTCTTTTTCACCATAAAAAACCCTGGCAATATGAAAATCAATCAGCTTCACCTTTCCCTTTTCATCCATCATCACATTCTCCGGCTTAATATCCCGGTGAATGATGCCGTTTTTATGCAGGACGGAAAGCCCTCTCAATATCTGCTCCCCCACCGAGATCACTTTGCTGCCAAATGTTCCCCTCTGTGTTAAGATACAAAAAAGAGAGCGCCCCTGTACATATTCCTCCACCCCATAAAAAGTCCCTTTATCCGAAAACACATGAAGAACCCGGACCACATTAGGATGGCGGATGCTCATAAGCCTTTCATAGACTTCCCGATTCTCCCAGGACAGCTTTCTCATGACAAATGTTTTTCCCGTCACGGATTCCCGCACCACCCACAAACCGCCTTTTGCGCCAAGAGTTTGTATCTTCCTGTAACATGGCAGCTTATCCGCAGACAGATCATGATCTTCTCTCATTAAACCATTCTCCTGTTCTTCCTTAATATCTGCTTTATTTTATATGGGAATCGTAACATAAACCTATCACGAAATGCGACAACTATATGACGGGTCTAAAAAGGACATAGACGTGTCCTGAATACGTTCCAAATGAATCAAGTTTTAAACTTGCTTAAGAATGTCTTTTTCCTGCTGTGCCAACAAATCTTCTACCTTTTCTCTTTCTTTCAGCCCATTAATGTTGCTACCCTTTTGTACCGACCCATAATTACTCTGGTTGCCTGTCACAGAATTAACCGATATAATGACATGAGAACGGAGAACGGAGAACGGAAAAGGTTCCAGGACACTAATCTTTCGCAGAGAAGCGTATCCTGAAACCTTTATTAAAACCATGGTCAT